>NZ_ABIZ01000001.1:632373-1264747 GCF_000172155.1 Verrucomicrobium spinosum DSM 4136 = JCM 18804 | reverse complement strand
GCACCTCCCGGGGCTCGCAGAGGATGCGCACCATGCGGTCGAAGATTTCCCTGCCGTTCACGATCTCAATCTCCACACGCAAGAAGTAGATGGGCACCTCGGGGTTTCTTATTTCCGGGAACCGAACGAAGTCCTTCTCGGTGGTGACGATCATCTCCACATCGCGGCGCTCGCAGCGATCAATGAAGTTGCGGATGTCTTTCAACGTAAACCGGTGATGGTCCGCAAAGCGGAGGGTCACATCCACCTTGGCACCCAGCTTGCGGAGGCCGCTCTCGAAGCTCTCCGGCACCGCAATGCCGCTGACGGCCCCCACGTGGGCGCCGTAGATCTTTTCCAACGAAACCCGCTCGCGGGTGTGGATGTTCTCCAGGTACTTGGGCCGGTGGCGGCACTCGATGATCTCCGCCACCCGGTTGTACTTGCGCAGCTCACGGATGATCTCGGTGTTGTCCGAGCTGTCGCACTTGGTGAGGAAGATGTAGCTGGCGCGCTTCAGATGGCGCGGGGGTTCCCGCAGGGTGCCACGGGGCAGCAGGAAACCGTTGCCCCAGGGGGCGGTTCGGTCAATCAACACCATGTCCAGCCGGTGCTTGAGCCGCACGTACTGCAGCCCGTCATCCAGCAGGAGCACATCCGAGTTGAACTGCCTGATGGCATACAGACCGGCCTTCACGCGGTCCTTGTCCACCACCACCGGCACGCCGGGCAGGTTGCTCGCCAGCATGAAGGGCTCATCCCCGGCCGTGTGACTGTCCAGCAGCACGCGCTCTCCATTGCTGACCACCCGGGGCGGATTTTGCGGCAGCTCCTCGCCCCGGATGCGGGCCAGCCACTTGGTCCAGAAACGCACCCGCCTCTGCCGCTTGCTCTTGTAGCCGCGGCTGAGAATGGCCACGTTGCGCCCTTCCTTCTGCAAGGCCCTCGCCAGCAGCTCAGCCACCGGCGTCTTGCCCGTGCCGCCCACCGTCAGGTTGCCGATGCTGATGACCGGCACGCCCACATGATGGTCACGGATGTAGCGCTCCCGATAGAGCTTGATGCGCAACTGCACCGCGCCGGCATAGATCCATGACAGCCCGTGCAACATGAACCGGGCCAGACTTTCCTTGAACCCCTGCTTGTTGTGCAGGATGACCTCAATGGCCCACTGCTCCAGGTCTTCAAGTTGGTCTTTGAGATCCATGATCAGGTGAGAGTAACAAATGCTTCGGGCGACACCACCCTCACTGGAGAGGCAGCAAAGTCTGCAAGGTTTCGCGTCACAATGACCTGCGCTTCTGCCGCCTCAGCAGTGGCAACTTGCATGGCGTCTTCAAAATCCCCCATGCCCAACGCAAACGCCCGCTCAAGATGCACAGTGCCGCTGGCGTCGTGCAAGCCAGGGCGCTTTAGCGCGACGTCCAGCAGAATGTTGGCATCCAAAAAAACTCGCACGGGCTTACCTCAAGTGTTTTTGAGTGAGATAATCCAAGCGCGAATCGCTATCGCAGTCATCCAGCGTGAACCTTCCCGACCATTGCGCCAGGAATTGCTTCACCGGCTCAACGCTGCTGCTGAAATCACCCGCAGCCCGCTCCGCGATGTGCAGCGTCACAACCCCGTCGTGGACGATGCCTTCGACCTTGTCACCTTCGTGCAAGTCCAGGCCAACCAGGATATCCGCGGGAAAGGTGGCATTGACCATAACGTGAACGCGTCTGCTTAAATCGAGTATCGCGGCGGCTGGGCTCAAGTCAACCTTGGGAGACCACACTCGCCCCCACGTTGTCGGCAGGCACCACCACCGTACGGCCGGTGGCCCCGGTCTGCACCAGGGCATTTTTCATGGCCTGGGCGATGGACTCCGTATCCTCCGCGGTGGCGAGGCAGGCGATGGTGGAGCCGGAACCGCTCAGGTAGCCGCCGATGGCCCCGGCCTTCACCCCGGCACCGATGGCCTCAAAGAGGCCGGGCACCAGGTGCCGACGGTAGGGCTGGTGCAGGAAGTCCTCCAAGGAATCGCCAATGCGCTCATACTCGCCCGTGGCGAAGGCGGCCACGAGGGTGCAGGCGTTGGCGGTATTCCGGGCGGCGTCATGGTGCGGCACGCTTTCTGGCAAGGCGCTGCGGGCGTGCACAGTCTCGACCTCGAAGTCAGGAATGAGCAGCACGGCCTTCAGGCGGGGCTGAACCTCAAACCGGAACCACTGCCGGCTGTTGGCCAGGGCAAAGCCACCAAACACCGCCGGAGCCACGTTGTCGGGATGGCCTTCTGCCTCCGAGCAGAGGGCAAAGAGCTGCTGCTTGTTCAGCGGCCTCCCGCAGAGTTCATTCAACCCCATCAGGACGCCAAGCCGTACCGTGACGCTGCTGCCCAGACCACGGGACTGCGGCACATCGCCACCGATGGACCAGGAGAACGCAAAAGGCGCGGCCGCGACGTCCCGCTGCTGGAAGAACAAGGCGGCAATGGTCTCCACCATCGCGTGATGCGGCTCAATGCGCGGCGCCCCTTCCAACCGGGTCACGGTGACCTGATTGTAAAGCGAGAGCGCCAGGCCCAGACAATCATAGCCCGGACCGATGTTGGCCGATGTGGCAGGCACAGAGATGGTGACAGAAGAAGACACGCCGCATAAAAGACCAATCAGTGGCAAAGGCAAACAACAGCACCCGGGGTGACGACAAAAAAAGGCACCTCGGGAAGACCCAAGGTGCCTCGAAGGCGTATCGCGATGTTCTCGCCTAGCCCTTCAGACCTTCCTGGCGGAGGAAGTTCTCCACCCAGGTGATGTCGTACTTGGCATTCTGGAAATCGCTCGTCATGATGATCTTGCTCTGCAGCGGGATCGTCGTTTTGATGCCGTGAATCATGAACTCGCCCAGGGCACGCCGCATGCGGCGGATGGCGATGTCACGCGTGGCACCGGTGACGATGAGCTTGGCGATCATCGAGTCATAGTACGGAGGCACCGTGTAGCCAGAGTACACGTGGGTATCCACGCGCACACCACGTCCACCAGGGGCATACCAGTGATTGATCTTGCCTGGGCTGGGGGCGAAGTTGCGGTCTGGATCCTCTGCGTTGATGCGGCACTCGATGGAGTGGGCACGGGGCGTGTTCTTCAGCACGTGCTCAGAGATGGGCAGGCCCGCCGCGATGCGGATCTGCTCCTTGATCAGGTCGCAGCCGTACACCTCTTCGGTGATGGGGTGCTCCACCTGAATGCGGGTGTTCATCTCCATGAAGTAGAAATTCTTCCCTTCATTGTCCACGAGGTACTCGATGGTGCCGCAGTTCTCGTAGCCGATCTCTTTGCAGAGCTTGACCGTGGCTTCACCCATGGCCTGGCGGATCTCGTCAGAGATCTTCGGAGAGGGGCACTCCTCGATGATCTTCTGGTTGCGGCGCTGCATGGAGCAGTCGCGCTCACCCAGGTGAACGACGTTGCCGTGGCTGTCCGCCACGACCTGGAACTCGATGTGGTGCGGGCGCTCCACGAGCTTCTCCATGTACACGGAGCCGTCACCGAAGCACTTGAGCGCCTCCATGCTGGCCTGCTGGAAGCTGGAGCGGAGCGTGGCCTCATTGAGCACCGGGCGCATGCCGCGACCACCACCACCGGCGGAGGCCTTGATCATGACGGGATAACCAATGCGGCGGGCAATCTCAAAAGCCTGCTCCTCGGTCTCGATGATGCCATCAGACCCAGGCGTGATCGGCACACCCAGGCGGCGGGCTGTGGCACGGGCGGTGTTTTTATCGCCCATCATGCTGATCACCTCGGGCGAGGGCCCGATGAACTTGATCTTGCAGCGCTGGCAGATTTCCGCGAACTCGGCCTTCTCACTGAGGAAGCCATAGCCGGGGTGGATGGCGTCCACGTTGGCAATCTCCGCCGCGCTGATGATGCGGGGGATCTTGAGGTAACTCTCAGAGCTGGGACCAGGCCCGATACAGATGGCCTCATCCGCGAGATGCACGTGCATGGAGTCCACGTCCGCCTCGGAGTAGACCGCCACCGTTTTTACATCCAGCTCTTTGCAGGCGCGGATGACGCGCAGGGCGATTTCACCACGGTTGGCGACAAGAACTTTTCGAAACATTTCGGTGTGGGAGAGAAAGGAAGGGGCGGGGCGTCAGTCTGGCTGCGTTGATTCTGTCCCTGCCCCCGGACTCACCAGAGCGTGAGCAATACGGAGGTTCTGGCGAAGGTTGAGGCGAGCTTACTTGAGCTCGAAGAGGGGCTGACCGTACTGCACCGGCCTCGTGTCATCCACCAGGACGCGGGCGATGGTGCCACGGGCTTCTGCCTTGATTTCGTTCATGACCTTCATCGCCTCGATGATGCAGACCACCGTGTTCTCATCCACGGTGTCGCCCACGTTGACGAACAGCTTCTCATTCGGGCCAGGAGCGCGATAGAAGGTGCCCACCATCGGGGAGTTGATCGTCGGGCCGGCAGGCTCGGAGGCAGCAGGTGCCGCCGCAGCGGGTGCCGGGGCTGCCGCAGGGGCAGCGGAAACAGGAGCGGCGGCAGGTGCCGTCGCATAGGGGGCCGCCACGGTCGTTACCCCGGCGGAAATGGGCATCTTGGAAAGGAGATCTTTGGCGGCCTCAATGTCAGAGCCGCGACGCAGCTTGATCTTGAACGAGCCATGTTCCAGATGGAAAACGGACAGGTCGTTCTTGCTCATCAAATCCACGATTTGCCGGATTTCTTTGAGATCCAGACCCGGAGCGTCTTTCGTTTGGTTGGAGTTGTCTTCCATGTAGGGCAATGTTCGGAAGCTGTGATAGGAAGCGAGGATATGGGGATTGGCAAGGAAAAAGGGACCCGGGGTCCCTCCCCCCCTGTTCTGCCGCCCCGCCTGAGGCTGAGGAACTCCGGGTCAATCCGGCAGCGCGCGCACCTCTCCCACCCTTCCGCCCAAATTTCCATAACGATGGTAATCGCAGCTCAGGCTCTGCTCGCGGACATACCAGAGCAGTTCCAGGCGCCCCTCCATGAGCACGGGCACATCCGCCACAAAGATCTGCTGCGCCGCAGCCGCCCGACGCACGGCCACCGGCACATCCTGAGGCCTCGCGTACCGGAGGCGCTCCGTCTTTCGCTCCCTGATTACCTGCACCAAATCCGCATCACTCTCCTCCACAAACTTTATGCCGGACTCCCACCCGGCCGTGGCCTCCCGCAGGCGGCTCAAGGGCCGCCACTCCGTCCCAGGAGGCACGCTTAGGGTGAGATCACAACCTGCCACGCGCCCTGCGGCAACGCGGGCAAATAAATCGAAAGGTGTATCCGCGGCCGTCACGCGGATGCGCAGATTTTTCACCGGGAGATAGCGACGCAGATTGTCCTGCCCCAGCAGACGAAAGGTGTCGTGCTCCTGGGAGAACTCAGTCGTCCAGGCCCGCTCGTAGCTGGAGAAGGCCGCCACCAGGCGGCTGTTCTCCATGAGGTTCAGCGTGTCCCAGCCCTGGAGCGCCTCCAGGAAACGCCCGAGCTCCGACCCGGGACGCGGGGCGGCTGGGAGGGCCGGCACCGTCTCACGAAAATCCATGAACTGAGCAACATAGTTGGGGCCGCCCGCCTTGATCCCGGCACCAAAGGCACTCTTGCCCATGCCGCCAAACGGTTGGCGCAGCACCACAGCCCCCACCGTTGTGCGGTTGATGTAGAGATTGCCCGCCTGCACCCCTTGCCGCCATTCGTCTTGCTCCCGGTCATCCAGGCTCTCCAGACCACTGGTCAGGCCGTACCCTGTGGCATTGACCAGCTCGATGGCTTCAGACAGTTTCTCAAACCGCATCACCCCCAGCACCGGCCCGAAGAACTCAGTGAGATGCGTCACGCTCCCAGGCTGCACGCCCCACTTCACGCCGGGAGTCCACAGGTGCGGATTGCCATCGAGGCAGCGCGGCGCGGGAGCCCAGGATTCCCCCGGCTCCAGCGTCGTCAGGGCGGTTTGGAGCTCACCCGTAGGAGGGCGGATCAGCGGCCCCATCTTGGTAGAGAGCTCCCAGGCGGACCCCACCCGCAAGCTCATGACCGCCTCCCCCAGCCCCCGCTTGAATTCCGGGTCGTCATACACCTCCGCCTCCAGCAGCAGCAGGGACGTGGCAGAGCACTTTTGCCCGCTATGGCTGAAGGCGGAATGCAGCACGTTCTTGATGGCCTGATCGCGATCCGCCATGGCGGTGACGATGGTGGCATTTTTACCGCCCGTCTCCGCCACCAGATGCATCCCGGGTTTTGCCTCCAGCATGGCCAGCGCAGTGGCCGTGCCGCCTGTGAGAATGACGGAGTCCACACCGGGATGCTGCACCAGCCGCGCAGCATCCGCCCCGCTACAGGGCAGGAATTGCAACGTCTTCCGCGACACCCCAGCCCTCCAGAAACACTGGCAGAGCTCCCACGCTGGCACCACCGCATCCGAAGCCGGCTTGAGAATCACCGTATTCCCCGCTGCGAGAGCGGCCGCCACACCCCCGCAGGGGATGGCGATCGGGAAGTTCCAGGGGGAGACCACCACCACCACGCCCTTTCCCCTGGCCTCCACGTGAGGTCCGAGCTGCTCAGAGAAATACTGTGCCGACCTCGCATAGTACTCCACGAAGTCCACCGCCTCACTCACCTCGGGATCCGACTCAGCGAAGACCTTCCCCGTATTTGCCAGCGCCGCCGTCATCAGATGCCCCCGCGCCTTGCGGATCTCATGCGCCACGCGTTTCAGGAAGTCCGTGCGCGCCGCCGGGGTCAGGGCGCGCCAGCCGTCCTCATCCTTGACCGCAGCTTCCACCGCATCATCAATCTCATCCGCAGCCGGAAGACTTACCTCCCCCAATGGGTGGCCCGGGCGCGACGGATCCACCAGGGGGCGCGTCTTTCTGCCGCTGCTGATCTCACGTCCAGCCACCGCAAACGGCACCCCATACCAGCCCTCCCGGGCTGCATCCAGCAGTCGAGCCGCCCACCCGCCATTCTGCGGCAGGCTCCAGTCCGTGTCCGGTTCGTTCACAAACTCGCGCATCTCCCGCGGGATAACCGGCAGGGCCCGGTCCTGGATGCGGCGCGGCGCGTCCGAAAGCACCGGCAGGAGGGAGAATGACTCCACGAACCCGCCGGAGAGCAGCTTCCACGCAGGGCTGCCGGGTTCGAGGTGAAACGCATGGCGCAGGAAGTTCTCCCCGCCCGTGTTCTCATCCAGCCGCCGGATCAGGTAGCCGATGGCGCTGACGAACTGCTCCTTCCCGCACGCCGGGGCATAGAGCAGCAGGTTGGAGATCTTCTCCAGGAGCGCGCGGCGCTGGGGGTTGGCCATGCCTTCCAGCATCTCAAACTGCACGCGGTCCAGCGCCCGCCCCTCCCCCACCAGCACCAGGGCGTAGGCGACATCAAAGAGATTGTGTGAAGCGATGCCGAGACGCACCGCCGCGAGGTTCTCCGGCCGGAAACCCTCGTGCAACAGGCGCTTGTAGTTCGCGTCCGTCTCCAGCTTGCTCTTGTAGGGAGCCTGGGGCCAGCCGCGGATGGAGGCCTCCACCCGCTCCATCTCCAGGTTCGCGCCTTTAACAATCCGCAGCGTCACAGGCGCACCGCCCGCCGCCACCCGGCGTCGGGCCCATTCGTTGATCCGCCGTTGCCACTGGGCAGAGTCCGGAATGTAGGCCTGCAGAGCCAGGCCCGCCGCCACCTTCTCCAGACCGGGCCGGTCCAGCGTGCGCATGAAGGCCTCGCAGGTCAGGCTGAGGTCACGGTACTCCTCCATGTCGAGATACAGGAACTTGGGCACGCGAATGCCGTCCGGGCGGAGAAAGACATGCTCCTGCGCCGTCCGGTAGAGCTTCTCCAACCGGTCACAAAGCACGCCCAGCGTGTGCTCCCGCGCCAGTGGCGACATCTGGGAGTAGAGCGTGGAGATCTTGACGGAGAACACCTCCGTCTCCGGTGAGCGCATGGCCTCCACATACTGCTCCATCCGCCGCGCTGCCTCTGCCTCGCTGAGGATGGCTTCCCCCAGGAAGTTCACGTTCATCCGGATCCCCTGCTCGCGACGACGTTGCAGATGATCCCCCAGCAGCTCCAGCTCCGCCGGGAGGATCACATTGGCTGTTTCATGCTGCAGATGCTCCTTCACCATGGGCACCGACACCCCGGGCAGCCAGTTGCCAAAGGCCTTGAACCCCCTCAAAAGCGCGCGGTCCAGAGGATTGAAAAACCGCGGCACCCCCTGCACCTCCAGGATGTGGGTGAACTGCTCCGCCACCCGGTCCGCCGAGCGGGGCCGGAAGGCCTGGTCAGTGAGCTGCACCAGCGTCGCCTTGTCCTTGGGCCGCTGCAGCATCCGGTCCAGCTCCGCCTGCTGCCTTCTTTCTGCGGCGGTCTGCACTTGAGCCGCACGATATTGCAGACCACTGGCAATGGAGAGGGCCTGCTGTACTTTCTCGGGGGGGATGGTGTTCACGAGTGAGGAGGGTGCGCCCGGAGAGTCGGGCAGCTCTATTTTCACACATTCCCCCCACGCACGACAAGGGGACTTCGTGACCCGATTTTGCGGGAAGACAGACGACGGGAAAACAAAAGACGAAAGACCCGACGCCGCGGACCGGATTCCAGCTCTGAGCAGGTATCACTCGTGGTTTTGCCCCGTATTGAACCCGGAGGGTTCGCCATGAGTAGCCACGGGTGAAACGAGCGAAGCGAGTGCAACCCGTGGAAATGATGTCGCAACTGCTACCGCGGAGCGGTAGGCCCATGGTGTGGCGCACCTCTGACGACAATACCGCGATGCATCCAGCAGGAACCTTGGTCACTATGGGCCTACCGCTCCGCGGTAGAATTCCCAACACGACATACCATGGGTAGTCCTCGCTCCACTCGGCCGCCCCATGGCTATGTACGGCGAACCCTCCGGGTTTAATGCAATAACTATCGGAAGAGAACCAAGAACCTACCCCCTCACCCTAAATTCCGGCAGCCGCCATTTCCAACCCATCGCGGCAAGCCGCAGCACCAGGATGACCGCCATGGAGATCTCCCGCCCCCCGGTGAAGGCCGGCGCAAAACGAACCAGCAGCACATACACCACCGCCCCGGCAAAGGCGGCAGTGGCATAGAAATAGATGTCCGGCTTGAACACCATCGGCACCTCGCGACGCAACACATCCCGCAGCATGCCGCCGGCCACCCCGGTGACCACGCCGAGCATGATCGCGATCAGCCCGGATGACTGGTACACGAGCGACTTTTCCACGCCGACGATGGTAAACAAGGCCAGCCCGAAGGCATCCGCGATCAACAAGGCCTTGTGCGGCATCTTCCAGTAGCGGGCCACGACGAACGTGCCCAGTGCCGCCAGCGTGGCGGTGACGATGTGCGACGGGTCCTGCACCCAGAAGACCGGACGCACGCCCAGGCAGAGATCGCGGATGGTTCCGCCACCCACGGAGGTCACCAGCGCCAGCACCAGCACGCCAAACAAGTCCAACCGCTGCCCCGTGGCCGCGAGCACCCCGGAGATGGCGCAAACGGCCACGGCGAAGTGCTCAAACCAGGGTGACATCTCCCGTATTACGGCTTGAACAACTCAGCCGGCAAATCATTCGGCACCGTCAACGGCGGTGGATTCACGTTGAGCACGGTACCCACCGGCACACTCGGAGAGACCTTTCCACCATTAGCGAGATACAAACCACCTTCCGCCTGACCGGCATCGACGATGTCTCTGGCTTCGGTGGGAGCTTTGGACGCCGTGAAGCGGGCTTGCGCCAGCGGCACCATCCCTTTGTCCACCGTCTTCACCCAGCCGTTGCCAAAGACGGCACGACGCTCTTCGCCCACGCTCTTGCCATCCCGGCGGAAGTCTTCCACGAAGGAATACAGGCCCGAGAGGGGCTTGCCACCCGTCTGCACGCGGAAGGTGACCAGGTGCTTCCACTCATTCGACCTGGGTTGCCAGAGCCAGCCGGAGTACGCGGTCTTCCCATCTTCCACCTTGGCCTGCACGATGCAGCGGATCTTCTCGCCCAGCTTCCAGGGGAACTCGGTCATGCTCTTGCCACCCGTGCCTTCACCGCCAAAGCGGGACACCTTCACATCCTTGCCCTCGTGAAGCACCTCCACGCGGTCCTCCAGCTTCACGTGCTCAGGATTGTCCCCCTTGGTGGGATCCCAGACCGAGAAGATGGCGACCTTCCTGCCCCCACCCAGCTCCTGCACGCCGAAGTAGCCCGTGTTCCAGCCGCAGACCATGAAGTAACTCCCCGGGGTGGACTTCTCCACCCTTGCTTCCAGATAGAACCACTCTGAAGCCGGCGCCTGCCAGCCCAGATGAATGGAACAGGCAGCATTGATCCTGGGGGCGGCAGATTTTTCAGACTCCGCTGCAGGTGCAGCACAGAGACCGAGCACGGTGAACGCGGAGACAATGGCAAGAAGACGGGTCATGGAGAGGTCAGGTTAAAGGAATTCACAAGCGGGGATCAGAGCCCCAGTTCTTTTTTTGCCGCCACAAACGCCCGCACGGCAAATTCCAGATCTGCCCGGGAGTGGGCAGCACTGATCTGGGTGCGGATGCGGGCCTTCCCCTGGGGCACCACCGGGAAGCTGAAGCCGATCACATAGACGCCCTTCTGCAGCATCACATCCGCGAACCGGGACGCCAGAGCGGCATCCCCCAGCATGATGGGCACGATGGGGTGGACCCCAGGCAGGATGTTGAAGCCCGCCTCGGTCATCTCCTCACGGAAGAAGCGCGTATTGGCCTCCAGTTGATCCCGGAGCTTGGTGGATTGCTTCAGCAGATGCAGCACCTCCAGCGTGGCTCCGGTGATGGTAGGAGCCAGCGTGTTGGAGAACAAGTACGGCCGCGATCGCTGCCGCAGCAGCTCGATGATCTCCTTGCGACCGCTCGTGTAGCCACCGCTGGCGCCGCCCAGAGCCTTGCCCAGGGTACCGGTGATGATGTCCACGCGGCCCATCACACCACCATGCTCATGCGTGCCGCGGCCATGCGCGCCCATGAAGCCGACCGCATGGGAGTCATCCACCATGACCAGCGCCTGATACTTGTCCGCCAGATCACAGATCTCCTTGAGCGGCGCGATGAAGCCGTCCATGGAAAACACACCGTCGGTGGCGATGAGCTTGTAGCGGGCTCCAGCAGCATCTGCCGCCTGGAGTTGCGCTTCCAGATCGGCCATGTCGCAGTTCTTGTAGCGGAACCGCCTGGCCTTGCACAGACGGACGCCATCAATGATGGAAGCGTGGTTCAACTCATCGCTGATGATGGCATCTTCCGGCCCCAGCAATGTCTCAAACAGCCCGCCGTTGGCATCAAAGCAGGAGGAATAGAGGATCGTGTCGTCTGTGCCGAGGAAATCACTCAGGCTCTCCTCCAGCTGCTTGTGCGGATGCTGGGTGCCGCAGATGAACCGCACGCTGGCGAGGCCGAAGCCCCACTGCTCCAACGACTCGTGGGCAGCACGGCGCACCGCCGGATGCTGGGCCAGACCCAGATAGTTGTTGGCGCACAGGTTGAGCACCGCCTCGCCGCCATTGGCGCGCACCAGCGTGCCCTGCGGCGTGGTCAGCACGCGTTCTTTCTTGTAGGTGCCGGCGGCGCGTATGGCGTCCAGTTGCGTGTTGAGGTGGGATTGAAAGGTATCGTAAGCACTCATGACTGAAAGAGGGAAAAGGGAAGAGGGATAAGACTCAATTCACTGCTTGGAGACGGGCCGGTCGAGTTCCCCCATCGGGAACTCCGCGCTGGGCACGCGACCGGCCGACATAATCGTAGCGATCTTCGCCACAATGTCGGGATGTTGGGCCGCGACGTCGGTGGTCTCTGAGACATCGGTCTCAAGGTTGAAGAGTTGCACGGGAGCGGAAGGGTTCTTGATCACGCCCAGGCGGATGCCCTTCCATGGACCCATGCGCACCGCTTGATGACCGCCCGCGACCGTTTCCCAATAGAGGTGATCATGCTGCTTCTGCGTCGCGACCTCGCCCTTCAGGGTGGGCAGGATCGACACTCCATCCAGACCCGCGGGCACGGGAAAGCCGACGATCTCTGCAAAGGTGGGAAACAGATCCCAGGACGCCCCCACAAACCTGGAGACCTGCCCCGGCTGGATGGATCCGGGCCAGGCCGCGATGAACGGAGTGCGAATGCCACCATCCCAGAGCTGCGTCTTCATGCCGCGCAAAGGCTGGTTGCCGCCGAAAAACTCGCGATCATAGCCGCCATTGAACGTGGCCCCGTTGTCTGAGGTGAAGATGATCAGCGTATTCTGGTCCTGACCCGTGCGCTTGAGCAGATCGCGAAACTTGCCCAGGGTCCGGTCCATGCGGGTCACCATGGCGGCATAGATGGCGCGCGGGTCCTCCGTGGGCAGGTAGCTCTTTCTGCCATCATACGGCGGATCCTGGCCGGCAAAGGCCTGCTTGTACTCCGCCAGCGAGGGTTCATCCGGCGGCACCTGCAGTGACACATGCGGCACCGGGGTGGCGTAGTAGAGGAAGAACGGCCCGCCCCCCGTGGTTTCCATGAACTTCAGGGCCTCCTGCTCCATCAGATCGGCGGCGTACTGCCGCCCCACCTTGCCATCGTTGCCCTCCAGCGGTTCTTTGACGTCATTCCGCCAGAGGTAAGTGGGGTAGTAGTAGTGGGCCTGCCACTGGGAGATGTAGCCGTAGAAGAGGTCAAACCCATGCTTGTTGGGCGAGCCCTCATTGCTGGGGTGCCCCAGCCCCCACTTCCCCACACACGCCGTGCGATAGCCAGACTTCTGCAAGGCACTCGCGTAGGTGGCCTCTGAGGCAGGCAGGGCAATCTGCGGCAGATAGCCATCCGCCGCCTTGATCCGGTTGCGCTCCTTCGCCTGGGCGGCACGCCCTTCGGAGTTTTCCCGCACAAAAGAATGTCCCGTATGTTTGCCGGTGAGCATCACACAGCGGGAGGGCGCGCAGACGGCGTGGCCGGAGTAGAAGTCCGTGAACCGCATGCCGTCCGCCGCCAGTTGATCCAGATTCGGCGTCTTGATCTTTTTCTGCCCGTAGCACCCCAGTTCGCCATAGCCCAGATCATCGGCCAGAAACACAATGACGTTGGGCCGCGCCGACGCTTGAAGTGAGGCCGCCACCGTCACTACGGCGGCCAGCACGGGGATCCATGAAGATTTCCAGGGCATGCAGGTTGTTTGGGTTCTAGAGGTTAATTCCAGTCAAGCACCACCTTGCCGCTCAATCCCGAGATCATGGCTTCGAAGCCCTTCTGAAAATCCGTATAGTGGAACCGGTGCGTGATGACGGGCTTGATGTTCAGACCGCTCTCCAGCATGACGCTCATCTGGTACCAGGTCTCGTACATTTCACGACCGTAGATGCCTTTGATGGTGAGCATGTTGAACACCACCTTGTTCCAGTCGATGGCAATCTCCTCCGACGGGATCCCCAGCATGGCGATCTTGCCGCCATGGCACATGTTGTCGATCATGCTGCGGAAGGCAGCCGGGTTGCCCGACATCTCCAGGCCCACATCAAAGCCCTCCTTCATCCCGAGTTGCTTCTGCACGTCCTTGAGGTTCCCCCGCGTGACATTCAGCGCCACCGTCGCCCCCATCTGCCGGGCGAGGTCAAGACGGTAGTCATTCACATCCGTGATGACCACGTGCCGGGCACCCGCGTGTTTTACAATGGCCACCGCCATGATGCCGATGGGTCCGGCACCCGTGATAAGCACATCTTCTCCCAGCACTTCAAACGAGAGGGCGGTGTGCACCGCATTGCCAAAGGGGTCGAAGATGGAGGCAACCTCCTCGTCCACCCCTTCACGATGGTGCCACACGTTCGTCATCGGCACACTGATGTATTCCGCGAAAGCTCCCGGACGGTTCACGCCGATACCCTTGGTATCCGCACACAGGTGGCGACGCCCGGCCAGACAGTTGCGACAGCGACCACAGACCACATGCCCTTCCGCGCTGACAATCTCCCCCGGGTGGAAGTCACTCACGTTGTCCCCCACCCTCACGACCTCGCCGACGAACTCATGCCCCACCACCATCGGCACCGGGATGGTGCGGCGCGCCCAGTCATCCCACTTGTAGATGTGCAAGTCTGTACCGCAGATCCCCGTCTTGTGCACGCGGATGAGCACGTCATTGATCCCCACGGTGGGCACCGGCACGTCCTCCAACCAGAGTCCGGGTTCCGACTTCGCTTTCACAAGGGCTTTCATCGAGGGCATGGCAGTCAATACTGAATGAGGATGGCAGAGCATCTGGGACTCACTGTCCGGTATAACGGATGCTTCCGCCGGTATTTTGGATTCTATTTTTCCGGTATGCAAGACTAAATTCCGGTTTATTGTAGAAGATTATGCCCAGAAAAGCTGCCGCCCGAGTCAAAGACGTCCCCGCAGAAGCCATCAGCCGCCACCTGGGCGCGCGGGTGAAGCAGCTCCGCTCAGACCGCAACTGGTCCCTGGAGGCCCTGGCAGGAGCCAGTGGCGTGAGCCGCTCCATGTTGAGCGAAATCGAGCGGGAACAGGCCAACCCCACGCTCGCCGTGACGCTGCGCATCGCCCAGGCCTTTGGCATGAGCTTGAGCGAGCTCATCGAGACACCGGGCGTCAGCTCCTCCATCACCGTCATCCGGCATCATGACCGCGCCTTCCACTATCGGTCTGATGACCACTGCCGCATCCGCACCCTCAGCCCGCTAAATCTGGAAAAGGATGTGGAGTTCTACGAAGTCGAGCTGCAGCCCGGCGGAGCCTTGCGCAGCGCCCCGCACTTCGAAGGTACGCGCGAGTTCCTCACGGTGGTGAAAGGGCTGGTGAAGGTGGAGTCCAACGAAGACACAGACACCCTGCACCATGGCGACTCCACCACCTACCGGGCAGACGTGCCTCATGCCATTCTGAACGCGGGCAAGGGTGAGGCCCTCGTGTTTTTGGTAGTGATTTATCGCTAAACTGCGTCACACCCCCAAAAGCATGGCCATCAGCGGGAGATGAAGAGACGCCGCTTTCTCACTTGCAGCACGTTGTTCCCGGTGGGTGGCGCGGTCGCCGCTGCAGAGGCACCCGCCGTCAACACCCCTCCGGCGGCGGCCCCTGCTCCTGAGGCTGCGCCGTTTGGCTTCGCCAGCGCCCCGGTGCTGACCCATCCTGCAGAAGACGCCGTCAGCATCCTCTGGGCGACCAACGGCTTCGGCTCGGGATGGATCGAATATGGCGAGACGGCCGCCCTGGGCCAGAAGGCCGGCGGTGCAGACGGCGGCCTCATGCCGTATGATGAGCGCACCTTCAAGATCCGGCTGCAAGGCCTGAAACCAGGCACCACCTACCACTACCGTGTCGGAGCCAGTCCGGTGAACTTCCGCAATGCTTACAAGATCGAGCGCGGCCCGGCCGTGTACAGCGCGGTCCACACCTTCCGCACCCTGAACGCTTCGGCCGAGGAAACGACCTTCACCGTCTGGAACGACACCCACGAGCAGGCGGAGACGCTGCAGAAGCTGCACGCCCTCCATCAGGAAAAGCCCGGCGATTTCCTGCTCTGGAACGGAGATGTCACCAATGACATCTACAAGGAGGAGAAGATGGTGGAGCAGTACCTGAGCCCGAAGGGCGTGGCCTTTGCCACGGGCGTCCCTTACTTCTTTGTCCGCGGCAATCACGATGTCCGCGGCCCGGCCGCCCGCCATCTGCCCCGCTTCACCCAGGTGGAGGGCACGCAGTGGTACTACTCCTTCCGTCAGGGTCCGGTGGGAGCTCTCGTGCTGGACACTGGCGAGGACAAGCCGGACGATCATCCAGTCTATGCAGGGCTCAATGACTTTGCCGCCTTCCGCACGCTCCAGGCCCGGTGGCTGGCGCAGGAGATCGAGAAGCCGCACTTCAAGTCCGCCCCGTACAAGATCCTCTTCTGCCACATCCCTCTGCGTTGGAAAGATGAGAAAAAAGGCGGCGAATACTGCGCCGATGGCCGGGCGAAGTGGCACGACCTGCTGGTGAAGGCCGGGGTGCAACTCGTCATCTCCGGCCACACCCATGAGCCCCACTGGCTGCCTGCTGATGCCAGCGTGCCCTATGCCCAGCTGGTGGGCGGCGGCCCCAAGCCGGAGCGCGCCACGATCATACGCGGTCACGCCAGCAAACAACAACTCACCGTCACCATGTCCCGCCTTGATGGCAGCGTGCTGCAGGAGGTCATCCTGCCCGCCCGCCCCGCCTGAGGCCAGCCCCAGACCCCTGCGCACGCTGTTTTTCCCGGAACCAGGGAAGATCGGCGCTCCCTGTCCACGCCCCGGTTCCCCCTCTGCTCATCGTCTCCGCTCCCGCCCATCCATCCACCCACCGCCATGAAACCACTGCCCCTCACCCTCGCCCTCCTGCTGGCCCTGTCCCAGGGCGTGGGCACCGCCCAGACCGCCCTCCCCATCAGGCCCGCTGCGCCCGGCACCGCTCCGACACCTGCCGCAACACCCGGTGAATGGCAAAACGCGGAACGCGCCAAGATTCTTTCAGGCGTTTCCTCGATCCCAAGGCTCGGAGCCCCCGGGCCGGTGGCCATCTGGGGAAATCTGGCCTTCCCCGTGATCTCCGCCGCCGAGACCGGCAAACCGGAGCTCGCCCTCGCCGCCGCCGCCGGCTATGGCAAGGGCCGACTCATGCTCTTCGGCCACAACAGCTATCTGAGCGCCGAGGACGCCGGCGATGGCGGGATGGGCACACTGCTGCTCAATGCCGTGCGCTGGGTGGGCAACAAGGAGAAGCCCCGCATCGGGGTTAAGGGAAGCAACCTCATCGCCTTCCTCGACAAGAAAGGGCTCCGCGCCGAAAAGATGGACGGCCCGCTGGAAAAGAAGACGCTCAATGACTATGACGTCGTCATTCTCAATGCCCAGGGCATCACCGATCCCGCCGAAGGCCAGGCAGCGATCGAGTACATCAAGGGAGGCGGCGGCATCATCGCGGCCATGACGGGATGGGCCTTTGAACAAACGAGCGGCGGCAAGGCCCTGAGCATCGCCCACGGCTTCAACAACGCCATCATGCCCACCGGACTCGCCTTCACTGACTCCAGTGGATTTGATGCCGCCACCATCCGCCAGTTCTCCGCCCGCACAGAACTGCCCCGCATGATGAACGCCTTCGACGCCATCACCGCGATCAAAAAACAGCGGGAAGGCGGCCCCTCCCTGAACCCCGACGACATCGGCCAGGGCACGAACGCCATCCAGGTGGCCCTGGCCGCCCAGCCTCCGGGGCGCAACTCCCTCCAGGGTGCCGTCATGGGCGCGCTGGGTGAAGGGGACTCCGGCGTGCCCACCAGGGAGCAGCCCCTGACGATGGCCCAGCACGCCTCGCAACGCATCCGCCTGGGCATGGAGACCCGCGTACTGCGTCTGGCCAGCAGCCCCACCGTGGCCGCCCACCCGGCCTCCGCCGTGTTTCCCGGCCAGCCGGCCAAGGACGCGCCTCGTGTCACCAAGGAAATAACCGTGGATGCCAACATCGACGGGTGGACCAGCACCGGCCTCTACGCAGTGGCGGGTGAACCCATCACTGTGACCGTGCCGGAAGCCATGGTGGGGAATGGTTTCTCCATTCGCGTGGGCTGCCACAGCGACACACTCTACCACCTGGAGAGCTGGCGTCGTGCGCCAGACATCACCCGCACCGTGGGCATCGAGAATGTCGAAACCAAGATGGGCACTGCGTTTGGTGGCCTGGTGTACATCACCGTTCCGGGAAGGGCGCGTCGAAATGCCTCGGAGCCGTTCAAGGTGAAAATCGCCGGCGCGGTCGAGTCGCCTTACTTCAAGCTGGGGCGTGACACTGATGAGCAGTGGAACAACATCAAAAAGGCCCAGGGCCCCTGGGCGGAACTCGCCGGTGAGAAGATGGTGGTGAGCCTGCCCAGCGAAGTCGCCCGCAAGATCACCAATCCCACCGAGCTCATGGAGTTCTGGGACCGGGTGGTCACGGCGCAGGATGACATCTCGAACCAGACCGCCGAACGCACCCGCCCGGAACGCATGGTGGCCGATGTCCAGATCAGCGCCGGCTTCATGCACTCTGGTTACCCCATCATGATTCACACCCCGGAGTCTGCGGAGATGGTGACCTACGGCCGCATCAAGTATCCCGGCTGGGGCTTCTACCACGAGATCGGCCACAACCATCAGCGCGGCAACTTCACCTTCGAAGGCACCGGCGAAGTCACCAACAACGTCTTTGGCCTCTATTGTTACACCGAGGTGCTCAAGAAGGAACTCTTGATCGGCCACGGCGGCGTGAGCCCGGAGTCCATCAAGAAACACATCGACGCTGCGAAGAAAGCCAAGGATCAAGGCGAGAAATGGGCCATCTGGAAAGGCGACCCCTTCCATGCCCTCACCACCTATGTTCAGCTCGTGCAGGGCTTTGGTTGGGAGAACTACAAGAAGTACATCTGGTCCTTTGCCGATCCCTCCTTTGGCCCCACGCCCAAGAACGATGAGGAAAAACGCGATCAGTTCCTGATCCGGTTCTCCAAGATCACAAAAAAGAACCTTGGGCCCTTCTTTGAGTTCTGGGGCATTCCTGTTACTTCGAGTGCGAAAGCAGAAGTGAGCAAGCTGGAGCCCTGGATGCCAAAGGAGCTTTGAGTTCACGAGGCAGTGGGCAAGGGGTCGGGGGTGGGGTGTTGGGCGGTCTTTTGCAGGAAGCACCTCACTTGCCCTGCCATGTTTCGAGTGCTTGGTGCTTGGTTGGTCCGGGCTGGGAACCGCCGCCCCCAGCGGGTGAACGAAGGGAGGCCAGATCGCATGTCATGAGCCGCGGGCGATCCGAAGCCCCGCACTGGATGGCTGCTTCCTGCCCGCATAAATGCCAATGCCAGCAGGGATAAGACTGGGCAGAGCGATCAACATCGTTTCATGATGAAACTGAGGACCAACGGTCCGGCGTCATACCAGCCCGGGCCTCCAACCCTCAGTTCATTGGCAAAAGAG
The DNA here is from genome assembly GCF_000172155.1 of Verrucomicrobium spinosum DSM 4136 = JCM 18804. Taxonomy (NCBI): domain Bacteria; kingdom Pseudomonadati; phylum Verrucomicrobiota; class Verrucomicrobiia; order Verrucomicrobiales; family Verrucomicrobiaceae; genus Verrucomicrobium; species Verrucomicrobium spinosum. Next base: position 1,245,755 of record NZ_ABIZ01000001.1, on the reverse strand, counting down.
AGACAATCGGCCTCGCCCTTTTTCCCTGATGGCATTCGCTTTTAAGCGTTGTATCACCGGAGACCCTCCCGTCAGTTTGCGCTGGCCATCACTTCCACCACCCGGTCGATCTCCGCTTCCGTGTTGTACACGTGCGGACTGAAGCGCAGATGCGCCACCCCCGCCCGGTTGTGGCGCAGGGAGACGACCACCTGATGGGCGGCCAGGTGCTCGAACACCCGCTCCAGCGGCACGCCGCCACTGCGCGTGGCGGTGGTGATGCCGGAGGCCGCCGCCCCATCCGTGGGTGGCAATACCTCGAACCCGAGGGCCTCCAGCCGGGGCACAAGATGCCGCTTCAGCGTGAGCAGGCGGTTGCTGACGTTTTCCATGCCAAACTCCAGCAGCATCTCCAACCCCGCCCTCATGCCATAGAGTCCCGCGGCATTGAGCACACCCGGCTCATACCGGCGGCCACCTTTTTCAAAGACCACTTCGTCCTGGGCGATGAAGTTGGGCGAGCTCACGTTCCACGCCCCCACCAGGCTGGGGCGCAGCATTTCCTGAACCTCATCTCGCACGTAGAAAATGCCGGCCGCCATCGGTCCCAGCATCCACTTGTGGGCATCCGCGCTGAGAAAGTCCACATGCTCCACGGAGGTGTCAAAGGCGCCGAGCGTCTGGATGGCATCCAGGCAGAAGAGCACACCCCGCTGGCGCAGCATGCGGCCGATGGCATTCACATCGATCCGGCAGCCGGTGAAGAAGTGACACGAGGCCAGGGCCACGAGCTTCGTCCTGGGCGTGAGCGCCTGCTCCACGGACTCCACGGTGATCGCCCCGGGGGCCCCGGTCTTGATGAACTTCAGCACCACGCCATGGCGTTGCAGATCCATCCAGGGGTACACATTGGCAGGGTAGTCATCGTGATAACACACGATCTCATCCCCCGCCTGCCAGGGCAGTCCGTTGGCCACCAGGCTGAGTCCCAGGGAGGTGGGCCCGAGCAGGGAGATCTCGCTGGCCCGGGCCCCGATAAGCTTGCCCGCGATGACTCGCGTCTCATTGAGATGACGCCACACGTCCCCGCTCTCCTGGTGCTGGAGGCAGCACATCTCCAGATACTCCTGCATGGCCCGGGTGACACGCCGCGGCAGGATGCACACGCCCGCGTGCGCCATGAAGATGCTTTTCTCCGCCACGGGGAACTCAGCAGTGCGGGTGGCTTCAGAGGCGAGAAGTTCGTCGAGCGTCATAGAGAGGAACGGGGGAAAACAGGAATACGTCCCCGCCTCAGGCAGCGGAGCACACATTCCACAGGCACCCGTCTCCCTAGAGCCATTTCTTCTTCTTGAACAAGAAGAACATGCCGGAAACAATAGTCACACAGATGGCCCAGAAGCCGATGGGGTAAAACCAGGGATAGGCCCACCCGGTCTCCAACTCCGGCATGTGCTGGAAGTTCATGCCATACACACCCGCCAGGAAGGACAGGGGCATGAAGATGGTGGAGAGCACGGTGAGCACCTTCATGGTCTGGTTCATGCGGTGGCTCATCGCATTCATGTAGGTCTCCATGATGGAGATGCTGACTTCCCGGTAGGTCTCCATGAGCTCAATGACCTGCACGGCATGATCATAGACATCCCTCATGAAGAGGGAGGCGGTCTCGGAGAACAAGTCATGATCCAGCCGCTGCAGACCATGAATCAGCTCCCGCATGGGCCAGAACTCCCGGCGGAGCAGGAGCAGCTCGTGCTTGAGGTGATGGATGCGGTTGATCACTGCCGGCGTGGGCCGGAGGAGCACTTCTTCCTCCAGGTCCTCCAGACGGTCGCTGTAGTCCCCCAACACGGGGAAACACTGGTCCACGATCGCGTCCAACAACGTGTAGAGCAGGAAGCTCACATCATTCTGCCGGATGCGGGATCCAGACTTGCATATGCGCTGGCGTACCGGATCCCAGATGTCTCCGCGCGTGGGCTGGAAGGTCAGCAACGTGTGCTTGCCTACGAAAAACGAGATCTGCTCACAGTGCAGCCCCTTCTTTTCCATGGAGATCATCTTGGCCACCAGGAAGAGCCGGGCCTGATGCCCGTCATCCCCAGGGTAGATCTCCACCTTGGGGCGGGTGCAGGGGTTCAGCGTATCCTCCACCGCCAGCGGGTGCAGATCATACTTCGCCACCAGGGCCTGGATCACCTTCATGTCGGTGAGCCCGTCCACATTGATCCACCTCACAGAGGACCAGGCGGGGCGGTGCTGGGCCAGAAAGTCATCGATGTCCAGGATATCGACGGCACACACCTCAGACGGGGCGTAGTCGATACAGGTCACAATGACGCGGTCCGGACTGCTGGTCATCTTGCCCAGATCCGCCACCTCGATGCCAGGGGCGCTCCCCGGCGCACGGCCGAAGAGGCGCGGCAGGAGGAAGCGGGGTCGATCGCAGGCCCTGTCTTCTCCAGAGGCCCCCACCTCCAGATCTTCATCGAGACTGGAGGGGTTCTTTTTGCGATCGGGATCAGGCGGAGTCGTTGGATTCATAAGGAATCTGGTCTCGCCGTCCCGGCCCGCGGTGCGGCTCAGACCATCTTCAGGGTGCGCTCGCCCTCTTCAATGAGTTTCCAGAAACTTTTTGATTCCCCAAGGACTTCATCCTCCCCGGCGCTGCCGAGGTTGCTGCGGAAAAGGAAGTCCTTGAGCGTGTTGCCATGCAGCACGCGGTGCACATTCACGTGCGAGTCCTCCACCGCGAAGTAGATGCGGTAGTCGCCCGCACGACAGCGGTAGAGCTTGCCCGCACCGCGCAGGATGACGCCAAAGCGCTGCTCGATCCGGTTCTGGTCCACGTCTTCAGGCTGAATGTTCAATGCCTCCAGCAGGGTGAACTGCACCGGGGTCGGCAGCCGGGACAATTCGGAGGCGCTGATCTCATTGAAAACAATCTGAAGCATGCGGGGGACAGTAGCGGGGAGCGTGCCGTTGAAAAGCCAAACTTCGCCGCGGCTTTGACAAACCCGGTGGGAGGGGGCATTTTCACTGCCCCCGCTTCCGACCAACCCTTACCTATCCTGCCCTTGAAACGCGTCCTCTTTGTGTGCACCGGCAACACCTGCCGCAGCCCGATGGCGGAGGCCCTCTTCCGCGATCTCGTCAAGGAACGCCGCGACTACCAGGTCCTCTCCGCCGGAGTAGGTGCCTACCCGGGAGACAGCGCCAGCCGCAACACGGTGGAACTGCTGCGCCGCATGGGCCTGGATCTGCCTGGATTCAAGAGCCAGCAGGTCTCCAAGGAGCTCCTGGATGACGTGACGCACATCTTTGCCCTGTCTGAGGGGCACCTGCGTGCCATCGAGATGATGTTCCCCGAGGCCTCCGACAAGGCCTATCTGGTGAGCGAATTTGCCGCCGATGACGAACTGCGGGGCCGGGATGTGCACGACCCCTTCGGCGCTGGGCTCGACGCCTACGAAGAGACTCGCGACATCCTGCTCAAGGTCCTGCCCAGCGTGGTCGCCTACATCGACCAGACGTTTGACAAGCAGAACGGCTCCACCCAAGAGGCTGGAGAAGCCGCTGCCGTCCCCACCGCAGAAAGCGCCACCCCGGCCGACCCGACGGTGGCCCCCCCCCCCGCGGTGAAGCTCCCCGCCGTCGCCATCGGGACGGATCACGGGGGTCTGGAGATGAAAGACGCCATTGTGGCCCGCCTCCGCTCCAAAGGTTACCCCGTGAGCGATCTCGGCACCCACGGGAAGGGCAGCGTGGACTACCCTGACTTTGCCGAAGCCGTCTGCCACCGCGTCCTCAGCGGCGAGGTGAGCGCGGGCGTACTGGTCTGCACCACCGGCATCGGCATGAGCATCACGGCCAACCGCCACCCCGGCATCCAGGCCGCTCTGGTCCACAATGTGGCCACCGCCAAGGTGACCCGGGAGCACAACAACTCCAACGTGGTCTGCCTGGCTGGTGCCACCACCTCTCTGGATGACGCGGTCGAGATCGTGGAAACCTTCGTCTCCACCCCCTTCGAAGGCGGCCGCCATGCCCGCCGGGTGGACAAGATGAACTCCCTGCGCAAGCGCGCGGCAGATGTGATCAAGCAGGTGGACCCGGCCATCGCCGAGCTCATCGTCGCAGAGGAACACCGCCAGCAGAACAACATCGAGCTCATTGCGAGCGAGAACTTCGCCAGCCGCGCCGTGCAGGCCGCCCAGGGGACCTGCCTCACCAACAAGTACGCCGAAGGCTACCCAGGCAGGCGCTGGTACGGCGGCTGCGAAGAGGTGGACAAGGTGGAGCAGCTCGCGATTGACCGTCTCTGCCAGCTCTTTGGCGCCAAGTACGCCAACGTGCAGCCCCACAGCGGATCCCAGGCAAACGCGGCCGTCTATTTCTCCGTGCTGGATCCCGGTGACCGGATCCTGACCATGGACTTGAGCCACGGCGGGCACCTTACCCACGGCAACAAGGCCAACTTCTCCGGCCGCTTCTACGAAGTGGTGCACTACGGCGTGAGCCCAAAGGACGAGCGGATCGACTACGACGCGCTGGCCAAGAAAGCCGAGGAGTGCAAGCCCAAGATGATCACTGCCGGGGCCAGCGCCTATCCCCGCATCATCGACTTCGCCCGCATGGCGGAGATCGCCAAGAGCGTGGGGGCCTACCTCTTTGTGGACATGGCCCACATCGCCGGCCTCGTGGCAGGCGGCGTGCATCCCAGCCCCATGCCCCATGCAGACTTCGTCACCTCCACCACGCACAAGAGCCTGCGCGGCCCCCGCGGCGGCATTGTGCTGACGAACAACGAGGATCTGGCCAGGAAGATCAACTCCCAGGTCTTCCCCGGTGTGCAAGGCGGACCACTCATGCACGTGATCGCGGCCAAGGCGGTTTGTTTCCATGAAGCCCTCCAGCCCTCCTTCAGGGCGTATCAACAGCAGGTGGTGCGCAACGCCCAGGCCCTGGCCAATGCCATGACCTCCCACGGCTACCGCATCGTCAGCGGCGGCACGGACAACCATGTCATGCTCGTGGACCTCCGCCCCCGCGGCCTCAATGGCAAACTCGCCCAGGAGACGCTCGACCTCGCCGGCATCACCGTAAACAAGAACGGCATTCCGTTCGACACGGAAAAGATCACCCTGGGCGGGGGCATCCGCATGGGCACGCCCGCCGTCACCACCCGCGGCATGAAGGAGCCCGAGATGAAGCAGATCGCCGCCCTCATCCACGAGGCGCTGGAGTATCGCGACAAACCGGTGATTCTGGACAACATCAAGCGCACCGTAGCCGACATCAATCGCAGCTTCCCGCTTCCTTGAGCCAGTAAGGCAGTGCGTCAGTGGCCAGTGCGTCAAGGTGTTGGGAGTGTAGCTGTACGGAGTACATGCGTCAGCCTGCGTTGGATTTTCGTGCTTGGTTGGGGATGATGGAAGTTGTTCGTAGATCCTTCCCGCATGCGGGACGATGAAGCTCTTCCTCCGCTTCATCCCTCGCACACTTGCACCGCAAACGGCAGGCCGAGGAGTCAACTTCTTCCCAACATCGCCAACACCTCGCCGCTCCTTGAGAACTCCGGGCCCACCCTGCGCGCAAGTCCCGCCTCAAGTCCCGGAGGGACATCGGACTGTAGCCCAATGCCATCAGGGAAAAGTGATGGCACCGCTGTTTTGACTGCCAATGGGTTTCAGAATGGGATCGGCGTCAGGGTGGCGCATTGAGGTTCCAGTTGGTGAGATCACAGGTTCAAAAGGACCGAAGGTCCGGCCTCATTGCAGCCTTGGGCATCGCCCAAGGTTTGCAGATCAAAGACTCATTGAGGGCTGAAGGCCCGACCTCATCAAACCTGCCCACGACAAACATCCCTGAATGAACCGGGCCTACAGCCCTGAGCATCTCTGTTCCCCAATGACCTTGGGCGTTGCCCAAGGCTGGAATTATTCCGGGCTTTCAGCCCTCAACTTGCACCCCCTGGGAGGTGCCACGATGAAGCGACTTATTTCCCTGATGACATCGGACTGGAGCCGGTGGTGAACAACCACCGGAACTCACGATCTATCCATCTTGCGTCCCGGAGGGACGCCGGATCGTTGCGCAGCAAGCTCTTCCGCCTCTTCACTCCTCGGCACCCTTTTGCTGCTCGACGCAGGCTTTCTTTTTTGCGCCCCCAAACAGCGGGCGACAAAGAGGGACCTCACTTGATGCCCTGCATCAACGCATCATCCAGCGATTGACCATACATCCGCTCAAAAAAGACCAGCTTGCGCTCAGACTCGGACAGACCAGCCGGCAAGCTTGACCAAACGATCTGTCGGGCGGCGTCAAACATGCGAACTCCCATCATGAAGCGCTCCTCACCTGTCAGACGCATCGTGCGCTCAAAGATCATCCGATTGATTTCCGGCGAGGTATCCCCTATGGAGAAACCTGTGTCAGGATATCGGTCAGATTCAAGCGCGACGCCCATAGCCAAAGATAGTCCAAGTCGCAGTCAGTGGCGAGAAGATTCCTCACATCGGTAAGTTGGCGCTGGGATAGCGATTCTCTGGCCCATTCCAGTTTAGAGAGGATCAGGTCCTCCTTGCTAACGATCCAAAGCTCCTTGCCAGCCATGGAAACACGGTGGCGGCGGCCAAATTCCTCAAGGCGATACTCCTCACGTTTCCGAATGATCAGGTCAACCTTGATCATGGATCGCTGATGGATGGCATTGAACGAAGACTGATGAAGAACCGCCTCCTTTGCTGCATCCGGCGAAAGATAGTACTCAGCACCGAAGACATCTTCCAGTCGGGTCACATCTCTGAGCACGAGGGCCAAAACCACATCTATATCCCGCGTCATCCGCGGTTGCGCATAGTAGTTCAAGGCCAAGGATCCTGTCAGCATGTAGTCAAAGCCAGCCCTCTCGAGGCGCTCCGCCACGTCGACAAGGACATCCAACTCATTTTCCATGCGGCAAGTTGTCCCGCGAATCTCCAAACGCAAATCACGCATCTAGATTCCGCGATTTCTCGTAGCCACCGCACCGCCCCACTGCCCCTACTCCATCACCTTCCGCAACCACGCCACCATCTCCTTGGCATAGTCCGGCTTCAACTTGCTCCACGGCCCCATCCCATGCCCGCCACCATGCACGGTGATCAAATCACACACGTTCCCCAGAGCTTGCATCTTCTTCTGAAACGCGATGGACTGATCATGCGGCACCGTCGGATCCTGGTCGCCATGAATGAGCAGGTACGGCGGCATCCCTGCCTTCACCGCATTGACGGGTGAGGCCTTGCCCAACTTCACAAAATCGGCTCCCACCGGCTTGGTCTTCACTCCGAACATCTTCGCGGCCCCCTCCTTCACCTCCTGGCGCGCCCGGGCCCGGATTTCCAGATCATGCGGGGCATAGAACGGCACCACGGCCGCGACGCTCGTGTCACCTTGGGACCGGGCTCCGGCATAGGAAACAAGGTGCCCGCCGGCAGACTCCCCTACCAGGGCGATGCGCTTCACATCCACCTTGTACTCCGCGGCGTGAGCCTTCACCCAACGGATGGCGGTTTCCACGTCCTCAAGACACGCCGGCCAGGGCCGCTGCCCCGCCAGTCGGTAGTTGATGGTGAACCACGCGAAACCCGCCTGGCTCAGCGGCTCGAACAAGGGCTTGATGTAGGTGGTCTTGTCCCCTTTGTCGAAGCCGCCCCCATGCACCAGGATGACGGTGGGGAAAGGCCCCGGCCCCTCAGGCACAAACGCGTCCAGCGTAAGGCTCACCCCATCGGGTTTGGCGAACTCAATGTCCTGAATCAAACCCGCCTGGCTCCCGCTCGCCAGACAACTCCAGCCCATCAACAGAATCAACACACGAAAAAGGGCGATGCAATGCATCGCCCTTGAACGCCTCTGCTTTGACAGGTCTTGCTACTTCGCAGCAGGTTTGGACTTTTTGGCAGCCTGCTTCTTCTTGGCGGGAGCTTTGACGCTCTTGGCGACCGTCTTTTTGACAGCGATCTCTTTCTTCGCTGCGACCGCCTTCTTGGCAGCGACCTCTTTCTTGGCGACGCTCTTCTTCGTCACGCTCTTCTTGCCCTTGGCAACCTTTTTCACGGCTTGAGCGGCCAGCGCCTTCTTCTCTTCCCGCGCTTTTTTGGCAGCCACTTTTTTCTTCAGCGCCGGCCAGTAGTCATCCCCTGCGATGTAGCCCACGCAGGACGCCGTGCCGCAGCGGCAGGGGTGGTCTTCCCAGCACTCCAGGTCAAAGCCGTAGTTGAAGGTGAGTTCCTCACCCTTCTTGATGTCGCGCAGCGCCACGAACCAGATCTCCTGCTCGTCCCAAGTCTGAGCCTCCACGTTGGGCTCACAGGAGTGGTTCATGAGACGGGCCGTGTTCCAGGACACGTTGCCGTCGATGTCCCACTCGTCATTGAGGATGAACATGTACACGCGGGCACCCCCGCTCTCCTTGGCCTCGTCCAGCAAGGCATTGGCACGGCGATCGCTCTCATCTTTGTCCACGCGCTCGCCCACATATTCCACGATCCACGTGTCCTTGGGGATCGCCTTCCGGGCGTAGAGGCCGCGGCCGTGGATCTGAGAGTTGCGCACAACGTACCACTCGTTGGGCTGGGGCTTGGGATGGTTGGCCATGGTTGCTGAAGAACGGCATGGTGTCTGCGCCGTCACACAAGTCAAGGCAAAGCACTCTCTCCTGCCAGAGAAGCGGTGCCCCCCCATGCAGAAGCACAAGCCCCGATGCAACAAGCGATTGGATTTGGTCGCGACTTCCGTACCATGCCACTGTGACGACGCCTTTTTCGAGATTCCTTTGCGCCGCGGTCCTGAGCGGGGCCACCACCACCACCATCACGCTCAGGGCGGAACCGTGGAAAGACCCCGCCCCGCCCACGGTGCAGGCCCGTGAGGCCGCCGCTCCCATCAAACCCACTGCATTTGACCGGCTCAAATTTTTCGCCGCGCCTTCCGCACTGAATCCGGCCGCCCAGACCAGCGACTGGCACCGTTTCCTAGGGCCGACCGACGATGCCACATCGCCTGAGACCCACCTGCTCCACCAGTGGCCTGCGGGCGGGCCAGCGAAGGTCTGGGAGGTGGGCAAAGGCGACGGCTACACCTCCCCCGCCATCCAGGGTGACCGCCTCGTGTTGTTTCATGCAGAAGCGGGCAAGGAAGTGCTGGAATGCCTGCATCCCGAGACCGGGCAGCGCTACTGGACCCAGGGCTATACCATGGAGTACCGGGACCGCTACGGCTTCGCCAACGGGCCGCGCAGTTCACCGGTCATTGCCGGAAGCCGTGTCCTCACCCATGGCGTGACCAGCGTCCTCACCTGCACTGACCTTGAGACAGGGCAGATCCTCTGGCAGCGGAACCTGCGCACCGAGTTCAACGTTCCGCAGGACTTCTTCGGCCAGGGCAGCAGCCCCCTGGTACTGGGAAACAAGGTGATCGTCAACGTGGGCGGCAAAGGACGCCCCGTGCCCGACGATGACAGCGAGGCCCGCTACACCGCCCTGGCAGACCCCGGCCTGAGCGTGGGGGCCTTTGACCTGGAGACCGGCCAGCTCCTCTGGGGCGTAAAAGACGACTGGGGCGCCAGCTATGCCTCCCCAGTGCCAGCCACGATCCACGGCAAGCCCGTGGTGCTGATCTACGCCGGGGGCGAGGGCAATCCTGCCACGGGCGGGCTGCTGACGATCAATCCCGAAGACGGCTCCGTTTACGACCGCCACCCCTGGCGCGCGGAGGAGTACATCCAGGCTACAGGCGCCTCCCCAGTGGCCATTCCGGGTCAAAACCGCGTCTTCATCTCCACCGCCTATCCCAAGAACCGCCCCCTCGGCGGCGTGATGCTGGAGTTCGATGAAAAACTAAAGTCCAAAGAGCTCTGGAGCTCCAGCAAGTTCGCCGTGCACTGGATGAACCCGGTGTACAGGGACGGCTGCCTCTACGGCATTCACGGCGAGACCGAGCGCCAGGCCGTGTTGGTGTGCTACGATGTGGCGACGGGCAGGGAGAACTGGCGCGAAGACCTCTACTGGGATGACACCGAGCTCAATCCCGGCCGCACCGCCCGCATGGGCGCCCAGCGCGCCAGCCTGCTGCTGGTGGATGGCCAGTTCCTCTGCCTTGGGGAACTGGGCAGCCTGCTCTGGCTGGACCTGAATGCCCAAGGCTGCAAGGTCACCGCCAGGACCCAGCTCTTCTACGCCCCCCACACCTGGTGCCTCCCCGCCGTGAGCCGCGGTCTGCTCTATGTGACCCAGAACTATGACGAGCAGGTGCGCGGCCGCACCGGCCAGCGGATGATTTGTTACGATCTGCGGGGCCGGTAAAACAGTGCGTCAGTGGGCAGTGCGTCAGTGGTCAAGGTGTTGGAAGCTGTTCGTAGTTCAAACTTTAGTTTGCCTCAGTCGCACGAGGAATGGCGGGAGCTCATGGCTTCATGCAATAACACATTGCCCAGCGATCTCCGGCGCCGTCTCCCTCGTTGAAGCCCGAACCTTCCGTCGGACCCTCACCGGAAAAGCCACGCCGAAGGCATCCCAGAAGGTAGCCGGAGGTTGAGGGAGCGCAGCGACTGACACCTCCTGTGCGCACAAAAAAACGCATCGCACCCTGAAAGGGTGCCAGAACCGTCCTTTCCTCAATCCCGCCCCTCATCACTCCATCACTCCACCACTCCACCACTCCACCACTCCACCACTCCACCACTCCACCACTCCACCACTCCACCACTCCACCACTCCATCACTCCATCACTCCATCACTCCACCACTCCACCACTCCACCACTCCACCACTCCACCACTCCACCACTCCACCACTCCACCACTCCACCACTCCACCACTCCACCACTCCACCACTCCACCACTCCACCACTCCACCACTCCACCACTCCACCACTCCACCACTCCACCACTCCACCACTCCACCACTCCACCACTCCACCACTCCACCACTCCACCACTCCACCACTCCACCACTCCACCACTCCACCACTCCACCACTCCACCACTCCACCACTCCACCACTCCACCACTCCACCACTCCACCACTCCACCCCAAAAACAAAAACGCCCCGCCAGGTCCAGCAACCCAACGGAGCGTTCTCAAAATCAACTCAATCTCCCCCTCCTCTACGCCTCCTCAACCCCGAGCATCTCTCTTGCCGCGCGGTTGCCGGACTCGACGCCTCCGTTCATGTAACCGGGCGACTCAAAGCTGGTGTGCTCCCCGGCGAAGTGCAGGTGCCCCTCCAGCTCTGCAGAGGCGGCGGCCCCATACACCCAGGTGTACTGGCCCACCTTGGGACAGCTGTAGCTGCCCTTCATGAACTTGATCTGCGGCCAGTTCATCATGATCTTGTTGCCGTCGAACTTGCCCTTCAGACCCGGGAACACCACGTCCACCTCGGAGAGGAACTTGTCCACGCGGTCCGGCGTGTACTGGGCACCGGGGGAGCCGCCCATGAAGTTGGTGATGATGCCGCTCTGGCCCGACTGGCCGCGGCTGGTCTCCCAGATGGTCTGGTAGGGCTGGTCTGCGTACACGCTGCCGTTGCAGAAGAAGTCACGGCCTGCGCCGGGTGTGCGCCAGAGTTTTTCCGTGAACCCGTACATGACCTTGAGGTTGGTGCCGAAGCCCATCTCCTTGATGGAGCGCTTCTTCTCCTCGCTCAGCTTCAGATCGTAGATGCCGTCCACGCCGCGCAGCATGGTGAAAGGAACGGTGATCAGCACATTCTCATAAGACGCCACCACCGTCTTGGCATCCGTGCTGAAGGTCAGCTTGATCTTGCTGCCGTCTTCCTGAATGCGCACCAGGCGATGCCCGCTGTTCAGCTTGATCTTGCCATCCAGGGCACGATGCACGGCGGTGGGCAGCGTGTCGTTGCCGCCCTTCACGCGCATGGCTTCATCACTGTCGCCAAAGATCTCGAAGCCCTCACTCGTGTCCGGATTGATGAAATCGATGAGATTCAGCGCAGACTGCTGGTCAGAGTCCAGGCCGTACTCGGGCACATAGGCCGTCTCCAGCATGTTGATGAGCCAGCGGTCGGTGCCTGCTCCCACATTCTTGAGGTAGTCCTTCAGGCTGATGTTGTCGAACTGCTTGGCCTTGGCGGTGAACTCCTCCTTGTCATCATAGAGGCCTTCCGCGTCGGCGGCGATCTTCTGGCCGAGAGGCCCGAAGGCGGCAATGACGTCCTTGTCGGTATAAACCTTCCCGCCGAAGTGGTAGAAGTCCACCCCCTGCTCGCCCTCTTTCAGGCCCTGCATCTCCACTCCCAGCTCCGCAGCCAGCTCGATGAGGTCCTTGTGATTGGAGTCCACCAGCTCGCCGCCCAGCTCCACAAACATGCCGTCCTTGTTGAAGTCCCGCTTGGTGAACATGCGGCCGCCAAAGCGGTCCTGCATCTCATACAGGTGCACCTCCACCCCTGCCTTCTGCAGACGGTAGGCGGCCGTGAGGCCGGCAATGCCCCCACCGACCACGGCGACGGCACCGGAGACCTTCTTCGCTTCCTTCTCCTGGGCGCGCAGGCCCACCATGGTGGCGGGGATGGCTGCGCCGGCCAGGCGCATGAAGTCACGGCGCGTCTTGCCGGAAACGGCAGGACCAGCCTGTTGCATGGCACGCATGAGGGAGCGGAAAAGCGGGGTGCGTCCTTTGTTCATAGTCGTCGGTGAGTTCGTTGGAAATGGGTTCAAAAAAGGGGCGTGGAGATACCCTCCACACCCCAGGGGGAGTTCGAGATCTTACTCGTCGTTCGTGGGTCCGATGCCGATGAGCCAGAGCTTGAGGAAGTTCATCACCTGCTGCTTGGTGAGCTGGTTGGCGTCCAGCTGGTAGGTGATCTTGCTGGCGGTGCAGGAGTCTTCACCCTTGACCTTCGCCATGGTGTCTTCGTATTTCACCACACCGGTGAGGGAGGGGATGCTGTTGTCCACGGCGAAGAAGGCTTCTTCATCGCTCGCACCCTTGAAGGCGTCGGCCTCAGTGCTGGCGGGCTTGTTGGCAGCCTCATTCCAGCGGAGGTTGAACTCGTACTGGCCCTTGCCGTTGGTGGCGCGGTTCGGATCTTCCACCCACTTGATGGAGCCGGTCACCACATCTTCATAGGCCTTGCCGTTCACGCTGTAGCTGAAGCGGATGCCGTTGGTCAGCCAGTTGCCCGTTTCATAGTCGAAGTCCAGGTTCCCGCTGACGGTCGTCTTGGGATAGTTCTGGGACGGCCCCATGGCGATCTGCACGCCTTCGAAACGCATCGGGTCCGTGTTCTTGACCTCGATCTTCACTTCCTTGCCCTGAAGCTGGCGGACATAGGACATCACGCCCTGGGTCTTCTTGCCCTTGCCATAGAGGCGGCCGCCGAAGTTGTCAGTAAAGGCAGGTGCCTTGCCGATCGCGTCCACACTGATGCGCTGCTTGCTGTCGCCAGCACCTTCCAGTTCATACACCCCCTCGGAAGTGATCGGCACCGTGCCCACCCATTTGCCCACGGTCTTCTTCTGCGTCATGTTGGCCGGGTTGATCACGGCCAGATCCAGGGAGTAGAAGAGCTGCCCGGGCTGCTCCACGCGACCCAGCAGCTTGCTGGTGATCAGCGGCTGGCGTTCCACCTTGCCCTTGAACTCAGTGGTCTTGGCCACGGCCAGCGCGAGTTCATAGGTGTCCTTGGCCCCCACCTCCGGCTTGCCTTCGTCGGTCAGACGGGTGCGGGTGGCAAAATTGATGTTCACCGTCCCGGAGATCGCTCCCGGTTGCGTGATTTTTTCCAGCTCCTGAGCCTGCGCGGTGGCAAGCGTGAGCACAAACAACGGCAGAAGAGGCAGTATTTTCATGGTTTGAATCTGTTTGTCAGGGTGGCTACCACCGTGACAGGCAATTTTAGGACCCTTGGGAAAAACTGCAAGCGCGCGAAGAAAAAAGCAGAACAACCGTCTAAACAGTGACGATAAAGTAACTTCTCAGGAAACGCGCCCCGGCCACTGCTCCGGGCTTGCGCTCCCTGCCGGAAAAGCCTAACTCAGAACAATGCCCTCCCCTCATATCGCCTATGTGTTCGAACGATTTCCCACGTTCACGCAGACCTTCTGCGTGCGGGAAATCCTGGAACTCGAGCGACTGGGCGTGCAGGTGCAGATCTTCTCCATCCATGACACCCGGGAAGAGAGCATCCGCCATTTCCCCGCCGAGCTGATGGACCGGGTGCACTTCCTCCCTCAGGAGGAGTGTCTCATCGAGCTCATCAAGCAGTGGAAGGAATCCAATCTGCTGCCCCAGAGCGTGGTGCTCACGCTCCGCCAGTGGGGAGACCGCCCGGACAAGATGCGGGTGTATGAGGCAGCCTACATTAGCCACGTGTTGAAGAAGATGGGCAGCGATGCCCCCTGGCACACCCACTCCCACTTCGCGGGCATCGGCGCGCGCACCTGCTGGTGGCTGAGAAAGTTCCACGGCACCAGCTTCAGCTTCACCGCCCACGCCAACGACATCTTCTGCAATCAGTCGGAGTCCATTCCCAGCTGCGCCCAACTGGTCAGGGATGCCAGTCTCGTGGTAACGGTGAGCGATTTCACCGCCCGCCAGCTCCGGGAAAAGCACCCTGACGCCGCCCACCGGGTGCGCCGGGTGTACAATGGGCTGGATCTGGAGCCCTTCATGGCCGCCCGGGCCTCCGCTGACCGGTCCAAGGCCCCGGGAGGCATCCTCAGCGTCGGCCGCCTCATCGAAAAGAAAGGCTACGACGACCTCATCACCGCCTGTGGCGTGCTGCGAGATCGCGGCGAGCCCTTCCACTGCCGGATCGTGGGAGAAGGCCCCCTCGAAGCCCCGCTCAAGAGCCAAATCGCCCGGCTCGGCCTGGAGGATCGCGTCACCCTGACCGGCCCGCTGCCCATGCCAGCCATCATCAAACTGCTCACAGAGGAGACCCAAGTCTTCGCCCTGGCCTGCAAAACCGAACATGACGGCGGCAAGGACAACCTGCCCACCGTCCTGATGGAGGCCATGGCCGCCCAGCTCCCCTGCGTCTCCACCCGTCTGGCCGGTGTGCCGGAGATGGTGCTGCACGGCGTGAACGGCCTGATTTCAGAGGAAGGCCAGCCTCAGGCATTTGCCGACCATCTGGAAAACCTGCTCATCGATCCCGCGCGCTGCGAGACGATGGGCCAGGCCGGTCTGGAGCATGCCAGGAAGCACTTTGCCAAGGAAACAACCAGCCGGCAGTTGCTGAAGGCCTTTGCCGAAAAGAGCGGCATGCGCTTCGAGACCGCCCTCGCCGCCCGCCATGGGCTGCTCTGGAGCTACTCAAAGCGACTGCTCTCCGCCCTGCCGCAGTTGCGGCATCATGTGGAGAAGGCTCGCGACAAGACCTTCGATCTGGAGCTTTTCATGGGCAGCACTCATCGTCAGCCGCAGCCGCGCTGAACCCCGCGCCACCGTGGGGTAACGGATGGCGGGGATCAGGTATCCACGCTCCAGCAACTGGGTGCTGGCCTCCAGCGCTGCCCGCTCCTCTCCCACCTGCAAGGGCAGAATCGCCGCCGGGAGATCCGCAAAGGAGGTCTGCAGACCTTTTTCCAACGTCTGCCGGTTGGCGAACAACCGAGCACGAAGTGCGTCTCCCTGTGCGCTGGCCGTGAGATTCACCGCCGCCAGCGCAGCGTGCGCGACAGCGGGTGGCGGGGCCGTGCTGTAGATGAGGCTGCGCGCCTTGTTCAGACACAGATCCACCAGGGCCCGGCTGGCCGCGATGTAGCCGCCACTCACCCCCAGCGCCTTGCTCAGCGTGCCCATCTGAATCTCCACCCGGCCCTCCACACCGCACTGCGCCGCCAGCCCCCGCCCCTGCGGGCCCAGCACGCCCACGGCATGAGCTTCGTCCAGCATCAACCAGGCACCGTAGCGCTCCTTCAGAGCCACGATCTCGCGCAGCGCTGCCGCATCACCGTCCATGCTAAAAATCGACTCCGTCACGATCAAGACACGCCGTGAGGCGTGATCACCCCGGGCTCCGGCGAGCAGCCGTTCCAGTTTTTCCAGATGGTTATGAGGAAACACACGGAGGGTGGCCCCGCTCAGCTTTGCGCCATCAATGAGCGACGCGTGGCTGAGCTTGTCCAGAATCACCACGTCATCCTTGCCGCAGAGCGCGGGGATCACGCCCACAGAGGTCGCGTAGCCGCTGGAGAAGGTGAGCGCCGCATCCGTCTTCTTGAACGCCGCCAGACACTCCTCAAGCTGCTGATGCGGTCGCAAGGTGCCGCAGACCAGCCGCGAGGCGCCCGAGCCACTCCCATAGCGCCCCACCCCTTCACACATGGCCGCTTTCAGCTCCTCACTGGCGGCAAGCCCGAGGTAGTCGTTCGAGGAGAAATTCACCACCTCCGCCCCGCTCTCCGCAAGGACAGACATGGCAGGCAGCGGCACAAAGGTGCGCAGGCGCCGGCGCAGCCCCTGTGCTTCCAGACTGGCCAGCTCATCCGCCACACCGCACGCGGCTGCAGCATCACCTGGCGGGACGGGATCCGGCATTTTCGACAGTGATCGTGAAACGGGGTTCAGGAGCCAACTTCCCCTGTGCAGCGGTTATTGCTGGCTGAGTTTTTCCTCCACCAGCTCATCCTTGGCCGCCCCCAGGGCCACCGCCCGTTCATAGTGTCGTCGGGCCAGCTCGATCGACGGGGGCTTCCTTTCCAGGTACATCAGCGCCAGGTTGAAGTTGGCATTGGCGTAGTCCGGGTTCAGCTCGATGGCGCGCAGCAGCTCCAGCTCCGCCGCATCCAGCCACCCCAGCTTCTTCAGCACGATGGCCATGTAGTTGTGCGCGCGGGCATCGGCCGGATCCTCATGGATGGCGCGCCCCAGAGCGGAAAGCGCATAGTACAGATCCCCGTTT
This sequence comes from Verrucomicrobium spinosum DSM 4136 = JCM 18804, assembly GCF_000172155.1. Lineage (NCBI taxonomy): Bacteria > Pseudomonadati > Verrucomicrobiota > Verrucomicrobiia > Verrucomicrobiales > Verrucomicrobiaceae > Verrucomicrobium > Verrucomicrobium spinosum. Next base: position 1,228,852 of record NZ_ABIZ01000001.1, on the reverse strand, counting down.
TCATAGCTCACCAGGCCCAGCGCCACCCACGTCTGCTGGAGAGAGGGGTTGATCGCCACCGCCCGGCTGAAGAGCGATTGAGCATCCTTCAGGCGCCCTGCCTGCTGCTCCACCGCCCCGAGATTGGCGTGGGTCAGGGCGTTGAGAGGATCCACCTCCAGCATCTGCTGGTAGTACTTGCGGGCAGATTTCCAGTCCTTGCGGGCAAAGGCCTGTGAAGCCAGTTCAGACAGGCCCGTCGTGAGTGGCGGCAGAGCCCCCGCCTTCTTCTGGTCAGGCAGTCCCAGCTCCGTCGCACTGCCGCTGTCGGTCTTCTTCGTCTCAGAGCCCGCCTCGGGTTTGGCGGCAGACTCCTCAGCCGGCTTCGCCGCGCTCTTCTTGGAGGAAGATGCGGCGGGCTTCTTGGCTTCGCTCTTCTTTTCCTGGGCTGCGGCGAGCGGCAGAGCCAGTGAGGCAAGGAGGAGGGGCACAATGAGACGCTTCATAGGATGCGGGGAATAACGCCTGCTTGCGCCCGGCTCCAAGCAGAAAACACGAATGGCCAAAAAACTCTTGACTGCACAACCGAACAGTGTTCACATCTAACCATGCTTACGGAGCGGCAACAAGAGCTACTGGATTTCCTCAGAGTTTATCAACGCCAGCAGGGCGTCATGCCCTCTACGCGTGACATTCAGCTGCACTTTGGTTTCGCCAGCCAGACAGCCGCCATGAGCCACCTCAAGGCCCTGGAACGTAAAGGAGTGATTCGCAGACTCGCTGGCAAAGCCCGCGCTGTGGTTTTCCCAGAGGTGATGGAGCGTGAGACGGTGGACATCCCCATCTTCGGCCTCATTCCCGCCGGCTTCACGGCGGACAACCCGGAGCATTCTGACGGCAATCTCACCCTGGACCTCCGCACCATGGGACTCTCCCCGCGGTCCAAGCCCTTCGCTCTCAAGGTCCGGGGCGACTCCATGACCGGCGCTCACATCATTCAGGGAGACTACGTCATCCTTGAGCAGCGCGATCCCCGGCCCAAAGACATCGTCGCCGCCCTCATGGACGGGGAAACAACCCTCAAGCGGTACCTTGTGGACAACGGCCAGCCTTTCCTCCGCGCCGAGAACCCCTCCTACCCCGACTTGATTCCCGCCCGGGAACTCATGATCCAAGGCGTCATGGTCGGCCTCTTCCGCCCCTACAACGGACGGTAGGTCTCTCTCCTCCCCACCCATTTCTTCCTTCCAAGGGACGCTCTCCGGACGCGTCCCTTTTTTGCGTGCCTGCGTAGAGCGTATGACACTGGGCCGCACGATTCTCCATCACTCCATCACTCCATCACCCCATCACTCCATCACCCCATCACCCCATCACCCCATCACCCCATCACCCCATCACCCCATCACTCCATCACTCCATCACTCCATCACTCCATCACTCCATCACTCCATCACTCCATCACTCCATCACTCCATCACTCCATCACTCCATCACTCCATCACTCCATCACTCCATCACTCCATCACTCCATCACTCCATCACTCCATCACTCCATCACTCCATCACTCCATCACTCCATCACTCCATCACTCCATCACTCCATCACTCCATCACTCCATCACTCCATCACTCCATCACTCCATCACTCCATCACTCCATCACTCCATCACTCCATCACTCCATCACCCCATCACTCCATCACTCCATCACTCCATCACTCCATCACTCCATCACTCCATCACCCCATCACCCCATCACTCCATCACTCCATCACTCCATCACTCCACCACTCCATCACTCCGCATTCCTAATTCCTAATTCCTAATTTCCCTCCCCCATGTCTCTCTTCCTCTACGACCTTCCCCACAGTCCGTACTGCCTGCCGGTCAAACGCATCCTGGATGCCGCTGGCGTGGCGTATGAGGTCATCGACGTTCCCAACTGGGATCGCACCAAGGTGATTGAGCTCACCCAGGGGGCCTACTATCAGGTGCCAGCCTTGAAGCATGGGGATCGCGTCGTCTATGAAACCGGGGCAGACACCCAGGATGTCGCCCGGTATCTCGATGTCACCTTTGCTGGCGGCACGCTTTTCCCCGCCGCGTACGCAGGGCTTCACGACATCCTCATCGACTACCTCGACAACGAAGTGGAAGGAGCCACCTTCCGCGCCACCGACGTCTTCTATGTCCCCTCCATCACAGACTTCGTCGCCCGCACGATGTTGATCCGCCACAAGGAGCGGAAGTTCGGCCGGGGTTGCGTGGACCAGTGGCACCAACAGATCGACCAGTTACGGGCCGGCGCCGCCACGCACTTTGCGCGGTTCGACGCCATGGTGCAGCAGAAGCCCTTCCTCCTCGGCAACCAACCGGTTTACGCCGACTTCCTGCTCTACGGGATCATCGGCAACTACACCTGGAAGGGCTGGAATTCCCTTCCCACGGACCTCACCGCCCTGGGAGCATGGCGCGCCCGCATGAGCGGGTTCAAGTTCTGAGCTTCGTTTGATATGATCTACGATCATCACGGCCTTAACGGCCCATGGAGCCCAACCCATATAAGGGGCGGAGGCCACGAAGGGACGCAGACCCCGGGTCCCCTCCCCTGTACATCGCGGTCTGAAGGATCGCGATAAATGTCCGAGTCCCCCTCTCGTCCACCTCGAACCTGGCCGTCCTCTTGCGACACGTTTCAAGGGACGACCACCTCCGCTCCCCCACACTCAACGACAAGAATCACCAGATTCCGACTTGCCTGCCGTCGATTCTCAGTGACACTTCCGACTTCCCGATCAACCGGCCGACATGGCGAAATCGGTAGACGCACCAGACTTAAAATCTGTTGGTGGGTGACCACCGTGCGGGTTCGAGTCCCGCTGTCGGCACTGGGAAAACACCTCATATTCAGGGCGTTGCAAAGAAAGCCCATAAGACGCATACGCTCGCATTATGCCTAATAAATACCGGTAGGAGCGCACTTATTTGACACTCGCTTGACACTCACCGCCGTAGCAACCGCAGCGTTCCAAAATTAGAGATTAGGGGACCCGTACTTCTCAACTAGTGACGAAAGGTCTCGCAAATCCGGATACTCCCTTCCAAAGACGGAATCCCCAGGAGTGTGAATCTCCATAGCGATTACGTCATCCTGCACCGATGGGGCGTCAGTAAAATTTAGAGCAGCAGCAAGCCCTTTATCCTCGCGCAACCTTCCATAGGTCAGCTTAGTGGTTGTCGATCTACAGCCATAAAATTCAACGTTACGCAGGGACTTGAAGCCATCTACAAGCACGAGGTGTAGCCACAACGCAACCAGACGAGTTTTACCTACCATTGCGGCTCCCTTAACCAGCTTGCGAACCGGGGCCACCAGGACCTCGACATCGTGATCTGAAAGGTTTTCGGGAACATCTTCACAAAAGTCTGCATAAGACCGGGAAGTATAGGGCCTCCCTGAGAGGTCAATTGCCTGCTCCCAATTGTCCGCCACGCACTCCCACCAGGCACCATATCGTCCCATCACCTTGATTGCGAATTCGCGACTTGCAGGTCTCGCGCCCTGTTCGATCGCCTGAACATAGGCGACCGACACATCAACGTCCTCGGCGAATTCACTCTGCGATTTGCCAGCAGCTTCGCGGATCTGCCGGACTGTTTTGCAAGGCTTTTTTGTTCGGCGGGCAATTGGCATACAGGCGACTACTACAGCGTAATACCACATTGTCGTGCTTTTTCCGAAGTTTTTATTTGCACAACCACATCACTACACTGTACGACTACATAGTATCACCCCCTGCATGCCGACTGCCACATGGAAAGAGACGAACGCCAGCAACCCGCCGTCAAAAGCATCCTTCTCACCAAAGAAGAGCTCATGGAGGCACTCGGTTTTCCGTCCACTCGAATGGTGGATGAGCTTATGAGAAAGCGCAAAATTCCCTATCTTCGACTTGGACATAAAACGGTGCGGTTTGACTTACCCAAAGTTCTCAGCGCAATTCAGAAACTCGAAGTAAAAGAGGCTGGGCGCTAGGAAGGCATCATCATGTTGCCGCAGAGCATTGTCTCACGCTTGACACCAATTTGAATCATTGCCGAGTGGCAATTTGCATTCAACGCCCCCACCAAGGTTAGTGGAAACAAATACGATAGAACCATTGTTATGGAACAAGATAACCAACGAGCATCGGTGTCAACAGGCACGACGAACAATGAGGCCCCGGCGATTCCAGCCGCCGGGACCTCTGTACCGCAGCCTTCGAACGTCGAAATCGAAACCCACAGTACCAGAGAACATCCCGCCCCTGAAGATGGAGTCAAGCCCCCCGAGGGCGAAACTTCCCACGGCACGAGAAAACAAGCCCTCGAACGTCTCCGCAGGGAGGCCGAGTTAGAGGTTCAAGGCCACCTTACGAGCAACCGGGTCGACAATCACCGGCTTCTGAAGGAGATGGAGGACGTCCCTGGCAAGGAAGACTACTCCCCGGCGCTTCTTCAGGTTATCCAGTCCTACGGGATCAAAGGGGTTCACGCGTCTGAACTTCATGAATCCTTCCCGGATCCCAAGAAGCTGACTGAAGCTCGCAAAAAGCTGGCCGCAGCCAACTGTATAACCGCCGAGAAAAAGGCGAACTCTTGGTTGTTGAAGGCGGTCTCCTAACATCAACTCGTGCCACAGTGTAATCCCCCTAAGGACCACTGTGGCACGCTTGTTTGGCATTGACCCGCCAGTTCAGCCGCCGGGTACTTCCCATGAAAGAGGCCGTTTGGAGAATCTCCAAGCGGCTTTTTCGTGTCCCCGCACTGTTTTAGTGCCAGCATTTGCCCGACCGTCTCAACACGCGCTTGGAACTTGGAAGTTGGAAAACACCTTCAGACCACCCGCAATCGCAGGGGACTCCGCCGAGATTGTCTTTCCGACATCGGATGAGCCTGCACTCGCACCAACGCTCCAGCAGCCAAGAAGCTCACTTTAGGCCCATCGAGCCCACAGAAAACGACGCTGACGCTGCAACCTAGCCCCCCACCCGACCGAGCAAACGCCCCGCCAACCCTATTGCACACATGCCACCATGTAATACCTTCGCGCATGTCCACAGAGCCTTCCAGTGCGTCGCAACCCACCAAGAGAGCGAAGCTTTTCCTCAGCTGCGGCCAGAACACCGACTACCACGAGCGTGAGACCGCCAAAGCCATCGCCGAGACCCTTGGGGTGCGCGGCTTGGGCTTCGAGGTGTTCTACGCTCCTGATGTTCAGACCACAAAATCGGTGGTCGAGACCATTTTCCGTGAGCTGAGGGACGCCGACTATTACGTCTTCATCGACTTCAAGCGTGAGAAACTCACCAAGCCTGGAAAATCCAAACCTGATGGTCACCGCGGTTCGTTGTTTACCCATCAGGAGTTTGCCATAGCGTGTTTCTTGGGCCTGCCCATGATCTCCTTCCAAGAGAAGGGAGTGGAGCCCCTTCAGGGCATCGTGGGCGCAGTCCTGGCCAACTCCACGCCCTTCGGAGATCGCGAGCACCTGGCACGAATAATCAGATCCACGGTCTTTGAGAAACTTGAGACAGGAGAATGGTGCCTGGAGTCTGGGAACCAACTTCAGATGTCTGTCACCCCTCAAAATGGAGATCTGGCAGACTGGGCCGGGGGAATAAAAGTGCTACACTACCACATCAGGATCCAGAATCCCCACCGTCAAAGACCTGCCACAAGCTGTTTTGCTTACATTCAACGAATCACGGATAAGCTCAACGGCGAAGATCTGCCCATTTATACCTGCGAGCTAAAATGGGAGGGCACACCTCTCCAAGGCATCAGAATTGGCCCTGGGGGCATGAGAGGACTTGATGCCTTTGTGGCACAGACAGCACCTGATCACAGCCTCGTTTTCAAACCGTGTACCGACGCGGTGAACCACATTGTGCAGCTCACGGGTCCCCACCAACTTCAAGTCACTTATGTCGTCACCAGCAATGAATTCCCTGACACCACCGGCACATTTGAAATCGACTACGACGGCACCAGAGTCACCCGCTTCGAAATTTCCCCTGCCCCACGCCCAAAATATTCTGCCAGATGAGGCAAAATATTCACGAGTGTTGTTTCCTTGAAAAAGCTCAATCTTTTCGATTGACAATTATCAGCCTAGGTGTATCAATCCCATCTAAGTTACAGACAGTTCCCAGTTCTAGTTTTCCCATGATCACCGCTCCTAGTTTCACAAATATTCCCGCCCAGCTCCACGGCTCGGCACGTTTAACCCACCAAAAAAGAAAGGCTGCACATGCCCCCCTTCAGACGACGCTATCAATATCCCCAGCAGAACCGCTTCAGTGACTCCGACGAAATTCACCCCAGTCTCTCTGACAGAGCGATTGAGATGAGTTTCGAAGAAGATCACCGAGACCTCGACGCCTTTGAGGGCGAAATCGATGCCGATCCAGACTCGGCTCCGATAAACCCGTCTAGGCATTTGCACCTGTATCACCCAGGTGTTGGCTTCCGACCGCACCGCCGCAGGCGATAACGGTCCTGCCTGGCACCGTCATGTTCGGACGGTGCCGGACACCCCTTCAGATTATCCCCACAGATAACCATACGGCCTCCTGTGAGCAGATGCGACAACCCGCCTGCTCTCCATGGCACCTCTCACCAGTCGATCACGGGACGACTGGTCCGTTAGATCGCCTTCTTATGACAAGCATTTCAGAAAATCAAGAGACTCAATCCCAAATGATCACTTCAGTCAATGAGGTGAAACAATTCGTTGGTGAACAGCGAACACCAGTTCTCACCAAATCGCTCCTAGAAGATCAAGTTATACCCACTCCTTCTTCTCATTCATCATTAATTGATCCCCATACAGCAATCTCACTCAATGATCCTGCTTCTGGGTCTCCTTCTGCTCACCTCACTTCAAATAATCCTGTTGTTCTCTCCAGAGTACACCCGCAGGGTTCTTCTCTAATAAATTCAGGTGCAACGCAGAAAATCACTCGCCTCGAACAATTGAACTGGCTCTCAAGAACAGAGCTCACTGACAACCTACATCTCCTCTCCATTGATCAAAAGATGTTCATCAAATCCACTGCCATCAAAGAGAGGGACTACTCCAATGGCTTTGAGAAGGGCAATTATTTTCAAAACATTCTCCCAGTCATTGCATCCAACTGCATGTACTCAGGCAAGATGTCCTATTGTTGTTCACCCAGAAATGGTCCGTGCAACAAATGGGGTCTGTGCAGCAAATGCAGCTTCTTCAAAGGCATGGATTCATACTCCATGTACAGCCCTGGCTTCTCAAGTGCTCACTACTTCTTCCTCACCTGTTCATTTGATGGCGACATTCCATTTGGCGTTACAAACAGCGTGCTTGCTCAGAACTACTGGTCTGCCATCAGAAAATCGATTGCTTCACTCATTAAAAACAATTCCATCGACGGTGCATACATCGTTCATGAAATGAGCATTCAGTCATTCATGCCTCTTCGTGTTCTTCCTCACTCCCACATCATCATCACTGCCACACACTTCAACACCGATCTACAAGCCGAACTCAAAGAACTCATCACATCTCAGCGTGGCGTTGATCTAGAACCTTCCATCAAAGTCGACCTTCTCATGGATCGCTGGGCTCTAAAGCGAACTCTTGTCTACCAAACCAAAGCCATTGACCTCAAGGACCGCTATGAATTCACATGGGACACTGTTGTAAATGGCGATCGATCCAAAGCAATCCTGCTCAATCTTGAAATGAAGACTTTCCTAGACTCCTACTATGCCGCCAAAGCACACTTTCAAATGAGGATTCGCATGGGTGACCTGGACTCAAAGTCGAAGAACTACTCCGGCAAATCTGCAAAAGCGGTCAGAGCAGAACGCAGAAGAAACAGAACACGCCCTCAATAATTCAGAACAGGGCCTCTGATGCGTTGGAATCACCAGTCAGCTGTATCCATACTCGCCACATGCTTCCAACGCACCAGAAGCCATTTATGAATAAATCACCAATCCAGGGTCCCTGGCTCCGCCAAACCCTTCAAATATTCAGTCAGAATCATATGTTATACGGTCCAAATTTCAATTTCGCAAAGTGGCTCAAGCGCCATCACTCGTTTCTCCCAGAAAATTCCTATGCAGCTGCATTCATCCGCGCAGGCCGCTACATAAACGCAGACGAACAGGATTTGGTTTACGTTGATGTCGCAATCTCTGTGGGCAGCATTGCCAGACCACGCATTCTCCGAAAGATCTATTCAACAGATGAACCCGCCCTTCTTCAAGAACTCGGCCGATTGGTCCAAGTTCCCGAGGAATACGAGAACGACATCGACACGATCATCGCGACCCTCAATGACACTCAGCTCTTGGGAGTTGATGTCGAGGTTCGCTTGTACGAGGATGAAGATTTCATTGTTCCCTACGCGGTAATCGAATCAATTTATCCCGCCGGCGAATTGTACACTGACTACTCTGACGAGTAGCCGCCGACCTTCCTCTGCACCAGTGACTTTTTCTGTGCTGAGGAAGATTCAATCACATGCGCATTGGCTCGGAACCCGCCTGCGCACCTCTTGAGTTCATCTGGAACAAGGCAGCACGCAACATCACTTTGTGACGCGCTCGCCTTTGTAGAATGAGCAATGCGACCCTGCTCCAAGCCCCGAAGCAGTGTACTTTCAATTGGCTACTTTGAGATTTTTAAAATGCATCGCTCACAAGAGTCACGGCCACTTGCAATTTCAAGCTCCTCCCTACAGAATCTTCACCTGCTCACCTCGGATACCCTAGACGAAAAAACTCAAAACGCATCAAGGTACCACATCTGACAGGGCACCAGCGATTCCAAATCTGATGCAAACTGTTGCGGACCAGCAAGCACACGGGAGAATACTGCAGCCAACTTGAATCCACACCCTAAACGCCCGATATTCACCCCATGGCCAGAAATCCCTTCGAGCAGCTCCAGGACGTTGTATCGGAACCCAGGCAGGCATTTGAAGATGTCGCCTCACTGATCATCAAGGCGCACACCCCTTCCAGCCGGCGAGTTCGAATTCATCGTGGTGACGGGGGTATTGATGTCTGCAACGGCACCCTCGGAAACGGTGGCATTCTGGACGTATATCAGGTCAAGTACTTTCCAGAAGGTCTTGACGATCCCCAGAAGCACCAGATCAGAGACTCCTACAAGACCGCAGCCAACTGTCCTGACTACAAGCTGAAGGATTGGTACTTGTGCCTCCCCACGCGCCTCAAGAAGGAAGACCTCCGGTGGTTTGATGAGTGGAAGAGTGAACAACCTCACGACATCTACCTCCTGGATGGCGACGATTTGACGGGAATGCTCCATGACGACAGATGCACCATAGCCAGAGCAACCCTCAAACAGTGGGGCGTACGAGGACTGCTTGAAGGAGGTCCAGTTTTACTAGCCGAGGCATTGATCCAGAAGCCGCTCCATACCGATCCTGGCCTCAGTTACCTCATCCTCCTACGCATCCGAAACGACGGAGACAAGTCGGCCAGAGGGCTCACAGTTGTTGTGGAACACAGCGAAACTGGCTGTGTAGCCCGTCAGGAACTGGATCACTGGCACAGAAGCCCAAACGATGGAACCCTCAACCCCAGAAACCTTCGTCTCAGAATACCCCTCAACCCCGGGGAAGCGTCCAACATCATGAGGATCCCCTTGGTCAGTCGGAGCCTTCTACCCTTTACAGTCACTCTCAGATTGACAGCTGAAGACACACCTCCGCGAACACTTTACTGCACGATCACCCAGGAACGGCTCCAGACCGGCGTTACGGGAGAGTTTTCCACCGACGCATCGTGCACTCCACCCGAGACAAACTCGGAAGCCAGATTTCACCCTCCGACATCACCATTTGCCATCGAGTTACTTGATCACATTCTTGCTCACAATGTTGTTGAAGAGCGTGGCTTGACTGTGATTCTTGACGAAAGCCCCACTGGGCCAATGGATACCTGCATCATTCTACGAGCAGTCAGCAGTGGCTCAGCCTACCCCGTCAAGACGAGACTGCTCAATCCCGCAATTGAAGAACTGATCAATCTTGGCTGGTTACTAGATCCCGTAGAAGGCGACTCCGAGCGAATCTACGAACTCAACCCTGAAGCTCCCACGGCCTGAAGCTCGCATCCGTAGGCGAGTTCGACAGTTCCATCTGGAATACACACTGGCACCCAGAGACCAACCGTCTGAAAACAATTCGGCCTCACGTAACCCCTTTTCAAAGGAATCACGTGAGGCCGAACTGTCACTGCTCACCTGTCAGGCAGATCTAGCATCAGGATCCTTCACAAGAACCCCTGACTTTGTCACACGAGCCACCTTGCAGAAAGGTTTCTCATGTTTCGGGTTGCTGATGTGGACGATTTGCACGTCACACTCCTTGCCTTGTAGATGATGCAGGCCCTCTTGTAAGACCTGCCCATCCTCGCCTACCACTTTCACCACCTCGGCTCCCAAGATCTTGTGCAGATCAGGCAGCATTTCTGATGAACCATCCTTGTAGTTCATACCAGCTTGGTAGTTGTAGACTCTGCAGGGGAGAGATGTCAAATCACCGACAATGCGGAACCTTTCACTCCCGTACCTGTCAGCACCGACAGCACCGCTTACGATTTTCATTCTATAGTTCCCCTCGGGGACATCAAAGGAGTTTTCCTTATAGCCTTTCATTTACGTCTTTTATCTTTTTTAAGTATATCATTTCTTTAGGACAACCAACCAAGGCCCGGGCTCGGCATGTTGAGCTTCATCGCTGCTCCTTCACTTCACCCCTGATTGGTCTGATGATGAAGGCGGATTGCTCGATTGATTGTTAATACAAGTTTAACAGTTTCTGCACCTCAACTCAAGACATTCTTGATTCAAGGTGTAGTAGAACGGTCGACTTCACCTCAACATCAATCATCCCCTGTCTCCCAACTCACACATCGGCTGCGCCCACCAACTGGCAACTTGTAGTCTGCCCCCTTCACCGTCACGTTGCTAGTTCAATCAGGCAGTTCCAAAGTATCGAGCAATCAATGACTCTTTTCGAAGGGCAGCAGTGACCAGCAAACTCTTCATCCGGTCAAAGCCTCACTCGAACACAGATGCACGGCAAACAATTGTTCACAGGGGCCTAAATTGTAAAAAGGTCACGCCACCACTAGTCCTTACTAAGGACTAACCCAACACGTCAGAAGGCATCTGTGCACTTTCTCATTAAACACCAGCCACCAAAGTCAACGCCGGCTCTTAAACACCGCCAGATTGGTCTCCCCTGAATCTAGAGACCCCAAGAATGATTTGTTTTGGAATCGACAGGTCTGAGCGATACCAAGCATTCGCAGGTATTCCTCGGCACCTTTTGCAGTGAATGAGCCAGAAATCTTCCGTTGTACAGCTAGATATCGAATCGCTCGCTCAGCAGCGTTGCGGTTCCAAGACTACACCATACGCAAGGGACATCAGCTAGCGATAGGACTTCCACTCATTGAATCCACCATTGCAGAACCAATCAGACTCCGACGCAGCACGATGCATTGCAGCCTGCCAGGAGTTTTTGTGTATTGAATACCAACTTTTAGACACTTCAAGAAGGTGTGCAGACAATGCGGCAGCGCCTCCCTTATCATACACCTTGGCAAAGTGCGCTCGACTCCCAGTGATCTGACTAGCTGCTCGCAGTGAATACAATCGGCCAAGATTGAACGTTTTCATATGGCTCTTCGCTCGTTCCATAACGGATTGATCGCAACACCGTTCGCTAACTATAAACTTGATTACACCTGGGCTACCTTGGAGCACGATGCAATCCAGCCACTCAACTGCTTCAACATCATCATAATAGGGGTGAAAACACTCCTCACTAGAGTTTTGCGGTAATTTGGCTAGCTTTTCCCTCTGACACCATGGGCACGCGGGTACAAGATTGTAAGGTGCCACGCTTAAACTGGGGAACTTAGACTTGGGAAGATGATGATCGAGGGTGGTTGCCACACCAGCATCGCAAAGCGGGCAATCACGATTGAGAACTCGATCAATCAGCGTGTTGTACACACCTCTTCCAGGGCCGTCTTGACCGACCATCCGCACATCGTAAATGGCCATCAACTCCTTTTTCGTAACTGATGCGATGCCTGTGTGCGCTAAGATTCGATGAAGCTGCGCCACACCCGCCAAACGATCATACTCGTCTGCGCACTCCTTAATCCTAGATGCGATACCAACAAGTCGGACTTTGAGATCCTTGTTTTTCACTTTACTGATGCAAAGGTTATAAACAGCAAGGGCGCAAAAAACACCCCCACCTTTCGCCTTCGGTTTCCCAATATATCTCATAATTCAATCATCTTCCAATTCTTCTAAGTACATGCATTTCAACATTGCCCTCGCTTCCCCACCAAGTCGCTCTCCAAACGCTCGAACCGCTTGTCGATAGCTTGCTTTCTCTTTCGCCACATCACTGACTAACGAATAGAAACCAGTACTTGTTATATCCAGCTTGAACACTTCATGCGTCAGCGTGCCGACATTTTCCCCAAACGTCTCTATGGATGGCCTCTTGGACTTCGCGGACTCTCCAACACGGTTGAGTATCCACACACAACTCTTTGGAACTTCTTGAAGAACCACTGGAGAATGCGTTGCAACTATCGCCACCCCATTTTTCTCTAACAGCAGGTGCGATATTGCTCGTATGAATGCTGAAACCAAAGGCGGATGGAGGTGTGCCTCGGGTTCATCGATCAGCACAAGTGTCCGCTCCTCCACCTTCTCAACGAGACGAGTCATCGTGAGAAGAACTATCTTGTGCCCGGAGCTTAATTTCTTATCAAAATAGTCTACGAGTCTGTCTCTGCCAAGCTTTGATTCAAGCTTGAGATCGATCCATTTCGCAACCTGCGCCCTTCGCATAAGAGGCTCGCTTTCCCCCATCATTTGAATAACCTCAAGCCATAGATCCCGTTTCAATTCAGATCCACACTTTTCCAGACTATCAACAAACTCTACCGCGAGCTGTTTTGTATCTTTAGGCAGACCGAAACTAGAACTCCCTTTGAGATCCTCGCGCAGGCCAATATAGGTATACTTTGATTCCGGCGCTTGAGGTTCCACTCGAGGAATGATCTCCCCACTGTCGAAGGCGCTAAATGACACTTTGACCAGATTGCTGAACCCCACGTCATCGTCTTTACTTCCGCCCCACTCAAAACTGCCAGAATCAGATTCATCGTTCACAAACGTTGCAACCATCGAATCAATTAGGGTGGTCTTTCCCACACCATTTCTTCCTATCAATGCATGAACATTGGTTGGCGGCTTTTGGTCAGCTATGACCTCAAATTCCAAATTTTTCCATGCCGCATCCTCATTCTCCGACTTGATGCTAAACTTGAAACTGAAGTCTGTTAATCTTGCGCCCCCTTTTGCAATTCTCCTAAAATGCCTTTCAACCGTTGTGGCAGTAATAGATCGCATTAAAGAGCGTTCCATTACCGCCTCATCTCGCGCAATTTTCCATAGATCGACATCTGCCGCAACGTCTCTCAACGATCGAAGTACTTTTCTTCGAAGCGCGCTGCCTAGGCGGTTTAGATTGTCATAGAAATGATCATCCTGTCCGAGTGAAAAGCAGTCCTCATCGAGGCTTGAGAATCGACGAGGCAATCTTACGCTCCGGCTTTTAGCAGGCAGCGCAACCGATGCATGATGCGCCTTAAGTCCAATTTGCCCTATTTTAGTCTGCCCTACATCATGCTTCTTACCTTCATCATCCACTATTGTAAGGTAAAACTGGGTGCTGTATTGCCCCCAGTCGTCCCATCGGTCCTCCTGTAAGAACCCCAATCCTTTGGCTCCTTTTGGAATTTTCTCTCCTGGTTCCAGCACCTGAAAGAAGAGTTCCCCCTCTAATTTTGCCTTCATTGTTCGCCCGGTTGATAAATATTTTTGGCGGCTCCTTGCAGTAGATCCACCGCCACCGGAAAGTGATCACTCCCTGGTGTGTCTTTCAAAACTGCAGCCACAGGTCGCCCCAGATCCCGTGTGTAGACGTGATCGAAACAGGCATCAGGGTAGCGACCACCTCCAGGAATGGTGATCCTGTCCTTCAGCGGCACCCCTTCGAAAGCCCAAAAGAAGCCCTGTTCTTCCAGCTTCAACAAAGTGCGATCTCCTGCCAAATTAAGCTGCTCCTTTGATGTGTTGAAGTCTCCGGTCACCACGACAGGCTCACCCGCTTTGCATTGGTCCTTAATGTGCCCTAGAAGCTGCTCTACGGCGTCTTCCCTCTTGGATGTGTTCTTGATCGGATCCCCCAGGTTGCTCTTCAGATGGAGCCCATAGACGTGAAGAGGACGACCTTCCACAATCAGCTTCGCATACACATATCCTCTCGGTGCATTGGCCCATCCTCTCTTCCAAGACTCAGCCCACGCACCATCAGCAGGAAATCGGGACATGATCGCAATTTGTTGAAGACCGACTGCACCACCCACCTCGTCTTTGAACCGGCTCACGACATGAACTTGGAAACCTGGCATTAGCTTTGCCAACTTCTCAGCCGAGTCTTGATCCCGAACCTCCTGTAGAACCATGACATCGGCTCGAAACTGGGGAATGACGGCTGCAACCTCAAGGAAGTGCCGATCCTTCTTTCCCTGCGTAGCCGTGGGTTTTCGTCCCGGGAACCATTCAAGGTTCCAAGTCACCAGCCTGACCACCTCTGAGGCGTGACCATTCAGTGGAGCTGAAATAAGGATCAAAAGAAGACCACAAGCTCCTAGCCGGCACCAAGCCCGAAGGTACGCCGGAGTGTCGTTTAGCGAGAGCATCAAAGTAACGCTCTTCATTTCCATAGCTCAGCACTTTCTTTCTCAATAGAGGCTTTCCACGCAAATATCTCATCAGGAAACGTCCAATTTGGGTTGAGAACGATCTCCCCTCTGGCTAGTTGCAAGGAAAACAGGAATTCCTGAAACGCAAGATGGGCAAACTTCAATTCAGTAAGTTGGAGAGGAGAGGTGGTTTTCAGAGGACGCAATAGCGTATTTAGGGCAAGACCCGTGACGTCCTTTATGCTCTTGAGGCTTTCGTCCAAGCTTCTCAAACGTCCAAATCCGATTGTTGGTTTTAGAAAAACTTTCCCTTCACTCTCCCCCCACATGTCCTTCGCAGCGAGCAGCATTGCATTCATTGCTATCTCTTCCGTGAGATCAGCAACCTCCCTCGCGTCCACGATTCCAATCCGCGCCCCAACCCCCGTCCTTGGAGCCATGATATCACGCCGCGTTTTCATCCTAATCCAGCCCAAAAATAGAGCAACACGGCCAGTTTCCTTCACCCCTCCATCTATAACCAAGTCCACAAGCATCTTCAGAAAAAGAGGCCGACGCGGAATATCACCATATAGAGAATGATATCCACCATCCAAGACAAGAGCTTTCAATTCGCTTAATACATCAAGATGAACGCCGCCACCTCTATTTGCCGATACTAGATCAATGTACTCCGCAATCTGTCGATTGTTCCATAGTTCAAGCGTAACAACGTTCCCCCTTCTTCTGCGATGCCCCTGCGGTTTACCGGGCCCTATGCGACCTGTGAACGCGGCTTCAAATTCAAGCCTCCGCCTCTCCCAGAACTCCAGTCTCATCGTGAGAATGATTGCAGCTCTTACAGGTGCCAAGCAGTCAAACAGATATGCAAATCCGTTCGGCAAAGCAAGCAGCTGTGATTCGTCAAGCCCATCCACAATTAGCACTATCGACGAGTCGTTACGTTCCAGGAGGTTTGCAGCAACGGTAGCCAAGATCGACTCTATCCAACGTCCGGCATCCTCAATCTTCTCCAGTACTGCCGCAACAGGCATCAGAGCAAACTGCACCTCTTTCGCCCCGCGTGCTGACGCCGGCAAATTTGCAGCGGGAATGAATAGCACATGCTGCCTATCATCCGACAGGCTGACTTCCAAAGCCACCCTCTCAGCAAGAGTTGTCTTACCGACTCCAAAGTCACCCAGAATTAGATGAAAATGATCACCATTAGATTCTTGCAAGACGTCCAAGGCCCCTCTATTTTTGGGATCTTGAGTATCCTCCACAATGAATTGCGTATGATCGGTAGTAAGCTTCTGTAGTTTGAAGGGAATATAGTCTACGATCTCGCTCTTGATTTCACCGTGGTGACTAATAAGCTGCTCTTTTATCCTATTTCCTGCCACGGACGCCTCTATTTCCAAACGGCGCTCGAGCTCATTGAAGACATTGACAAGCAGGTCATCCAATGACCAGAGTTCTGGTTGGATATCGAGTTCCTGGAGTGGCTCTAGCATGGAGCATACACGGTCTCGAAAGCGCCTATCCCTGTCTCTCCGATTGTATACCATGGTATACCTCAGAGGCTTACAATTGCTCTTCTTCAAGGTGGATATAGACCTTGCACACTGTCGGACCTGAACTTCGCCCAATTCCTCCTCAGCTACGTGGAAACCCTTGCATTGAACAGCCCACCTAGGTCGCTCAGCAACCCCTTCCGTACAGAAATCAATACCTGATGTATCAAATGTTCCCTGCTCTTGCGTAAGATGAATGCCCTCATCAAGCAACTTCAACATCGGCAGGATCGCCCGTGCGAACTCTTGCTTCTCAAGTTGCGCAAGTTCGCTTCGGACTTTCGAAAATCTGGATTTGCTCTTCCAAGAGTTGCTCATGCTCAAAGTTTGTTTGCTGATGCTGCGCCATCAACCCCTGTCCAAGAATTCTCGGAGAATCAACCACCACATTTTTTGCACGCAACACCAGCAGTTGGTCCACATGAACTACCGGATCCGTAGTACCTACAACCTGAGTTGTGGCGCTTCCCTGTGGAACTGATCGTCCACCGTGAAGTCGTCACAGTCTCTACAGTCGGTCTCTCCGAAGCAACCGCTGGAGACAAACGCTGCGCTCCCGATGTGGGCAAAAGAGACTGAATTGGGGCCCCCGAGACTGGTGGTGTCGGCGTACTGGCAAGGACTGGTGCTGGCTTGGGATACTTGAGGTTGAACTCAATCCTGTCGGCCTCTGACAACAAAGTCGGTGAAATCGAAATCACTCCGCTTCCGTGGATCACCTTCAGTTGGCCGTTGGCATCCCAGTTGATCGCGACAGCAGGAAACACTCTTCCATCAACCAGATGCAGATCCTTGGCACCCAGAAAGGAGCAAAACACTAGCAATACGAGTGAGCAGAGGATTGTCTTCATGGGTTGCGATACTGAGAGTGATTTCACTCCAAAGAAGTTGAAGGAGGCACCAGGGCGATGCTCAGTCGACGGTAGAACTGGGTTGGAGACTCAGTCTTACAACGCAGTATGCCAAACTGCTTTTCCCCCACAGTTCCCGTTTGAAGCCATGCTCTTGCCTCCTGGACTTCTGGCATGTCAGGATTGATGCCCACGACATGCTGGTAAAAGTTCCTGGCAAACTCGTCGATCTTTCCTGGGGCCGACAAGACTATTTCTGCGTCTATGTGCTGGAGCTTCTGTTGGGATGATGATCTGAAGGTGACACTGTACTCCCGGTCGGCCTGGGTGCTTCGAGCCATCCAATAGCTAATCCCTCCTTCCGCAACCGCCATCGACCGCACAAAACCCCGCTTCTCCAGTTCCAGCAAGCTGTAGACCTTACTGACGTCAGGCCCCACTTCTGCCTGTTCTGATACCGGGAAAGTTGGAGGACGGAGGGGATCTAGCCCTGCAGGCTCAACTCTTTGCACCTTTGGTTCATGTCGCGGCAAAAGCGCGCTCGTCGATGATGCTACTGACGGATTGGACTGGGTGTTCTCTGGGGCGCACTTCCCGACCATAATCCCGATGAAAAGTAGCAGGAGGACAGAAGAGCCACCTGTCGAACTCTTGCGCGAGCGAGATCTACGCGTGAATCCAAATATTCGGAATGGGTTCTGTGATCGTCTAGCCACGTGACATTCAATGAGATTCCAACTCCCTTATCGACCTCAGCCACCGCAGATTTTACATGCAACGCCGTCCCCTGGACCACACGAGCGCCCCGAACCATAGTAACGGCATCCCGAATTGTGACGTTTCCCTGTAGAGCTGATGGTCCATCTCGATGCAGCAGGTGCCTCTGATGAAGAAACCCCTGAACCGGATCCGGGCGAAAGGCTCCGTATTCCCGTTGCCGGTGAAGGGGTGTACGAAGGTGCTCTCGCAGGAGTAGAGGCTGCCAGAGCATTCCTACGGAGCTTTTCGTTCTCCTGCTGCAACTGACTGACCTTGGCCTCCAGCTCGGCAATTCGTTGCAAGAGCGCCGTAGAGTCCGGTTTGTTGGCCCCTGAGAGTTTCGCCCTGGTCTCTGCAGTCAGCTTTTGCAAATCGAGACGTAGGACCCCGAAATCGCTCATCACAGTGACTTCAGAGGCCGTCACAGACATCACCCTTCCCTTGATCTTACTCCCGTCGTTCAGGAGCAGATCCATCGTCTCTTGGCCAGCGAACCCCGGAAACGCCAGGAGAACTAGGGCCAGGAGAGGTAAGAGGAGGGTTTTCATGACAAGATCCAGATTGAACTCCGGATTTTGGCATGTACAGCCCTAGAATCAAGCCCCTATTTTTTCCAAATGCCCATTATTCCATTGGTTTAAGCAGCACTTGAAATAGCAATGAAGCTTATGAGGACATCTCGGTGAAACCATGACCGCCCTATCGATTGCGAATCCAGCGAAAAAGGATCGGGAAACTAAGTCAGGGCCGCAAAGCGCACCGCACCCAGACAACGACGGGCAAACTCCTCCAACAGTTCCTCACACCTCGTCACTGGAGTGTGCACTCGCCCCAGCCCGTTCTGCCTCAAAAGCAGTGACGTCGCACTCAGAGACGTCATACCTTTTCAAACCTCGACCTCTATGATGGCTGCCACATCACAAGGCACTGGGCGTCACGCTTACCATCCAACTCACAAATGTTGCGAAACCACAATGAGCTCATTGGGCACACAACCAGACCCGCCGCCTTCTTTCTCTAGACGAAGGCTCCTAAGAAACTGAGGACCTTTGCTTACTAACGCAAATCAGACCATAACGCACACGCACCAGCAGGCGGTTGACCAACTTCAACTTTCTCAATGACTACTCAACTCCCACTTCATCCACGGCATGTCTCCACCTGAAAAAGTGCACGCAATTTTATAGCTGTCGTCAAACCACACTTCATATTGATTCAACTGAAGATTTCTCGATATACTCACAGATCGCAAATCTGCACTTGGCCATGACACTAGGTACGTTGCAATTTTGCAATTGCCCCCACCGAAAACTGTCACCTCATAACAGTGTGACGCGACTCCAGGAAGCGCCCTTACCGACCAATTATCACAGATAGCCGGCTTGCGCACCACCTCTAGGGTGATACCATCAAAATCACTTTTAGCGACCACGTCTCCACATCGCCAAGACATATAGAGTCCGAACAAAAGACTCAAGAGGCAAAATAAAATGCCAACCAGATAGCGCCTCTTCACCTCACCCCCTCCGTTTGCTTGACTATTCCTTTCCGTCTCTCAAGAAGTTCTCTTGCCTTCTGAACAACCTCTGGATGCAAGTTATTGACCGACGGCAGAACTTGCTCAGATCTTAAATGAAGAGGGTTATATACAATTATACGAACAACACTATTGGCCTCCATGCTAAATGCCACCAATCCCTTCTCGGAAGACCTATACTCATCAACCTCGACGTCAACTACGTTAAATTCTCCATCTAGTGTAGGAACCCGCTTAGCCCCCCTTTTTTCAAAGCCGGACAAAATCTCTTGGCGCCTTGATTCCGATTGTCCGTCAAGGCTGCTCAATGAGTAGTCGATCGCAACGATTTTGCCCTCTTTTAGTTTAAACAATAGAGCCTTAAGGCCCAGTTGACCTTGAGGTCGGAAAAGAACGGTATTCAATCCGCTTTCTGCATTGTTTTTGGAATCTGGCAAATTGATA
Organism: Verrucomicrobium spinosum DSM 4136 = JCM 18804; assembly: GCF_000172155.1. Lineage (NCBI taxonomy): Bacteria > Pseudomonadati > Verrucomicrobiota > Verrucomicrobiia > Verrucomicrobiales > Verrucomicrobiaceae > Verrucomicrobium > Verrucomicrobium spinosum. The sequence goes on along the minus strand of NZ_ABIZ01000001.1, from coordinate 1,208,862 downwards.
CCGACTCCAAATACCTTAGCGAATCGATCCTCATCATACCCCTCATCAACCTCCCGCGTCACGGAAGCGAGATCCGCAAACTGGAGCGTAAGAGACGGCTTGTTTTCAGCACCATTGGAACCAACGCCACCCAAAGGTGAAGGATGTTTGGCATCACAAGAACAAAGGGCAGCTATCGCCACAACACTCAACAACATACACTTGTTCGTCATAACCATACCCCTTTGTCATTGAGGATGAATAGGCTCACCATTAGCTTTTCTGGTTGCCCGGAAGCCAGTGAATTCGTTCCCCTTCGAATCCCACACCCAGAGTGTACCATTTCCAAGCCGTGTCAAGAGGTCGGCACGAATTTGAGCCCCGGTAAAGTCTAGAGGATGGATAACAGTAGTGCCTACGAGATTATTGTGGTAGTCCATCGTGCTCTCGAACGGATAGGAACCCTTTAGCTTATTCTCATATTCATGCGCAGTACCTAAAAGTGCAGCCCATGCAGGACCCACCGTCACATCCGAAGCGCACAAAGCCATCCAGCAGCTATGCTTCAAGGCATTTTGTTCGGACTTTAGCAAATGCGAGTTGCTGGCGTCGAGCGACCAACTTCTCGCCACTTCGTTATGCGCCCACGCGTTGACCACTCCCGCAGCCCCCGCTGGACCCGAGTTGACAAGTATACTAGCCCAAGTCAGTTCTGACATTGTTCCAACATCTGGCACATCCAACCAGACTTTGAAGTCGCGCCCGCCAATAGTAATTTTGATTTCCTTTAAACCGGTGCTTGACGACCACTGAAGACGAGGGGTTTCCAACACATCATCAGCAACTGTCTGAGTGGAATCAGGAATAGTCCACTTTACGATCGGTGATGGAAAATCATCCAACAAGGACTGCGGCACATCAACTCGCAACTGCATCCAGTCAGTCTTAGCATCCCCAGTGCGTGTTGCGTAATCGTCGACACTCCAAATACTAATGACATCTCGAATTATCCCACCCTGAGTCATCCAATTCTGATTATTGACCCCTCCCCGCTTCACTTCAATCTTCAGTGGTTTCAGGAAATGATGTGTGACGCGATTGTTGACCGGCTCATCCGCAGACAACTTGACAGATCCTACTCCAGTAGTTCCGCCACTATTTGAGCTCAATTGACCAGGCTCAATCGTCAATAGTTCCGTTGCCACGCTCGTCAGCACTCCGTTTACCTTCGTGTAACGTAGAAACGGAATACTTACCGATGAAAGTCGCTCTTGACGTGGCGCACTCGCCTTCCAGAACAACTTTACTTCAGCAACCCCACCAGACCAGTCTAGATTATCTTGTGTTTGGTAAGAAGTTTCCCAGGTATCACCATTCCAATATGCTCCAAAGGGAGGAGTACCGCCGCCGCTACCCGCTGTTTGGACTGTATATGCCGAGCGAACATCCACTTCGCCATTCGTCTGCCGCCACCCCTCGGTCATGCTATCTAGATCTGCCAATGTAGCCTGAGCGACGGCAAGATCGGTGATAAAAGGTGGCTCACGGTAATCACTATAGAACGCCCCCCCTGATTTGATCGGCTCCAGGTACTCGGTCCAGCCTGAGAATATATTCCACGAACCATTCTCAGAAGGGAATTGATATTCGCTAGAATACATCCAATAGTAATGTTCGATCTGACCACCAGTATCAGTATAAGATGCATTAATCCAACGTGCCTTGATTTCAACATACTCTTCAGAAGAGAGCAAAGTCGGCTGGCTGCCCGGATCTTTCCCATCCGTGTTATTGTTAATTTCTTCATCATCGAACCAACCATCGCCATCAGTATCCTGATTAAACGGATCAGTTCCATTCTCTACTTCAGTCCCATCCGCAACCGAATCACCATCGGCATCATCATTCTCGGGGCTACTATTTACAGATGGCGCAGATGCAAGGCGAAAAAAGAGCCTCTCTTCACTTGAAGTTACAGTTTTTGAAATCGGCATTCCATAGCCTTTCTCCAACACCGGCAAGTACGACCAATTTACCATGTCCGCCGATTTTTGCAGATAATATTTCACCCCCTCCTCTCCCCACCACGATATTACAAACTCCGAGTTCACCGCATCATAAGTAATATTCAGGCCTGAGTTCAAATCTGAAGAGGTCTGAGCCGCCAATTGCCGACAGCAAAGCAACGCGGCGAACACAGTCGACACCAGGATAATTTTGCAACGCCCGATCCGAATGAAATTTATCGCGTCTCTCATAGGTAAACTAAACATACTTTTCTTATCTAGACTAGAGTCTCCAAGCGCACCTTTGGGCTATCGAAATCAAACTTCTCTAACGCAGCTCAATAACACCTAGCCACTCTGAATCTCCCACGCAGGCAAAAACTGCGGCAATTCGAACCAATCCGATCAATGAATGGGTTGGATTATGGTGAAGGGATCAGTATATGCAACAGGAATATTGCAAATTGAAGAAGCCAGCAATACTGCTGGACCCAGCCAGCCTTCCTTTTGCGGCACTCTCAATTCTAATAGGTGCGAAGTCAACACTACTGCAGTCACTCTTTTTATCGAGTTCGCAAGTGACTATTGCATACAAGGTTTTTTGAGACTATGCTGCGTCTCCAGCCACACCATCACCCTATCCAACCGGCCAACCTGCGGGCTTTCCTTTCATAGAGCAACCATGCCTCTTACTACACAAACCGCAATATGCTTGATCGCTGCACTCCTCCTAGTAGGTTCGAATGGTCATGATTGCCACGGTCAGTCGTTTTCCACTCCAATAGGATATACGACTCTGTCGATTCAACCCGCTTGGCAAGTATTGAGCATTTCGTTACCAAAGCCCTCTGTACTTGAGGGGACCATCTTGTCAAGCAACTCGACACCAACCGCTCGTATCGAGACGTCTCTCACGTCATCGTCAACTGTTTCTGCGCTTGTCGTCTCCAAAAAGTACTTCCTTGAAGTTACTGGCCCAGGGATGCCTTCGGAAGCAGAGGACGTCGGCCATCGATTTGAAGTTGATGTGGTCACCACGGTAGCTGCCAACAATGCCACAATCTACTTGGATTCCGGTTCGTCATTGAATACAGGAGCCGTGCCTGACCTAACCGGACTGACGTTCTTGATCCGCCCACACACAACTTTGGCCGATGTGTTTGGAGGAGGCGCCAATCCACCGCGTCTTACGGGTGCTACCTTCATGGAAGACGCAGACGAGGTGCAATTCTACAATGATGCTGGGACACTTGATGCGTATTGGCTATACGTCAATTCATCGGTTTACCAATGGCGCTCCGGCAACGACCCGACTGATCTTTCAGACCATAGCGGCCTCGCCATACCACCAGGAACAGGGATCATAGTCTACCGCCAACCCGCGAACGGGAACCTCGGGCTTGTTCATACCGGTGACGTGCGCACCACGCCATTTCGCATCCCCCTTCGAGCGGGCTATAATTTCTCCGGCAATCCTGCCCCTCTCGACTCTTCACCCTTTCAGCGCAAGATGACTCGCGCGCACGGTTTCAAGGGTGCTGGATCTGGAGACACTGCAGATCAAGTCCATTTCCTGAATGCCGACACAATATGGAGGATGTTCTACTATCGTGCAAATGTTTCGGGATCGGTACAACAGTGGAGACAATATGGGGGCCCGGATCCCATTGACTATATGCATGACCCCTCGTTCTTCAATGACGATACCGCCTGCCTCTATGTTATTCAAGCTCCGCTTCCTGGCTATTGGATTCAGCTTCCCTAGCTCGTCACAATGATCGCTCTTTATACGAGTCTAGCGGGTGCGTTCATCCCGTTTCGCCTGCCTGTGATCCAATACGGCAGAGCTTGGCGCAGCGCACTCCCCATCGCCTTGGCGACGGCGATGGGCTGGTCCAGCATCGTCGCGCAAAGCGTGATCTATCCGATCGGATCAAGAACGGTACAACTGCCAACTAGTACGGACGTCTTCGTTCAGTTGCCATTTCTCCGGAACCCAGAATTTCACGGCACCTGCCAAGGTCTGCAGAACAATGGGTTACATGACCCAGGCGAATCTTTCACTGATCTGAATAGCAACGGCACCTGGGATACGGGCGAGCCCTTCGTCGACACCCACAATGTGCTGCAATTCGACACTGCCGCACCCGCCACAAATAGATTTGTTTATCTGGCCGGTACACAGCCCAATCACTACTACGCACTCATTGCGGACGGTGAAAAAGAAGGCTCAACTTTCCCAGTCACCGCGAACGACGGTCAAACGGTGACCATTAATCTCAACGGCAGTTCGATTCAGGGAAACGTTGGACCAGGGACATCTTTCTGGATTACCCCCTACCACACGTTATCAACGATCTTCCCCAGTCAGGAAGGCGTTCACGCCTCCACCAGTCACTCTATAGCCACCAGAGAAACGCAAGTCCTTATACCGGACACCACCTCCGTGGGCACGGACCTGGCAGCTCTTGACTCCTATTACTACTATTCGGGCACCGCGGGAGCGGGCCCAGGTTGGCGCAAGTCAGGATTCGCCCAGATCATTGCCAACGACACCCCCATCAAACAGGAGTGCTTCATCATCGTAAGGCATCGGGCGAGTTCCGCAGGCACAAAGGTTGTCCTCAGGGGATTCGTCCAGCCTACCCGACTCAGCACCGTGTTAAGGATCTCCGCGACTTCCGATCAGGACAATGCGACAGTATTGCCGTTTGTGACCGATGCCACACTACAGCAACTCGGCATCGTGGAATGCGGCGCCTTCATTCCAAGCGAATCCCACTCCATCACCACCCGTCAAGATCAACTCCTTGTGTGGGACAATACGGTTTCTGGATACAACAAGGCTGCCGACACCAGCTACTACTACTACGGCGGGCTAAACCCACCCGGGCCAGGTTGGCGGCGGTCTGGCGTTGCCAACGTACTGGCCAACAACGAGATCGTCTTAAGCTCGACAAGATGTTTCATCATCCGGAAAAAGGGGGGCACCACGCCATCTCAGATAGTTTGGAGTGTTCGTCCTTCCTATCTTTCGCAGTAGCCCCTCAGAATGAGAGCATTATTTATGAAATCGTGCATGGTCTTTGCTGCAACCGTTTGTCTTCTGTCATGGCAGGGAGGTGCAGTTCTATTTGGCCAGGACTTCAGTAATCCGGTCGGTTTTGTCAAATTTGAATCGCCCGCAAACACGGACATGCGAATCTCCGCACCCGTTCACCGTCCGTCCGTTTATCGAGGCAACGTCACTAATGTGAGCGGCAACGTCCTCACCCTTGCCACTGCCAACTTCACAGCCGGTCAACTGATCTACAACGGAACCAGCCAACTTGACCACTTTTATGTCAGAGTCGCTTCGGGAACTGCGGCTGGCGCTTGGTACTCGATCACTGGCCATACATCGGACACTCTTACAGTGTCTCCCGCCACGACACTAAATCTTTCGGAACGGGGCTTGGCTGCCACTACCGGCATTGACGAAATCCTCATCATCCCCCATTGGACGCTAAACACAATATTCCCAGATCAAGCTGGAATCGTCACCAGCCCGGATCCCTTTGCTCCGTCAGGGACCCGCGTTATGATGATCCCCCCTTCTCTAACAGGACCCAATTTGGGTCCCACAGAAGTATTCATCTATCACGATGGATCAAGTGGGTTCATAGCTGCCGGATGGTACAATGTCGCTAACTTGTTCGTTGGCACATACGACCATGCCCCCTTGGCACCAGATGACCACTTAATCATGCGCAATCGTTCCAGCCAGCTGCAAACGCACTACATCTCGGGTGATGCGCCAAGCACCAAGATTTCAACCGATCTGCTTCGACTCGCAACCACGACAAACGACAATCACGTCATTCAACCCTATCCCGTGCCCCTCACGGTAGATGAACTCGACCTCGTCCAGAATGGCATTTTCACACCTAGCTCGAATCCTTTCGCACCCTTGGGCGACCTGCTTCTAAGATTCCCCAGCCCTCCCCCCACTGGCACCAACCTTACGCCAACAAAAACCTACATGTACTACGATGGCTCGATGGGCTTCCTGCCACAAGGCTGGTACGACATTGGAGCCCCATTTGGCGGGTCCGTCGACACTTCACTCGTGCTGGGGCCAGGCGAAGTCATTGTGATCCGAAGGCCTGCTGGAATCGCACAACTGGATCCGTGGACGCTTGATTTGCCCTACCCATGACTCTGCGCTTCGTCCCCATGCCATCTGCGTTGTTCACAACTAGCTTGTCCATTCTGGCTGCCCTTGCCTGCCTGCCCATACAGGCCCAAGAGTTCACCGGGCCGGTCGGATTTACCAAGACAATCTGTCTCCCCCAGTCGGACGCGTTCTGCTCGCCGTCCTTTAACGATCGCGAAGCATTTATGGGTGTCTTAGGAATCACCACGGCCAGCGGCGGAGCTGCGACAATTTCCCCCTCCGTCCCACCCGTCTGGACGTCGGATCAGTACAAAGACTTCTTTTACGTCCGCATCACTTCAGGGGCGAAGAGCGGCATGTACTACCAAATCTCCGCCAATTCGACAAGTACGCTTACCATCGATCTGGCCGGCGACAACATCACCGGATTGAACGAAGGCGACTCATTCAAGATCTGCAGATTCTGGACACTTGGAACCCAATTCCCTCCGTCCACACAATCCACGATTATTCCTTCTTTAAGCACGGACACCCCAGATCGCCGCTCCGAAGTCCTCTTTGCCAACACCCAGTCCTCCGGCATCAACATTCCACCGGTCGACAAGTACTACCTCGTCGGCAGCTCCTGGCTCAAATCAGATGACGCAACAGCCAGCGTCATGAACGACGTGATCATTCCACCCGACAGCTACATCATCATCCGCCACAATCATCCTGCCATTTCAGCTTCAACGACATTCACTACCGCGGGGACTGTTGATTTCGATGACATGGCGCTCTGCATGCAAACCCTGGCATCGGGATCGCAAGACAATCATCTCTCCCTGGGGCGCCCTGTTGATGTCAAACTTGCAGAGCTGGACCTCGATCCTGTTTCATTTCTCGACAGCCTTGGCAGCTTGGTGACTCAGCGCAGAGATTTACTCTGCGTTTATGACAACACCGTTGCACAGGTGAACCGGGGACCGTCAGCAATGTACTATCGGATGAATGGATCATGGTACATGGTGGGTGGAGGAGCAACCACTTACAACGATGCAGTCCTTCCACACTCCGCTGGTTTCATGGTCCGGAAGTACAAGACGAATGTTGACCAGAGGCAGATTTGGATAAGCAACCCCTACAACGATTGACCAATACCAGCCCGATGAGAAGCCTGGCCGTTTGGCTTCACACATAGAAATCACAAAAAAAGACAGCGATAATGAAGCCAATCCTATTCCTCACCGCAACGATCTGTCTTTCGGCCTGGGTAGAAGGTCCCGCTCTATTTGGCCAGGACTTCAGCAATCCGGTCGGATTTGTAAAATTTGAATCGCCCGCAAACACGGACATGCGAATCTCCGCACCCGTTCACCGTCCGTCCGTTTATCGAGGCAACGTCACTAATGTGAGCGGCAACGTCCTCACCCTTGCCACTGCCAACTTCACAGCCGGTCAACTGATCTACAACGGAACCAGCCAACTTGACCACTTTTATGTCAGAGTCGCTTCGGGAACTGCGGCTGGCGCTTGGTACTCGATCACTGGCCATACATCGGACACTCTTACAGTGTCTCCCGCCACGACACTAAATCTTTCGGAACGGGGCTTGGCTGCCACTACCGGCATTGACGAAATCCTCATCATCCCCCATTGGACGCTAAACACAATATTCCCAGATCAAGCTGGAATCGTCACCAGCCCGGATCCCTTTGCTCCGTCAGGGACCTTTGCCATGATGATCGCCCCTGGTTTGACAGGGAACGACTTGATCCCAACAGAGGTATACATCTACCACGACGGCTCAAGTGGGCTTTTGGACGCTGGGTGGTACGATGTTGCAGACACGTCCCTGGGAACATTCGACAATTCACCCCTTTCTCCCGATGACCACCTGATCATGCGTAACCAGTCCTCCTTTATGCAAACGCACTACATCTCAGGTGATGTCCCTACCACCAAGATTACGACCAACTTACTTCGTCTGGCCACCACTACGAATGACAACCATGTCATTCAGCCCTTTCCTATCCCTCTCACCGTCGAACAACTAAGCCTCGTTGAAAACGCCATTTTCAAACCCAGCCCCAACCTCTTCGCCCCTTTGGGCGATTTACTTCTGAAATTTCCCAGCCCTCCCACAGGCATCGACCTTGCTCCAACGAGGAGCTATATGTACTACGATGGCTCGATGGGCATCCTGCCCGAGGGATGGTATGATATAGGAAATCTGTTTGGCGGGGCCGTCGGCAGCACCCTCACCCTAGAACCCGGCGAGGCATTTGTGATCCGCAGACCTGACGGGATCGCACAACTGGATCCGTGGACGCTTGATTTGCCTTACCCTGTGCCCTAGTTTTTTCTTGGGAAAGATCTTAGAATTGCCGGACCTCTTAGTTTCTTGCTCGCCTCACGAAGCCCCCCAATCTCACCGTATCCACTTTGGGATGGATAAGCGGCTAGCTTAGTTAGTTTCCGCCAGCTAGGGAAATGCATTCCAACACCGCTTAGACATGACGAACCCCACCCTCATTTCCATGTTGGCAGTGGCTGCGTTGACCACTGTTTCGATCAATTGCCCTGCCCAGGAGCTGAGCGCTCCGGTAGGATTCAATAGAGCCACGTGTTTGGCCGGTTCCGATACAATCTGCTCAGTTCCGTTCGATCGGCAACCACAGTTTGAAGGCACACTGAGTGCGTTGACCTCCACTGGCTCAACTGCGACACTGACCCCAGTAGAAGGTGTCTCTTGGGCAACTGACCAGTTCAGAGACAACTCTTTCATCAGAATTAGGAGTGGTCCCATGAACGGGACCTACTTCCAAATCACGGGCAATTCCAACGGTCAACTAACCATCGACCTTGCTGGAATGGACGGTAGCAGCCTCTCCGAGGGCACTCGATTCAAGATCTGCAAGTTCTGGACGCTTGATTCACTGTTCCCGCCTTCCACGCAGTCCACCATCATCCCTTCCACTGGAAACCTCCTCGCCCAGCGAAGAACGGAACTATTGCTACCTGACAACACCTCACCGGGATACAACCTGCCGCCTGCCGCAATTTACTATCTCTACGGCACCACAGAATGGCGCCGCTCGGCGTCAGGCTTCCCCCAAGCCGGTTCCACCATCCTCTGGCCGGACACCTACTTTATCATCAAACACGGGCACGCAAGCATCACGACTGACACTCAGCTCATCACTACCGGTCATGTGGAGCTGGGGTCGCTGACCTCCCCTCTTGCAGTATTGACCACTGATCGCCAAGACAACTTCGTCACCCACGGACGACCGGTACCAATGCCCCTCTCCAAACTCGGTCTTGACGAATCCACATTTCAAAGCAGCAGCAGCATTTTGCTTCCCCACAGAAGAGATGAACTGTATGTGTATGACAATCTCATACCCCAGCTAAATAAGCCTCCCTCTTTCATCTATTACAAAGTGGGCAGCGACTGGAGAAGCGCCAGTTCGGGCTCCCCTGTTTCAAACCACGTGCTCATACCGCCCGGCTCAGGGTTTATCATCCGCAAATACCCTATTGCATCGCCCTCCTCCATTTTATGGAGAAACGATCTTCCTGGCCAGAATTAACCTCAATGGCTTCCCCCTTCTATGACTGCAAAGACATTGTCTGGTGCCGTTGCCCTTAGCGTTCTCACCCTGTTGTGTTCGATCAAAGTAGAAGCCCAGGTTTTCAGCGAACCTGTGGGATTCAACCGTGTGACGGCGCTAGGATCCTCTGACACCCGGTTCAGCGTGCCTTTTCACCGTCCAGTCTTGTTTCAGTGCGCAGTACATTCGGTCTCTGGATCGGTTCTGACTGTGCAAGGGGAGCCGCTCTGGGCCTCCAGTCAGTTCCTTTATGCTCAAGGAACTCAGCCCAACACCTACTACGTCTCCTTCACCTCTGGGTCACGCGCCGGGACGTACTACACCGTCACCGCCAACACCGCTGCCGTCGGCAACAACACCGCTACTATCACCATTGATCTCAGCGGAGATGTAATCGACGATCCGGAGGGGGTTCAACCGGGCGACACCTTCAAGGTGATCCCCTACTGGACGCTTTCGAGCCTGTTCCCAGGACAGCAGGGAATCAGTGGCACGACGAGTGCTGGAGGTTCAGGTGCTGCGACCAAACTGCTCTTTCAGAACGTCTCATTGCCAGGAATCAATTTTTCACCGGTTGCAATGTACTTTTACTACACTGGCGCAGGTGGATTCGGCCCCAACTGGCGCTTGATTGGGGGAGGGCCTGCGATCAACAATGACACTGTGTTCCTCGTTGATAGTCATCTGGTCTTTCGTCAGGACAACACCATTCCGACTACTACCGTTTTCACATATGGAACGGTGCCGCTGGGTGTTCGAAGGTACCCCATAGGCACCCTTCAGGCCAACACGCCCCAAGACGTCTACATGGCACTGGACGTTCCCGTTGCCATGACGCTTTGGAATTCCCGGCTCTATCAAAGCGGAGCATTTACGGGATCCGGAGACATCGATGGAACCACAGGTGACAAAATCTCCTTTTACGACAACGGTGTAGCTTCCATAAATAAGACTGCAGCATTTCGCTTTTTTTACTATGAAGGATCAGCCCATGGAGGGCCCGGTTGGCGACTGTTGGGCGGAGATCCGGACGCTATCCAGAATGATGTTGAGATGTTCCAGCCCAGTTCAGGATTCATCATTCGCAAGCAAGCAGAGGCAGTCCCAACGACCAAATTTTGGACAGTCATCCCCCCCTATTCACCGGGGCAACATTGAGAGCAGACCCCCTTCTTCAAAGCCTCACATGAGCACTCTCCCGTTCAGAGTCATCGCAGCAACCATTCTGGCAAGCGCTTGTTGGCCCTTGCAGCTTGGGGCAGCACCTGACACTTCAAAAGCCGTTGGCTTTCAGGAAATCGCCATCCATCCTGGGCAACTCAACTTGCTGGGAGTCAACTTCCTCCGCCCTTTATTGGCCTCCGGAGCAATCGACAACATCGCCACCACAGTTCTCACTGACAACGACGCAAATTTCACTGCCAAGCTCGCGGGACATTCAAACCTTTGGGTTGAGATTTCGAATGGCCCAGGTTCAGGGGCTTCAAGCCGGATTGCTTCATTCACCAATTCAACGATTACCACAGAAGAAGATCTGGCCGGTTTCGCCACCAATCAGGCCACCTATCAGATCAGAGAAGCACATACCGTTTCCACTGTTTTCGGCATCGACAACAACATCGCCCGGAACACTGACCCTAGCAGCAATGAGGTCGGCCTGCTTCCCGGGAATGTGTCGACCGCAGACATAATCTGGATCCCCACGTCCGGAGGATTCATTAAAGTCTACTACGCTGTCACCGCGCCTCCATTCACTACAGCCGGGTGGAAGAACACTGCGGCAGGCAATGCTGATGCTTCGAACACTCCCATCTATCACACCGAGGCCATTTTTGTCGAAAGGCGAGGGAGCACATCATTGAACCTAAAGTCCGCTGGGAGCGTCAAGACCGGCCCCGCAATTCTTGGAATTACCACCGGCATGAACTTCCTCAATCGTGTTTTCCCTTTTGGAGTATCCCTCCAAGATTCGGGTCTGGGAGATTATCTGACCCACGGCAACGCATCCACCGCCGATATCGTCTGGATGCCCAATGGCAGCGGTAACTATGACAAATATTACTACGCCCTTCCTGCGCCACCTTTCACGACTGCAGGCTGGAAGTCGAGCAACACAGGGAATCTGGACAAAGGTGGCGCAATACTCACTACAGGCTTCATCCTGGAGCGCAAAGGCGGAGCTGCGAATGTTCTCTTGATCTCCAAACTGCCCGGGGAGGACAGTGAGTGAATTCACTACCAAAGGCGAGTCACATCTGATCACAAGCTGCCTCTGCATCCACCGATGAAAACTCCATCCTTGACGATACTCATAGGCCTGATTCTGATTTCAGCCCATCATCCAGCGTCTGCTCAGCACATCTCTGAACCGGTTGGATTCATTAAAGTCAATGCAAATGCCAGCAGTGACTTGGCGCTGAGCTTCCCGCTCCAGCGAAATCCAATATTGCAAGCGAAGGTTGTTTCGGTGGTTGGCAATTCGTTGGTCATTTCTGCCTCGCTTGAGGAAAACGAGTTGGTGTACTCCACGGGTGTCCAGCCCAATCACTATTTCATTCGGGTTCACAAAGCGTCTTCAGACTCCGGGGCGCTGAACGGAACGTGGTATTCCATCGTGGCAAACACAGACTCTACTGGCGCACCGCCACTATCGCAGCTCACGGTTGAACCGGACGGCCCTCAATCTCTTCAAGCCAGAGGTCTGGCCGTTGGGGATGACATCGAAGTCATTCCTTTTTGGACGCTGAACACATTATTCCCCAATGGTGGCGGACTCACAGCGACCTCCGACCTCGATGCGCCGAAGGCTCGAATCGTGTTCTACTCGCAAGATTAAATCGGCGTAAATCAGGCCGGTGCCGGCGTTCATATCTACAACACAAGTTCTCTTTTGCCTGTAGGATGGCACAACAATGGCACGTTCGCGAGCACCGGAGATCTACCGATTGCTCCAGATGTTTTTGTGAACGTTAGAAACATGGGTTCCCAGAAAAGCCTGGTACTCACCGGGAGAGTTCCGATTCGAACTTGTGCGACCACGCTGGCAACGCTGGCAGCAAATACACCTCAGGATAATATTGTTGGAAACCCATTCCCCATTCCCGTTTCCCTCCAGGATAGCAATCTCATACAGTCCGGAGCGTTCACACCGACATCAGATATCGACTCCCCCAAGGATCTACTGATGCTTTTTAAGTCAGACCAAGTCGGCCACAACATCCAACCTTCTCACATCTATTTCTACTCCACAGATCCAGAGCTTGGGACTGGGTGGTTCAACCTTGGCAACATGGATGGTCCAGTCGACCACACTGAATACCTTCTCCCTGGCCGCGGAGCCATCGTTCGCAAAGCCGGTGGCACCATACATGCTCAGGTATGGCCAGTGCCGCATCCCTACTGATCCGAGGTATTCATCAAAGTTACTCCCCTAAAGCCATGCATCCCTCCTCCTCATACCCTGGCGTAGTTTGCCTCTTTTCTTTTTTGGCCATGGTCGCACTGCCATTGAACCTGCAGGCCCAATCTTTTTCAGATCCCGTGGGGTTCAACAAAATCACCGCCCTTGGGGAGTCTGATACCTACTACAGTGCGCCTTTTCATCGCCAAACAAAAGCGATAGGCACAGTGGAGTCGGTTTCCGGCTGCACAATCGTCGTTGAGGGAATTCCATCTTGGGCCACCTCAGAGTTTGTGTACTCTCAAGGAACTCAGCCAAATACCTACTACATCTCTTTCACCTCTGGCTCACGCGCCGGGATGTACTACACCATCACCGCTAATACAGAAGCCTCCGGCAACAACACCGCCACCATCACCATTGATCTCAACGGAGATGTAATCGACGATCCGGAAGGGGTTCAACCGGGCAACACCTTCAAGGTGATCCCTTATTGGACGCTTTCAACGCTGTTTCCAGGGCAACAGGGAATCACCACCTCGACCTCTATTGGTGGCGTTGGGAGTTGCACCTGTATCTTTTTTCCAGATCTGACATCTCCTGGAGTTAACATCGCCTCTAGCGCGATGTTTTTTTACTACGACGGCACCTCATTCAATGGTCCAGGTTGGAGAAAGATTGGAGGCGGTTTTGGGGTAAAGTTTGATGACCAAGTCGTGATTCCAGATTGTTATGTAATCATACGTCAGGAAGCCGCACCGACAGTCTCTCTAGTGTCCTCAGGCAATGTGCCACTTGGAAAGAAAGCATTCACGCTGGCGACACTTCAATCCAATCTCGCGCAAGATATTGCGATCGCTCTTGACATCCCAATACCACTTAGCTTGTGGGATTCACAGCTTTTCCAGAGTGGTGCGCTGAAACCCTCCACTACCATAAACGGAATCGACGGTGATAGATTGTTGTACTACGATAACAGTTTTGCAATCAAGAACAGATCTTCTTCAAAAACCTTCTACTACTACACTGGCTCATTATACGGTGGCCCCGGCTGGAGGCAAACCGCCGGAGGATTTACTGCCATAAAGAACAACGAAGTCGTGTTTTACCCTGGCTCCGGCTTCGTCATTCGCAAGGCCGCCGAGAATGTTCCTACCACCAAGCTCTGGAAGATTACACCACCCTACAATGTTAGCGAGTAGCTGCCATGGTGCGCAACTTGAAGGCTGGTTGGGCACCCTTCTTAACCCGTTTAGAGGAGCTGCAATTTTGAAAGGAGGATTTCGGCTGATTTCACTTTTAAGCCTTTTTCCTCTTCGCCGCCCACCGCTTTTTCTGGGCCTCAATGATGCGCTGACGTCCTTCCTCAGACATCACGCGCGTCTTCCTAGCTGACTTTTTCGCTTTGGGAGCCTTTTCCTCAGCTTCAACAACCACCTTCGCCGGCCGACCACGACGCTTTCCAGTCACCGGAGTACTGGCGGAGCCCTCAAGTATCGCAGCCAAATCGATTTCGAGCTGCTGGATCTTCTCGGCAATAGCGATTGCTTGATTTAGGGTTTCAACGGACGGTCGGAACGTGGTATTGGCCATGGCCAAAGTTTAAGCACAGATAGCCTGTCAGTCCAAACTGGAATATGACACCAACCGACGATTTGACTCTCGAATCAACTACCTGCGCTTCGGTTCCCTATTCCCCTGTTCGGCAACGCATTCAGAAAGCAGAACACCCAAATCAATCTCGAGAGCGAGTGCATATCGGATCAAGTTGTAGATGGTCGGGTTCTTCTCTGGGTCTTCGATAAAGGAAACCGTCGTGCGATCCATACCTGCTAGTCCAGCGAGTTTTTTCTTCGAGATCCCACGAGCCACCCTTTCTTGGGCCAGTCGGCGGCTCAATTCTGCGTTGATTTGACTGGCTATATCAGGGGGCAATTCGCCAACTTGCTTGACAAACTTCGCCCCGGGTATGAGGATATATCCTCACCCCCCCCTTCTCCCTGTTCTACTGCGCCACACGAGGGGGCTAATCACACCCTTCCATGAACTGTCTCGGGAATACAGCCGCACTGGGGTTTGTCGTCTTCATACTGTTCATCGGCGCACTGGCCGGACCACAAGAGACGTCCCAGCGGAACTCAAGACGAAAATCCGACCAGACTTTGGGGTTGGTTTGCCTCGCAGGACTGGCATGCTTCGGGGGATATAAACTCTGGGCCTCTAGAAGGAAGCCGTAGGATTGATAGCAGCCCCCCTCCCCGAAGGCTGCACAGGAGCTGGTATAGCAGGGTGCTAGAAAACCAACTCTTAACCCATGATCATGACCAAAATCATCCCTCTCATCATCGCATTCACCTTCACCGGCATCGCTTCGGGCCAAGCGCCTCAAGCAAAACCGGGAGAAGGCACCATCGTACTCGCAAACAACTGGTCTACCCCCTTACAAGGTGGCAGCGCCTCAGCGAAAGACCTGGCGACGTTGCTGTCACCGTTCTTTCAACCCAAGCCCACCTTCACAGGCAGCAAAGCTCAGGTCATCTTCGAAAGCGTCACCTACCTGATGCCACTCGAAGATGCCAAAAAGGCCCTGAACCTGACCAAATCGGCTCCTAAAAATGCCGTAGCCGCAGGAGGTTTCCCGAGGGATTCCTTCTTCCACTACGCATTCGACGGAACCTTTGAAGGCCACTACAACAAGCTCTACCTGGTCACAGATCGAGCAGATCAAGTCGTGTGCGTTCAACTCGTCGCCGAGACGCCTGAACGCAGCTGGGTTGATGCGCCCTACAATGAAACTGGCTGGCACACCTACAACTTCATCAGCAGTCGCTCCAAGGCACTGTCGAGGCTGTGGGTGGATCACAAAGCGTCTTTCTTGGTAGGAAAATACTGGCAGACGTACCAGGCGAAGCATGCAAACACAGCACCAAAGTCTACTCCTGAGCTTCTGCGTGTGGATTCGTGCGTCATTGACCCGATTAAACGCAATGGTTTCAGGGATGTGGAATGGAGGGCACTAGAGGCATCGCGCTGGTACATCCCCCGCCCGCTTGGAGAACTGCTTCTGCAATGCTCCAGCCGGTGAGGATTTAGTGACAAGGGGGCGGCTTTCAGCCAAACCCTTTTTTGGCCAACCTGTCTGCAAAAGCTGCATACTAGTTTTTGCACGCCCACAACTTCATCAGTAGCCCCTCCAATGCTCAGTCAAGGCTGTGGACGCAAGTAATCTTCCTCGAATACAAAAAACTGTGGAGGAATCAACAAATGCGCTGAGGATTGCACGATGGAGCTCCCCTAAAGGCACATACTGCGCTCGCTCGGAAAGCCCCCATTTGCGATGCCCCAATGCCGGGAATGCATTGGAATGTTAGAACTCGCGCATCACTGCATTTGTTCCAATTCTTCAATCAAAAAGCCGCAGTCAATCGCAGCCCAAAGCCGCTTAAATGGAGACAAGTCTGCATACGATATGATTCTCAGTAGATCCATAAGCGCACTGATACGCAGCCCCAGCATAATAGATTCTGCGTTGGGCTCGTTTCGAATCCAATTTGTCATAGCATGCTCAAAAAAGCTAGCTGCCGGACAAAGCATAGATTTCCATTCACCTTCTGCACCAACTTGAAAAAGACGCTCACGCGTCCAGACTCCGAGATTATTCCGCACCCACTCAGAACTTTCAGCTCGATCCACAAGTCTCAGTTTAAGCTGCATTGAAAGTCGGCAAAGGTCATAGCCGACAGGCCATCGGTCCAACCTAGCCAAATCAATGAAAGTGGGCTGGCCCAACTCTCCCACGATAACGTTATGGGGATTCAGGTCGCCATGCTGAAGCACCCACAATAGCGGCGGCAAATTATCCAATGCCTCGTTCCAATTCAACGCTGTAACTTCAATATTCCTAAATAACAATTCCGGATCGACGTCCGTCGACGGCCATCCACCATCGTGCTTCAGGCAAGAAGCCATTCCCCTTAATTCTGAGCATGACTTCTTAATCCTATCAATATCGACGGGAAGCAATCCAATTCTACGTTTACGATGCTCTTTCTCGTCTAATAGATTTATTGCGGCACCAGATTGCACAAGTTCAACATCCACAATTGCTTTCAAAATTGAACGCACGGCGGAACTCTTGACCGATTGATCATCGTTAATCACACTAAAAAGCGTTTCACCTGCAACAGCTTCTTGAATGGAATAGTATCCAAGCCCCCTTGGAAGAGGTTTCAAAGGCTGCGCGGAAGCACAACGGCGAGAAAATTCTTGAGCTTCACCGAAAAACTCCGTCAGAATTTTGGTTTCTCGCTCAATCGTGTCTGCCCTCGCTGCCACCTTTACAACAATGCGCCTCATCACGCCGCTGAGACTCCCCCGGAGAGCAAGTAGACTTGCTCCAGAGTATCCAGCCGACAAAGCCGACACTACGACTCCAGTCCATCCCTGGCATTCGGCCAATATGATCTCCTCGAGAGCAAAGCGCGAGAAAACCGCCAAAAATGTGCGCATACCCAAAGAATCGTTGGCGCTAAAAACGCAACTTGAAGACCCGGTACTCTTGCCTATGCCAGATTGCACAATCTTGGCGACATATTGCGCCCGTTCGTGAATTTTTCGCGGTTTGTTGAACTTTTGCTTGCTTAACACCGCGTGAAAAATCTCCCCTGCCTCTTCTGACTCCACAACTTCCGTGAAAGATGTAAAGGCGATCCAAGTAGCATCAGGCTTGATCGCAAAGACGCGTCTAATCTGCTCAAGCCCGGCTTGCGCATCCGCGCTACTGTTGTCGTCAAGGGCGATATCGGTGAATACTATCAACTCCTTGCTTTCAAGCTCTTTGCTCACGCAGTTAACAGCGGAACTCCAAAGATTCACCACCTCCCCCGGCTTGGTAACGATCTCCGCCGACGGAAAAGCATGCTTCAACACCAAGATAAGGCTATCTAAATCGCCACGCTGGTTCTCTATGACTATGAATTTCATATGATGTCATTAGTTTTTTCAATGAATTGCATTTATGGCATCCACTCGAAAGAAATGTCGAATCGTCAACACCGCTCGCCAATCTCCCGGCATCTGCGCTCTCCCAGATTCTATTGATATATCGTGAGTTTGCGCTCTCGATCTAACAAGAACCAACCCTGCGCCATTGCCAACATCTCGACTCACAATTCGATTGCACACCTCAATCACCAAGCATGATGGCACGTCATATTTGACTACAGTGAGTGTTCCTATATCTCCATGAATAGCAACATTGTCCAGCAATGGCCTCAATATCTCGTGCATATCCAAATACGGAACCTTGCAGACAATTAGCTCCTCCGTAATAGCAGCCTTCATTCGCGGCAAACCGCTTTTGCGGCGCAATTGGTCCGCCATTCTCTCCATCATCGCCCAAGGTGCTGAATAGAATGCCCTCAATCCCTTTAGCAGCGGAGTGGTATCCTCACCGATGTCGGCGCGACTAAGCACATCCGTCGCAGACCAGCCTTGCGGCCAACTCTCATCTCTGATGGACTCAAATAGCTCTGCGACATTCTCAACAACATTCCTACCAAGTATAGCTTCATCCACACTCAACATCTGCCGGATTGCTCCCACGCAGCGAAAACACACTTCATGCGCCTGTTGCATTCGGGATGCCATACTGTTCTCACCTTTGAGTTCATACAAATAGGCAAGGCTAGCAAAGGCTGGCAAAAATGCATCAACCACAAGTGAGCAAGCAAGTCTCAACTTACGAACCACATCCGCAAGAACATCATCGTCGACAACATCATCCCAACCTAGGCGCAACGCAAAGAGCTGATTACCCAAAGACTCCCAGTGCTCCTCCACATCTAGCGAATGTCGAGACATTCGCCCCAGTAGCAGTCGCAGCGCATGCTCGGCGTCCGCTTCTGATCTTAAGGCCGCAGTCTGTTGTCTGAATCTGTGCGAGTGAGATATCAGACTTTTGGCAATCGACGCCCACTTTACGTCGGCATCTGGTTCGCGAACGTTGCTCAACACTTCTATAATTTTGTCGTATTGACTCATTGTTCTACTAAACCATGTTAGAACAAAAAGTAAAAACTGCTGCCGCAGCGGCACATCACGGAAGATAGTCGACGCAACTTCGCCTATCGATTCGAAAAATCCATTTTCATAGAACGCCAAGACGGTCAGGGCATCACTTTTAGCCTCCTCACTAGTACGAGTATCAGTCAGAATATGCACACAAAGGCGAATTGTATCTCTTCGGCAAACTCCATTGAATGGAGCCTCTTCCAACATGTCAGGTTCCAACGCCAACACAAAGAGAAGAGACGGATCGCATTCGGAAACCAAAGTTCTCCAGCAACTCAACAGGTCAGGCAATACCGCCTCGTTCTGCTGATGCAATGCAAACAAATGCCTGAGTTTGGCTCCATTAAGAGAGAGTACCGCTTTCTTCCCTTTTGTTCTATCAACGTAAAATATATGTCGCACCGGCCTTTCAGTGTCCAGTTTTTCTAGAATCGCTTGAAAGTATTGCCTGAGCTCAGCCGTTGGAATCGGACCACTCTCCAGCACTCTTCTAATCATCGGATGGTCTTTGGGGCTCCCCCCCTCCTTAGACCGCACTTGCATTCTAAATACATCCGCCAATCTAAATGGAACACCAACTTCATCCTGCAAATTTGGCGACCACAAGCGCCTGTTTAGTTCAAAGGCCCGCAACTCAACAGGACTAAGCCTATTTACCAGAACGACCCCCAGCAATCCAATCGGGACACACTCCTTGTCACACATAGCTTGGTACAAAAAGCTTCTAAGCGCTTTTCCGCTAACCGCAGCATCATCCAAATAAATTCCAAGGTATTTCCCGTTTGGCCTTACACCTGTTGTTTCATTGCTGAAGAACAGCAACTGACCAGAATCAACCGGAACGCAAGTTCTAAATAGTGGTATTTTTGAATGCGTAAAAAGCGTTGTCGCCCCTTGATGCTCGCTCTGCAAAGCCACCTTGTAGGTGCGACCAATACCGATGTGACCTTTACTTACAAGTCTGTCATGTAGAGAACCAATGCAATTCGCAATCTCACTTTCCGCACGAAAAAAGAAAACTATGTCAGCAGGACAATCTGCACAATCTGCCAAGAATCGCACAATCTTGTCAACGATAAGATCAACACATTCATTACGAAAACTTTTTAATAGCCGCCCCACCGGCAGTGCAATTGTGTGCAACCTGCCACCACGCTCTTTGAAGCCGTGTTCAATGATTGACTCAGATCTTTTTAGAAGATCTTCCGCCATCTGGGTAGATGCCATAGCCACAAACTGCGAAGATGCGCCCCGTATCGGAACATGAGTGACACGATCAATTTGCACATCAGCGCCACCATTAGCACTTTGTTGAAGTTCCTCAGTCCTGAACGCATCCACATTGACAAGTGCATGAATCGGAATGTCTCCCAGGATCAGGGTGCCCCGATCTTCTCGGAGATCAACGCATGCAACAATCTTGTTTACGATGCACCCCCGCGCCCTGAGAATCTCGGCCAATACTGTGACAGTATTACCTCTAAATATGGCATCTGCAAAAATCGTGACAGGCTGCCCCAGAGGGCAGTCCATGCTCTCTGCAAGTCCAAGCTTAGTTCGATGTCCGGATTCGCTCCTCATAAGGGTTTGAGCCACGCAGAGACTTCCAAAATCATCCGTTACAACATAGTCACCGTCAATTAATGCACGGAGCCGCACCCCCATGATCTCTCCGAAGTACCACGAACTCTCAACAAGGTACAATATACACAAATATCGCGATACTCTCCTTCCCGTATGCACCAACACGGGCCCATCCTCAACGACTCTTTGCTCGATAAGAGGCCAGTACTGATCAAATGCGATCTTAAATGCAGCTTCTTCAGATTTCTTTGAGATCCGCATAGAAAATCTCCTGATAGCGATTCGACGGCTACTCTCGTTGAAGACGATATCGTGAGCATAATTTGCTTGCAACTCATATGCCAAGTCCACAACTACGTCGGGCACGACAGAGGGAATATCATACTCTCCACGTGATTCCAACGCATCGAGCATTGACTCTGTTTCCTGGTCAAAAGCACCAACAAACTTCCATATTAGATGGCGAGTTTGAGAATCCCATATAGCAAGCATCCGTGGACCACCAACTGCCGCCCCACTAGACTCCAGAGGAACCCTAAGTATTGCGTCCTTAACGAATCCAAACATTACAATTGGAACCAACCTAGGATTCAACTTCCTCACACACTGCAGAAATTCAACTGATGTGAAGCTCGATGCACCTAAACTCAAATGATGCGCAGAGGTTACCCGCCTGAACGGCAACACCAAGCCAACCATCTCCCCATGGAGATCGTGAGGCACCATCCTAGTTCCACCATCCCCATCAAATTTACGACCAGCAACCAATCCACTCAACGGAAGCAACTTCAGCTCGATTTGCCGCATTTCATCTCGTTCCGTGACAACGTCCCGCAAAGCGTGCATAGGAGAAGCTCTTCTACCTAAAGGCAGTGGAATTCGCAACGTTAGAGTTGTACCGATAAGATCATTATCACCAGGCATTGCGAATGCAAATCCACTTTCACCATCACTCTTCGTCGCAAAGCCGGCACGCCCTCTTCCAGAAGTAAGTGTAACACACCCCCCTAGATCAGCTATATGCCTGCGACCTCGAAACAACCCCCTCCAATTCAATTGATGATATGGATCGAAGAAATCATCCACATTTTTTCTTGTCGACTCATGATTAAATGCATAAAGGCAAAGTTGCTCATGAACCCCCCTTCGAGCCAACTCAAACTCCCTGGTTCCAGATTTAGCATTTACAAGCTTAGCAAATTTAGTTGGATGCTTATCGTGATAGTTAAGCCACAACGTCTTTGCAACCCCTTGTCCAAGGTCACTAACCGCGATCTCTAACACCATCCGTTTGCCATGAAACTGCAACCAACTTAACTCTGAGCTTGAATACGACCTCTTACTTATGTAGCGATCGGCTGGCTGAACGCAGAATGACACAAGAGATAGTTTTTCTTGGATTTTTCGCTCATATGCATGCTCATATATGTTATACAGCGCCTCAATTACAATCCTTTCGATCGCATCATGGAGAACGCCAATTTCACTTGACGACCAATTGTCGGCAACCAGCGACGCACTTTCGGCAATGCCTCTCGCAGCCTCAATAACATCTTTTTCTGCGTTTAGCCTGCAACAGAATGGCCCAGCAGTCCAGGCACTGTCTGATAGGTGTCGAAGGGGCTGAACCCCATCGATCGGAGGTTGATCGTTTAGCTGCTTAACTCCAAAAACTTCAGCCATCCGTTCAGAGTCAGAGTCAAATTCAAACGATATCAAGGAGTCACCTGCGGAGCTCCTGATAAGCTCCTTCAATCCAGCGACGACATTCAAGCCCTCCGCAGTCACAAATCCGAGATTTCTAAAGGATAATGCAACTCTCCTTCGCGGAAGTATTGTTCTTGTGCCAAGTTGATGGCGATCTCCATCGCTCGCGCGTGCAGGCCTAAACAGTTCAAGTGGTAGCCCGCCCAGGACGGCGTCGAGAGTAACGGCCTCAATGAACCTTGCTCTAAAGGGCGGTAGCGAGTTCTCTTGCATGGGTCGAGTGTTTTTAGAAAACTAAGACAATGAATCGGCGCAACGGATTCGTTTCTCATCCGCTCGGCTCTTGAACGCTTCAATACTTAACCCCGTCAATTTGGCACAACCACATGGCTCTTGGTATATGCAGCAATGCTATCGGGCGCAACCAAATGCCTGACATTTTCGTCGATTGCACCATTTAGCCAAAGAAAATGCGGGCTACATATGGTATAATACATTGAACGCGAAAGGATTAGCCTCCAGCACCGCTGAACAGGTCAAAAAATCCTCTCCGGCAGGCGTCATGAAGGCAAAACACCGTCATTACAGCCCTCCCATCTCGCGGTTTCTCGTCTCCGTCCTCTACCATGAGGCCAAAACCAGAGGCATTCCGATGACCAAACTCACGGATCAGCTTCTGCGCCAGGCTCTCACCGGTTCCTCAGGATGGCAGACTGCAGAAACCCTCCGCGAACAGGAGGCTCAGTACCACATCCCGCCGGCGAAAGCTGCGTAGGAATCCCCAACATCACCAGGAATGAAGCACCGGCCCCACCACAGGCCGGTTTTTTAGTGCCCTGGACCCACCCCATACCCGCAAACCACCGCCATGGCAGTCAGACTATCCGCCAACTACAGCAAAAAGCTTGGCCTACCCCAATACAGCAGCCACAGCTTCAGTGCTTCCGTCGAAGTCGAACTCACTGACCTCAACCAGGTCGAAACCGAATGTCAGAAGCTCTACCAGCTTCTCCAGCAGTCGGTCGACCAGGAGATCCAACAGGTCGGCTTTGTCCCTGATCCCAAGCAGTACGGTCAGAAGGGAACCTCATCTGGCCCCCGTAATGGCTACCACCGCAACGGGAACAGCCAGAACGGCCAGCAGCTCAAGGTTCACAACGACCGTTGGGCCTGCACTGATGGTCAGCGTGGGTTCATCCTGCGCATCACCAACGAGAACAACCTCGACAAGCAGCAAGTCGAAGCCATTGCCCAACGGCTCTATGGTCTCGGCGTGAAGCAGCTCAACAAGATGCAGGCTTCACAGCTCATTGAGGAAATGCTGGCGATGGCGGGAACACCTCGTCAGTCGCGCTGGCAGAAACCCCAACAACAAGCGGCATGACCACACTCGCTGTTCCTCCACCTTCCAAGGTAGAGCGCAGCGAGAAAGAGATCCTCACCGGCTTGCAGCAGACAGTTTCAGCCTCACGGCTCACGCTGTTTCTGCAATGCCGGTTGAAGTTTTACTATCGCTACGTCCTCAAGCTGTCCAAACCCAAACCTGCCTCGCTCCATGTTGGCAATGTGGTTCACGCCACCTTGAAAGCATGGCACAAGGCTCGATGGATGGAAGCACCCCTCACCCTCAAAGGACTCCATGATGAGTTCTCCAAGGCGTGGGATCTCCAGAACAATGAAGAACCCGTCGACTGGCAAGGAGACGAAGAAGACGAAAAGCTCACCGCCTGGCGTCTTTGTGAACTCTACCTGCGTCAGTCTGGATTCGAACACGCCCAGAAGCCTGATGCTGTCGAAGTACCAGTCGAAGCCGATCTGGCCAACCATGGTTTACCCAGGTTGATTGGCATCCTCGATTTGGTGCAGCAACGCAAGATCATCGACTACAAGACCTCTTCCACCACACCCAATCCAGAGAAGGTGGCACACACTCACGAGGTACAGACCAGCATCTATGCCATTCTCTACCGGGATTCCACAGACACCCGGGAAGAAGGCATGGAACTGCATCACCTGGTCAAACTCAAGAACCCCAAGCTCTGCATCACAGCATTGCCGCCGATGACCGACAGCCAGCAAACCCGGCTGTTCCATCTACTGGCGGCATACCTGGAAGGCATTGCCAGACAGGACTTCATCCCTTCACCGGGAATGGCCTGTGCCAGCTGCGAGTTCTATATCGAGTGCCGTCGCTGGAAGTAAATCTCAACACCCCAAAACCGGAAGAGAAGCCAGTCATCTACCCTCGTGGTGGAGACTGGCTCTCTTCTTTTCACCCCTCATGAAACTCAAACACACCATCTTCATCCTGTTCCTGGCCTCGGCATGTCCCAAGGCTCAGGCGGGATGGTTCAGCAACGAAACCGAAAAGGAACTGCAGAAGGAACTGGTTCAAACCGAAGAACAGCTCCTCCAGCAACACAAGGCTACCGACCAATGGGAGATCATTGCCGGTGTCCTGGGTGTTGGCTGCATCCTCCTCTTCGTCATTGGAACCGCAATTGGAGCAAAGACCCGCCATGCATCATCCCCCAAACCTGAATGACTGGCAGGAACCTGAGGATATGGAACGGCTTCCAGCCCCGCCACACAGCTGGCTGTCTCGCTGGAAAAAGACGATCCTCAGATACTGGAGCCCCGAGAAGATCGAAGCACCGAAGGTTGATCCTTCTCTGCCCGATCTGACCGGGGTGGAGCGTTCTGCCGAAGTGTTCCGGTACTCAATCCTCTCCACTGAATACTGGATCTCTCCCAGGGGCTACCTGCGGGAATGGATCCGGTTCAATCTCAGGATTGCCTCCATTCTGATTGTTCCGACGCTCTTGGTGGTGCCCATCATCACCTTCGCTTTGGGACAGTTCAGCACCTGGGTGGCTCTCTTGGCTGCCACCACGGCCAACATGATCTTGTTCCCTCTGTCGGCTCTGTTGGCAGTGGGATTGATCAGTGCCTTGGTCTACCTCGGCAAATCTGTGGTGATCAGTCGTCGCATGCGTCGGCCACCGCCTGGCTACTACGACTAGGCACAAACAGCTTCAAAATGAGACCCGCATGCCTTCATCGGTGTGCGGGTCTTTTTTCAGTCCTAGCGTCCCCTAACGCTCATGCGACAAGGCGCTCCCCATTGAAGCTACGAGTCCGTCGCCAGTTTCTTTCTGAATGCCAACCCCGCTTCCTTGCAGGCTTCATAAGTTGGACAGAATATTGAGGTGGACCCCGGAAATCGGACCAGTGCTGAAGTTGGAGTTTTGGAGTTGGGCAGGGCTGGAGTAAACCAGAACCTGAAACTCGAAAATGAAAGCCAAACGTAGAAGACACGACCCCGAATTCAAGGCCCGAGTGGCGCTCGAAGCGCTCAAAGGCCTCAAGACCATTGCCGAGATTGCCAAGGAGTACGACATCCATCCTGTGCAGGTCTCTGACTGGAAGAAGACGCTCCAGGCTGGGATGGCCGGGGTCTTTGGTCAGGACCATGGCCGTGCCGACCAGGAGGAGCACGAGCGCGAACGGGCCCAGTTGCACTCCAAGATCGGGGAGCTGGCCGTGAAAGTGGACTTTCTGCAAAAAAAGTCCAAACAGCTCGGCATCTGGAACGACCTGCCGGGCTGGTCGAAAAAGAACACCCCGTTTTGAGCATGAGAAGCCAGTGTGAACTGCTGGGGGTGTGCCGCTCGATGCTAGCCTATGAGGCGGTGCCTGAGAGCGGTGAAGACCGCCGAATCATGAGGTTGCTTGATGAGCTCTACCTCAAGGATCCGTGCCTGGGGACCCGTCGCCTGGTGAAGGTGCTGGAGCGCGACCACGGCTTCAAGGCCAACCGCAAGCGCTTGCAGCGGCTGCGACGTCAGATGGGGCTGGAGGCCATCTACTGTCGTCCGCGCACGAGCCAGCCTGGAGACGGGCACCGCATTTATCCGTACTTGCTGCGGGAGATGGCCGTGGAGCGTCCCGACCAGGTGTGGTGCGCCGACATCACCTATGTGCCCATGGCGCGAGGCCACGCCTATCTGTGTGCAGTGATGGACTGGCACACGCGCAAAGTGCTGGGGTGGCAGGTGAGCAACACGATGGATGTGAACCTGTGTCTTGAGGCGCTGGAGATGGCGGTGAGGGAGACAGGGAGCAGGCCGGAGATCTTCAACACCGACCAGGGCAGCCAGTTTACCTGTGAGCAATGGACCGGGCGGATTGAAGAGCTGGGAGCGCGCATCAGCATGGACGGCAAAGGGCGGTGGATGGACAACGTGTTCATCGAACGGCTGTGGCGGAGCGTGAAGTACGAGGAAATCTACATACGCGAACATGGCACCATCCTTGAGCTTGAGCGGGGGCTGGCCCGGTGGTTTGAGCGCTACAACACATGGCGTCCCCACGAGGCCCTGGGCTACCAGACACCTGAGCAAGCCTACAAGGGCATTGCGAAGCTGCCTGCGACAGTGCCGAGGATGCCCATGGCTCTTGCCGCATGAACACACCAAGCGGCCTTCCAGAGCCCGCTTGGATGCCCCCCAGGGGCGGCGGTCCGACCGAAGGGGTTGTTGCACTTCAGGCTCTCCGCTTCGCTCCGAGCCTTTCGTTACACAACCCCATCGGTCGGAAGTGCAATGAGGAAGTTGACATC
The DNA here is from genome assembly GCF_000172155.1 of Verrucomicrobium spinosum DSM 4136 = JCM 18804. Taxonomy (NCBI): domain Bacteria; kingdom Pseudomonadati; phylum Verrucomicrobiota; class Verrucomicrobiia; order Verrucomicrobiales; family Verrucomicrobiaceae; genus Verrucomicrobium; species Verrucomicrobium spinosum. Next base: position 1,181,741 of record NZ_ABIZ01000001.1, on the reverse strand, counting down.
AAGACAGAACCAAACTAACCCAATGAACAGCCAGCCCACCATAGCTTAACTTCCAGCAACTCTGGCCGAAGAACGGGGTCCACCTCATATTGCCATGTTTTCAGAGAAGATATCATGCATAAAGAACTTTTCCCTGAACCGATCAAAATCGCATTCTTCATTTTGTTGCAAATGCGAAACTACAGCATTGACCGCATAAGCTCTGACTTCCGGGCGCAGATGTCCCTCATTAATTAGCATTGTCGCCATTGCGTTGGCGCGAGCCTTCAATGCCTCTGGAGAGGAATTCACCCCAAGGTACTTTGAATAGGCGATTGCGAACATTCGCTCTGCATCCAGGATTTCGTAATCTGGATTCATTCCATGCTGAAGAATATTCAACTCCCGAACGGCATCTTCCAAAGATGCTCCATTTGCAAGAAGACTGTAAAAACTCGGAAAGCTCCGCGCAATGGAACGCTCGTACACCTTGTGAGGACACCCCACCAAATTCATGAACGGGGAGCGATCTGTCGCGCTGATAATTTCCCCTAGCCAGGCACCTTCGCAAACCGCCATAACAATCTTCAGATGCCCTTGCTGAGCAATATTAATCTCTTGGAAGTCACTCTTTAGGTAACTCCAATCTACGCTAGAGCCGTCTGCAAGTGAAAAACCGCTAGCGGTGCCGTGAATCTCAAAATGCAGAATCCGCCGAATACCGTGCACCCTACTCTCTAGTTTCACATTGTGAAGAGCTTGCAAAAACTCTGCTAGGTCGCGAACACGACTATAGGTGACGTCTATATTCTTCCCCTTCAACGAATCCCTCAACAAGCCGCCTGTAGACAGTTCGTAATCGCTCAGGGATTCGACAATTGCAATTTTACACTCCATCGCGCAACTGAACCTCGCCATTGTATTGATGCAAGGATAATCAGCTACTGGAGGCAGATATAGCCCCCGCTTAATCCCTACCCCATACCTCCCTTGCGGAAGCATGGGTTTTTCATGTTCAACCCCACACTCAGAAAGGAAAACCACACCATGACCCCCATCGTCTTGCCCGTCGCAGAGCTCAAACCGGCTCTCAGCGGCTTCAGCAAGATCATCAGCAAGAACAGCCCCCAGCCCGTCCTGCAGTGCCTCAAGATCGAGCGTACGCAGGATGGCTGGATTTGTCTCACCGCCACGGATCTCGACAGGTTCGTGACGCTCAGACTCGAACAACCGGCCAAAGGTGAGCCCGTCTCGCTCCTCGTCCACTTCGACAACCTCCAAAAGGTAGTGAAGACCTGCGACAAGAGCCAACGGGTTTACCTGGAAGCCGGCCCCAACAACAACCACAGCATCAAGTTTGATCTCGCCGGCCAACTCGGTGAGACAAAATCCAAAGCTCCCCCGGTAGAGGAGTTCCCTGAGATCCCCAAGATCAAGGGAGAACCTATTCCGGTGCCAGAAAACATGCGCCTGGCTCTCATTGACGCCATGGCCTGCACCAGCACTGACCAGAACCGCTACGTCCTCAATGGCGTTTGCGTGGATGTCAGCGATCCTCAGGCCCACTACGTGGTCGGGACCGATGGCAGACATCTGTTCTCCTGCAATTCTTTGAAGCTCCCTCTGAAGAAGTCTCTTGTCATCCCCTGTCACAAGTTCTTGGGATGGCGAGAGTTCAACCTCGATGGGGAGTGGAAAATGAAGGTCTCGGACGTCTCGGACGCCAATTCTGAAGTCCTTGTACAGTTCAGCAGTAGAAGATGGCGCTTCATCAGTCGACTCATCAAAGACAACTACCCCAACTGGCAGGTCTGCGTGCCTGACCCGGTAGAGGCAAAGACCCACCTACAGGTCAATGCCGACAATATCCAGAACGTGGTCCAGACCATCCAGAGAATGCCCTGCCACGATCCTAAGTATCAGACCATGGGTATTCAATGGAAAGACGGTCAGATGGCGTTGCTGGCCAAGCAAGAGTCAAACGAACCCTGGAGTCGGATAGTGATTCCAGAATCCAAAGGGACGGGCTCAGAGGTCACCTACTTCTGTGACCGTCGCTACTTCGTGAAGGCTCTGGAGTACGGGCTCGATACGATGGGTATTGTTGATCCGATGTCACCCCTTCGATTCTTTCGGAGTGGCAGACAACTGGTCATCATGCCGGTCAGACTCGAAGCGGGAGAAGAAGCTACTCAGCTCTCACCACCTGTACCAAAAGCCTTACAGCCCCCACCCACCACCAAGCCTCAACCAACCAAACCAGAAAGGAAACCCATGCCAGCCACCCACAACACATCGACAGAGCAAGAACAAGCGCCAGGCATTGATCAGATCGTTCAGGTCATCGGAGAAGCCCGTGACACCATCGTGAATGGCCTTAACCGGCTCCAGGATGCGTCCAAACAACTCCGGCAGCTCCAGAAGGGTCGTCGCAATGCTGAACGCGATCTGCAATCGGTACGTGCCACCATTCAATCCCTCACCCGTCTGAGGATCTAGCGGAACGGCCATACCTGAAACGGGAAAGGGCTGGATGTGCATCTCGCATATCCGGCCCTTGCTGTTTTCAGGGGGCACCACAACATCACATGAATACAGAACCCAAATTCGAACTGGGCGGTCTCTTCCTGACACCAGGCGCTCTCAACCTACTTGATCCCGAAGACGTGCCGAATTCACTGAATCGGCACCGATGCGGAGACTGGGGCGACTGCGATGAGGAAGACGCCAAAGCAAACGATCTTGCATTGGTAGAAGGAACCAGAGTGTTCTCCGTCTACCACGACAGACGGGATCAAAAGTTCTGGATCATCACCGAAGCAGACCGGTCGATGACCACGGTGATATTACCAGAGGAGTATTGATGAATCTCGGACCTCTCGGACGTCTCTTTTCAAGTTCAAAGGGAAAAAACCTAACACAAAGGAACTACAACCCCAGATCGACTTGAGAACAGGTGTCCGAGAGGTCCGAACCCACCCCTTGCAATTTCAGAAGCAGGATTACCTTTCCCAATGTGGAATCAACAACGTCTTGAACAGATGATCGCCGACGGTGTGGAAGAGAGCCTAAACCTCGACTACAAAGCGGCAGGAGCCTTCGCCAAGCAGACACAAAAGAGAGAAGAGATCCAGAAAGATGTATCTGCATTCGCCAACTCGGCCGGTGGTACCATCATCTACGGAATCAAAGAGCACTCATCCCAAGACAGAAAACACCTCCCAGAACGAGTCGACCCCATAGCCAGAGACCAGTTTTCCAAGGAATGGCTTGAGCAGATCATCTCTGGCATTCAGCCCAGAATTCAAGGAGTTGTGATCCATCCAGTACAATTGGACTCATCGACCAACGACTGCTGCTACGTGGTCGAGGTTCCCCAGTCGGAGACCGTACACCAGGCCCCTGACGGGAAATACTACCGGCGCTACAACTTCGAGAACAGGTTCATGCAGGACTACGAAGTGAGGGAAGCAATGAATCGGGCCAAACACCCTAGTCTTACATTCGAAGTGTTCCTAAACATCCATGAACCGTGGAAAGACAAAAGTCACATCCTAATCCGCATCCACAACGTAGGGAGAAGAATTGCGATGCACTATTCTGCCTACATCACAATTCCTCTACGAGCAGCAGGCAACGCCATTCGCCCCTTGGATCCAGTCATCTTGGATAAAGATGAAACCGAGGCGTATTCCCTGCGTTTCAGCCTTCCAAACGATCAGGGCGGCCCCCTCTATCCTGAAAGCTCAGTCACACTGAAGAGGGAGGTGGAGTTGATGAAAGAATGGCTTGATAAAACTTCGAGACAGCCATTCAAATCTCAGGACTCGATACGAGTGACGGTTTTCGCGGATGAAATGCCCGCCCTTTTTCGAGACATACCGCTCTCAGATGCGCTCAAAGGCTGGACGTAGCGATAGCGTCTCACTGGCCAATCTCCCATGCCCCTTCAAAGGAGCATGGGTTTTTCATTTTCACCCCAAACCAACCATACACATGCAACTACTCGAACAACCCAAACCAAAACGCCCCACCCCGAACCTGATCCTTCACTGCGGCGCTTACAAAGCCACACTGGATGAAGTTCAGGACGTCAGAACACCCCGGTCAACCTCCAGCTGGTGTCCCATCCCTCATAACCGGCTGATCGAGACCGTGCAGAAGACCCTCAAGAGCACCAATCTGCGCATCGGCACCCAGGCCCACAGTCTCAGTCATAAAGGCCATCGATACTTCGGTCTGATGGAAATTCTTGGCCCGAAGAACGATGATGACTACTGTTGGGTGCTCGGTCTCAGAAACAGCCATGACAAGACCTTTCCAGCAGGTATTGTCGCCGGCGCTAGCGTTTTTGTGTGCGACAACCTCTCCTTTTCCGGGGAGGTCAAATTCGCCCGAAAACACACCCGCTTCATCGTCAGAGACCTTCCCGGGATCACTGAGAGAGCCATCGGTCAACTCATGAGCAAATGGCATCACCAGGACAAACGCATCGGTGCCTACAAGGAAGCCGATATTGAAGACTCCATCGCCCACGACCTGATCATTCGGGCCACCGACGTTGGAGTCTGCAGCAACCGACTCATCCCCTCCGTGCTGAAGGAATGGAGGGAACCACGATACCAGGTCTTTGAAGATCGCAGTGTCTGGAGCCTCTTCAACGCCTTCACGGAAGCTCTCAAAGACGGCAGTCTCTCAGAGCTCCCGAAGAAGACGGAAGCCCTCCATGGATTGCTGGATGTCCATGTGGGTCTCGGGCTGAACTAGCTCAAGGAAAGGGATCCCTGCCAGCCTACGGCTTTAGGGGTTCCTTTTCTTTAGCTATGAACGGGGCATTCATTTGTTAGGCGCGACGCCTACTGACCCAACAGCGCCCTAATTTCAGCAACAGCGACAACTTCACCGCTGCGCTGATATGCTTTTAGAAGCAGAGGGAGCATCTTCTCTTTAGTCTTTCCGTAGACCTCCCGCTTCAACGGCTCACAGAGTTCAATCACTTTGGCAGACGCACCGCGACGGTCATAGATTTGCGCAAGAGCCGTAACAGTCACCCAATCCCGAGAATTCAACTCATGCGCTTCTTCCAACTTACTAGCCGCCTGATCGACCGCATCCGTCTGCCCAGAATCTCGCAACAAGATCCCCCATTCTCTATACAGTTTTGCCCGCTCAATTCGATCTTTTGGAGAATTTGCGGCCGCTTGCTCGTACAACCTCAACGCCTCACCCGGCCTCTTGAATTCATGGCGCTGAAGTTCTGCCAGTGATCTATATGCACGCCAATTTCGAGGATTACGTGAAATCGCCTGCTTGAGCAAATCCTCAGCACTGGCTAAGTCCCCTCTTCTTCTAGCAGACTCTGCAAGGTCAAGCAAAGCAGAATCGTTCTTCCCAGCACTTTGCCTAATCGACCGCACGACAATGCGATCGTCCTCATTCTTGATGTCTCGCGCCTCAAAATAGTCTCTAAGTCGCACTCTTATAGTCTGCTCTCTCCCTCCATTTTTCACCAGCTCAGAATAGATAAACGATCTAGTAATCGCCAAAACAGTATAGCACTCGTCATTCAAACCTTGATTGAAGTGCTTAACAACAATTGCATCCTCGATCAACGTCGAGAGAGCATCTTGCAACTCAGGAAGCTTTAACGCAGACCCGACTAGCAGAACTTCGCTAGGTTGCGGCTGCGCAAAAAGCGAAAGGACTTCAAGTACTGTCCTTTCATTCTGGACCATCTGTTCAAAAACACGTCTGAATGAAAACTCCAACAACTCTTCCCCGTGCATACCCAAGCTTATCGTCGCATCAACCTCTTTTAAAGCAGCCGATGCACTCTTTGATTTGCTAATCATCCATCTCATTGCGAGCGGAATATGATTGCACGCCTCCCCAATCCTCAGAATCTGATCATCTCTAAACTGAGATACATAGCTGCAAGAAGACAGCGATTGCAATGACCTCACAAAGCTGCAAGTTTCAGCAGCATTCATCGGTCCGAGCGTCACAGGATACACCGCAAATTTAACGGTCAATCGACGAGAGGTAACGAGCGCCCGTACTCCCACTGGAAGTGTATCTAAGAATCTGATTATCCTGAGATCATCCACGGTCTCCAAGTTATCCACAAACAACAGACCATTGCTATCCCGCAGCATATTACGCACCGCATCCTCCCTCTCATCCAGCTTACCTTGCTTATACTCTGGAAATTGCAGAGTATCACATACAGCATTCAACAGAGACTCGAACGATGTAACCTCCGGTTTTAGCCCCGCAATCCCAGATGCAGTTAACTCCCGATCCTTTGCTGTACACGAAACAATAAAATCGAACTGATTGCTCTCATAAGCGCGTATAGCTGCCCATGTGGCAAGCGCCGTTTTCCCCAACCCTCCAATTCCAATGACATGCGCGACCGATGTTCGAGGATCGCGCAACGCAGCCTCAATCTCAGCGCAGGGCTCTTGTCTATAGACAAACTCCACATATTCTGGCGAAGGCACACGATAGAAGGGCTCATCAACGTAATATTTCTGCCCCACTTGCAACTTTGTATCTTTTCTATTCCATTCATCAACTTTGTCTACGCTTAGCACATAACTGGAATCCTCTATACGTATCGCAGACCCCCCCTTCTTGAATAGCTGCTTCTTTTCGCTTGTCGGAGCATCACACGTGAAACATGCCAACTTCCCTAGATTAGGTGGAATCACCGCAATGCCAACATATCTTTGATCAGATTGGATGAATTCCCTATGAAATTCCACCCACACGGTATCCGGCAAATATCGACGCAATTGATCATTAATTAATTTACTATCTAATCGGACCTTCGCGCCCACGAATTCAAAACTATCACTGAAACCAAAAATGATGACCCCACCCCTTTTATTGTGGAAGCTAAGCACATCTTTGGCAACATTCGCCCAAGCGTTGAGGCCAGAGACGCCTAATCTCGGAACGTCTGGCTTGTAGTCCCACAACCAGGGCTTACGCATCTAAATTTACTCCAAGCAAGGTTTGGAGATAGTCTGTACTGAGTCCGGCTTCGAATCTGCGTTGGTTGACCGATTTTTTGGAGTTTGGGTTCTCTCGCTTGATCATTGCATGAGTCAGGCGTCGAAGGGTGGCCAGATTCTCCGCGCTGTAACCGCTTCTAGACCGGCTCTCATCTTCGCCAAAGGTCACATCTAGAACCCAGTGCAGCGAGTTTTCAATCCCCCAGTGAGCGCGTACTGAGGCTGCAATGAGCGCGGCATCGGCTTTCAAACTGCTGATGAAGTAACGCCTTTGCACCGTGGTCTGACCCGCCACGGTGCGCTCGCATTCCACCGCAGCCACGCTGCGCAGTCCCGCCCACTTTTCTGCCCCCTGCAGCCAGCATTCCACTTCCTCACTCACCCAACAGCGACGCACTTCATGCCGGCCGTGCCCATCGCTTTCCTCTTGATGAAAGTTGCCTTCTGCCCTGGCCAGGTCCTCCCCCGTGTCCAAATAGTGGCTGACCTGTTGATGGAGGCTTTCCTGGTTGCTTTTGAGGGCCAGGATGTAGTCCCCCTTTTGCTGGATGATTTTCCTGGCCACCTCCCTCTGGCAGCCCATGGCGTCGATGGTCACGATGCAGCCTTTCAACGCCAGCATTTCCAACAACTCCGGCATCGCGCCAATCTCATTGCTCTTGTCAGCAACCTTGACCTGTCCAAGGCACAGGCTCAATTCACTGGCCCAAGCCCCCACGATGACCGCAGGTGCCTGCCCTTTGTCGACGGCCCCGCGCAGTGCCTTTCCATCAATGGCGATCACCCCTTTGAGACCGCTCTCAAGCCCCTCGCTGGAGAGTTGGCGCAATACACCTTGGGTCCAGAGACTGAAGGCTTCCATGAAGCGCTTGGGATCAAGCAGGCTGAAGACTTTACGGAACGTGTCGTGACTGGGAATGCCGTTGGGCAGGGCAAGAAAGCTCTCCAACCAAGTGCGCTTCAGATTGCCGAAGGCTTCCATATGGGTGTAATGCCCCTGACCGCACAGCATGGCGCAGGTGGCAATCACCAGGATGTCGGCCAGATCATGTCGCTGGGTACGCTGCACCCTCCAGTCATCAATGCTCTGAAAAACTTCACGAAGATTGCTGTCAGGAGATGCAGAGGCGGAAGACATGCCCCACTTCATTCACACATCTTAACTAATTTCCACGTGCTTTGTAAAAACTAGATGCGTAAGCCCTGTCCCACAACTCGGTCTCTGTCTTGAACCCTTGCCGTATGGCCGGTCGATCACGCTCCATAAAAATGGCACTAAGTCCATTTACATCACGCACTTTAATTGCCTTGGCAATGTCGTCATCCCTGTGGTTCATAGCACTATATTTTGCTCGTCTAATCTCTGGTGGAGAAACCCGCTGAATCTTGACTAATCACTCATTACCCACCCCCCAGTCACATGTCACTTATCAGGCAAACGTCGATCATCATTATGGGATGATTTCAGGATGAAACAGGCGTCCCGATGCCCGCATGGACCAAGCCACTATAATTTAACGCTTCTTGGACAAAAACCGTCTTTGCCGCATCCAGATACATTGTAAACTGTCGCTTAAGTCTAATGCTATCAGGACTCCCCTGCGCCCTCCCTTCCAAAGAAATTCGCGGGATGGCAATTTGAAACTCTGCGTCTGGATTCGCGCCATTTGCGCAATCCGCGAATTCAAAAATCACCTCAATAGATCCACTAAAGTCCACAGTTTCAAACTTGAACCTCGCTTCCGTTCTCCACACCAAAAGATGCTTCCAGCATGTAGGATCATTGACAAAAAAGACGTTTTGGAGAGCATCTCCGGAAAGTGTCAGCTTGTTGACCGAGTCCTTCATCCAGTTCAACCGCTCCTCGTCTGGAGTGGGAGTATTAGAATCAAGGGCCAACGCCAGGTCTGCCAACTTGACAAACGACAACCCTCCTTGACTGTTTATTCCAGGGAACTTCATCAGGAAGAAAATTCTCTGTTCGTTAGTGAATGAGCCGAAAAGCACTTTTGATTCACCGGATGTCTCGATGTAGTGTTTTGCTCGAAGTTCACTGTTCACATGGCCAACTACTTGCCTGTTGGCTTTTTCAGTCTCCGGGGACGAGTGAGTTGTTGCCACCTCCAGTCGGTTCTCGACGGGGTTCAGTGTGTAGCGGATCGAAGCTTCATAGATTCTCCGACAACGCGTCCAATCAGCGCCGATAGATTGCTTTTCGAGTCGATATGACAGCAAATATGAGTCCTTCCCCTCTATCTTATCCCTGGCGAAAGAGGGTTCACCGATAATCTTGACGTTTCCATATTCATCTTGCGCGATCTTGTTGAACTCAAAATCTATTGGCAGCATTTCTGCCAGCGGAGGAGCTTCTGATGATATAGTATAACTACGGCTTCTCAACTTCGGACTATCCTCCTTCTCACGCACCTCATCCAGCAAATGAACAAATTCGCTTGGGGCCAAGAAGGAAAGAAGAAGGTGCTCAAGCATATCCTTCTTCTCGATCGAGGATATGAAAACACCTCTAGATCGCAAGACCTTCCGCAACATCGACGGTGTCACCTTATCTTGCGTCAAAAAGGCCCTCAGATCGTCTCCAAAAGGGAGCAGATACTGAGATTGTGTTATCTCTTCGTCCATAGTCATCGGGAATTTCAATTTAGTCTTGTGACCGCGTTCAGCGAAGCGCATTGGACTCGCTTCGCAAAGTCCTTCTGTGCCAACCCGACTAGGGCTTGTTTCACAAGGGGACCATGCTTTACCTCTTGAAAATCTGGAAACACTATCAATACTTGGACCCAGTTTGAGGACAACTCATATGCCAAGCTAGCAAGCCTCCTAAAACACTCCAAATCAAAAGTTTCATTTGAGAAGAGCGCCAGCGAAGGTTCGCCTTGGATTGAAGTGCCTGCGGGGTCCAGTCTCATGGCGATCGGACCACCGATGAGATTCTGAATAGGGAGGAGAGGTGAGCTCGACTTTCGCTGGTCCGCAGCTACGTTCAGAGATGTCTTGGTCAGGACGAATGAAGGCTTAACGCTGCCAGCCATCGCTGCGGCATAGGCCATTACTCTGTCGACGAAATCGTAGCGAGCATTTTCTATCAGGTAAATAGGATCCCACCCTTCAAGATCTACTCTTTCCCTCCCTCCCGATTCCCCCAAAAAACTTTTTGTATTGTCTGGATCCTTATTCAACTTGAACAGTATTCCATAATCTTCTGACCTTATTGCACCTTCTCCGGCACTATTCATTTCCCTTCTTTCAGGGGATCTCTTGAAACACTTCAGAGCTGTCCCAAGGTCGATAATGTCGGATTTAACCGTCGAACTCCTATTCTTGGTGTCGTCCTCGGAAGAGTTCTTAACGGATATGAGAATATTGCGCCTGAGTTCGGGCACCAGAGGGCAAGGATAGGTAAAGGCAAGGTCGATTCCGTGTGTGCTCCTCGGAGATGAGCTTCCCTTGCCTTTGTGTTGTTGGGAAAACTCACATTCTATGTCAAAGCCATCTGCCACGGGACTCCATCCGATCTTTTGCAAGAATCCCTTGACGAGCTCCTCTCCTTGATCCCCCACATTCTTTGATTTTTCACCCATGGATGGAAGAATTGCGGGCTGACGCTCCTTGTCCAGCTAGATTTTGCTTTGGAGCATCTCCGAATACGACCATTTTTCACTCCTCCGGCAGTGATAGAGAGCTCGGTGAACGCCATCCCTTGGAACGACAGTTTCCTCAGATGACTGAAGGGGCGTTCGATTGAGGATCATTGGCGGTCCCTGTGTGATGAGTCTCTCTTCTCCCTGGCCTAATGGGAACACACCTCTGATTGCATCTCCACATTGACCCCGTTCCTCTTCAGAACCCGCAACCAAATTGCAGCAGATCGAGTCACGTCGGGGATATCGAGTTGTAGTTGCCGCTCTACGCCGCGCTTTAGAGCCGCGAGAGCCGCCGGGTTGGACTCATGAACTTCCGCTCCGCCTGACAAAGCAAAGATCCAGCCTCCATCCAAACAGGTAGGATCAAGTTCGATTTCATCCTCCCCATCCAGGGCTCTCACCAAGGAGTTTTCTCCTGCCCAATGAAATGATCCCCCAACCTCACCATTTGAACGATAGTTCATTCCAGCTCGACAAACTCGCGGAGCCGTCAAAAACTCCTTCATGAAAGAGAAATCTCGCGCGATACGACGAGCCGAAGCCGCTGAAGGGATCGAAAAGAAGCTTCAGTCAATCATCAATGACCTCGAAAAGATCCCGTCCTTCAATGGAAAAGCCCGATTCATGGACAAGGTATTTCGGGTTCGCACACATGCTTTCGCCCTAGCATCAAACCTCCGGCTTGATGCTAACGAGGAGTAGGGTTCCCCACGTCTGGAAATCGCGAGATCCATGCCCCCCTTTTGGGGCCGCCAATGGGTCAAACCATCACGAAAACCGCAGGTGGCTTTCGTGGGATTACCCCAGGCCCGAAGCTGCGGCAACTGCGGGTTCTTTGCCCTGAAGTGAAGGCCCGACTCTCGATCAATCTTCCGCCAAGAGGTCAAGTGAACCAAGCCCAGACCCCTCAATCTGAATTGACATCCCCAGCAGGGTCTGATTTGTCATCGGGAGTAATGTTCCAGTAACGAGTGGCAGCTGACTCCTGCACTACTTCTCTATAGTGAGCAAAAATCAATTGTGGCGTTGTGTGCCCCATATCGAGTGCAAGTGCCGCCGCGTTTTTTTCTGCCGCCAAGCAATAGCTCGCAAATGAGTGCCTCAGAGCATTGTGAGGCCATTCAGGAATCGATGCCTTCTTCCTAGCTGTGTCCAAAAGCGACCGATAGTTCATGGGAGTCACCAAGCCCACCGATTCGACCAAAGGGTATAGCCAGCTCCGGAGATTGTCCCTGATTGCGACGAGACGTCTACGAGCACTTTTTGCCTTGCTAGCCTTCACTTCTACAAATCCAGAGTTCAGGTTCACTTCTGCCCAATCAAGTCGCTCCAGTTCTGCCCGACGCAGCCCTGCAAACGCGCCGATTGCGATGAATGGAACCAGCTGGGGTGGGGCAACCGACAGCAAAGACTTCAACTGGTCAGGCGACAATATCCCCACTGGCTTCTCCGCCTCTTTTGCTTTCTGAGTACTCGTGACAGGATTTCGATCGCAGTACTGACGAACCACTGCGTACGAGAACGCCACCCCGAGCACTCTACGCAGGTTGTTCCGACTCACCGCCGACACCCTCGCTCCGCTATGAGTCCGAAGACCTCGAAGCCAATCATCAATTTCTAGAGCTTCAATCGATGCAACCAGTCGAGAGCCGAATGACTGATTGAATGCCTTGAACTTCTGATCGAGGTCACCCAGATACCGGACACTCAACCCATCTGTGCGCTTTGCTTCTACAACTTCCTGGCCCAATCGTTCGAACGTTATCGAACGATTGATCGACTTCAAATGCGGCAGGTAGTAGTCTACCGCGTCCCTCAGAGACTTCCCAAATGGCCGTAGAAGCTCGATGCACTCTGCAGCCTGTGCGCGCTCTGAGTCGGTCAGTGCAAAGGCCGCCAAGCCGACGTTCTTTTTCTCAATTCTCAGCTGTTCAGCTTTGGTCTCAGCTTCCGAACGCGACCCGAAGAAGTATCGCACTCTCTTGCCATCGACCATTCCACAGTCCACCATCCACGAAACTGAACGACGGTTGGAGCGTTTCCTGATGAGAGGCCAAGCCATTGCCCAGCTTGACACTTTTTTGACACTCAGCAAGCTATTTGACTCCTAGTCACTTGAATATGAACAATTTCATACCAGACTTAAAATCTGTTGGTGGGTGACCACCGTGCGGGTTCGAGTCCCGCTGTCGGCATTTGAAGATACCCCTCTCCCTGGAGGTTCCAGAAAACCCCTGAATCTGCGGTGAAAACAGCTCGAGGGGATATCCGGTTTCGCCCTGCCAAGGTGAAAGTTGTGTCAGAATGAATGATGGCGCGCCCAGCTGAAAAACCGATCTCAAAACGGGTTGTTCCGTTGGCCAGCTACACATTTCGCACGGGAGTTCGGGCTCAATCCCACCATTGCCAAACCGCGGGCAACCACATGCTGAAAGCAAAGCAGGCGGTGCCAGTGCCTCCAAAGTTCTGCGGAGCGGGATCTTGAGGGAAAATGCCCCAAGGTGTCCGTATCCAGAGAATGCGGCACACGGAGGGCAGGACCGGGCTCTCGAAAAAAGTGGCCCTGTCATTTGCCCTCTGCCTGCCGCGCAACATCATCGTCGATGCATCTCAGCTTTGGAGAAACGAGGCTATTAGCTGTCTCTTTAATCAAGGGTGAGTTTTGCCGTCTTTTGGCGGGAGTTGGCAGCCATTTCTTCTCGATAAGCGAGCAACTTCGCTCGCAACGACTCATCACCAATCGCGAGGATCTGCAATGCGAGCAGCCCCGCGTTACGTGCATTACCAATGGCAACGGTGGCGACGGGGATGCCAGCGGGCATTTGCACGATGGATAGAAGAGAGTCCATCCCTTTGAGTGCTTTCGACTCCACAGGCACGCCGATAACCGGAAGCACGGTGTGACTCGCGACCATTCCTGGAAGATGCGCGGCCCCTCCCGCTCCGGCAATGATAACACGCAGCCCTCGCCCCATGGCACTGCGGGCGTATTCCGCCATGTCATCAGGAGTGCGATGCGCAGAGACGACGCGGGCTTCAAACCCTACATCGAACTCGAGGCAGGTCTCCGCAGCTGCACGCATGGTGGCCCAGTCGGAGTCGCTGCCCATGATTATTCCGACGAGAGGTGTGGTGAATTCGTTCATATTAGATTGGGTTGATCGAAGTGTATGAAATCAGCCGCGCACTGCGCAGTCGCAAGGGCTTCATCAGAGGTGCTTCCGAGCGCGGTGACGTGCCCCATCTTCCTTCCGCGCTTGGCGTGATGTTTGCCATACAAATGCACATGCGCACCGGAAACCGCCAGTGCCTCTGCAAGGCCTCGCGGCGCGCCGGCGGCGGTAGTCTTTCCAAGAAGATTCACCATCGCAGCAGGCTGGCGCAGCTTGGTGCTGCCAAGCGGCAGTCCGCAGATGGCGCGGATGTGATTTTCAAACTGTGAGCACTCACATGCTTCGATGGTGTAGTGGCCAGAGTTGTGCACCCGTGGCGCGATCTCGTTCACAAGCAGCGTTCCGTCAGCGAGCAGGAAGAACTCAACGCCAAAGCTGCCAACACCATCGACGGCTTCAATCGCCTTTAAGGCTAGATGCGCGGCCTGCTCAGCAATGGAACCACTAACCGCCGCAGGAGCAATGACTTGTTCGCAAACATGGTTTCGCTGCCGCGTCTCCACAACCGGATAGAGGACGTGCTCACCCTTTTTGCTGCGAGTGACGATGACCGCAAGTTCGCGCTCGAAGGGGCACCATCGCTCTGCGTAGAGTCCGGACTCGCGACCGCCGAGCTTGTTCAGCGCTGCGTCCCATTCCTCCGCACGATGCACCGTAAAATTGCCGGTTCCGTCGTAGCCGTGGCATCTCTTTTTGAGCACGAACGGGAGACCGAACAGGCTCTCAAGCTCCTGTATAGGGGTGCCGTCATTCACAGGCTCAAAATCCACGACGGACACAGCGGCATTTCGCAACGTCTGCTTTTGAGCGAGTTTGTCCTGCACCAGCGACATCGTGCGCGATGACGGCAAGACCTCTTGACCTTCGGCTTCGAGTCCGGCAATGAGAGCAGCGTCGAGAAATTCGTTCTCCAACGTGACGACTTCGAGATTCATCGCAAAGCGGTCAAGCGTGGCGGGCGATTCTGGATTCCCTTCACAGAAGTCTGCAGCATCGCGCCGCGCGGGACATATTGGTGATGCATCAATCACTCGTGCGTGCAATCCGAGCTGCGAGGCAGCACGCACGAGCATGAGGGCGAGCTGTCCTCCGCCAATGATTCCCACAGTGGGCAGATTGGGTATAGGGTCGGTATTCAAAATGCGTTTCATCAGCCTCAGTCTAGGGATTCCCATTTCATGCCAGAATAATAACGAAACAAGGTTTGCCCTTCATCCTCGATGGCGAAGAGCAGGAGCCAGCCGTTGTCCACGAGCTGCCGCAGGTTCTCATGCTTAGCAAGGACGGCGGCGATGCGTTCGCGCGGGGCCTCGATGAGGACATGGAGCCGAATGGGGTCGTGAATCCATTTTGCACCGTCGTGGACAGATTGGAGCGGGAGGCCGAGCTGAAGGTCGCCCCCGTTGCCTTGACAGACACCAATGGTCCCGACGACGTTATGTGTAACCTTGTTCCCGCTGCCGAAGACGGCATTGTTCACAGTCGAGGCATAATATTGGAGGTTGATCCAGTTCGCGACGACCACAGGAGCGACCATGATGAGTTCTAGCGTGCTGTCGGCGGTGTCAGCGCGGTGGTCGTAATTGTGCAGGAAGACGCGGCCGCCGAGGTTCGCGGTCTTGGTCCGCAAGCGCGGCGCGGCGACGAGCGCAGCGTTACCCGCGAGGCCCCACTCCGGCCGGACTTGTGCCCAGTCGCGGCTCCGGGCGATCACCTGCGCATCGAGATTCGGAGAGGTGCTGTCGAGACCAAGAAATGCGGCCCGCTCGCGCCGGGTGGTTCTCGCAGCTGTGGCGAGCCAATTTTGGAGTTCCGCGAGGTCTCCGCGATGCGAGGCAGGCACGTCGTCGAGGTCGAAGAGCGTGACGTGGTCGGTCGTGGTATTGTGCTGTCCCGCGAGGAAACAGGTGTCCGCCGGAATGTGGATGCCGTGTCCCTTGAGCGCCTCTCTGACCGCGGTGTCGTTGAGAATTGCCACACCGACGCGTGCATTGGCATCGCCAGCATGCCCTCCGCAGGCCCCGCAGTCGAGGCCGGAGCCGTAAGGATTGTTTGCAGTCTCACTTCCGTGACCGCAGAGCAGGACAACTCGGGCAAAGTTTTTCGTCAAACCCATGTTGCGCAGCGCCCCGAGGGCAAGTTGCACACGGTCTTCGATGGCGATGCCAGTCTTGTCCGCTTCGCATTTTCCAAGGTGCGGTACGCACGCACTTTTGTGCGCATGATTTGCCGCCCCAGGGGCGAAGGCGTCGCGGAAGAGCCTTGCGCCGAAGGCGAGACCCACCGTGTCCACGAACGAGAAGCATGAGATGGCAGATGTCTTGAACGAGTTCCACGAATAAGTAAGCCGCTTGCCGAGCTGCTGCCGCCTCCATTCCGTGTTGACGGCTTCTGCCGTCGCCTTCCGCAGCGTCTCGCGCACCCGGAATTTCGGGGTGAGCAGCACCGGGCACTGGGAGGTGCCATCTTTCTGGCCGAAGGGAATGTATTCGATCGGCAGGCCAAAGAAGCCAGCGAAACCAATGGTCTCGATTTTCGGTGTCGCGGCTTCGAGCGCCCGCCTGAGAATTTCCGATCGTACATCAATGCAAAACACAGCCTGCACGGCGGGCCGCTCCAGGCTGAGGGCGGCCTTGGCGACACACAGTTTTCCGAGAAACTGGCGCTGCCAGGCGTGTTCATGCGCGAGCTGCCAGAGCATGGCCTGGAGCACTTCTTGGTGATCAGCGGGCATTGCATGGGATGCCGCGGGCCAGAACTCGCGCAACGACGGGCTGTCAAACTGTGCGAGGAGCGCCGCATCGTAAGCGAGACGGATGGAGAGCAGTTGCAGCAGCGTGTCGTCGCCCCGACCATGCATGCTGTTTTCGCGCACGCGATACTGAACATGTCCGGCCCAGCCACGGATGCTCATAAGCTGCCGGTGGCAGAAGTCAGCGGCTTCCTCCTCAGCCACGCCGAACTTTTGCATGAACAAGGCAAGTGCCTGCTCCGCGTCATCTGGCAGCGCTTTCACCCACCGGCGGAAGTTGCGCAGACCGAGGACTTCGGCGTTCAGGTTGATTGAGGCCTTCTCGCGCCACGCTGCGTAGAGCGGAAGCGTCCGCCATGGCAGCCGCCAGGCTGATTGTCCAGCATCAAAATATTCCGAGCAAAACTGTGCGATGGTTTCGGTGACGGCCACTTCCCACTCGGTACCATGCACACAATCCACCGCCTCCGCGACAGTAACGATTGCATTCCACGACGATGGCGAAGGTTCCGCTGTCACCGCTTGCCTGAGGCTCTCCGCGTCAAGTCTCGCGAGCGCGTCTGCATTCTGTCCCAGCAGGGTTTTCCTTGCTTGGGCGAGCGCCATGTCCAGATCGGCATTGGTGATTTCACCCGCTGAGTATTTTTCGCGGTAGAATTCCAGCGGCATCTGCATGCCACCTGGCGCGACTCGCCGGACAAGTTCGCACGCTTCAAGGAAAGGCCTCTCGGTCAGGCCGACGAATGGATTCACCGCGACGAAGTTTTGCAGCGGCCAGAGTGGCGCGATGCGTTTGCACGCGGCTCGGGCGGCGTCGAGAACGGCGGAGGGATTTACGGTCGCGCAGGCGTCGGAGTTTGGAGCGTGGGTAATGGTCATGAGCGTGGTTGGGCGGGAGTTGTTCAGACGGCCTTCTTGCCGTAAATGGCGAGCGTCAGACGGTTGGCGAACTGGCCCAGGTAAAAGGCCTGTGAGGCATGCACATAGAACACGCGGCCGAGGCGGGTCGCCGACCAGCACGGCAGTTGCGATTGCAGAACCAGCACGGCCATGAAGAGCAGGACGACCATGGCCATGACGCCGAATTCGAGCGGCGACCGCAGCGGTGTATAGGACGCGACCGAGGACGCCAGCAGCTTCTCAAAGGCCGCGTGCAGCGCGAAATACGCGATGGCCACGCCCCCGCCAACCAGCAGGCCCCAATCCACCAACGAGGAACGATGTGAGGACGCCCAGAGATTCCAGAGCAAATGCGCCAGGCCCATCATGAACACCGCACCAAGCAGCATCACCCCAGCGTCACTCGCGGGGCTGAGTTTGAAGATCGCCCCGACACCCCATGTGAGCGCGATTGCCGAACTGAGCGTGATAACAAGAATGAGGGGATGCGCCCCGGGTCGTTCCGACGGCACCCAAGCCGACCTCGTCATGCTGACGATGCTGCCAGAGGAGAGAAATGCGTGCGCCTTGTAGAGTGAGTGCGCGACGATGTGTAGCACCGCAAGCGCGAAAGCCCCAAGGCCACACTGTAGCATCATGAAGCCCATCTGCGCGATGGTCGAGTAGGCGAGCGAGCGCTTTACGCTGGTCTGCGTCAGCATGACCAGCGAGGCGAAGAGCGCGGTAAAGGCACCCACCACCGCCAGGGCATTGAGCGCGGCGGGCGCCCCTGCGATGATGGGGCTGAGCCGCACGACCAGAAAGCCGCCCGCGTTGATGATGCCCGCGTGCATAAGCGCCGAAACAGGCGTCGGCGTCTCCATCGTGTCCGGCAGCCAGCTGTGAAAGGGAAACTGCGCCGACTTCAGGAGCGCTCCGGCGACGAGCAGCACGCTCGTCCAACCAAGGCAGGATGGGTACGCTCCACCCTGCTCACGCAGGACGGCCGCCGCGGCGAACATCTCCGTGAAATTCCAGGTGCCGAAGCACTGCCAGGTCATCACCAGCGCCCCGACAAGGCAAGCATCGCCGAGCCTGCTGATGAGGAACTTCTTCCGCGCTGCCAGCATCGCAGCCGGCCGGTCCGGATGGAAAGTAAGCAACTTGTGCAGGCTCAGGCTCGTCGCTGTCCACGAGAGAGTGAACATAAGCAGGTCGCCCGAGATGCAAAGCACAAGCACGGAGCCGATCGTTACGCACAGCCATTTGGTGAACTTGCCTTGTTGCGGGTCGCCGGCGAGGTAATTTCCTGCAAAGCGCACCACCACCGCGCCGAGGAAGGAGACGAGCAGCAGCATCACCGCAGAGAGCATGTCGAAGTAAACCCCAATCCGCACCGAGCCGACGCCCAGCCCTCCAGCCACCAACGGGCCCGCGAACAAGAACCCGATGCCTGCGGACAACGCCACAACAAAAACTCCCAGCGACAACCACGAGGCGAGCGCTGCAAACCTTCGCCCGTGGCGATTGGCCAACCTTGAGGGAACGAGCGCTGCCGCGAGCATCACCAATGGGCCCGCCGCGACTGCGGAAACGAAGAAGATCGGATGAGTGGGATCGGTGGACGGCAGATTCATAAGGCGTCCCAACGTATCTTGAAAATCTTCGTTCGTTCCAATATATCTTTTGCGCAGTTTCGTTCGCTTAAATAGAAGTGACGAATGTCCTCTCTGAACTATCACCACCTCCGCTATTTCCGAGCCATTGCCAACGAAGGAAGCCTCACGCGCGCAGCGGAACGCCTTAAGCTCTCCCAGTCCGCCCTGAGCACCCAACTCCGCAGCCTGGAAGACAGTCTCGGCCAGCCGTTGTTTCATCGGCAGAATAAAACCCTCGTCCTTACGGAAGCCGGGCGCATCGCACTGGACTACGCCCAGTCCATCTTCCGATCGGGAGAGGAGCTGCTGGACGTGCTCCGGAACAGGGACTCCGGTCGCCGCCAAGTCCTGCGCGTCGGTGCCGTCGCCACATTGTCGCGCAACTTCCAGCTCACGCTCCTGCGCCCACTCATTGGCCGCAGCGACGTAGAATTGATCATCCGCTCCGGCAACCTCCGCAATTTGCTCGCCCAGCTTCGCGCCCATACCCTCGACGCCGTTCTCTCCAACCTTCCTGTGCATCGCGATGCCGAAACCAACTGGCACAGCCACCTCCTTGACGAACAACCAGTCAGCCTCATCGGACTGCGCACACGAACGCAGAAAAAGTTCAGCTTCCCCGAAGATCTACGCACGACTCCACTCGTTCTTCCGAGCCTCGACAGCAACATCCGCGTCGCTTTCGACCTCGTGCTTGAGCAACTAGGCATCAGGCCCATTATCGCCGCCGAGGTGGACGACATGGCAATGCTGCGTCTTCTAGCCCGAGAAGGTGCCGGTCTGGCGCTCGTTCCGCCTGTCGTCGTGCGGGGTGAACTGGACACCGGTCTTCTCGTAGAGCGTCATCGTGTGGCAGGCATTAGAGAGAGCTTCTATGCGATTACGCCAAGCCGCCGTTTCCCCAACCCGGCACTGGCCGAAATTCTCAGGAAAGAAAACTCAAGCAAAGAGCTTTAACCGATTCACTCATTTAGGTTCGGGAGGCAATGGGTATCTCTGAATAAGATGCCCAGCCTGCTCAATAATCTTTTACCTCAACTTTCTGAGTCAGCCATTTATCATTCTTCTTAATCCCGTCAACTTTGCCTTCAGTCCCCCCCTTCCCCAGGCACCGAGATCAGTTTCCATACGCTGTTTCCATACGCTCTGCGAATCTGCTTTACTCACAAGGGATGGAACGCTCGTGAGTTCGCGTTCTCTCTATCCATCGCTCTGTAGTGTTTCGATTCACTCTTCGGCCCATCCTCTTGAGAGGATGCGTATTGCGAAAGTCGGCTGCCTTCCAAAGGCGCATCATCGCGTAAGTTTCACGCCATTTGAGCGATGGCTTTGCGAAAGCGGGCAAGAGACAGGGCGAAGAATGCGCTGCCAATGAGTAGCAAAGTCAGAAACGGACGCCACACCACCTCAATGCCGGCCCCTCGGTAGAGGATGGCCTGTCCGATCTCCACAAAATGAGTGGTGGGCGCCGCCAGCATGATGTTCTGTACCAACTGAGGCATGCTCTCCCGAGGAGTGAGACCACCCGAGAGCATCTCCAAAGGCAAAAGCACCAGGATCATTAGCATGCCAAATTGAGGCATGTTCCGCGCCAATGTCGCCAAATAGATGCCTATGGAGGTGGTGGCGAACAAGTGCAAAGAGGCTCCTGCAAGAAACAGGACCACAGAGCCTTCCACAGGCACTTTCAACAAGCCTTGGACGACAAACATCAGGGAGCCTCCCGCGGCCACCAACACGACGAGCCCCATGGACCATACCTTGGAGAGCATGATCTCCCCCGGGGTGACCGGCATCACCAGCAGGTGTTCAACGGTCCCATGCTCCCGCTCGCGGATCAGAGCGGCACCGGTGAGGATAATGGAGAGCATGGTCACATTGTTGATGATCTCCATCAGAGCGCCAAACCAGGACTGCTCCAGGTTGGGATTGAAACGGGTACGAATGGCCAGATCCACCTGCGGTCGGGTGCTGCTGCGATAGCGCTGCGCAAACTCGTTGACCTCGTCCATGATGATCTCCTGTACATAGGCAGTACCGGTGAAAGCCTGGCTCATTCGCGTGGCATCCACGTTGACCTGAATCTTCGGCGTATGCCCCCCCAGCACGTCACGCTGGAAGTTGGGCGGGATGTCCACCACAAATGTATAGACTCCGGAATCAAGCCCAGCGTCCATCTGGTCCAGAGTGATCAGTGCAGGCGATTTGAATCGTGGTGGATAGAAGCTCGCCACAATCCTCGCGGAGAGCGGAGAACCGTCTTCATCCACAATGGCAATCGGGGCATGGTGCAGTGTGTCGGGCAGCGCGGTGGCGGCCACATAGATCATCACCGTGAAAGCATACGCAATCAGCATGAGCATGATCGGGTCCCGGGCAAGGCTCCAGAACTCCTTCACCCCCAATCTGAAAATGTTCCCCATGTGCCGCATGACAATTCAGGATTCCTGTTTACGAAGCAGCAGGACGGCAGACCCAAAAATAACCGGAGCAGCCAAGATCAATGGCCAGAAGCTTGCATGCAGGTCTGAGAACCCCAACGCTTTGCCGAAGACGCCGCGGCTGATCGTTAGAAAGTGCGTGGTTGGAAACAGGTGGCCAATGACTGCCCCCATTCCTTCCAACGAGGAAACCGGGTTGATCATGCCCGCAAACTGAATGGAGGGCAACATGGTGCCGATCACCGTGGTAAAGAGTGCCGCGATCTGGCTTCGGGTAAAGATGGACGCCAACAACCCGAACCCCGTGGCGCAGGCAACGTAAACGGCAGCGGCCGCGAACAGGGTAGCGAAATCCCCTTTGACCGGCACGCCAAAGAAGGTCTGTGCAAGAAATGTCATCAGGAGGAAATTCAAAAGCCCAAGCCCGATATAGGGCAACTGTTTCCCCAGAAGAAACTCCACGCGTGTCACGGGCGTAACATAAAGATTGATGATCGATCCCATCTCCTTCTCACGGACGACGGAAAGTGCGGTGAGCATCGCTGGGATCATCATCAACAGGATGGGGATCACCGCCGGCACAATAGCAGGCAGGCTTCTCACGTCCGGATTGTATCGATAGCGGACCTCAATGGTCGCGACGGATGGCAGGGACTGTCCCAGCTGCCGCTTCGCTACGTCCTGCAGCCAGAGTTGATGCATGCCACGTATGTAGCCCACCACGGTCTCAGCGCGTTGCGGCATGGCTCCGTCCACCCACACTCCAATCTGGACCGAAGAGCCGCGCTGAATGTCCCGGGCAAATCCGGAAGGGATCTCCAGCGCGAGTGACAGTTTTCCTGCCCGCATGCGCCGGTCCAGATCTTCGTAGCTCCCCAGAGCATCCTGTTCGATGAAATAGTGTGAACCGGCGAGGTTCAGTGTATAACCCTGACTAAGGCCGGTCTGGTCGTGGTCAAGCACGGCGAATGTCATGTCCTCCACATCCATGCTAATGCCATAGCCCATGATAAACATCAGGATCACCGTGCCCAAAAGGGCCAGGGTGGCACGCACGGGATCGCGGCGGAGTTCCAGTGCCTCACGCCACATGTAACTGACCGAGCGCCCGGGACTAAAGCACTTCTGACGCATGGCGGATGAGCCCGCCGCCAAGGACGACGGGAGCTTCCCCGCGGGCGAATCCCTCGTAGGGACAGCATTCGCACTCCCGCCCTGGGCTTCTTCGAGGCATTCGATGAAGGCCTCTTCAAGATTGCGGGCTTTTCGCTTTTGCACGATCTCGCCGGGGGCATCGCACTCTAGAACCTTCCCCGCATGCATGAGTGAAATGCGGTCACAGCGGGATGCCTCGTTCATGAAATGCGTGGAGATGAAGATCGTCACCCGATCTCTTCGCGACAGGTCGGTGATCAGGTGCCAGAAGTGGTCACGGGCGATTGGATCCACTCCAGAAGTCGGCTCGTCCAAGATCAACAGGTCTGGGTGGTGCACCATGGCTACCGCGAGAGAAAGACGCTGACGGATGCCCAGCGGCAGGTGGTCAGGCAGAGCATCCTGTACGTCTTCCAGGCCGAAGCGCGCCAGCATCTCCCGGACCCGGTCCGGGAGATGCGCGCCGGGTACATGAAACAACCTGGCATGAAGCACAAGATTCTGACCGACGGTCAATTCCGCGTACAGCGAAAATCCCTGCGACATGTATCCAACCCGGTGACGGATGCTGATGTCCTCTGGGTTCATCGTTTTACCGAAAAGCCACGCCGAACCTTCGCTTGCCGGCAAAAGGCCAGTGAGCATTTTCATCGTTGTGGTCTTCCCACATCCATTCGACCCCAGGAATCCAAAGATCTCCCCCTGATGAATGCGAAACGCCACATGATCGACGGCTACAAAACTGCCAAATCGCATGGTCAGGTTCTGGGCCTCAATGGCCACGACAGAATTGTCTGAAATGCAGGGGGGTGACGGGACCACGGGATGGTGTCCCCGTCTTTTTTCCTGGGGTAACAGGGCGACAAACGCCTCTTCCAGCGTGGTGGTGCCAGTGCGCTGGCGAAAATCTTCCGGTGCCCCGGCGGCCAGCACTCGTCCTCCATCCAAAGCCACCAGCCAGTCAAAACCGTCTGCCTCCTCCATGTAAGCCGTGGCCACGATCACGCTCATGGCAGGTCTCTCGGAGCGGATGCTGTGAATGAGGTCCCAAAACTGACGACGAGACAAGGGATCCACTCCCGTGGTGGGTTCATCCAGCACCATGAGATCCGGGTCGTGGATCAATGCGCAGCAGAGCCCCAGCTTTTGCTTCATGCCACCCGACAGCTTGCCGGCCGGCCTATCAAGGAAATGATGCAGGCCAGTGCTCTCGGTAAGCTGGTCAATTCGCTGCCGCCGTGCGAGCCGGCCATGGCCAAACAACCTCCCGAAGAACTGGAGGTTCTCCTCGACCGAGAGAGTCCCGTAGAGGTTTTTCCCCAAACCCTGCGGCATGTAGGCGATGCGCGGGCGCGCTTGATCGCGGTGCGGCTTGTGGCGCATGTTTCCGCCCAGCACTTCCAGTTCCCCCTCTTGCAAGGCGCGCACTCCGGTGACAAGCGAAAGCAGGCTGGACTTCCCCACACCGTCGGGACCTATCAGGCCCGCCATACAGCCCGCTGGAACGTCGATGCTAACCCGGTCCAGCGCGATGGTCTTGCCATGCCGGAGTGAAACCTCCCGCAATCGGGCGATGGGAGCCACGGTCATGTGGGCCGCCTCCTTCATTCGGGCACCTTGATACTCAGGTGGGAGGGCCAGGAAGCGCCAGCCTCCAGATTCAGCCAGGCAGTACCCGGCACCCCCGTCTTGACTTGCTGGAGATGCTTCAACAAAAGCTCCGGATCGATCCGCGCCTTCACGCGGAACATCAGCTTCTGCCGTTCACTGGCCGTCTCTACCGTTTTGGGGGTGAACTGGGCGACACTCGCCACGTAGGTGATCCGCGCTGGAATGACATACTGGGGAACGGCGTCGAGGATTATGCGAGCCTCAGCTCCCAATGGCACACGCCCAACCACTGTTTCAGGCAGGAAGAAGGTCATGTAAACATCGCTCAGGTCCACGATATTGAGCACCTTTCCTCCTGCCCCGAGCACCTCTCCCGGCTGTGTGATGCGATATTGCACCCGCCCAGCCCGAGGTGCCAACAGAGTGCAGTCGGCTATATCCGACTTGATTCGGGCGATGGTCGCACCAGCGGCCTCCACAGTGGAATTGGCCCCTTCCATTTGTGCTTTCGAGGCCTCCACAGCGGCCTCTGCCGCTGCAACCTGCGCCTTGGCGGCACTGATGGCGGCCTCCGAACTCTTTACCCTGGCCCGATCATCGTCCAGAGTCTGCACGGCCAGCGCTCCACGCTTGGCCAAAGCCTCGGAACGATCCAGGCGGAGCCTCTCGGCGTAAAGCTCACTTTCTCTCTGCACCACGACTGCTTCGGCGGCCAGCTTGTCACTCTCCCTCGCTCGCACTTGGGCTGAGGCACTGATCACGGCATTTCTGGCCTGGCGGTGCTGCGCCTCCGCTTCGGCTAGCTGGGCTTGAATGGAGTCCGATTGGATGCGGGCAAGAACCTGCCCCTCGACAACAAAATCCCCCTCGTTTACCAGCACCTCATCGAGCCGGCCGGCAGTCTTTGTCGCAATGTCCACCTCCGTCGCTTCGATGCGCCCATTGCCGTGCACCACTTGGCCATCCTTGTCACCTTGGTTTAGGTAAAACCACACGGCCACCACCAAGCCCCCCACCAGCCCAACGCCCCAGGCAAGCCTTGTCTTGTAACGTTGACCAAACGACAGCAACCTGTATATTCCAGACCTGCTTGCATTCAAGCCTCCGGACTGCCGCAACGTAGGGGTGGGGGCATTCATAAGATCCACACCAGGCAAGCCACTCTTGTGAACTTGATCCCGGTTCAGAGGGACAAGTCGCACCTTGGGCAGTCTTGTTCACAGCCGATCTTGCCCAACTTTGCTCAATTATTGCCGCACAAGAGTGCACTGCCCGCGAGACGTGCGCGGCCACATCCTCGGATTGCCCGGCTACAAGAGTCTGCGGAGAGTTGCGTGCATAGATTTGACACGGATGACTCGTTGTCGATTACGCTGGAACATCGGGATCACAAAGAGCCGACTATTTTCACCATGACACATCGGTTTCGATGGTCTTAAGATTCCCCCTGGAGCCCCCGCCTAAGGGATAGCATGCATCGCATGACTGGTCCGGTGACAGCCGCAGCCTGCCCCTGCCGAAGATCACCAAGGCGGCGACAGAAGTCCCCAAACTATACTTCTCTGCATGAAGATTTCGGATTCGGTTGTTATGTGGTTGCTAGTAGGTTCGATGGAAGTACTATAGACACATGATCAAGATTGATTTGTGCAGCGAAGACCTTGAAGCTATTGCCGAAGAACTCGACGATCCAGAGATTGACCTGCGGACCCGCCACCGGTTGATGACGGTGCGGCTGCATCATCTCAAGGTCCCACATCAGGCCATTGCCCAGGCGCTCAGCCTCTGCGAGGACACCGTCACCAACTATCTCAAGCTCTACCGTGATGGCGGGTTGGCCGGGCTCTTGGAGGACCGCTATTACAGGCCCACCAGCAGTGTTGCTCCATGGCTGGAGCACATTGCCAAGTCTTTTGAGCAAGATCCGGTCGCCACCTCAGGTGAAGGTGCTGCCAGAATCGAGCAAATCAGCGGCATCCGGCTCTCCGACGCCCAGGCCAGGAGGATCATGATCGGCTTGGGCTTGAAGTTTCGCAAGACCGCCGCGGTGCCCGGGGGAGCAGATGTGCAACTGCAATTTGAGTTCCTTCATGAAGAGTTGCTGCCCCGCCTGGACGAGGCTCAGCAGGGGCGAAGGCGGGTTTTTTTCGTTGATGCCGCCCATTTTGTGCTGGGTTCGTTTTTGGGCATGATCT
The DNA here is from genome assembly GCF_000172155.1 of Verrucomicrobium spinosum DSM 4136 = JCM 18804. Lineage (NCBI taxonomy): Bacteria > Pseudomonadati > Verrucomicrobiota > Verrucomicrobiia > Verrucomicrobiales > Verrucomicrobiaceae > Verrucomicrobium > Verrucomicrobium spinosum. Next base: position 1,155,217 of record NZ_ABIZ01000001.1, on the reverse strand, counting down.
GGTCTTTCACCCGGATCTTCGTACCCAGCGCCAGTGGGCGGCAACGTTACAACGTGCTGGGAGCCGTGGAGACCCGCGATCATGATTTTGTCAGCATTCGCACCACGGACTCGATCAATGAGCAGGTGGTGTGTGACTTGATCACCAAGATATACGAAACCTATGGAAACGAGCCCATAACCCTGGTGATGGACAACGCTCGGTATCAAAGAAGCCGGCTGGTGGGGGAGGTGGCTGAAGGGCTTGGCATAGAGCTACTCTACCTGCCACCCTACTCACCGAATTTGAATCTTATCGAGCGGGTGTGGCGACTGGTGAAGACTCGATGCTTGAGAAACAAGTACTTTGAGAGCTTTGCGCTCTTCAGGGCGGCAATCGATGAGTATCTTGACTCACTGAGCGAAGCCAATCGCAGATATCTGCAATCCTTGGTAACTGAAAACTTCCAGCTCTTTGAAATCCCGAATTCTTAATGCAGAGAAGTATACTTATTCTTCGAGTCATTCTTGAGTCCGTTGGCTTTCTTTAAAATGGAGTTTTCAAAAATATACTCCTTGTTGAGCATTCTATCTTTCACGATAGTACCCACGGTAACAGGAAGTTGAATCGAACTGCCGTCCGCCTTGGGGCGCAGCGTCAATGAGTTGATACGAAGCGTGTGTTCCACGAGGGGAATCACCACTCCTGGATCAACTCGCAATTTCGTATGCTTAAACAATTCATCGCGCAACTGAGGGTCGTCAAAGCTTGATTCGAGGCTTGTATAGCTAGTGCCCTTGATCGCGTAGGGCAGATAGATCTTTCCATTGACGAGGCGGTAGTCCATGTACTCAATCTTGGAACCATTGAGGAGTTCAATGGGAACGTTTTTTCCCGCCAAGGACCTCGCAACCCATATGGTCTTGGGGAGGAATACCTTTCCGGGCTCAAGCTCGATCTGGATCCTTAGATCGACGTTGGAAACACCTCCAAACGCAGGTATCGTGCACTTCAGATAGTCGCCCTCCAGAGTGATTTCGGCCTTCGGGCTCATGGCTTGATCCAGAAGTTCCACAAGAGAAACACCTGAAGATGACCAGGAGTCTCCAAACGACTTTCCAAACTCCAAATTGCTATTTAACGTGGAAAAGGTACCCAGGTAGTCAGGAACGCGTGTGAGAATCGCCTCGTCATTCAAAACAATCACATTACCCCCTATGGTGCGCTGGGCATAAATAGAACCATCAAAGAACTGCTCCTCGTTTCCCGACTTCAGATGGCGGCCTTCGCCGATAAAAAGCCCTTCCCACGGAGTGTCACCTGGCCAGTTCCCCACCAGCCTGGCATAGACAGCGTCGAAGGCCTGATCATCAATGATAGGCCGCTTTTTTTTCTGCGAGAAGTAGATATCCCTGAACCGCTGAATGGGCTTGTGAGTGTCAAGCACCTTGACTTCATATTGCCCCGTCGCCGCCAGTTCACTCTCACTCAGAAGCTGCTCATATGCCGAGACAGTCGCCCTAAGCACCTTCGGGAGATCACCAGCATCCTGCGCGGCCGCAAAGCCTGCAAAGCCAATCACCAGTAAGAACGCAGTCCAAACGTTTTTTTTCATGGCGAGATATCTACTTTCAGATTTCCAGGGAAATTAGACCGTGCACCTCCAGCCGCCGCACGCAATACCCACCCTGCAATGGTGATCCGTGGTGCAAGATGGAGGATTTGCAACCGCATTCAAGCTGCATTCGAACTCATCCACATCGACACACTCTAGAGCCGTTGTGCTATGTGGCAGTGGCGCTTGTGGAGTGCCTCCAGCGCCTGCCAGTCCCAACACCGACTCGGCAGAAATACTGGAGCGCATTCCCAACAATCCGTTCCAGCAAAGGCCACATCGACGGGAGCCGCGATGCAAGACACGACGGCCCAAAAACTACCAGCTGATGACCAAACCCCGGCACGAGATGAGGGAGATCCCGCACCGCGCCCAGCGCCAGATTCGCAAAAAGGATGCAGCTTGAGTCAGTGCCATTCTCGTCTGGCTATACTACTGCCTCGTGAGAACGTTCCTCGCCGTCATCTCCTGCCTGCCGCTGGACGAATCCAACGTCCTCTCTACCTTAGGCAACTGACTCTCGTCGACTACTTCTCTGTGGCGAGACCAAGGGGATATTCACCAGGGAGATTCCTGAGTGAAGCCCCCGCATGATCCTGGAACATCTATTCGAAGGTCACGCTGATGTCGGCCTCATTGCCCAAGTAGCGCACCGTTGACGCGAACCCGACGCTTTTCACGGAAGCTGCAGGCCCCGAAAGGCTCACTACTTCCTTCGCACCGTCCGTGATTTTGAAAGTGGTTTGGGCGGGCCCCTTGACGACCGACCACGCGTAGTCCACACCAGTCGAAAGTTGGATGATTTTGGTATCCAGTTTCCCCCCCTCCAACTCAATGGAGGCATAGTAGTAGGTGACATCGTCCGCAGAAGGACTCTTCACGTTGATAACACCCTTCCAGTTTCCAACAGGAACGAGCACAATTTTTCCAAAGTGCGCCGATCCCCTCCCACGAACAGGAGCAGTCTTGTTGAGTTTGCGTTTCCCAAAGATGCGCAGCTTGTCAGTCGTCGTAGCTCTCAGTTCGTCCGGCACCTCGCGATCGTTGGGTTTGAACTTCTCGTTCATGAACTCCCGGGCAAAGGGCAAGACCTCGATCAATGTCCGATCTGGTCTGTTGGCAGGCTGTTGAGCCTGCACACACGGCACCACTGCAGTCAGGAGCAACGCAGCAAACAAGGCAACGAGGATTTTTTTCATGCAACCAAGTACGGAACTTTTTTTAGTGTTGTCTAGAGTAAATTATTGAATGCCGGGTGAATTTCTTGCTCAAGCGGGCGTCCGTCGCCCCACCAAACTCATGCCGCGGCTCCTCGCAGGCTTTGACGGGAGCCCCAAGCCGCCAATGGCATCTGAAGAACCTCCTTTGGGTTCCGTGGAAACCAACAGATTCCCATGTTCCCGCTGAAACGCGATATCCGCAGCCTGAACTTCATCACCTTCTTTTACCCGGTCCAGCAAAAGGGTAGCCATTCTCCCTTCGGTCATCTGGTAGTACACAAACTCCTTAAGCCATTGCTCGTCGAATGTGTAGTAAGGGTAGCATTTGCCCCCCACCCTTTCATGATGCAATGGGCCAAAGTGTTCTCTCAAGTGCCGGGCACTCAGGGGCGCCACCTTCTCAAGGTTCCGTTTCCTCACAGGTTCAAAGCAGAAATTGTTGAGCCGGTCTTCGTGCAAAATGCTGAGGAGGATGTAGCCCAACATCATTTTTGCCGAGTCGAAGGGAACTTGACTCGGATTCACGGCAAAATCATTGCCCAGGATGACCGACATCTCCCCGTGGTTCGACCACTGCAGGGGCCGCGCCAATGCCACTCGCGGGCTCAAAGTCAGCAGGTTCGCCATCCTGTCGGCCCGAGCGCTTGAAAAGGACCGGTCTGTGTCCTGAAAATAACAGCATCTGGCGTCAAAATTGAAACCCAGGTATCTCCACATTGCTCCGGGATTGTGCGCCACGCTGTCATGCCGCATCTGCACTACGATCCAGCCTCTCTCCTTGAGGGAATCGCGGAGAAAACCAAGATCCCGCGCCAGAAACGCAACTGGCACCCAGTCTGCAAAGTCCGAATTCAGGATCTTCTCGAGGTAGCTGCTCCAGAAACTTGATTCGTAACGCGGGGACCCCTGAAATGCCGGATGCCGCACCTTGTGGAGCTCTTCCTCAATGATCTCCCCAGAAGAAGATCGTTGAGGCGAATTCTTGATCTGCTCCTGCTTCGCCGGCTTGAAAAAAAGTGACATGCAGCACACCTTCCGGTTTCGCATACGCGAAAGCTCGTCCCCCTGAAGGTTCTCCATCTGAAACGACTTGCGCAATCGATATTCAGCCCTTCCCGTTCGGGCCAGGTAGGCTTCGACGTCGTCCAGATAGTCATCAACCATGACCTCCAGCAAGTTTTTGGAATATCGGGGATAGATGTTTGTCATGCTTGATGTTCCAATCGCGTTCATTACCTAACGCTCGTCAATTCATTACACTATCGTCGGTCAAACTTTTCCGCTCGACGGAAATGCGTTCGGTCACGCCATTGCCATGGGTCAGACCGACGGCAACGAAGTCTCGAACCGTGATCCTCCATACGTACTCAGAGTCCATTGTCTGGCGAAGGTTGCGATTCTCGCTTCGCAACGAAATCGCCAGATCTTGACGTTCCCCAGATGAAGCAAAACAGATCGCGCATGGAAGAATTCTGATTGCAGTTGCTCTTGTGGCCAAGAAATACTATTTGGGCATTCATTGATGCACAAGAAGCATCTTCACCCGGCGATCGCATCCGTCAGTTTTCACATCCGCGACTGCCGCAGTGCGGCGCAACCAATCCCCAACCCCTATCCACAATGAGTCTCCCACTCCGCGCCGGCCCCGTTGTTTGCAAACAGTTTCAATACCTCGGTCGCTAAGAGTGGCCGGCGAGATTTCTCCATCCCTAGTACCGATCTGCATGGCCACACCAAATTCCACCAGCCAGGCATCTTCACCCCTTCGCATTCGGGATAGCTTCCTCCGAAAATACGTCCCTCCCACAAGTCCAGTTGCACAAGGGCGGGGCCTTGTCGTCATCGCAGGCGGCCTGGAGAGCTTTCCCTCACTTTGGGTACAATTGCGCGAACTCCGCAGACTGGGGAGCACCTTGCCAGTGGAGGTATGGTATTGCAGCGCGATCAGTCCTCTCACCACCCGCATGCGAGAATTGTTGGCTCGAATCCCCAATGTGCAAGTATTCGACGCAGCAGCGATACGAAAAACCTTTCCTGCAGTCCTGACGACCACAAGGGACTTGCACACTTTTGCTTTACTCAATACCAAATTCCATGAGGTTTTGGTCGTCACACCTTTCCTCACTCCCCTCGCCTGCCCGGAAACACTGTTTGAGACAGAAGGTTTCCGCACTTCTGGCGCCGTTTTCTGGCGGGGGGCGCGCAAATGGAACAAGAATCACCTCATCTGGAGAACACTAGACCTCGCACCACGCGATGGCGTCGACACGCTGGCGGCTCCGGCATTGATTGACCGGCTCCGGCACTGGAAAGCGTTGTATTTCTGCAAACATCTTTGCGACCACTCGAGAGAACTTGAGAAAGTCATCCCCGCTCAGGCACAGCTTCTGAATCTGGCATGGTATTCCACGGACAGTCCGTTTCATGAGATTGATACCAATCCCCCTCGGGGGACAGAAGGAGAAAGCAGCGATGAAAAAACATCCTTCCCATGGAATGATCTCTCGTCTCGCCCCTGGCTGTTAGACGAATCCTCCTCCCGTGCCGCACTCACCAACGGAGCAACTTGCCTGCAGCATCTTCTCGAACTCGCGGCAGCCTGGAAACCCATGCTGTACGATCCCGTTGCTAGTATTTCTGAGGAAGATGCCCAACTAGCCCAACTACTGATCGGCCAGAGTGTGTACAAGCTAGCGGGCACCGGGGCGTCGGTCCACCGTCTAGTCCTACTGGAGGAACATGCCACCCAGACCAATTATGCGGGCGTAGTAGGATGGCACGTCCTCAACGGTAAACTCCACCTGGGCTGGGCCAATGGACATACCCGACAATTGGCCAAAGACAAAGCCCACCCCGGCCATTGGATCTCTGTCGAGCGGGGCAGCGCCAGCATGATCAGATTGATGCCGAGCCACCCTTCCGATGATCTCCTCACCAAGCAACTTACGTTAAGGCCGCACTATCGACTGAGTCGTGGCGACGACACCCCGTTGCCATTGTCCCTGTCTTCGGACGGTTCCATCGGTCCTGGATCGAGTCCTCGTTTCAGAGGGTGGACCATCACGGAAGGCCAACTGGCCTTTTTGGGCGAACGCGGTCTCACTGCACTTCTTCGACCGGAAGGGAGCGTTTTCGTTGACTCATGCACCCCGCCATGGCAGCTCGAACGGCACGATACACGTCGTCGATACCTCGTTCACGGTCTTCAAAGGACCTGCACGAATGTGATAGAATTCTTATTCAGCCGACAGCTAAATGCTCCCCGTACAACTCAGTTTTTTGGCAGTGTTTACTGGAAACACGGATGGCTGCCCTCGTCCAATGCGCTAGGGAACACTTTCATCATCATCTGCGTCAGGCATCCTCTGGATTGGATGTTGGCCTGCTACGAGTATTTCGTACGTGAGCATGGCAAGGACACTACTATTTGTTCACAATTCTCCCCCACCTGGACCTTTGAGGAGTTCCTCCGCCGCCCCCACTACTTCTGGCCCTCTCCAGCTGAGCGATGGAATGTCATGAACCAACATTGGTTGAACCGTGTTCACGAAACTGGATCGGGCACGATTGTACGAGCAGAAATGCTCCAATCCCTGGCCTTGCAGTCAAAGACGTTTCACAACCTGCTGTCGGACTATGATCCCTTTATGGAGGTGGAAGTCGACAAGCTGCTGGTCGCCAACCGCATGACCAACAACTGCTCGAGCTCAAGCGCCCCCATGGATTCCCACAAGTACTGGGAGCGCCGATACCTGGAACAATACACTCCGAAGATGCTTCAGAATGTGAAGGAAATTCTCGATGAACGGCTCATGCAGCAGCTTGGGTACACGTGGAAAGATCTCGAACAAGTGCATAAACCCAACTAGGGATCAAGTGCACCCAAACCTTCCTCCCAAATTTTCTCGCGCTTCCGCTACTTCAGCGACGTTCAAAGACGGCCATAGTGCCAGGTGTATGAAGGACTTCAAACTTCAAGTGATAATCCACTTCCAACTCTCTTTGCCGTCTCGCATGTCGGCCCGCCTCGTCAGCCCTCCACCCCGGCAAAAAGAACAGCGACCCACTACCAAGAAAGGCTGCAGCAATCTTCGCGCATTCCACCCGGTACGGCCCGTCTGCAATGCCCATGTCAAACACCCTACCACCTGCCGCTTCCAGACAACGAAGTGGGTAAGAAGTGAACGCCCCTTCTCTCATCGGACGCCGCGGGCGGACTCCCAAGGTCAACGAGGTCTGATGGAACTTCACCCGGGACGTCAGTCCTTCCTTCGCCAACGCCTGTTGTACTGAAGTGCTCGCGCGGTGATCATTCTCGAAACAGTGCACCAGTCCAGCATCCCCCACCCATCTGGCAAGGAGCAAGGTGGCACCGCTCGCCCCCCATTGTGTAATCCGCGAACCCGGACGAGTTGATCCATACAGAACGGCCAATTCATCGTCGTCCATCCTGGTGGCACAGTCTGAAAACGGACGCCAAAGTTGATCGCCTTTCACGCCCCCATTGTTGTCGCTCCGACTCCTTCGTTGACCCGCAGCGAACTTGGCCGGCGCATAGGTCGGCAGTTTATCCTGGAGCCAGGCAATCGTCTGGTCACTTAAGCAATGGCGGAACGGCTTGCGGTTGATCTCGCGGAGAATTTCCCGGGCCGCATCACGTTTGATGAGCAACGCATGGTTCAGATGCGTCCTGACGCACTTCACTATCCCGGATACACTTGTGGACTGCGGCGCTTGAGAATGATCTCCCCCCAAGAACAACATGGCCCAATCAGACGGCGCATTCGCAAGCATCCATTGATACTTTTCCCAGAAGTCTCGTTCGAACTTCACGTCATCTTCAAAGAAGAACAGGACATCACTATCGCCCCGCAAGAACTCTCGCAGTACAAGGCGTTTGCTCAAGTTGACGGCATACCCGGTGTTTCCAATTTTCCAACGCCGCACACGTGAGGACGGAATCATCCCCCCATCAACCGCTGGAACAAATCGCAGCAGTCCAGCCATTTCCTGGGGGAGCGTCGACTCCACCAAAAATCGACGATCTGGCCGCCTCAAGAGGTTCAAGCACACATAGTCAACTTTCATGGGCGGCCGGCTGAACTTGCTCATCTACCCGCTTCTTCTTTGACAGCCCCTGACGAAAAGCCCGCTTCACCAGCGGTTGCCCCGGCAGCACAGGCAAAGGTCCATCAAGCACCAACTGCTCAATTGTCCCTCTGTAGAGGTCCAAGTCACGAATCAGGTGCTGGCTCTGCACTTCCAAGGTTTTTGCCGGGTCAGTCCCCGCCATCTTCCATGCCCGCTCCAGAAACGCCAAAAACCAGGCATAGCTGACTTGAACATGCGGGTACTTTTCAAGTCTCGCCCTATATGACAGATCCCACGGCTTTTCGCCCCCTGATCCATGCAGTGATCGTTGATGTTTTTGAAGAGTCAGATTGAAGAGCCGTCCATCACGAATCTCCAGCGGCCGCTGCCAATAGACCCAGTGCTGACTCCACAGATCGTTTTCCAACAGCCTGACTGAGACGTCGGCGCGCCGCTTGTAAAGGATCGCATTGAGCACCCCCTGGTCTCCATGTCCATGAAAGATGCCATTGGAGCCAAAGACGGACTTCGCACAACAATCTGCCCATTCAGCGAGGACCTCCTTCGCGATCTGCGTGGTCTTGCAGAAATACAGTGAAGTTGACATGTAGGCGTCATTTCGGGCAGGCACCGGGAACCCATAGGGTTCGTAAGACTTGTCGTACACCACCCCATCGCCATCCTTGCCTCCTAGGAACTCACCCGTGCGCTCACACTGCAGCAGGATGTCGTCCACCGGCCCGCAGAGGGTGCAATCCGCGTCAATTCCAACGATGACAGGTGCTTGGTCCGCGTAGCGTTCGGCCGCATAGGCCTTGAGCTCCCACGCCCCTTGTTTGCGGTCACCTTGACCATAGACACCAGTCTCGTCTACCTCAGCCCCCAGCGCCTTCAGCATGCTCTTTTGGCAGCCACTGAGCTTCTTGCCCAAAATCCCACTCTCCACCACCACGATGCGAGCAGTGCTATGATAGGCAAGAATCGACGCCACAGCGACCAATGCCCCCGGGAAGAAGTGAGCATCTGTGACAACAATGAACAAGGGAGGAGTCATGAATGGGAGCACTATTACCAGATGTGTCGTTTATAGGCTTCGAGGGCGAGTTGATAATCTTCGAATTCGCGACAGGCGATAAGGAACCCTCGATGCGTGCCCTCTCCCTTCCTCCGCTTGAAGTCGATTAAACAGTAGTATCCATCTCGCTGAAGTTGGACCATCAAGTATCCAGGCCCTTCATCCCCGACCACGTCATGCGCTGCCACCACGGCAGGCTTCAGTCTTGCCAGTTGATGGCACTCCCGTTGCAATGTTTCAAGTGAATGATCCCCATCCACATACACAAACTCCAGTTCATGCCTGCCGAAACGGGAGAAAGATGCACAGCTGTCCTCTTCGTGTAAAGTGTAGGCACCTCGACACGAGTTGATCACCTCCCGAAACTCTGGGGTGAATCTCCTGTCGCAAAAATGCGCGTGGAGCAAGGTTTGCTCATTGACGGCGTCTACAAAGGCTACCGAGGATGCTCCACCGAGACAGCCGATTTCCAGGCTAGTCCTCCACTTTTTCGACAGCAGAAAAGTACGCATCCAGCCGATGTGCCTTTTGTCGGTGGCCATGGGGCCAATGCGACTTGCCAGCTTTCTGGACTGCCAGGCAATGCCGTGATCCGAAACCGCCGAAAGGAGTCTTTCCACCTCGGGCGCACAAGCATCATCCACGCCTTTCGGCAGACGGGCAATGAAGTCGCCATACTTCCACGATTGCCTGACACTCGCTTCCTTGTTTTTTTCCGGAGAGCTTACCGCAGATCGGAATGACTTGGGCTTGGGAGTCCATGCCCACCTTACCAAACTCCGCAAACTGGGATCCTTCGTCATGAGTTCGTCCACCGCACGGTCAACCCCGCCAGTCACGCCACTCCAATGTTTGAGCGCGAGCAATTCACTGAAAAAGCGCATTGTTTCCGGACATCTTCGTACTGCCAAACAATCAGAAAGCAGCCCTTTGTCTGGCAAGGCTTCCACGCTGCCAAAAGCCGCTGATCGCACCAAGTGCATTGGCTCATTTGACTTCAAATCCGCTATCTCCTGCAGCATAACTCCCGCGTTAGTGATCACACATTGTCTAGGCATCCAAAAAACGCACGTATACGATTGAAGTAGTCGCTCTATCGCGCAACAGGCTATCCAATCGCCCGTTACACCTGACACAGGTTCGCATGTAACGAAATGGTGCCCGTGGCCTTGGGTATACCTTTCCATGCGGGAAATAAGTTCATTTGGAGCTTCAGAAGACATTGTCATCACAAACGCGCCACCATCTTTGCTCGCAGCAGATTCATCTGCGATTTCACCATCCTTTGTATTGCGGAGCTCAACGTGCATTGCAATCGTCTCTAGGGATAAGCTCCCGCTCATTCAAATTGTCACCTCAGTTGGCGTCACATCTGTCGAACAACTTCCACCGTCACTAGAAGCCCCCGAAAAGAATGAGGCATCAGTGACGATGAACAAGGATTGAATTGTGAATAAAAACGCTATTAGTTGACCGATATGTTTGCATACTTTGAACTGTAGTATGACAGCCTTAAAATTAGCCACAGGCAATGTTAAACACTACATGCGCACCCTCTCATCCCTAAATCTGAAGCCGATCAAGCAATAACACCACTTATTTTTCATTAAGCTGAAGTGTTCGCATTGTCGCGCATCATTAATATTACCTTAAGAAACCAACAAACTAGATCAAACTACTATTATACCGAAAGGCTTGACACGATTTTAAATATCATTGATCCAGCATTTTAACTAAAAATTAAATATGGAGACTGTCAGCCAAACACCGGCATAGCAAACCCAGACAACCGCCATTGGTCTGACTTTAAATTGTATCATGCAGAAATTTCAATCCTGAAATGCCTACAAACATCGCCTTCAGAACCTTATTCCAAAAGCGATGCAGTATATGGAATGCTTATTTCTTCCTGTTTTTCGTCCAAACCCACGCAGCTATACCCACGCAAAACAGAAATATAGCACCAAGAAAGTAATGCTTCTGTAGCAAGAAGAACTTAATTGAGAGACTTGCCGTCAGTCCGGCAAGCGCGGCAATTAATGCAACTTTATTACGTTCATTCATACCAGCAACGTCCAGCAGAACATTCGGTGAAAGCGGCCATAATACCCAGTAATCCCACGCCAGCGCCCGCTTCAGCGTGCACCAAGCCAACACCGTAGCCATAGCCAGCAAGAAACACAGATGGTAGCACTTGGGTGGATTTCTGACTATTCATGCAATCCAGGACGCTTCCATTAAAACTACGTTGTGCAAGACTTAAAAACTTCCCCCCCCTTTGAAGGCAAAGGCATTCTTCGGCACTTTGACCAGGTGGAGGCAAAATAGGCCATCCCATGGCATTTAGCGGCAAGCCTGAGCCTGGATCAATACCGTTATCCACAAATCCCAGAAAATCAACAAGGTTAACGGCATTGTTACGGACATATGCATATAGATTCAATCCACCCTTCACCCCAATCGGATCTTTACTCAGCCACCTTCCCAATTGCGGAGAATAGTACCTGTGTCCGTAGTCCAGCAACCCGCTCTCCGCATCCAGGAATTGCCCCTGGAATGCAAACTCAAAGGCACACTCGCTATCATTCCTCTCGCCGAACGTCGGAGTAAGAATCTGCCGGATGCCAAATGAGCTAAACGCGTACCTTTCCGTCACTGCTCCACTCTCGTCCGCGATACTGGCCGGGCTGTAATAGTCCATCATTACATAGCGCCTCTCGTCAAGGTCTCCGGGGCTCACTGTGGCCCGATCGCGCCTCACCAGATCGTCTCGATGTCTAGCGCCCCAATAGTACTGGATGGTCGGGCTCCCCACCTCATCCTCACTCTCCTCAAGCGGTCGCCACTGGTCAGAGTAATAGCAATGCCACACCACTCCATCCACTTCCCGCGTGATCCGCCGGGTCAGCCCGTCGTACCCATACTTCGCCAGGGTCGTCCCCGCTTGCTTGACTTCAACGATCCGGCTCCAGGCATCCCACTTCACCTGCAATGACTGCGCCCAGTCACCGGCACCGTCTGGAGGCAACTCCAGCATCCGTCCGGCACGGTCCACACGGATCTCGCCAGCCCCATCACCCACCTGCATCAACCGGTTGCCCCGGTCATACACCCGTGGCTGGTCCAGCACTCCAATGCCGTCAGCAAAGGTCTGGTACCGCTGCCAGTTGCCCGTCGGATCGTACTGCCACTGTTCCGCCTGCTGCGGGATCGCCCCCACCGCAGTGAGATTCAAGTTGAGGTCACCGCGCTGTGACTGGGTTACCTGTCCCAACCCGTCATAACCAAAGTACTGATCCCAGGACTGGGACAGATTGCGGCGACGCCAGGTGCGCCACGAGTTGGCATTGAACCCGTATTGGATACGTTCAACATCCTCATCATCTTTGCGCCAGCGAATGTCGACGGTCCGATTAAACCGGTCGTAGCCATTATAGATGTCTCCGGCATCTCCAGTGGGCTCTCCCGCCAGTTTCTTGTAGGTCAATCGGCAGATCTCATCGCCAAACTGACCATTGTAGATCGCCTCCACCTGCCAGCCCACCCCAGCATAGGTGTACTCCACCATGTCTCCGAAGTCTCCGGGTGCCTTGAGCGCTTCCACCCGGTTGAAGTGCGAAGACGCCTGATGCATCGGCCCATAATGCGGATCCACGGTCTCTCCATTGGGATAGGTCAGCCGGGTAAGTCTTAGAGTATTGTTGGCACCGTTGGTCCGGGTGTAACCCACTTTGGGCGTGCTGCCGTTCACCGCCCCTGAGTGACTCTGCCAGTCTTCCTTGAGGTTTCCAAACGCATCGTAGACAAACTCCACCTCGTTGACTACGCTGCCACCGCTCGCCGCATCATAGCTGGTCACCTTGGCTGGAAGACCCCGTAGATCATACCCATTTCCAATACAACGAACGGCTCCATCCAGATGTGCCGCCAAGGTGGTTATCTGGTCGTCGAGAAGTCGGCCCAATTTGTCATAAACGTACTCATGCACCGTGCCATCGGCATCGGTAAACGTTGTTGACTGTGCCTGTCGATTGTAACCATACTGCAGTCGGGCGTAGATGCCGTCCGGCCCGGCATTCAACGGGGCAGGCCGGTCATCAGACTCAGGATAGATCTTCGCCCGCAGCAGATTGTTGCTCGCCAGGTCCGAGTCCGCCAGAGTTGTTCCATAGATCCATCGCGTCACCTGGTTGCCAGTGACCTCGTTGAGGAGCGTAAGACGCTCAAGTTGCCCGCTGGCATGCCAGGCATACTCGCTGGTCTGCGACTGCTCGGGACATCCGGGCACATAGTTTTTGATGACACGCACGCGGCGCCCGGCGTTGTCATTGTCCCACCGGGTTTCATGCCCCATCGGATCAATGACCCGGTTGGATTCCCCAGTGTCCTTGTACAGCGTGGTTGTCACCAGCAAGGTTTCAGATCGCTCAGGTGCTACTTCTGGACGGTTCAACACCGCCCCTCCGTTGGTTCCGTAGTTGGCCACCACCCGCTCCCGCCCGATCACGTCCGGCCAGTTCGCCACCCAGTTGACTCTCGCTTGCGGCTGCGCGCCTGTGGGCCCCTGAAGCGCCCCTGTTCCCGTAGCATCATGCAGACGCCTGCGCTCCGTCTGCACGATGGCATTGCCTCCGGCATCATAGACAGTCTCTTTTTGCTCAAGCACCGTGTCAGCCGATACATCGTTAGTGTCGCCGGACGGCACCCCTATCGTCCCCGGCACGCAGGCAATGTATGTTGCCGTTATCCGGTTCAGACCGTCATACGCAGTCTTGGTGAAGGAGTTTTGACCCTGTTGAGAGGCCTTGATGACGTTGTTGGCCCCATCATACCAGCTTTGCGCCGCCAACGTCTGGGTCACATCGCCCGTGGCCAGATCAACGCCGTCTTTTTCATCTCGGTAGATCCGACCCATAGCATCATAGACCACCCGAGACTGGGCCGTCCGGTTGCCCGATGCCACGCTCGTGTGATAACGCGTCGTTTGCAGCGGCTTGTCCAAGTTGTCATAGGTCAATGCGCTGATAAATACTACAGCCCCATCGCCGGCCGTAGCCGCTGTCTGACGGTTGCGATAGTCATACCCAAACGTAGAGATCCGGTCATGGCTCGCGTCAGCATCCACCTTTACTGTCAGTTCGGTCAGGTTGCCATCGCCCCCGTCCAACCCGTTGTCGTATTGATTGGCAGTGGTCTGACGCATGTTGTTGCCCCCAGCACCACCTCCCGCGGGATCACTCTCCGTCGCCCCTGCATCATTGGTGCCCACCCAATCCTCCACCACCAGACCACGGACATCAAATACTCGGCGGTCGATCGTTTGAGTAGCGTCCACCGTCCGGTTGATACGACCCATTATGTCATAACTGACAGAAGTCTCCAGATAGTTGGTCCCCATCTCCCCCTCCCCGCTTGCAGGGATCGAGTGATATACACGTATACCGACACTGCGCCCCCACGCATCATACATGAAGTGCGCCCACCTTGACCACTTCTCCTGGGGAAGCGCCTCGGAGTTGCTCAATGGTCCGCAACCACAGGTGCGCGAGGAGACAATCTCGTCCGTCACCTGGCCATTGGCACCCAGCCTTGTCAACGACACGCCACCCACCACCTGCAGATCCGGTGTCACCCCCTGCCCCGTCATGTACCCTTGCGCACGACGAACCTCGTGAGCTACGTCATTGTACACCGTGTACTGCACACGCCGCACCGGTGTGGCCGACGTGTCCCTCAAATCGATCTGCACTTCGTGCCACGGCCCACGCTCCTGCACCACACGGCCGAGACTGTCCGAGATGTAGTCCGTCACGAGGTGCAACCCGAACCCGGGCAGTGTTTCCCATCCCAATGGCACCCCTGTCATCCGGGTGGTGTCTACGTCCTGGATCACCTGCCGCAAGGCACCAGTAGCTTCCTCATACGCCTTATAGGTGATCACCCCGCGACCATTCATTAACCACACCGGCTGACCAAAGACATCATACACTGTCTTTTCAACGTACGACTCGCCTGTGCCGTTCTGAGCTTCAGAAACCTCCGGCAAAGTGGTGGTTTGCTGCAAGATTTGAAACGTTGGCATCCCCAGTCCGTCCAAATACCATGTGTAACCATACGCAGTCTTTGATGCCTCCTCGTCTGGAGCACCTAAAACGGGATAGACAAGCTTAGCAGCAACTGGATTGATAGAAGTGCCCCCTACAGTCTGCGTCGTGTATTGAAGCTTGAGATTGGTTTCCACGGCTCCCTCACTTCCTTTTTGCACACCCCGCCTGTACAGACGGCCCTCGACTGCACCGGTTTCGGGATCGCTATCCGCATAGTATTCCCAGACTTCAAGCAACCCCTCGTTCTCCCGGAGCACCACAATGAGATCAGTGCTCCCACCAGACGGTTCTGTCACGCTCTCGACTGCCGAGGGCGAAGCCTGCAAGAGGAGCCGGAAGCCCTCATCATATTCCCAGTATTCACTCCACGTATTTCCTGTGGCAGTTTCTTCCAAAATCTTAACAAGAACCTGTCCAGCCTTGTTTGTATAGACTCGCACCTCATTGCCATCAGGGCGGACTTCAGTGGTTTTCGTGGCCCAGACGTTGACCTCCTCAGTTCCAGGATCCGTTGGATTGGCGACATAGGCCAACGAAGTTGTCTCCCTCCCACCATACACCCGTTCCACCGTCACTCGCCGTTGACTGTCATATTCGAAATAGTTGTCGGCGAAGTTGGCGACCTCCGCCTCTGAAGCCGTCAGAGGATTGAGGCCAGCAGCCACCATCAACTCATAGGCACCTGAGCCCACCACATACTTCAGCCCATGCTCAAACCCGTTGGGCTGGCCGCTCTTGTAGTATCGGTAGTGCTGACGACGAACCGCCCGCCAAACTGCCCCGCCCACATCATACTCCTCAACTGTTGCAAGTTGCAGGTCACCAGTGGAGCCGAAGGGGACACTGCTGCCGTAGTAGCTGAACACCGCACGACGTACATTCTGACCATTTATAGCCAGCCGTACCTCTGAGATGACAGGACTACCAAATGCGGTAGTGTAGGTATAGTAGTAACCGCTTTTCTGCCCTTCCTGGTCTTGCTCGAAAGAGGTCATCAACGCGTTGCTGTCGTAGCTTGCGTTGGTGACCCGTCCCGCCGGATCGATCACTTGCTTGAGTCTCCCCTCGAGCCCCGCCGCGGCGCTTGTAGTGTGATCGAAGAAAGTGGTTCGCCACCCGCGCCTGTCGGTCAGTACGTATTCGTGCAGCGCTTCATCCCATGCCAATTGCTCCAGACCGCCAAACTGGGGCTCGTAGCCGCCAGACAGTGTTTTCACGAACCAGAGGCTCTGGCCTCCACCAACTACCACTGCGATCTCCTCAGGCTGCGTCGGACCAGGGGTCCAGTCGACAAATACCAAGTATTTCTGCTCCCGCACCAGCCAACCAGCCCCATTGACACCGCCACTGGGAACAGAAAGCAGGTTCGTATAGCTGCGGGTATGCCCCCACGGCAGCCCAAAGGCATCAGACGCAAGATCTACCGAGGTCAAACGGAGCGCACCCGTCGCATATTGTACGGGCTTGTCCGTCAGGCCATTCACGCACACTTCGTACGGAGGAGAATCGCATCCACATGGCTTGGTCTTTTCATCAGTCGGATCAGTCGGCCCTTTGGAACTGCGCGATGACGAACTCGATGAACTGGAGGAATTTTCAGATGACATAGGGTTTTTGCTTAGCGTTTTACGCCTATCTAAAATTGGGAATTTAAACTACAAAACATAATCTTGCCTCACGCAACATGTTTTGTGAAAATTAAACTTTTCTCTAGTTTCTATCTGAAATAAAGGAGCATACGGCTCATCATGGGCATCAGACCATAATGGAAAAGCTTATCCTGTCTAATCCACTCGCTCCGGGTGACATCGTCATGATGACGGCCGCGGTGCGGGATCTTCACCGTGCGTACCCCAAACGCTTTCTCACCGATGTGCGTACGCCATGCCCGGCCCTGTGGGCGAGCAATCCGTACATCACCCCCATCCGGGATAATGAAAGAGGGGTCCGCCGGATTGAATGCCGCTACCCTCTCATCCACCGGAGCAACTCCGCGCCCTACCACTTCATCCATGGATTTACCCAACATCTCGGTGAAGCGCTAGGGTTGCCCATTGAACCCACTCTCTTCAAAGGCGACATCCACCTCGGCAACCTCGAGCGGGAATGGGCATCACAGGTCGCTGAGATAACCGGCAGCAGCCACCCGTTCTGGATTATCGCGGCAGGCGGCAAGCAGGACTTCACCATCAAATGGTGGGACACTCCCCGCTGGCAGGAGGTGGTGGACCGATTTCAGGGACGCATTCATTTTGTGCAGGTAGGTGAAGAAGGGCACCATCACCCGCCGCTTCGTGGCGTGCTGGATCTCAGAGGCAAGACCTGCCTGCGCCAGTTGGTTCGCTTGGTCCACCATGCGCAGGGAGTGCTCTGCCCCGTGACATCGTTGATGCATCTGGCTGCCGCCGTTGAAACTCGGCCCGCAGAACTCACCCGACCTTGTGTGGTGGTGGCGGGAGGGAGGGAGCCTCCCCATTGGGAGGCCTATCCCGGACATCGCTTCATCCATACCATGGGAGCTCTGTCATGTTGCAGCAACGGCGGCTGTTGGCGCTCCCGCACTATACCTTTGAACGACGGGGACGAGAAAGACCTACCCCAGAACCTTTGCCTGGACGTGGTTGGCAACCTTCCACGCTGCATGGACATCATTACTCCCGAGCAGGTGGTGGCCCAGATCGAAAGTTACTTCCATGCGGGTGGCCCATGGAGATACCTTACTCCGGACGAGGCCGACAAACTGGCTGGCCCGATGGGATGGGACCGCAGAGAGTTGCGCTTTCGCCGATCCCGCACCCATGCGCATGACACTCGATGGACTGGCACGGCCCACGGTGAAGCCCCTCTGACCCCTGCGAATGTTCCCGCAAGGCTAACGCAGGCTATCAAACAGCTACCTCAACCCGTGGCAGGCAAACACCTGGAACAGCGAGGAGTGGTCATCTGTGGTGGAGGGCTTTCTTACCTTCCGTCAGTTTGGGTCAATGTCCAGATGCTGCGCCGCCATAGCTGCCAGCTGCCGGTGGAACTCTGGCACTTTCCTGGTGAAGTAGATCCGACGATGAAGCAACTACTAGGCGACGCTGGCGTCACCTGCATCGATGCTCATCAACACATGGACATCCTGGGCCTGCCTCGAGTGGGTAGCGGCTGGGAACTGAAGCCGCTGGCGATTCTCTACTCCACATTTGAGGAAGTGCTCTTTCTCGATGCCGACAACATGGCGGTGCGCGATCCGGAATATCTCTTTGATGATCCACACTACCGGGACACTGGCGCCGTTTACTGGCCCGACTACACCAGCCTCGTAGAAGATGACCCCATCTGGAAGATCTGCGGTGTAGACTACCGCGACGAACCTGAGTTTGAAAGCGGACAGATCCTGGTGAACAAGCTCCGCCATTGGCGACCCCTGCAGCTTGCTCTTTGGTTCAACCGGCACGCCGCCTTCTTCCGTCATTATTTCCTCGGGGACAAGGAAACCTTCCACTTTGCCTTCAGGTACCTGGAGGTGCCGTACTCGATGCCTCCATTTGCCATCGAGAATCTGGCCAACAAAACCATGTGCCAGCATGACTTCTCAGGTCGACGCATTTTCCAGCACCGCAATCTCGCCAAGTGGTCTCTTCATGGCAGGAACACTCCCATCCCGGGATTTGAGCTGGAAACCGAAGCGCTACAGAGCCTTCAACAGTTGAAGACGCTGTGGCCAGGAAGGGTTGCGACCGTTCCCCGCTGGCATGAGCATCCAGACCGCACACGCATGATGAATGCGTTTGCCGCAGCTCTCCAGTCGAAAGCCTGGCACCTGTACCATGAAGGCGGGGAAAGCTGCATGGTTAAGCTGAACGCTGAGGGACGCGTCGTCTCCCACCCCTCGTCCGCCCGCTTTCTCTACTGGGATATGAAGAAGGCCATCAACCGCCCTCGGCTCGTGCTTTCGTCCGAGAAAGGTCCCGTCGCAGAACTGGAAAAGGACCCTCAAGGCAACTGGATCGGAATCTGCACCGTTGGCGGAGATCGCAAGCGCATCGGTGTTTCCCAAATACGGAAGGCCCCCCACAGCGAGGTCACGCTTCCCGCGTATCGCTCCTTGATCTCCCAACCATGGGCATTGCGTATCGAGGGCCGCCTGCAACGAAGCCTGACGCTACGGGCGGACGGTGTGATCGGGGAAGGTGCCGGGCACATGGAAATGTACTGGCAACTGCTCACTGACGAGCAGGGACAAACCGTTCTGCATCTTCGGAATTGGGATCAACTCACCACCCGCATGACCTGGAATCCAGCCGGCTTCTGGGAAGGTGCCTGGATCAATGAAAAAGAACCCGTCATTACCTTGCGTCCCCTGCGGACTCACTCGACGGAGCAATCACCAGCATCGCTTGTTTCTCGTGCGATGTCAGGGATGCTTTTCCCGTCGCACCGAGACTGGGAGTCTGACGATTTTCAACGCTGGTGCAAGGCTATCCGCGAAAAGAGCCGATATCATCGCCGCCAATGGGAGGTGATCACCACGCTCCTCCTCGTGGAGCATCTGAAGGTAAGCCAGAACCTAAATCGCATCATCGTCCTAAGCCCCACAGACGACTCGTTGGTGGACGGGCTGGCGAATCTGGAGCTGGAGGTGGTGTGTGCCTTGGATCAGGATTGGAGCGATCTTCCTCCAAGCCATCGGAGGAACAAGCTTCTGAGCGCAAAGCGGGAATTCAACCGGAGGGGCATCACCCCTTGGCAGGTGTTCGAAAAAAGAGTGCGAGTATGGGATTCGGGTGGTGCCATCCCGGAGGAAGAAAATGATGATCCGGAACACACGGTCATCATCTGGCACAACCCCTTTAAGAAGCGCCACAGCAGCAGCGGTGACACCCAATGCCTTGATCAACTTGCCGCCACCGTACCGCATTGTCTGCTGGCGGTTCTCGTGTTTGACGTATCGATTGAGCCTGCCGAAATCGCAGCGAACTCTCGCAACGGCCCTCCCCCGCGCACCTTGCTGGAAGTCAGAGAATGGCTGGATCCAGATGGTGAGCATGCTTCTGCATCCCAATTGAGCAACCCTTCAACAGGAGCATTCCCCGGCGACAGCCCAGTTGACAACTATGTGGATTGCCCGCCCTACCAGAGCGCCCATCACCTGCGACTACGCACACCCCACGGGGTCATCACATCAGTCTGCGTCTGCTTCCCTCACCTGAAGCCTCGGCCTGATCTGGCTGCATCTGCCATCAGCACGTCTTCTCAAGCAATTTCGCCTGTCAACTCTTGGAGTCACATCCATCCCTCCATCACCCTGCACCAAGGAGCCAACTTGTGATCTCAACCCATCACCCCACACTCTGTCCTGAGCAAATCCAACATGTGTATCCCCGCTACTCCAAAAAGTTGCTGGAAGTCATGTATGAAGACTATCTGATGGAGGCTTCAAAGTATCTGGAAAGAACTGGACGATTGGATTACCACCTTCTCAGCTCATTCGAACATGAGCCGCTGTCCCCCGAGGATCTGGATCGCATCCGCGGGAGGAAGATCGTGGCCATGTCCCTTTTCTTCAAACCGTCCAACTTTGCGAGGCGTAAAGTGCAGCCTCAGACCGACCACGAAGGGCAGATCCTTGAGTCGGAGCTCAACCGCGTGCAGCACCCCATCTGGGAGAATTCACACCGTCATGAACGCACGTTCTTCCAGAACTATCTCAACCCCGTGCTTGAGAGTGACTTCCGCGATTGGGTCCCAGTCCTCTATCTCTCCAGCAACCTTCGCCATCTGGAGCCGAAATTGCGCGAAGCGGGGTTCGTTGTGATACGCATGAAGCATGAAAGCATTGCAGAATGTCCTGGTGCACTGTGGCGCTACTTGAGCTTCAACTTGCCGTGCGAATACACTTATCTCCAGGACACGGACCGCCCTTTCCAAGCTCAACGTGCCGAGCGTTTGATCAAACTTTTTGAGCTAAGACCGAACGCAGCCATCTCAAGACCCCTGCAATTCACCTCTAAAAATGGCGAAATGGCATTGATCTTGGGAAATGACTTTGCTGTGCGCCCCGCCGCTGTCGACTTCGACTGCTCACGAAGCATTCTCGGGTACATCACATTGAATATTCTGCACGAGGATCGTCTCACAAACTTCTGTCACGAACCTGTTGCTGGAAGAGATGACGCCAAGGTCGAACCGCTGTCCAAACGCAGCCAACGCGGGCATTTTGGCCCCCTCCCGCACGAACGCGTCGGACACAAATGCTATCCCTACTATCCGTTCGACGAGCAATGGTTGAAGGAGGTGGTGTACTACCACTTCAGCAACGGAAGGATGATTACTCTGATGCAGGGGGTAAGACCTGATGACGTCACGCAGGGCTTCGATATTGCTCACCAGAGAAAACACGGCAATCTCCTGGTACCCGTGGTGAATGGCAAACCACATCAGACCTCTCCTGAGGCGATCACGCGAACCTTGGGGCAACGCAGTCGAAGGCAGTCGCTTTCGCGACTTGGCACCAACTAGGCGGCTCACAAAAAAACTCCGCCAAATCCATCCTAAAATCTTCAACGTGAGTGCGGCCGAGGAATCAGAAATACAGGCGATGGCGGACATCCGCCGGCAATTCATTGAGGTTATCCCCCCCCTGCCCTTCCCACTTTTCCGGCCAAGGAATCGTGATTGCCGCCGGTGGGGACACCTTGCTCCCGTGCCTGTGGGTGCTCCTGCACAGACTCCGAGCCACGGGTTGCTCGTTGCCTGTGGAAGTATGGCACCTGGGAGAGGACGAGATGCCGGGGGACATACGAAAGCTGCTGAGTGAAAAATTTCCTTTCACCACGCTCATTGACGCGTTTGCTGTTCGTGAAAAGCACCCTGTGAAGATCCTAAAGGGATGGGAACTCAAGGTGTTCGCGATGCTACACTGTTCTTTCAAGGAGGTATTGCTGTTGGATGCCGACAACGTACCCATGGTCGATCCGACCTCAGTGTTCCAGAACCCTGCCTATTTGGACCGAGGAGCGCTTTTCTGGCCCGATCAGAACCGTCATGCGCGGGGACGCAACGCTTGGCGAGCTTTCGGCATTCCACCGGAGGACGACTGGGAAGTCGAGAGTGGCCAGGTGCTGGTCAACAAAGGAAGGCATTGGCGAGCGCTCAACCTCGCCATGCACCTCAATGAACACTCGGACTACTACTACCGCCTGTTCTATGGGGACAAGGAGTCCTTCTACTTTGCGTGGAAGTTGCTCAATGAACCCTTCGCCATGGCCCCACACCCCATGCAAAGGCTACAGCAATGGACGATGATCCAGTTCCACCCCACCACCGGCGAGCTTCTCTTCCAGCACCGACACGGGGCGAAGTGGCGAATAAGCCACAACCCAAGAATTCACAGCTTCAATGCTGAAGAAGAATGCCTGACCCACCTGTCGGAATTGCGTCAGCTTTGGCCCACTGGGGTCGAACGCCTTCATCGCCGACAGCATGACGGAGAAAAAAAGATCCTTCGTCAATTCGAAGAGGGAAAGCATTGCACGCTCAAATCGAAAAATGGTGGGTGCCACTTTCTCAGCTTTCGGCAAGATGGCGAGGTCGATGACCCCTCAGGAACTTTTCGTTGGTGGCACCCCCACGGGTCACGGCTTGTACTTCAGACTCACGATCATGCCTTTTGGGAGTTTGCTTGCATTGACGACGCTCAAGGAGATTGGCAAGGGGTCACACAAGGCGAGTTTCATGGCTCACTTCTATCGGAGCGTTCAGATGGAGACGACCAGATCCACCGTGCAGTCAGTAAGGACGCCCTTTACGCCCTCTCCATTTCCGGCATCAGCAAAAGAGCCAACGCTTTGAGCACAACTGTAACGCTGCAATCCACCGGCCTGGTCGCAGATCCCTCAGGCAATCAGACCGGCGATTGGGGAGTGCAGGCAGGCAACTTGCACCTGAGAATTCGTGGCACCCGTTGCCTCCTGAAAGCAAATGGCAGCGACTTCGTAGGTGAGTGCACGATCACCACCCGAAGGTCAGTCAAACTGGCAAGCGCCAAGTTTATCGAAGACGGACTAGGCCCCAAACAAGCAAACAACACGGACTTGCCGGCCTTAACCTCCGGAAGGGAGGTTTCAAATCAACTCACCAAGGCCTAACGTTGAGCCCGAAGACTCGACGGAGCAACAAACCCAGCAACCGATTCTTATGGAATCCTACATCAACAGAGACACCCAGCTTTGCATGTCCCTCTCGGGCCGGCCGGGAAACTTCGGCACGCGGTTTCACAATTTCCTCTATCGGGAGCTGGGGCTGAACTTTGTTTACAAGGCGTTCACCACGGGGAACCTCGCGGGGGCGATCACGGGAATCAGAGCCTTGGGCATTCGGGGCTGTGCCGTCTCCATGCCCTTCAAGGAAGACTGCATCGAATACCTCGACGGGCTGGAACCATCCGCCGCAGGCATCATGTCAGTGAACACGATCGTCAATACTGTAGGGGTGCTCAAAGGCTACAACACGGACTACACCGCTGTCTTCTCTCTTTTGAAGTCACGCGGCATCTCTACCGATCTTGATTTTGCCCTGCGCGGAAGCGGAGGCATGGCCAAGGCCGTGGCCTGTGCTCTGCGCGATGCTGGTTTTGCCAAGGGCATCATCGTGGCTCGCAATGAAACTGCGGGGCCCGCGCTTGCCTCCCAATACGGCTATGCCTGGAAGCAGGAACTCGGGGATGAAACTCCAGGCCTCCTCATCAACGTCACGCCTATCGGCATGACCGGCGGCCCAGAGGCTGCGCGACTGGCTTTCTCAGAAGCACAAGTGCGGACGGCACAAGCCGTTTTTGATGTGGTCGCGATTCCCGCTGAAACACCGCTGATCCAGCTTGCAGGCAAGTTTGGCAAACCGTGCATTTCAGGGGCGGACGTCATCGTCCTGCAAGCGGTCGAGCAGTTCGTGCTCTACACCGGCATTCGTCCCGGGTCCGATCTCATCACTCGTGCTGCAGCATTGGCGCGGCAAATTTGAGCCCTTCCCCCACGACCACGGCCGGAGTCACGCGGGGAAGGCAAGAATGGCGGCAGGGTCATCGGTCAAGGCCGGTTGCGCCTGGGTGAAGAAACGTGCCCAGATTTCATGAAACAAACCTGCCAAGGCATTGACCAGGTGACCGGAACGGGCCTTTTGCAAAAGTCTCCCCGTCATGGGCTCAGCACCACTTTCACGCAGCCATCCTGCTTGTCGCGGAACATCTTGTAGGCATCCGGAGCTTGCTCCAGAGGCAGCCGGTGAGTGATCACAAAGGAGGGATCGATTTCTCCACTCTCAATGCGAGAAAGCAGGGGGCGGAGATACCTCTGAACGTGGGTCTGCCCCATCTTGAACGTCAGCCCCTTGTTCACTGCAGCACCGAAGGGCATGTTGTCCAGCAATCCCACATAGACGCCGGGGATGGAGATGGTGCCTGCCTTCCGGCAACACTGGATGGCCTGCCGCAATGCGTGAGGCCGGTCCGTCCCCAGCATGACAGCCGCCTTGGCTTTGTCGATGATCGCATCCCAGCTACCCGTTCCATGGGCCTCCGTTCCTACGGCATCAATACACCGGTCCGGCCCTCGGCCGTTGGTCATGCTCATGAGGGACTCGTAGATGTCATCATGGTCGAAGTTGAGCGTCTCCGCTTTGCCGTGACCCGCTGCCATCGCCAGTCGTTCAGGTACGCGATCGATGGCAATCACACGGCCCGCCCCCATGATCCAGCAGCTCTGGATAACGAACTGGCCCACAGGACCACAGCCCCAGACCGCCACAGTATCGCCCGGCTCAATCTCCGCATTTTCCGCAGCCATGTAGCCCGTGGGGAAGATGTCTGAAAGAAAAAGCACCTTGTCGTCCGGGAGGTCGGATTCGATCTTCACCGGCCCCACATCCGCATAGGGGACGCGCAAATACTCCGCCTGACCACCGGCAAAGCCCCCCAACATATGAGAGTAGCCAAAAAGGCCCGCAGGCGACTGCCCCATCACTTTGCGGGCCATCTCTGCATTGGGATTGGAGGTGTCGCAACAGGAGTACAGACCTCTATTGCAGAAGAAGCAGCTTCCACAGGAGATGGTGAAGGGCACCACCACCCGATCACCGGGGCGGAGTTTTTTCACCCCAGCCCCCACTTCCACAACCACGCCCATGGGCTCGTGCCCAAGGATGTCTCCAGCCTCCATGGTGGGCATAAAACCATCGAACAAATGCAGGTCTGAGCCGCAAATGGCCGTGGCTGTTATTTTAATGATCGCGTCGGTGGGCTCCAAAATTTTCGGGTCGGGAACCGTGTCCACCCGTACGTCCGACTTTCCATGCCAACAAAGTGCCTTCATACCCTTGTGATCGCAGAAGCGATTTTGCCTGGCCCCAATTCGTTGCCCACCCGATGGGCATCTCATCCGTCGGTCTGACAATCCAAAGGCTCCAAACTCGTGATATTCAAGGATGGGAGGTCTGCCTCCTGCCCTCCCCTCCCGAACTCAAGGTCGCCCGTATCGTCGGCTATGGAAGGCGCTCTGGCCCAACAGGGCCGCGGATGGGTCATTGTTTTTCAATTCCCCCGGACCACTTCGCCCGGCACATGTAAGCGAATTCGCTTACCGCGAGAGCGAAGGTTTGATGGTGCTCGATCAGCCCCAGGTGTTTGGCAGGTGAGAGGGTCATCATTCGAGCGTTGGGGATGTTCGCCTCCATGACCTTGCTTGCCTCAGGCAGGGTGGTTGAGTCCTTGTCGGCCGCCACGATCAAGGCAGGAATGCCAATGGCCGGCAGAGTCGGGAGCGCGTCGTAACTCATCATTCCAAGCATCCCACGTGCAACGACGGCCGGTGATGCTTGTGTCTGGAAACCAGCTGCAAAGTCCACCTGTTCCCACGTTTCTGTCCCGGCGAAAGATCCACGCATCACGGAGAGATGGGCCAGTCCGTTTCGGTATGCCAACCAGTTGAGGATCCAAAGAAGAGGCGAGAGGGCAATTGTAAGATACATCAGCGGCCTCAAAACGGGGGTCTCCAGGGCAGTGTACAAAGCCGCTCTGGAAGTGGTGCGTGTCGGATTTGTAGGGGTCGTATGGGTGAGCACGATCCCCATCACTTTCGTTCCCAGAAAGGCAGGATACAGGCGGCAAAAGGTCAGATTGATCATTCCCCCAATGCTGTGACCCACGAGAACCACGGGTGTCTTGCCGCCTCCAGCGAACTCTACCACCGCGTGCAGATCATGGGACAGCTTTTCGATCGAGTAGTCGCGGTTCGAAGGTCGGCTCGACCGTCCCAATCCTGGCTCGTCCCACACGATCAAACGAAATCTATCTCCCAGATCACGCTTGAGATCATTCCATTCCGCACCGTGCAGTCCCCACCCATGCGTGAGCACGAGCGGGATCCCGTCTGCTGTACCGTGCACTTCCACATACAGGCCCGAACCGTCCGGCCTTTTCAGATGATGTTGCGCTAGGGGTATGGGCGCATTTCTCGGGTCCTTCGCGGTATTCCCTTTTGCGGGACGGATCACGCGAAGCACTGCCCCGATGATTCCACCACCCCATAGAGTCAGTAAGAGCATCAAGACTGCCGCCAGCAGCAAAGCCGTCTGCCCATTGAAGCCCCAGTTGGGCGTGAACACGGAAACGGACAGAACCGGATCCCAGCCCCAGCAAGCCTGCTGCCACTTGTACCCGAAATAGGCGGCGGCCCCCACGATGCCCAGGGACATCAAACTTAGGAGCCAGGTTTGGAGAATCAGAGTGGGAATCATGTTGAAGCAAGGCCGTATGCACCAGCTGATCGGTGCCCGTTCCCACGATGGCTGCTCCAACATCATTCTCTCCCCAAAGTCTCCCAGAGGGCTGACCCATCCATACGCCACGCATGGCGCACCGCATCCCATCAACAGCTGACAGGCGGGACATCCGTCTCCACCGGGTTCCATGAACCTACCCTCCTTTTCTTCATTTGGCGGAAATAATGTAGGCGCGGTCCGCCATAACATGCCGATCTCATGGCACCGGGCCCACGCCCGCATAAACTCAACCACCTAAAAATATGTCATTCATCTGGATGTTGATCATCGGCCTTATCGTAGGAGCAGTCGCCAAGCTTCTCATGCCCGGCAAAGACCCCGGCGGAATCTTTATCACCATGGTGATCGGCGTCGTGGGCTCCTTTCTCGCTGGCTTTCTGGGCCGGACGCTGGGGTGGTACAATGAAGGTGAACCGGTGGGGTTCATCGCCTCCGTGATCGGGGCTGTTTTACTGCTGGTCCTCTACCGGATGGTGACAGGCAGACGCCGGATGGCTTAGCCCAATCAAAACTGCACACGAACATCAAACCAAAAAAATTCCCATGAGCACATCCCAAACACAGAGACAGAACCCTTCCGAGGGCGACCGGAACGAGGACCCTATTACGGGTGAACCGGGCTCCCATCCCGTGGGCACCGGAGTAGGTGCAGCCGGCGGTGCCGCCGTGGGAGCGGCGGTTGGCGCGGTCGGAGGTCCGGTAGGCGTGATCGTAGGCGGGGCAATTGGTGCCGTTGCAGGGGGCCTCGCGGGCAAAAGCGTCGCAGAAGCGGTGGATCCCACCGTTGAGGACACCTACTGGAACGAAAATTACCGGAACGAGGAATACGTGGATGCCGACACCACCTATGATGATCTGGGACCGGCCTACCGGACTGGATACGAAAGCTATCGCTCGGGCCAGTATGCGTCATATGACGAGGCGGAAACAGATCTCGAGCGAAACTGGGAGTCCGTAAAAGGCAAGTCCCGGCTCGCGTGGGAAAAAGCCAGACACGCCTCACGAGCTGCGTGGGACAGGGCGGAACGAGCCCTGCCAGGTGATGCCGACCGGGACGGCAAGTAAGTCCCCCCTTCCGGTGGCCCAACCCGCAGCACGAGCTGCGGGTTTTTTATATTTCAATTTCCTTGAACTCGCTATGCGCGTGACCGTGGGGTCAGGCATGCAAAAGCTGGTCTTACAGCTTTTGAGTCCAAAACTGGATCATCTACCGAAGACACGTCCAGGGCTTATCGTTGATGCTGAAGGGGACAATGCCACAGGACAGGCTATTTCGAGATCAGCCACCTCGTAGGTTCAGGAGAGTTTTGAGGGAACAACCAGCTATTCCCCGGCATTCTGCTGGGAGGCATGTTCACCAAACGCCCCCCTGTTAGAAATTGCTCGAATCGCCTCTACCAAGCCAAACACGAGAGTGCCCATCAAGAGCCAACGCACCGCGATCCATGACCAACCCACTCCATCCCTCAAGAACGCAACATCTGGAGCATCCTTTCCTGCATGCAGTTTTAGCGCCTGTTGCACTTGAGAAGTCCACGCAGTCAAGTTTTCCAATGCCACGTTGCCAATCAGCAGTGCCGGAATCGCGAACAGCCAAAGCCAAACCAGCAACAAACGATCTTTCATAGCTACTTTCCTATAGTAATTGCATGTCGCAGGACAAATGTGCCAGAGGACTGGCCATTGAGCAAGTGGCAGTGACGAGAGCTTCTACAGCGGAGCCTCTACGTACGCTTCAAACAGCTCCTTGATGCTGGGATACGCCTCTGCCAGTCCAGCCTGATAGCTCACGACGCCAGGCTCTTCGGACTCATCATGCCAGATCAGATAAGTTTCTTCCTGCGCCTCAACGTCAATGGCAAACAAGCTTAGCTGATTCCATTCACGCTCTGCTGGCGGCGAGGTCAGCCAGTTGTCCATTCTTATCTCAATCGCAGTAATCCATGGGCTACCGCACCACAGCCCTTCCATTTGCGAGGGTGAAAGAATCATCTGGCCGACAATCGCATGCTCCCAACAACTGGTGTAGCTGTACAAACAGCGCAACATCGGAGAGACAGGCTTGTAGACTCCCTTGGCCAATGCAGGAATATGCGACGGAATGCATTCCTGCGGCGGATGGACAATTTGATGCGGCACCTCATCTTCCGCGGTGGCCAATTGATCAATTAGATAGCGGCAAATTGCTTCATTTTTCTCACGCACATCGCCAAATAGGTTTTGAAGTCCATTCATGACGCTACAGCTTGCGGCATCCTTTCTTGGGGGGAGTGCCAACTTCTATTTCCTACCAGCTTCAACCTTCCAAGGTTCCATCTCGGCGGCTGAAAACGCCACCCCTGGCATGGCCAGAAGTAGTTTGCTTCCTTCCACTGAGCGAAAGTGCCAACCCTTTTTCTCATCCAGACTAGGCATGTACACCGGATCCTTTTTACCTCTAAAATCTGCTTCAAACATACTGATCTGATCATGCTCTCCCAGAACCAGGAGGTAGCCGACACGATCAGCAACGACCAGCACCATTCCCCGGTGCAAGTCCATAACTCTATGCTCAGGCGGCGTCGGCACCGCGCGGTCAGCAACTATTTGCTTCCACAGGGCAACATCCAGATCCTCCAGTTTTGCGGTTTGCTTGTAAAATGTGACCGTAAGATTGCGCACTACCTTTCCCTCAACCAAGACTTCGGAGAACTGCACCCAATGATCTCTCACTGGAGCCCATCGGTGGGATGCTTCTGACTCCTGAGCGAGCGAAGGACCACGGATCGCCAGAGCCACGACCAGCATGATCAGATTTTTGATATAGCTTCTCATGGTTCAATCAACTTATGGGGTCTTTTGGCACATGATGATTCTCTGTCGTGAATTCAACTGCTTTTCGCAGTTTGTGGCAACCCGTCATCTCGCAATGATCGAGTGCCACTCCAGCGTCTTGTTCACCCATCCCTACCGGTGACACGTCCAGGGCTTCCCATTGATGCTGAAGGGAACGTCCTTTTTCTTGTCGTTGTCCGGACGGGCTTTTACCTGGAAGAGGGGGAGGATGGGATTCCCTCCTGATTCTTTCACAACTGGATAGGTCTCCCCTTTCTTTTCGATAAGAAGCCAGGCACCGAAGAGATTGCCAGGGAATTCACCGACGAGGATGTCGAGATCGATGATCTGGTCCTTTTTGCATTCGAACCAGTCGCCCCGCTTCATGACGCCAGCCCAGCAGGGGATACGCTCCTTGGGCGACGGTTCCACCCAGTGACTGTGATCCGTCATGCCGCTGAAATGCGAGACCAGCACCGTGCGGCCATTCACCCCCACCGCCAGCACATCATCAGCCACGCCCACGAAGCGATAGGTACCGTCCTCAGGCGGTGACACCTGCCCTTTGTAAATCACGAACCAGCTGGAAGGCCGCACCACGTTCTCCAGATGGAACGCCTGGGGAGCTGCCGCAGCCTTCATCGTGGGGATCAACACCTCGGTGGCATAGACCGGCTTGGTGCCCCGGAAGAACCGGCTCAAGACATTTTCATCCCAGCCGCTGTCCAAAAATTCGCCCAAGGTTTTCAGATAGTCATTGGGCACAGACTCCCGCTTCTGATTCTGCTTCAAGTCATAGAAGATGCCAATCATGGCACCGTCGGTCTTCTCGGATGAACCAAACGCCGCCGGCCCCAATTCCTGCGCGACAACCGCTGGGACGGCCAGGGGCATCAAGGAAATAAAGATGAGGAGAAGGACTCGATTCATGTGGCGGCAATTTCGGTTAAACCACAGAGGCACAGAGAACACAGAGGGAGATAATGCAGATGAGGTTTAGACAGAATTAACAGAATTTACGGAATTAGGGTTCAACTTCTGGATCACCGTGTCTGCGCACCCCTGTTCGCAGTTAAAACCAGAATTCTGTTAATTTTGTTAATTCTGTCTGAAAATCAGTCTCTGTGCCTCTGTGGTTAATTCAAGTCTTCTCCCTACCGATGCTGCTTCCACAGCAGATCTGATTTCAAATACGGTGGTGACCGGCCATCGTCCTTGCCGGGAATATTCTGCCGGGCGAGTTGGAACACTGGAAGCACGAGCTTGCCGTGGCGGTCCTTGCCATAGGTTACACCCTGCTTCTGGAAGAGCAGGAAGGCACCGAACTCCCCGCCCGGGCGCTCGCCCACCAGCACATCCAGATCGACAGGCTCGTCCTTCTTCATCGGGACCCAGTCGCCATACACGAGATTGCCGTTGAAGGCATTCGCCCCCTCTTGTGGATCGGAGGATTTCCAGACGCTTTTCATCTCCATGTCGGGGCGGGCACCAATGCACACCGTCTTGTTGTTCACGGCCACCGCCAGCACATCATCGGCATAACCAACGAACCGGTAGGTGCCGTCCTCCGGAGGCGAGACCTGTCCCTTGTAGTGGATGACCCAGGCAGAGGGACGCATCACATTGTCCACGCCATAGGCCTTGGGGGCCACGTTGGCCGAGATCTGCGGAATGAAGATCTGGGTGGAGTAGAGCGGCCGGGTGATGCGGAAGAAACGGTTCAGCACCAGCTCATCCCAGCCCTTCTGAAGGAACTCTTTGATGACATCAGGATACTCGCCCGCAGAGACATTGGACGGCTTGCGTGCTTGTGTCTGTTTGAGGTCGTAGATGATCGCGATCAGCCCGGCAGCATCCTTCTCCTTGCTGCCAAAGAGGATCTCATCCTCCTCTGCCGCCCTGGAGACAACGCAGCAGCCCAGGACGAGCACGATCAAAAGGTGGCTCAAAAGTTGTTTCATTGATGCGCTGCTGTCAGGGCGTGGGCACCTGGCCATCTGCCAGATTGCGAATGTACTGCTGGACCAGCGCCTCGTACTCGGGGGAGACCTTTTCCTGCTTGAGCAGATCCAGGGCATCCCGCTGGCCGCCACGCAGCTTCGAGATCGCGGAGAAGTCCGACACCTCTGACCTGCTTTCCATGAACTCGCCCCGCGAGTTCGCATTCTTGGAAGATGAAGGCTGGCTCTTCCCCTGCTGTTGGCCCGGTTTGGCCGCGTTCTGGGCCATCTTTTGATCCTCCGCCGCCTGCTGGGCGGCCAGTTGGGCGGCAGCCTCTTGCAGGCCAGCCAGGGCTTGGTCTGCATTCTGCAGCGCCTCTGCTGTCTTCTCCGCCACCTTTTCCGATGGCAGAGCCTGCGGAGTGTTCTTGTCCAATCCCGCTTTGGCTTCACCGGCGTTCTCCTTGCCCTCTTGCAGAGCCTCGCCCACGCTCTTGGGCACAGGGCTGGCCAGAGCCGCTGCCATCTGGTTCGCCTTGTCGAAGGCCTCTGCCGCTTTGCCGAGGCGCTCCTGCACCTGCTCCGCAGGCGTCCCCTGCTCCGTCTGTCGCTGGGCGAGCTGCACCTGACTGCGGGCATTCATCACCTCGTTCACCGCAGATGCCAGGGCTTGCTGGGCAACATCCTGCTGGGACTGCAGCATCGCTTCAGCCTGCGCCTGCAACTGCTCACCGGCAGCGTTGAGTTGATCCGCCACCTGCTGCTGCGTTTCGCCGAGCTTCGCCTTCTGGTCTGCCTGAGCCAGCATGTTCTGCTGCTTGAGTTGCTCGGAAGCTGACTGCGAACCCTTGGCCGCCTCAGCCGTCTTGGCCCCCGCAGCCTGATTGAGTTTGGTGGCTTCCGTCTGCGCCTGCTGGATCTGTTCCGACAAAGCAGCCTGCTTCTGTTGCAGCTCCGCCTGGGCCTCTGCACCAGCAGCTTCTTCCGCCGCCTCTGCCAGTTGCTCCTGCTGCTGGGCCAGCGATTTCAGTTTCTCTGCCGCGGCGGCCGCCTGCTCCGCCATTTGAGCTGCATCCGGCTGCTGGGCACGGGCTTCTGCCAGCGCTTGCGCCTTGTCCTGCAGCGCCTTGCTGGCTGACTGCAACTGCTCCGACACCTTCTTTTGGGCATCCGCCACCTGCGGCTTGTTCTCCGGGGCATCGAGGAAATTCTGCTGCCCGAGCATCTCTTCCGCCCGGTTGGATTCCTTGGCGGCTTCTTGCGTCTTCTGGCCAGCTTCGGGGCTCAGGTTTTCAATCGCCTGCTGCGCGGACTCCACCTGGGCCGCGAGCTGGTCCTGCTGCTTCTTCAGGTCCTCCTGTTTGGCCCCGGTGGCCTCCGCCGTTGCTTTGGCGAGGTCGTCCTGTTGTTTGGCCAGATCCTGGAGTTTCTCCGCCAGCGCCCGGGCCTGGCGCTCTGGCTGTGAGGCATCATTCTCAGCAATCTGTTTTGCCTGCGCGGTGAGGTTCTCTGCCAGGGCCTCCATCTTGTCCGCGAGCGCCTGCTGGGTGTCCGCCACTTCCGCCACCTTGTCGGCCTTGGACAGCAGATCCTGGGTGTCCAGCTTCTCAGAAAGCTGGTTGGAAGTTTCCTCGATCTTTTTCGCCTCACTCACGGCCTGTTGATCGAGCTTCTCCAGCGCCTTTCTGGCCAGCTCCATCTGATCGGAGAGCTTCTCCTGCTCCTTCTTCAAACTCTGCTGGTCGGCCGTCTGGGCCTTCGGCGTGGATTGGGCAAGACGCTCCTGCTGGGCCGCCATCTGACGCAAGTCCTTCGCCAGCTCCTGCAACTGCTGCTCCTTGGGCTTCCGCGCATCCAGGTTTTCCATCACCGCCATGAGCCCTTCATGAATGCGGTCCTCGACGTGGGCGGCCTCGTTGAGATTGCGCTGAAGCTTCTCCACCGCCTCACGGGGCAGATTCTCCAGACCCCGTCCCTTGGCCGTATTGAGCGCCTCCCGGAAGGCATCTCGCGAGGGGCTCGCATGATTGGCCAGACGGTCCAGCGACTCCTTCATGAGGCGCAACTCCTCCTGTAGACCAGTCTGTTCTGACTTCGTGAGCGCCAGGGCCCCCGCTTGCTCCGCCGGCAGTTCTTCAGGGCGGTGATGCTGCTTCGCCAGCCGCTCGGTCTCGCGTTGATTGGTCTTCTGCCGCAGGGCCAGCGCCCGCAGCCGCTCCCGCAGGGTGGCTTCATCACGCTGAAGCAGCAGGCGGTCTGCCATGGCGCGCAGTTGCGCCTGGATGGTCTTCTGCCCGGTGCTGGCAGAGACCAGTCGGGACTTGGTCTGATCCACCTGATCTTGACGGCTGGCTTCACGCAGCAGCCGCACCACCTCAGGCATGTTCTTCTCCGCCACACCGTCCAGCTGGCCCAGCACGTCCTTCAGCTCGCCATGCTCGCTTTTGGTGAACTGGTACTGCCCCAGTTCCCCCAGCACCTCCAGCATCTCCACCTCCTGTCGGCGCGTTTCCAGCCGCAATTGCTCCTGGGACACGCTGCGCTGGTAAGCAGCCGTGCGAGGCGGCAGGGTGGTCTGCGCCAGCAGAGTGCCCGTGAGGCAGCAGGGCAGGACGAACGCAGTGGCCAGGGCGGGATGCGGTTTCATGGCGTTCAGAGTGGGGATAAATACGGGGCTGCAGGCGACTTTTCTTCGGGCGCTCTCTAGCGAATGGACTGGTCCGTCTTCTCATTGGTGGCCCGCTGCATGTCATAGAGCTTCTCAATGGCGCGGGCGCGTTCACCCAGGAGTTCCAGCAGCTCCAGGCGCTTCTGCTCCTCGGTCACAATGTCGATGAGCTTCTCGAGGCTCTTCGCAACGGAAGGTCCGGTCACCGTGTTGTTGTCCTCCGCCTCCATCCAGCAGGTCACCCGGCATCCCGGAGTGAGTGGCGGCACCATGCGGCCGAGGTCCCACTCCAGCTTGTGCATGAAGGCTTTTTCGCCCTCAGGGAACTCCACCTCCACGCTGCCCTTCTCCGTGGCCACGCTCAGTTCACTCAGGCCCGGGCGGAAAATGCGGTACTGCAGGACCAGCCGCTTCAAGCCGTAGTCGTCCGTCACACGAAACGCGAGCGGCACCTTGTCCCGGGGCAACAAACTCAAACGGTCCTTCTTCGGCTGCAGCAGCGCCACCATCGGAGGCTGGTCCGTCACGATCTCCACCCGGCACACCGGATCGTTCACGGACGGGGTGCCATCCGCGCTCTCGAGGTGCAGGCTCAGCCCGGTCCAGCCACGGGCCGGCACCGGGAGCTCAACCGTCAGGGCCGTGCGATCTTCTCCCGTGACAGCCAGCGGTCGCGACTCTGCGCCCGTTATTTCAAGAACCGCCGATTCCAAAGGCAGGGTTGCGACCGCGTCCAAGCGCAGCTTGGAACCGTGCAGCAGTCGCAAGGCAGAGGGGGCCATGCGCGTCTCTGGCAGCCCCGTGTAGGCAGGATAGATCTGGGTGAAGCGGATCTCCTTCAGCGCGGGCGGGATGACCACCGTCACCCGATGCTCCGGACCGACGCCGTCATTCAGCTCAAACCGGTAGTGAAACGAGCCCCGCACATTTTTGACCGTGTGGGTGAAGACGGCTCCATCTTCCGCAGAGGCAGGCACCTCCACCAGATCCTGCTGGCCACCGGGATAAATCACCACCAGCCGTCCCGCCGTTGGCACGCGGCCTTCCGCCCGGGCACTCAGTCGAGCATCCATACCCGGATCCAGGCGCAGGTCCCCAGTAAGCGACACCACCGTGGTATCGCCAGGCAACACCACGCTGGAGAGGAACAGCCGCTGCACCAGCAGCGTAGATAGCGGCCGTTGCGTCAGCCAGAGCCCACCAGCCAACACCAACGCGGCCATCAAGACCCACCCCCACCGCTTCACCCGGTCGGTTCGAAACAGCTCCCCCGCCAGATCGGACCGCCCCACTTCTACAGAGACGTCCTCCAACATCTGCGCCACGAGCGCCCGGGACTGGGGAGCCGTTTCCACCGCGCCGTGCGGTGAGGTCAGCTCCACCGCAGAAATCAACGACGAGCGGAACTGCGGGCGCAACCCCTCCACCAGGTGTGCTGCCTGCCGCCGGGAGCGCAGACGCATCAGCGGCCGCAGAGCGAGGAAATAGAGAGCAATGACCGCCGTCACCACCTCCAGCCCCAACAGAGAGCGCCGCACCGGCAGGGACAGATCGAGATGCCGGTCCACCCACACCTGAATCACCCACCCCAGCACGAGCACCGCCAGCACCAACAACGGCCCCACCGCCGCCTGCAGCCCGGCCTCCCGCCAGCGCACGCGGTCCAGCATGCGACCGATGGCCACGGGCAGCTCAGGCCTGCTGGCAGCAGTGGGTCGTTGCGGTGCGGTTTCAGTGCTCATTCGGAAAGGACAGTATTCAAATATTACTTGAGGCGGCTCAGGCGTCGCAGCAGCCATTCCCCAAACAGGAAGGCCAGCAGCGCTGTGAGGAACCAGCCGGAGTGATAGAGGTCCAGCTTCTTGAAGGACGTCACGGTGGCCGCACGGGATGCCACCAGGTCCGGCAGCGTGTGCAGATCCTCCTCACGGAAAAACTTCCCGCCACCCGCATCCGCCATCGCCTTCAGCAGCTTGTCATTCAGCGCCGTTTGCGACTGCTCAAGGCGGGCGTCCAATACCTCGAAACTCACAATGCCGTCTGGATCCCGCTGCGTCACATAGGTGTAGAGTCCGGGCTTCTCCGCAACGAAATCACCGCGAAAGGCATTCCGCTCCGTCGCATGCAGGCTGAAGGGCTGCTGCCCCTCCGCCCCCTCCACCTTCAGCATCCCATCCAGAGAGGGCTGGATCAACGGGCTGAATCCTTCGGTATAGGCATTGCCGCTGATCACCACCCGGTCCCCCACGACATACTGCTTGCGATCGCTCTTCAACTGCGTGAGAGGCGAGGCCCCTTCCAGCAGTTGCAGGGAAAGCGTCTGCATGATCTGCCCCCAGAGGACGGAGTAGTACCTTTCCCCCGTGCGACTCCGCCAGCGGTAAGTTTCATCGGTCCCAAAGTAAACGCTCCGTCCCGCGCCATAGCCCTGCATGGCAAACACCGGCAGCTGCCCGTAGCGGCCCTCACGATCCGGCCGGGTATCCACCAATAACACTTCCGCTCCGGTCTTCACCCGGGACACCGGTGCCGTCCACCGCACCCCGGGGAAGCGGCTCCAGATTTCCTGGCTCACTTCAGGATTGGGGTCCATCTGCAGGTAGGCAGACTCCCGGCCTGGGCGGGTCAGTTCCAGCTTGAAAGGCTCCGGCGCACGCTGCCGCACCCACTCACGCGGCGACACCGTGTCCGGCACCACCGGCAAGAGCGGCTCAAGCGGCGTGCCCACATAAGACCTTGGGTTGTGATTCGAGCCCGTGAGGAAAATGATGCCTCCGCCCGCCTCCACCCACTCGGCCATGATCTCCATGCGCTGCTGGCCCAGCGATTCCGGGTTCACATCGCCCAGGATGATCACGTGCGATTTGAAGAACGTCTCCCGGTCCTCCGGCAGCTTGGGGAGGAAGGGCGAGCCCGGGGCCTGTTCCAGGCCGGGTTCGCCATCGATCATGACGCACTTCACCTCCAGACGCGGATCGCGTTGCAGGTAGTCGAGGAGATAACGGAAGTCCCACCGGGGCTCCTGCTCGATGAGCAGCACCTGAAACTTCGTGTCCGTCACCCGCATCGTGTTGGCCGCCACGTTGTTTCCCTTCCCCGCCTCACCGGGCAGCAGCGGCACCGAGACCTCCAGCTTCAGCTCGCCCGCCGTGCGGGGGATGAAGTGAAACACGACCTCCAGATCGCGGTCACCTCCCAGCGTGAGTTCCTGTTCATCCACCGTTTCGCCATTGGCCTTCAGCACGGCCACCACCCGCTGCTCAGGCAGGCTCTGGGAAAGCACATGCGCCTTCACCTCCGTGCGCTCCCCGGCAAAGGCGAGCTTCTGTGCATGCACCTCCTTCACCAGGAGATCCAGCGGCGAGGTCACCCCCAGCCCGTAGATGAACAAAGGCACCTTCTGCTCCAGGGCGATCTGCGAGGCCTCGATGGCCGAGGTGCCGGTGTTGTTTCCACCATCCGTGAGCAGGAGCACGCCCACCGGGGCCTGGGCCCGCGGCTCTTGCAGCACCTGTCTCAGGGACTCACCGATGGCGGTGGCCTGCTCCTGCGGCTTCATCCGGCTGAAGAAAGCTGACGCTTCCCGGGTGCCCAGTCGCCCATCATCCATCACTGGAGCTTGCGCCGGGGCGAAGGCCGAGCGTCCGAACTGGTAGAACTGAAGATCCGCCTGCTCGGAAAGCCGCTGCCAGAGCGCCAGGCGATCATTGGCCGCCAGCTTCTGCAGCAGGTCCCACCGGCTCACCTCACCCAGTTCAGCAGCCGCACTCGGTGGCAGACTCTGCCCCAGACCGCCTTCAGGTGAAGCCATGCCAGTGGCAATGGCCGCCCGCTGCAGGTCTTCACGCTGCTGGCGTTGATCGGGGAATTGCATGCTCTCCGAGGAATCCACCAGCACCAGCAGGGGCTGCCGCACGCGCTCCTTCAGCGAGAGCCGCAGCACTGGACGCGCCAGCAGCAGACAGAGCACCAGCGCCGCCAGCACGCGCAGCATCACCATGGCCACACGCCGCCCCATGCCCACACCCGATGACCAGCGGGCATAGGCCCAGACGCAACCCACCGCCAGCACCAGGAACAATCCGGCAGCCAGCCCGGGTGAGATACCCTCGAACCCCAACGTCCACTGCGGGGCAGTTGCGGCCAGGGCAAAGTCAAAACTGGGGGAAGGGAAACTCATGCTGATCGGGCCCGGCTGAGGCGATGGGCAAAAAAGGCTTCAATCAGGAAAAAGGCCCCCACCAGCCACATCAGCGGGGTCCAGAACTCCTGCTTCACCACCAGCTGTGTGGCGGGCACCGGCGTACCGGGGGCCCGCGTGACCGTCAGCGCCGTCTTGATCTTCTCCTGGTCCACCAGCCGCAAATCCGACTCCTGCGCGGCCATCTGCACGGCGAACATCGCCGCTGGTTCGCCAGCCACCGTCACCCGATAAGCTCCCGCGCGGTCCGTGCCAGCGAAGCGGAGAAAGGCCCCGCTGTCGTCCGATACCACCCGCCCGGCGGACCGCGGTTCGCGGAAACCAGGCCCCTGCACGGCAAACTCCCTGCCGTCCCACTCTATGGCGACGGGCTTGCGGAAAGTGTCCCCGGGCGCCAGCACCAGACGCGACTCGTTCTTCCGGTTGAAGTGGCCCATGAGCCGCTGCAGGTAGGGCACAAACGCGGGGTGCAACGGCAGGTTGTTCCAGTCTGGCGTGGCCGTGCTGTTGAACAGCACCACGTTCCCCTCACCAAAGCCCCACTCCACCACCGATGGCTCGTTGTTCACCAGCCGGCTGATCACACGCGGTTCGCTCGTCGGCACCTTTTCCTCCTCCGCAGTCGCTGGGGCCGCAGACTTTTCCGGAGCCTCCGTGCGGGGTGTCTTGAGCTTGAGCGGGAAGTATCGATGAAACTTGATGCCGCCCAGATTTCCCTGGGCGCTGTCATTCCAAAACGCGGTCACGGGATGAGTGAGCCCGCTGGACTGCCAGGCCACCGGGGGCCGGGCCGGGTCATCCGCCGCGGGAGCCTCCAATGCAGCAGGCAGCAGATCCCAGAACGCCGCATTGGCCTGCCACTCCTCAACAAAGGTCCGTGGACCGGGAAACACCACCAGGTTGCCCCCACTTTTCACAAACTGGCGGAGCGCATTCGTGACGCTGGCCGACACCGGCCCCAGATTGCAGAGAAACACGGCCTGGGTGGCAAGGTTGTTTTCATTCTGCAACTCCGCGACAAGGCTGGCGGGACTGACAAACTCCGCCCCCAGATAGTAGCGCGCCGCCCTCTCCCGCGCCGTGGGCACCAGCGCGTTGGCCAGGAAATAACCATCCCGGTCCATGGCGGGTCCTGCATGATCCTCCTCCACGATGAGCACGTTCATCTGTGCCGCCACCTCGATGGCCGCCGTCCGTGTATTGTCCGCCGCCAGGGCATCTGGAGGAATGGCTGCCGCCACGGAGTGATAGCCCGCCTCCGGGAAGGTCAGCACCAGGCCCACGGCCTGCGTGCCTCCGGGGGCGATCTGGGGGATCATGGCCTCCGCCGCCGGCGCGCCGCCGTCCAGCGCCAGGGTCACCCGCACGTTCTCCGCCGGGGCCGCCCCATAGTTGGCCACCTCCACGAGGAACCGGCAGGGCTGCCGCACCGCGGGCATGCCCCCTTCTGCTTTCAAGGAAACAACTGCCAGATTACCCGCGGCCGCGCCGCCGATCCATACCGGCTTGATCAGCACGTCCGGATGCGCCTCCGCCACGCGGTGCAGTTCCTCAGACTTCAGCCAGGCCGTGGCCTGCCCATCCGTGTACACGTGCACCTCCCGGGGCAGGCCGGACACCCCCTGGAGCGCTTCACACGCCAGTCTGATGCCCTGTACCAACTCACTGCCCCGGTCCGTCACCTCCGCCTGATCCAGCAAGCTCCGGATCAGGGCAAACTGGGGCTCCGGCCGGGCCATGAGCGATTCCGTGCGGTTCGAGACCAAAAACAACGCCGCCATCGAGCCGCTTTCATGCTCGTCCAGCCAGGAGCGGATCGACTTGCGGGCCTGGTCAAAGCGCGTCTCCGCCCCCGTGCTCTGGGCCATGCTGGCAGAGTGGTCCAGCAGGATCACTGCCGCCACCGGCCCCTTTGCATCGCTCCCTGCGGCAGGCGGCCCTTTCAACACCGGCTGGGCAAAGGCCAGCACCGCCAGCACCACCAGCAGGCAGCGGAGCAGCAGCAGAAACAGATCCTCCAGCCGCACCCGCCGTTCATTGCGCCGCACGCTGATTTCCAGGAACCGCATGGCCGCCCAGTCCGTCGTTCTGGCGCGGAAGCGGTTCATGAGGTGCATCAGCACCGGCAGGGAAACCGCCGCGAGCCCGGCGAGCATGAGGGGAGCGAGGAAATTCATGAGCGCAGGTTACTTCCTCCTCCTCACCGAGCTGCGAAAGGCCAGGTAACCGCTCAGCGTCTCCGCCACGCTCCGGCTCGTGTCCACCAGCACGTAGTGGGCCTGAAAACGGTCGCAGGCGGCCTTGATCCGGTCGCGGAAGGCCTGGTAGTTCTTCAAGTACGACTCCCTGAAATCGGCTGGAGACGTCTGGATCTCATCGGCCCCCTCCAGATTCCGAAAACGCCAGGTGCCGTCAAAGGGGAACGTCAGCTCGTGCGGATCCAGCACGTGGAAGACGACCAGCTCCTGGCCGCTGTAGGAGAGCTTTTCCATGCCCTTGAAAAGCGCCTCTTCATCATCAAAGAGATCGCTGAAGATCATGGCGATCCCGCGTCGGCGGGCCTCGGCGGCCACTTGATCCAGGGCCACACCCAGGCTGGTTTCCTTAGACCCTTGAAATCGCGCCAGCCGGTCCAGGATCAGTGGCAGGCGCTGCAGACTGTCCGTACGGCGCAGGTATTCCCTCACCTCGCGATCCACCAGCGCCAGCGCCACCGCATCCCGCTGGTGGAGGATCACATAGGCCAGGCAGGCCGCCAGGACCTTGGCATACTCCAGCTTGCTGAGCCGGCGGCTGCCATCAGCGGCCGGGGAGTGGTAGTTCATGGAGGCACTGCCATCCACCACCAGATGGGTGATGAAGTTCGTGTCCTGCTCGTACTGCTTGATGTAGTAGCGGTCCGTGCGCCCCAGGATTTTCCAGTCGAGGTGCCGGGTGTCATCTCCGGCGGTGTATTCCCGGTGCTGGGCAAACTCGATGGCAAAGCCGTGGTAGGGAGAGCGATGCTCCCCCACGCGATAGCCCTCGACGATGCGCCGGGCCATGAGCCCGAGCGACTCACCCTGCGATACCGCCTCCGCATCCAGCAGCTCCCGGCTCATGCAAAGTAAAAAAAGATCAGGCCTCGTGTTTGGGAGTCTCCGCGAGCAATTTGGCAATCACCACATCCGGCGTGATGCCCTCGCTCTGCGCGGAGAAGTTCGGTGCAATGCGATGCCGCAGGATGGAGGGGGCCACCGCCGCGACGTTTTCACACCCGGCGTACACCTGACCGTTGATCACTGCGTGCGCCTTGGCCGCCGTGATCAGTCCCAGGCTGGCGCG
Source organism: Verrucomicrobium spinosum DSM 4136 = JCM 18804 (assembly GCF_000172155.1). Lineage (NCBI taxonomy): Bacteria > Pseudomonadati > Verrucomicrobiota > Verrucomicrobiia > Verrucomicrobiales > Verrucomicrobiaceae > Verrucomicrobium > Verrucomicrobium spinosum. Next base: position 1,113,363 of record NZ_ABIZ01000001.1, on the reverse strand, counting down.
GGGGCCAGCGCCGAAGGTGAGATACTTGCTGCAGAATGGCAGAGCCCCTTCCTCCTTCGGGCGCGTGCTGCGCACCAACTGCCGGGCATACCGGAAGACATGGTCCGCCACCGGGATGGCTTTGATCACATTCTGCACCCGGGTGATGGTGTCCCCGTCCAGCACGGCCTGAGGTTTCTCTGTCTGAACCCCTGAGCCGCGCTTCATCACCTCCAGCTCCTCTTCCTCGCTGGGATAACCCACGTGAATGAGGAACAGGAAGCGATCGAGCTGCGCTTCTGGCAGCGGGTAGGTGCCCTCCTGTTCCAGGGGGTTCTGCGTGGCCAGCACAAAGAACGGCTGGGGCAGCGGTCGGGTCACGCCACCCACGGTCACTCGACGCTCCTGCATCGCTTCCAGCATGGCTGCCTGCGTCTTGGGCGGTGTGCGGTTGATCTCGTCTGCCAGGATGATGTTGGCAAAGAGCGGTCCTTCCAGAAACTTGAACTGCTTGCTCCCGCTGGCCTGATCCTGGTAGATCACCTCTGTACCGGTGATGTCACTCGGCATCAGATCCGGCGTGAACTGAATGCGGCGGAAGGAAAGGTGCAGCGTCTCTGCCAGAGTGGAGATGAGCAGCGTCTTCGCCAGCCCCGGCACGCCCACCAGCAGGGCATGACTGCGGGTGAAGATGGAGATGAGGATCTCCTCCACCACCTTGGTCTGGCCGACGATCACCTTCGCCAGCTCCTTCTGAATGGCTGAGTAGATCTCGCGGCACTCCTTTACCGCTTCGGGCGTGATCACCTCCGCCGCCTGTTCAGTTTCCAGTTCTTGGGGAGAGGGGCCGGGGCGGTTGGACATGCTGGAGGTCAGGCTGGCGTTGGATTCATGAATACGCATTTTCCAATCAGTTCTGATCACATGTTTATCGAATCCCGGACCTGCCGTCCATTCTTCGCGCTCAAGAATGCCTTTAAACAACCGTTCATTGGAGAGTCCCGAGCGCGTCTCGTCCCGGTTTTGCACCGTCATGCCCCGCCCCCCGCTGGGCGGGCGGCGACGGCCGGCGCCCTGCTGCCCCTGTCCCGGGGAAACCGGCGGCCCCGGAGCACCTGAAGCCAAGATCTGCCGCCCCTTCCGCAAGGCGCGGGCATCACCAAGCGAGGGGTTGAGGTAGGGTGCTGGTGTCAGAGGCCGGGGTCTCCCCCAGCCCCTGGTGCCACACCTCCCTCATCGCCATGAACACGTCCCCTGATTTCAGCTTCGATGAAACCTCTTTCGACATCGAAGACAGCGGCGACCTCCTCGGCCTCGTCCGAAGCCTGATCAACGGCCAGCACCCCGGCGTCCTCGCCACCACGGATGACACCGGCCAGCCGCAGATGCGCTGGATGTCCACCCTGTCTTTTGGTGACTTCCCCGTCTTCCACACCCTGACTGCGGCAAACTCGCGGAAGGTCGAGCAGATCCGGAACAACCCGCGGGTGAGCTGGATGTTCTTCAACAAGGACCTCAGCATGACCCTGCATCTCAGGGGGCAGGCCCGGATCATCGAGGATCCGGCCACGCTCAAGCATGTCTGGAGTTCCGTGGAGGACAAGACCCACACTTATTTCCTCAACGAATACTCCCACCGCCCCGGCTTCGTGGCCATCGAGACCACGGTGGAATCCATCGAGTGCAGCTCCCCCGCCAGCGGCCTCAGGGTGGAGGTCCCTGCATCCGATCTTTCCCTGGAGCCGGCAGCCCCGATGCGGGCCACCTCCTGAGTTCGAGGTTTTGACGCAGCCGGAGCGCGTAGTACAGCGGAGCATGGTGCTGCAGGGCCAGTGCCGTGCCGGTGAGTTTGTCACGGAAAAGTGCCGTCACCTCCTCCGCCAGCGACGTCGGCGGTCCGGAGTCCTCCACATGCCCCACATGCAGACGCCCGCCTGCATCGATCCAATGGCGGACGCCCACGTGCGCGTAGCGCGACCAACCGCTCGGAAGCGCCAGCCGCAGCCCAAACAGCGGCACCTCCGTGACGAGGTCCGCCTGGTGCACAAACCGGTGACAGGGGGCCGCGAACCTGCGGCTGAACCCCTCGTCCCCCACCAGGGGCGAACCGTAGGTGTAAACTCCTGCAACCCGTTCTGCCCAGCGCTGCGCCGCCAGGGAGGCCAGCGCTCCACCCAGGCTGTGACCCGTGACCCAGAGGGTGCGCCCGGGATGTTCGCTGCAGAGCTTCTCCGCCACCTCGTGCAGTGGCTGCCACACCTGATCCAGCGCCGCCTTGAAACCCTCGTGCACCTCCCCACCGTGACCGCTGGCCACCAGGCCGGTGCGTGCATCCGTGAGCCAGTCCGCCATGACCGCACCAAAGGCGGCGGGCCTCCCCGGCCAAAACACCTGGGTGCCGCGAAAGGCCACGATGATGGCATCCGGCCCCGCTGCAACCACCACTCTCGAGCTGCGGCCATCCAGCACCTGCACCTGACGAAACCCTGCCTGCCCCCAGACCTCACTCAGGTAGCCCTCCTCAGGGTCATACGCCAGCAGGGACGCATCTGCCAGCCAGGAGGCATTCACCAGACTGAAATCCGCCGCCGCTGACTGGAAGGGGTAGCTCTCCCCGTAGGCGAAAAAACCCGCGTGACGACAGGGCGGGTACAGATTTTCGGGGGTAGGCGCAGGCAGCACCGCCAGAGCGGAATCGGCATCCATGTTCATCAAAGTGGCACCAATGGCAACGCCGGGCAAGTCCGCAGCAAGAGAGCAAGTCGATGCAAATGCCTCATTTTCAACAGCAATTCCCCATTGCAGGCAGAAGACGGAAATTCCGCACAACTCCTCCCCGCGTTTTATGTTGAAGCTGAGACGCAGACGCAATATCTGCACCTGGCAGCCTCGAACTCCCCATCGCGGGTCTGCTGGTACCACTGGCAACCACCAGTCAACAACACGCATGAAACCACGACACCTTCTTTACACTTCGGCCTTTGCGCTGCTGGGCCTTCCCGCCCTGGCACAAAGCACGTCCCCGGCACCTGCCGCAGGAGCCACGGAACTTGACACCGTCACCGTGTCCGCCACCCGCGACGCCGCCGTCACCTACACCGCTCCGGTGAGCGCCACCGGCGGGCTGAAAACTGACACCCCTCTCCTTGAGACACCCCAGGCCGTCTCAGTCCTCTCTGAGGCCATTATCCGGGATCAAGATGCCACCAAGCTGGAGGAGGTCATCCGCAACGTCGCGGGCGTTTCCGTTGGCGGCACCTACGAAGGCTGGGACTATTACCGCATTCGCGGTTTCGATTCCGCCTTCAACACCTTCTGGGACGGTCTCCGCAACGACTACGGCCGCAGCCCTGAGCTTTATGGCCTGGAGCGGGTGGAAGTGATCAAAGGACCAGCTTCCACCCTCTACGGGCAAGCCCCTCTGGGCGGTCTGGTGAACCTGGTCAGCAAGCGCCCCAAGCACGAGTTCTTTGGCGAACTGGGATTCTCCGGTGGCACTTGGGACCGGTATGAAGGCACGTTCGATATCAACATCCCCCTCCTGGTCCCCACCAGCAATGCGATCGTTCCCCCGGCGGCCAAGGGGGCCAAGCAGGTGCAGCCGGTGGCCGCTCCCACCACGGACTCCGGCCTGGGCATCTACGCCCGCCTGACCGCTCTGTACAACAACTCCGGCTCGTATGTGGACCATGTGGACACGGAGCGCGTCTTCATCGCCCCCGCCATCACGTTCGAGTGGGATGACACCACCCGCCTGACCCTCCTGGCCAGCTTCATGAAGGACACCGGGAACAACGCCATGCCGCTCCCCGCCGTAGGCACCGTCTTGCACAGCCCCTTTGGCGAGGTGCCTGTGAGCCGCTACCTTGGCCTCCCCGGGAACGGCACCAACGAGTTCGACTTCCGCCGTTACCGCGTGGGTTATGACTTCGAGCACGAGATCAATGACGTCTTCACCATCCGCCAGAACCTGGTGTACAGCCGCATGGAGCAGGACTGGAACGACATGCTCTACAACTCCCATCTCGATCCAGATGGCCGCACCCTCTACCAGTACCCGTACGACTACTCGGAGAAGATGAACCGCTTCGCCGTGGATACGGCGCTCGATGCCCGGTTCGAGACGGGTTCGGTGAAACACACGGTCACCCTGGGGGTGGACTACTACTGGTCTGAGTCCCGGGACCGGTCCAGCCAGATCAACTATGACGATCCCGGCTCGTACTTCGCGATCGACATGTTCCGCCCCGTTTACCAGGGCACCATCCCCGGTTACGGCTTCAACACCGCCAGCCGTACGGAGTACTCCAACCTGGGCTTCTACATCCAGGAGCACGCCAGGCTCACGGACCAGCTCACGCTGACGCTCGGCGGCCGCTATGACAAGGCCTGGTATGAAACCGGTGCCGGAGTGGAGGATGACAAGGACGCCTTCACCCCCAAGGCCGGCCTCACCTATGAGTTCAGCCCCGGCCTTGCCGTCTATGCCAACTACAGCCGCTCCTTCAAGCCGCAGTGGTTCTCCACTGACGCCACCGGCTCTGCCGTGGATCCCGAGGAAGGTGAAAACTGGGAGGCGGGCATCAAGTACAACCTGCTGGAAGGGCGCGTCACCGGCCTGCTCTCCGTGTACCAGCTGACCCGTGAGAATGTCGCCACCTCGAACCTCGCCACCCCGGATCTCTTCGACGCCACTGTTAGCGGTGAGCAGCGCAGCCGTGGCTTCGAGTTCGAAACCGCGGCCGAGCTGGCCCCGGGACTGACGCTCAGCGCCGCCTACTCCTACATCGATGCCGAGGTCACCAAGGACAACGACATCCCGGTGGGCACCCCGCTCCAGGGCGTGCCGGAACACTCCGTGAATGCCTGGCTGAAATACACCGTGCAGGACGGCCCTCTCAAGGGCTTCGGCGTGGGCGTGGGCGGCCGCTACTACAGCAGCCAGTCCGGCGACACGTACAACACGTTTGACCTCCCCAGCTACGGCATCGTGGACACCGCCCTCTACTACGAGCGCGATGACTTCCGTGTGCAGGTTAACTTCAACAACGTGTTCGACAAGCGGCACTTCGTAGGCGCCTATGACGCCCTGTACGTGCTCCCCGGCAAGCCGTTCAACGTCAGTGCCAGCGTGACCTGGAAGTTCTAAGTTCCACCTCCCTTTTCCGATCCGGTGGCTCCGGGTTTGATTGCACCCGCACCCGGTCAGGACCTTGTTCCTGGCCGGGTGTTTTGTCTGGCGCATTGCGCTAGCGCCCCAGCCGGGTTTAGCTCTTGCACATGAGTCCCGGCTCCCGAAAGCGTCCGCCCCCCCTCCGCCTGCTGTTCCTGCTGGGGCTCTTGGTGCTGGCTGCCGGCGTCATCTGGAAATGGCCGGCGGTGCGACAGCTGGGCACCCTCTGGCTGCAGTCCGCCCACCTTCCTGCAGAGCAGGACCCTGACCTCGCGGCGGTTGTCAAAACACTGTCCCCCACCCAGCTCGCCGGGATCAATGCCCTGCGCGCCCGCAGCGCTGCGCTCTTGCGCGCCAATCTCTGGCCACGAGAGGATTTCATTCCGGCCACAGAGGAGTTCCGCCTCTACAAAAAATGCCTCTCCTGCTTGAATGCCCCGACCTCACGGTACTTGGAAAAAACAGCCTCCCTCGTGGAGTTTCACCAGCTCCTCAGGGCACGAGGCATCCGTCTCATTCTCATGCCGGTGCCCGCAGCCTATGCGATCCACCCCGATCGGGTGCCAGGGCTGGATGAGACCGGTCCCCGCCCACAACCAGGTGACGCCTCACTCCAGCTCCGGGCTTTCGGTGAGGCCTTGCGTGCCGCCGGGATCGAGTTTGTGGATCTCAGCCGTCCCCTGGGTCAGGCCGCTACAGAGGGCACCCTGTGCTACTTCCACGGCGACAGTCACTGGACGCCCCTGGGGGCAGAGGTGGGGGCCGCCACAGTCGCCTCCCTCTTGGCCCCAAAGGCCGGATCGTTCACGCCTGCGGACAAGGCATTCATCCGGGAGTGGATGCCCCCCAGCCGGCATGCCATTACGCCGCCTCCACTCCTCCAGATTTCCGTACTTTCCCAAAACCCGGTGGAAGCCCGCAACCCCTCGACCCTGCTCTGCGACAGCAACGGCATCGACGAGTTTGATGCCATAGAGGCCCCTTCCTCCAAGGCCAGGGTGCATGGGGGCTTCCCCTCGCAAGTGGCACGCGCCGTAGGGCACCGTGTGGATGTCATCACCATCAGCGGCGGCGGTCCGGCCGCCTGTCGGCGGGAGTTCATCCGTCGCTGCCAGATGCTGCCCGGCTATGGTGCCAGCCGCCAGACAGTGCTGATGGTGTTTGCAGAACGCTGCCTGCTGCTGCCGCTGGAGGCCTGGCCGCCGCTGCATCTGGACCGGCTGACTTTTGCCGGGGAGCCCGGATCACCGGCTCCGCCACACCCCCAGTCCGGCCCCTCCTCGAACCGCAGGTTCAAGATTCTACAGACCTCAAGGGCCAGCGCCCCGCACGAGACCCCTTACCCTGCGGTGCTCAGGTCTTTCGTGGTCGAGCTCGCCCCAGCGCCGGGCCTGCCGGCGCAAAAGGCCCTGCTGTACTCAGATCACCTCCGGGATCGCAAACCCGCCGCGCCAGATGGGCTGGAGCCGGGCACACGCTGGGAAGCCACTCTCCTAGACTGGGATGCCGCCTGCACGCTGAATCCCGGCCTGGCCCAGATCCAGCGGTTGGATGACGTGGGCGACTTGGAACTCCCCACCTACTACGCCGTCAGGGGCAGCCTCCGGCGAGCGCCGTGACCCCGGCGGCGTTTGCCGTTTTTCAGATCACCACCGGCTCGCGCTTGGGATTGTAGATCTCGAACCCCGGATGATTCCACAGCGCGGGCAGACCGTAGCGCTCATAGACCACCAGCTCACTCCGGTAGATGGGATAGAGCTGGGTGAACTGGATCACGCCCTGCGGCGTCCTCACCCTCGCCTGTTCCGCACGCAGAATGCTGGGCGCATACACCAGCAGGCCATCCATGCGGGTATCGCTGGCGAGCGGCTCATCCGCAAAAAACATCTCCCCGTTCAAAAAACCGCGCTGCCCGCGAAATTCCGCCGCAAAATAAGCAGCATTCCAGGCCCAGAGGGTGTCGGTTGACTCCACAGAGATCATGAGTTCCCGCCGCGCTTGCCCCACCTCCTCATTCGGGGCCGCCTCCTGACTCAAGCCGTAGGTCACACCCGTGATCATGCCGGGCTCCGGAAAGTTCCGGAAGACATAGACAGACACCTCCCGCCCGCCCTGGGGACTCGCATGCTTGAGGACGACATCATGCCGGCCAAACGATTTTCGGAGAAAGTCGAGGTAGGTCTTGTGAGGGGGCTTGGGCATGACGGTCTGACGCGAGAGCGAGGGACGCAGATTCAAGCCGATCTCCCGCATTCTGGACACAGAAATCTGAGCCACCCGCCGCAATGTCCTGACAACGAGCCAGGCGTGCCCGGGCACGGTGGAAGCTTGCATCCCTGCCGCGACTGGCATTCAATGCAGGTCGCATGACACCGCATCGTCCCTCCCCGTCCCGTCGCTCCTTTCTGAAACTGGCGACCGCTTCCGCCGCTGCTCTGGCTGCCGCCCCCGTGGTCTCCGCTGCCGAGGGCAAGAAGGAGCTCTTCAAGATCTCGCTGGCCGAATGGTCCCTGAACAAGCGCATCCTCAAGCGCGGCGGGGAAGAGCCGCTGGACCACCTGGACTTCGCGAAGGTGGCCCGCAGCTTCGGCATTGATGGTGTGGAGTACGTGAACCAGATGTTCTTCGACAAGGCCAAGGACCAGGCCTACCTGGGCGAAATGAAGAAGCGCCAGGAAGGCGAGGGCGTGAAAGGCCTGCTCATCATGTGCGACCGCGAAGGCAATCTGGGCGATCCAGATGAGGCCAAGCGCAAGCTGACGGTGGAAAACCACCTCAAGTGGCTGGATGCCGCCGCCTTCCTGGGCTGCCACAGCATCCGCGTGAATGCCGCCAGCAACCCCAAGCTGCCCGCCGAGGAGCAGATGAAACTGGCCGCAGACGGCCTGCACGCCCTGTGCGTGGAAGGCGACAAGCGCGGCCTCTTTGTCGTGGTGGAAAACCACGGCGGCACCTCCTCCAACGGCAAGTGGCTCACCGGTGTGATGAAAGCGGTCAACCACCCGCGCGTAGGCGTGCTCCCAGACTTCGGCAACTTCTACACCAACCGGGATGCCGGCGAGCTCTACAATCCCTACCAAGGCATGCGTGAATTCATGCCCTGGGTGAAGCAGGCCGTCAGCGCCAAAGCCTACGACTGGAACACCGGCGCAGGGAAATTCTACACCGAAGACCGTCGCGAAGGTCGTGAGTTGACGCTCGATTTTGAGCGCATCCTCAAGATCGTGATCGGTGCCGGGTACAACGGCTACATTGGCATCGAACACGAAGGCGTAAAAGCCAGCGAGATGGACGGCATCAAGCAGACGTTGGACGTGCTCAAGGAGCTGCGCGCGGCGCTCGCTTAGTAGCCAGTACGTCAGTGCGTCAGTGCGTCGGTGCGTCAGAGGTCAAGGTGATGGATGTCCTGAGATTCAAGGACATCCATCGGCTTACGCATCCCACAGGTTCTTTGAAGAGCTTCACCGCATAAATGCGGAACTCCAACCCTCTCCGTCCCAACAGCAGGGTTGGAGTTCCGCGTTTACGCGGTCAGGATCGCACTTCCCCATCACACCCCAAACCCTCACAATTACCTCGAACCCCAACCGACGCACCGACGCACCGACGCACCGACGCACCGACGCACCGACGCACCGACGCACCGACGCACCGACGCACCGACGCACCGCCCTAAACCGGCAGCACCCGCCACTGCCCCACCTCCAAGCCCTCCAGCTCATACTCACCAAACCGCGACCGGTGCAGGGCCTCCACATGCCAGCCCTGGCTGGCGAACATGCGGCGCACCTGATGGTAACGCCCCTCTTGCAGGGTCAGCCGGGCATGCAGAGCATCCACGATTTCCAGCTTCGCCGGCAGGCACGGTTTGTTTTCGCTCTCCAACAGGAGCGTGCCCTCGGCGAACACTCCGATCAGGCGCTCCTCCAGCGGCCGGTCCACCGTGACTTCATACACCTTGTCCATCTCGGACTTGGGTGAGGTCCACTTCTGCACCAGTTTGCCCTGGTCCGTCAGCAACAGAATGCCACTCGTGTCCTTGTCCAGCCTGCCCACACTGGTCACCGTGGGATTGCGAAAGGGCCAGCGCTTCGGGAGGAGGTCATAGATTGTGGGACCTTCATCGCTGGCATGGCTGCAGACATAGCCCACCGGCTTGTGAAACACCGCCACCAACCCAAAGGGCGCATCGAGCGGCTCCCCTTTCACCGTCACCGTCGTCGGATCCACCCGGGCGTCAAAGTCTTCTGCCACCACCCCACCCACTTTCACGAGCCCGCGATCCACCATGTTGCGCACCTCGCGGCGGGTACCGTAGCCAAGTGAAGCAAGCAACTGGTCGAGTCTGGGAAAAGAAGGCATCCATCCCTATGAAGCGGGCATGGAGGCATCGCAATGCGGGAATTGACTTCACCAAGCCACAGCAACCGTTCGCCGCACGCGATATCTCGTCCTTCCACAGCCAGCATGGCCTGACCATGTGCCGCACCAACGCGGCTCCGTGGCCCGTATTGGACGGAGCCAACCCTCAGCAGATCGACTCCCTCTCTAGTCCAGCTCTACGCCGGCAGTTCCCAGCCCGCACGATAGCTGCGTTTCACAAACGCAGTCGCTTCAGGCGAGTTCTTGAAGGTCTGAGTGGGAGCATCCCACTCCAGCGTCTTGTTCGGGAAGATGGATGCCAGGCACCCCAGCAAGACCGCCTCCGTCATCGGACCGCTGTAGTCAAAGTTCGCGCTGGGCTTCTTGCCACCACCAGCGAGAGCGCAATCCACAAACTCACCCCAGTGGTCCCGGGGCTCGAGACGGGGATACTTGTAGCCTTTGAACTTCTCTTTGGCATGCAGCGTGGGAGTGCTTCCATGGGCGGAGAGGAGCACGCCATCCGTGCCGATGTAGATGCTGCCCTGGCCCGGCCACTTGCCTTCAATGGCCTGCTGCACCTCGGTCGGCGGCATTTGATCACCATCGTACCAGGTTACTTTCACGGTCTTGTCTGCCGTGAAGTCCGTGCCGGGATACAGGTACTCCACCTTGCCGTCGATGGCCCAGTTGGTGGCGTTGGGAGGAGGCGTGCCCGTGGAGGTCACGCTGAGAGGCATCGTCAGATTCAGCGCACGATACCAGCCGCTGAACATGTGGCAGCCCATGTCGCCCAGAGTGCCCGTGCCAAAGTCACGACGCTTGCGCCAGTTGCCAGGGTGGTAGTACCCCTTGATAAACGGCCGGTCAGCAGCGACGCCCAGCCACTTGTCCCAGGCAAAAGCGTCCGGCACAGGGTCCGCATTTTCCGGTACGGGAGCCATATCGCCCCACTTCTTGTTGGAGAAGGTGTGCACTTCCTTCACTTTCCCAATCGCACCATCCTGGATCATCTGCACCGCCATGCGCTCGGTGAAAGAGGAGGACACCTGAATGCCCATCTGGGTGACGATCCCCTTGGCCCTGGCTTTCTCGGTGACCAAACGGCACTCATAGAGGTTTTGGGTCAGCGGTTTCTGGCCATAGACATGCAGCCCCTTGGCGATGCACGGCAGGATCATCGGGCCGTGCATGTGGTCAGGCACAGAGACGTTCACGCTGTCGATCTGCCCCTCTTCCTTGGCCAGCAGCTCTCGCCAGTCCTGGTACAGACGCGCATTGGGGAACTCCTGCTTGATGCGGTCGAACTTGGACGTGTCCACATCGCACACGGCCACCAACTCCCACTTCGGGTGCTTCGACAGGGAGCTGATGTCCGCATAGGACATGCCACTGGCACCGAATGCCGCATGGCGGAGTTTGCCATTCGGAGAAGCAGCGCGCAGGCCGCTGGTGACAAACGGTGCCCCCAGCAAGGCAGCAGCACTGGTCTTGAGGAAGTGCCGCCGGGAAGTGCGGGCCTGGGCGGAAGCGGGAGACGAAGGTGGCAATGTGTTCATGTTGAGGGGAGAAGCAGGCTGTGGACCGCCTGTGCTTGAATGACTTACTACGGTGGGTGGGTGGATGGTCTTCGCGGGAAATGAGGCCGCCAGTTTGACTGCGCCTCATGCAAACCGGCACTTCAGGTGAATGTCCAGCCTCCGCCGGGTGATACGCAAAAAGTTCTAAAGTTTGCGCAATCCGGAGGTGGGACCGGTTGATACTGAATGATTGATAACTAATTAACAAAAACTATTCCACTCCCATCCAGCACTTTCTCCGCTGCCGATGTCTTAAGCATACAAGGAACATTGCCATGATTGATATCGAAAAAGACGACTGGCCCCCAGAGGAACTCAACAAGCCGTTGGATTCCCCGGAGGAGTTCGTGAAGGTCGAAACTGGCCCAAGCCTCGAAGAATAGCTTCCCAGGCATGAGCGAGGCGACCGACGACAGCCCACCCATTAAAATCCGCATCCCCCGTCTGGCGGGAGCTGATGAAGCGGAAGCCGCCGAAGTGGCTGCGGAGGTGGGCGAAGCGTCGCTTGGCGTCGCGCCAGAGGAGGAGATGCTGAAAACGACCAGCATCTTCACCCTTGATGAAGAGGAGGCGACAGATCAGGGAGAACTGCCCACTCCCTTCAACACGCCACTGGCCCCCGAGCCCCCTCCAGAACTCTCTGAGCCCAATCTCCTCTTTGCCACCGCCGAGCCGCTGGCTTTCCCTCCCACGGTGGAGAAGATGCGGATGGCCGTCATCTGCGGCCACCCCCGCGACGGCAGCCTGTGTGAAGGAATCGCTGAGGCCTACGCCGACGCTGCGCTTGCCGCCGGACACCCTGTGAAAATGATCCGGCTGCATGAGCTGGAGTTTGACCCCAATGAACGGGGCCAACCCCTCGAGCCAGCCTTGGAGGCAGTGCAGCAGGAGATTCTCGACGCGGATCATCTCGTGATCGTATCCCCGGTGTGGTGGGGCTCTGTACCCGCGCTGCTCAAGGGATTTCTGGATCGTGTCTTCCGGCCGGAGTTTGCCTTCCGGGAGCGGGAGGAGGGCGGTTGGGAGGGTCTTTTAGGCGGACGCACTGCTGATCTTTTGATGACCATGGACACCCCACAATGGGTGTTCCGCACCGTATTGGGAGCCCCGGCAGTGCGGGCTGTGCGGGATGCCACCCTGGGCTTCTGCGGCATCAAGCACCCTCGCATCATCCTGATGGCCCCCGTACGCGGCAGCACTCCGGCCACCCGGTCCCGCTGGCTGGATGAGTCCGCCCAATGTGGACGTGAAGCTGAAGCCTGGCACCGCACGGGCTGGCGCCCCGCCCTGAGAGCCTGGACAGACATTGCCCGGCTCCACTTCCAACTCCTCCCCGCGCTGGCAGTGGTGCTCGGTGCCCTGACCGCAACGAAGCTCAACGCCGCCCCTCTGCACTGGGGCTCGTTGCTGCTTGCCCTGCTGGGGGTGGCCATGGCCCAGTTCATCTCCGTGCTCACCAACGAGTGGCACGACCTGCCCACGGATTCGAGGAATAAACACCACGGCCCCTTCACCGGCGGCTCCCGCGTGCTGGTAGAGGGCCGCATGAGCATCCCGCGACTGCTGCGCGGCCGGAATCTCGCGCTCGGCGTGTTGCTCGCGACCATGGCAGCACTCTGTTTTGCCGGCCCGGCCCAGGGCGGTCCGCTCGCACTGTTGCTGGGCCTCGCACTTGGTCTGGGCCTCAGCTACAGCGCCCCCCCGCTCCGCCTCGCTTCGAGAGGGCTGGGAGAACTCACCGTGGCCCTCACCCACAGTGTGATTGTGCTCCTCATTGGCTACGCCTCGCAGGCGGGTTCGATGACCAACCTGATCCCCTGGGCACTCTCCGCCCCCCTGTTCTTTGCCGTGCTGCCGGCCATCCTGCTGGCAGGTTTGCCGGATCTGGAGGCAGACGTTGCGGTGGCCAAGAATACGCTGGCCGTCCGCCTCGGCAGACGCACGGTGACCAAGGTGGCCCTGGCCATGACCGTGACCGCCACCCTGCTGCACCTGGCCCTCATCCCTTTCAGCGGCTGGTGGCTCACGCTGCCCCTGGTGTTGCATGCCGGCTGGCTTTCCCGCGGCCTGCTGGACTATCTGGCGCGTCCGCATGCCGGGCGCATCGACGGATTGCTGTTCCGCGCCCTCGCCTTCATGCTCTGGTTTGTGCTGGCCCCATTGCTGGGCTGATGGATGGGGAAGGGAACCACCCAGCCAGGGCAAGACGATCTCTCAGAGAACCCCGTCCTGCTTCATGAAGACCCAGCTCCTTTCCGCGGTGATCGCCACCTCCTTGTTGGCACTGTGCCAGTGCAAGCCCCCAACGCCTCCTGAGCCACCCCAGCCCAACAACGTCCTGCCTGAGCCCGGAGAGAGCAAACCCGCCATTCCCACAGAACCCTCAGGCGAGCCCAAACCCGGCGAGGTACTCACGCCCGGAAGCGGCTTCCCCACCGGCAGCGGTCCGTCATAGCTCACTTCACAGGCGTAGAAGGCGGTGCCTTGGCCACCAGATTGACGAGCCCCTTCTTGCCCGGCACCGGGGACGTATCCGGCACTCCGTTCAACAGGATCTGCGCTTCTTGAGCACGCCCCAGCTTGATCAGCAGCGCAGCCTTGCGCAGCTGCATGGCCTCACCGCTTGGCACTGTCTGGCCTGGTGCGGTGCCTGGAGGCCCCTGCGCCTCACGCCCGGCCAGTTCCATCATCTCCAGCGCCTTCTGCGCCCCTGCCGTCGCGAACGCCATGGCGGCGAGATCATAACCGGTGCGACCACCTTGGTTCAAGCCGTCAACGAGTTGGCCCGCAGCGGCCACCGCCTCCTCGGTACTGATCAGGGAGAGCGAGGCGAGAACCCCCGACAGTGACGATGATGGCTGGGTCAAATCGACCTGCATTTCCGGCCGGTTGAGCACTGCAAGCGTCCACTTCAACCGGAAATCCACCGGCAGACGGGACTTCCCTTCCGCCCCCATCTGGGCCACCAGTTCCTTCAGCCGGATCAGCGTAGGCGTCGCAAACCGGCCGGTGGAAGGCTTGGCGTCGGTCTGTAGCGGCGGCTGTCCGGAAGCCTCCCTCCAGGTATCTACCAGCCACTTCAGTGACTCAAGTTCTGGGGAGGAGATAGCGGAAGACGAGGTGGGCAGGCTCTCCGCCACGACCAACATCACGGCATTCCGGCGTTCGCTGGACAAATCAGGCCAGGCGGGGGCCAAAGCCTCCACCAGCCTCATCAAGTAGTGCAGGGAGGCCCGGCTCCGGGACGAGGCGCTCGTGGAAGCACTGGATCCGCGCAACATGTCACTGACAAGCCGCAGGTCCTGGGAAACAACCGAGGTCTCAGCCCCGTCCAGCAGCCGTGCCGCGGCATGCAGGGCCAGGATCTCGACCGGCCAGGCCTCCGCTGCGTCTGGCCGGTACTTCTCCAGCCCCGGCACGGCCAGCTCAGCCTGCCCGGCGATCTGCGGAGCCAGACGCGCGAGGTGCCTTGGGCTGGTTCGCAAGATCAGGGCGAGCAGAGTTCTGCGCACGGAGGCCTCCTGCGCCGGAGTCCCGGCAACACGATTCACAAAGTCTGCCATCAGGTCATCCCATTGCTTTGCCGCCGCAGCGTCCTGCCTCTGCTCACCTCGGGGCCGTGAGTCTTGCAGCAAGGCGAACTCGCCCAACAAAGCCAACTCACTCTGCTCCGGTTGGAAGGCCCTGGCGAAGGCGGCCACAACATCCTTGCCCGGCAGCGGGCTGGCCGGGACCTCGCGCACAAACTTGGGGCTGACGGGCGCGATGCGGTGCCACCCCGCACTGAGCAGCGCGGCGGCACGCGCTGGCTGACCCCGCGCGGCCAGCACCGCCACGGGCCAGGATTCCTGTGCGTAGGGAGACTTGTTCACCTGCTCACACAGGTCCAGCGCCGCGGTGTCTCCCAGCCTTGCCAGGATGCCCAGCGTGGCATGCACGGAGTCCGGCTGAATGGAAGTGATCCGGCCCTTCACGGCATTCCGCGCATGGCTCTTCCACTCCGTGGCAAATTCCTGCGCAACCGCCTCCCACTCTGCGCCGCCCGATGCAGTGGCAAAAGCCTCAAACATCACGGCAAACTCTGCCACGGGCAGATAGTGCCCCCGCTTCCAGCACTCCACCGCCGTCCGTGTGGCCGGGAGGACCAGCGAGGAAGGCACCTGCCCGGGAGCAGCCTGCTGGCACCAATAAACGGCCAGGCCGAGCTGCTGGCGCGGGGCTTCCGCCAGCTTGCCCGCATAGTGCGCCCACCCGCGCGCCATGCCCGCCTTGTCGCCATTCTGGAGGGCCTGCTGAAAGGCACCCGCCACCGCCAGTTCGCGGATCAACGCGCCCTCCGGCCCGCTTCCCGGGTCTGCCAGCGCCCACGCCAGAATCTCCTTCCGGGATGGCTCAGGCACAAGATTCATGAAACTACCCAACACCGGTGCCGCCGCCACTGGCTGTGCATCCTTGAACCCGGAGGCAAACTCCGCCACCATGCTGCGGGCCGCCCCGGCCGCGTCTGCCCACCCCCCGGCATCCAGCCAGGAGTCATGCAGTCCGTCTGCCGCCAGCGAGGCCACGGAAGGACCCGGAACGCCGGGCTGCCCCGTAGTGTCGGCATGCAGCCGCTGCCACACAAAGCCGGCCATCCGGGCGCGCCCGTCGCGCAACAACGTCTGCACCCGGATGGAGGCCGGCACCGGATTGAGCACGAACACTGCCATGCGATGGGGCTCGGCGTGGGACGCGGAGGATCCACTCATCACAGCCATTTCAAAGAAGGACTCCGCCGTCGCCCGGTCTCCCGCATCGAGCAGCCTGCGGAGCTCCCTGCCGGTCACAGAGGAGACGCCCCGGAGTGGTTGCAACATCGAACCCGGAGCTGTGCGGGCACGCAAGGCCTCCAGATACTTCAGCTCCAGTTCATCCTCATGCTTCAGCAGCAGACCCAGCGCTCCCTCGCGCGGCATCTCAAACTTGTCCTTGAGCAGGCCGGGAAAGACGCTGTTCAGGGAAAGCAGCAGCATCTGCTTCCTGCCGCCATCCACCCGCTCGATGTCCGCCGACCTGCCATTCAACACGGCACAGGCCCCCTCAAGGTCTTTCTGGCACAACGAGGCGAAGAAGTCCGCACCGAACGTGGCAGGCTGCCGTTTCTGAAGTTCAACCGCCAGCGCCGCGCGGGTCTCCGGGGGCAAGGCACGGATGCGCCGCACCACCATCTCTGCCTGATGCCGCCCCGGGGCAAAGACCAGCGGGGAAAACTGGTCAGCCTGCACCAGCAGCTGATACTTCTCCAGCACCCGCACCGCGGCCTTGGGATCGAGGAAACCTGCCGCCGGGAACATGCGCTCCTCCACCCGCTGCATCCAGATGAACTCGGGATTGGCGGAGATACGGTTCGCGGTTTGCACCACCCACGGCAGGAGTTGCGGGTGATCCGCCGCGACCAGCAGCCACGCCCCCACGGAGCCGCTTTGAAGTTTCGTGGTGGCAGGCAGGTTCATGTTGTCGCCGCTCTCGACCAGTTGGGTCAGCTTCTGGAAAGCCTCCCCAGCCCGCTTGGGATCCTTGGCGTGAACGGCGGCGATGGCCTCTGCGGCCCTGATCATGACGGCCCCGGAACGGCCAGACGGCAACCCCGTACCAGAGCGCATCTCCATGTCGTGGGGCGAACTGCCATCAAAGAGCTCCTTCATCTGCGCGGCATTGAGGATGCGATCCACCAGGCTCTGTGCCGATTCATTCTTCTCTGACTGATGCAGCTTCAGCCCGGCAGCAAGTCCGGGGGCCGCTAGAGCCAGAGCATCCAGATCTCTGACCCAGAGGGTCAAAAAGCGAGCCAGCTCCGCCTGACGGTCCGCAGGCAGCGTTTCTAACTCAGTCCGGTATTCCGCCACCACCTGGGTCAGATTCCGCTCATACACCGGATTGAGCAACGCTTGCAGCACATCCGCGCCAAACGTGCGAGGCTTTTGGGCCATCAACACAGGCAGAAAGACTTTCCCCGCGCTGGGGCGGCCTGCGAAGGTGCTCAGGATGCGCTTCACAAAGCCCTTGTCATGCGGCTCATCCACACGCCAGTACCGGGTAAAATCGCTGGCATTCCCCAGGACGCCCGCCGCTTCCAAAAACGTGATCAGGCGCTGCGGCTGCGGCACGTGATCCCCGGGACGCCAGGCCCGGAACAAGGTGGTGGAAAGCCAGTCTCCCTGCTGGGTGAAGCCTTCGCGTGCAGCGAGCTTCAGCACTGCATCCAGCATCTCAGGCTCATTGGCCGCCTCCTGCAGCAGCTCCCTGGCCCCATTCTCCCCCTCTTTGCCCGGCAAGGTCCGGAAGAGCCGCAACCCATCCTCAAGAAACTGCCGGGCCAGACCCTGATCCCGGACTGCCAGCCGCCGGAAGCTGTGATGCGCCTCCAATGCCGCAGAACGGGGATCAAGCTTAAGTTCATCGAACCCTTTCATCGCCCTCCAGGTGAACCGGACAGAGTCCAGATGCCAGGTCTCTGCTTCCAGGAGCGGATTCAGCAGCTCTTTCAACGCCGGATCAAGCGGTACCGGGGAAGTGATGGCGTAATACCTCGTACCCAGCAGCGCGAGCAGATTGCTCGCGGCCTCATCCGTCAGCCGGCCCAGGGCTTCGCGACGCCGCTTGAGAAAAGCCGTCATCATCCGGTTGTCCTCCTCATCACCGATGAGGCACCCGGTGAGCTCAGAGCCAAAGGTGCGGGGCTGGCGGGAGGCCAGCTCCGTCAGCACCTGCTTCTTTAGATCGCTGTACTGATCCCAGCGGAACCAGGAGGCGATCTCGCCCAACGCCGTTTCCCACGAAGATCCCCGCAAGGCGATGTCTCTGAACTCACCCACATCCGCCACCACGGGAGTTCCCTGAAGGATGCTGAATGCATGCGCGACGTCTCTCATCTTCTCCTCCCCCTGCATCTGGGCGAAATACTGGGAGCTCCATGCCGTCGTGCGCGAGACCCCTGAAGCGTCGGCCAGTTCCAGCACCTGTCGCATGAGCTGTGGCACACATCCCATCTTCATCAGATACTGGTTTGCAGGCCCTTCCCGACTGCCCGCCTGGATGGTGTTCTGTTCTTCTGGACTCTGTTTCAGCAGGGCATAAGCATGCTTGAGCACCGCCTCCGTCTTGGCCCGGTCCACCTTGATCGCACGGCGCATCACACCGGGCAGGCTGCTGGAGAAATCGTATTCACTCTGCCCCACATCCGCCCAGGTCTTCATCGCCAGTATGCGATCCAGCTCCTTCACATGGGCCGTCATCACCTCCTCCAGAAGTTTCTGGTGCGCGACCTTCGGTGGCGATTGACCCGACCGCTTCACCAATCTTTCCGCAGAGGTCGCGGCCGCTTCCAACAGGTGCCCGTCCATCTGCACCCGGATCACCCGCTCCCGCATCGCGTCATTCAGCTCTGGGCGTTTCATCAGCCGGTCCAGAGTGCGTGCCGCATCCTGCGGTTTGCCAGCCGCGATCTCCTCCTGGGCCCTTTGCAAGTCATCCTCCGGCGTCTCCGCCGCACTCAACACCGCGGCCAGCAGCCAGCCACTTAAGAAGCATGTGAAAAATCGCATGTCCGGTTTTACCACCAGTTTTCAGGATTTGGCAACCCACCAACTCGTTCCAGCTGAAAGCCTGCGATATCGCAACAATACACCACCCGAGAATGGAGCTAATATGGTTCAAAGCCCCGACTCTATCACCAACGCGCGTTCATCCGGAACCTCGCCATCACTACAAGGATTTGCACGGTTCAACTGAGGCTCATGAAGCAGCCGCAACGCCTGCCGCAGCAGTTTCACTCCCGATTTGCATGTGTCTGCAAATTCGACACATGTGAGTTCTAGTGATGTCAGCACATGGTCAATTCCTTCTGTCGAGCTATGACGTAGGGAGCGGATTATCGTGTCCGCATGACATTCCGCACTCGAAGAAAGCTGTCGTCACCGCCCCTCTATACCCAGAGTGGTTTATGAGTGGCGCCAGAAGCGTACTTCCTGCGCAGGTCGTGAACTCCGGAATTTCTTTTGTACAGTTTGTCGTAGAGTGTGAGGAATTCTGAAACCAAGTCGAATTTCTCAAGTCTCTCTCCCATTTCATTGCAGATTTGGAACCACGCAAACTCGACAAGCTCGCCATTCATGATCGTGAATTGTTCAATGGCTGCATTGTATTTGGTGCGAGCATCATTGACCACACCAGAAATCAACTCACGAACTTTCCCGTGAATCAAAATCAAGCACGATATATACTCCCTGACCGGGACTCTCAGATCTAAATCCTTCGAATTTTTTTGCAACTCCTGCAACACACTGGATTTAAAATCTCCATTCAGCGCAAGCTCGGTGTGGCTGAGCATAGGTGCCACCGTTTGTCTAATATATTCTGCGTCTTTCGCAGGTTCACGGCTGAAATTGTATGTGATCGTGTGAACTGGCAGCCCGCAGTGCTGAACATGATTTCGCAGAGCTTCAATTACACGGTAACCAAAAGTTTGGTCATATAGCTCACCTTTGAATTGTTTGAGAGAATCCGCTTCTAAGCTGTTTTTACCAAAAAATTCGCTCATGCTCCGCGCCGTCTGATCGTTTTAAAGTCGGAACGAACTTAGCAAGTTGACCAAACGTCTATCAAGATCCAGTCGTTGCGCCATCGCCTCGTCATGCCCTTGGTCGCTCCATAGAAGTGAGGTGGACCCCGTTCTTCGGCCAGAGTTGCTGGAAGTTAAGCTATGGTGGGCTGGCTGTTCATTGGGTTAGTTTGGTTCTGTCTTGATGTCAACTTCCTCATTGCACTTCCGACCGATGGGGTTGTGTAACGAAAGGCTCGGAGCGAAGCGGAGAGCCTGAAGTGCAACAACCCCTTCGGTCGGACCGCCGCCCCTGGGGGGCATCCAAGCGGGCTCTGGAAGGCCGCTTGGTGTGTTCATGCGGCAAGAGCCATGGGCATCCTCGGCACTGTCGCAGGCAGCTTCGCAATGCCCTTGTAGGCTTGCTCAGGTGTCTGGTAGCCCAGGGCCTCGTGGGGACGCCATGTGTTGTAGCGCTCAAACCACCGGGCCAGCCCCCGCTCAAGCTCAAGGATGGTGCCATGTTCGCGTATGTAGATTTCCTCGTACTTCACGCTCCGCCACAGCCGTTCGATGAACACGTTGTCCATCCACCGCCCTTTGCCGTCCATGCTGATGCGCGCTCCCAGCTCTTCAATCCGCCCGGTCCATTGCTCACAGGTAAACTGGCTGCCCTGGTCGGTGTTGAAGATCTCCGGCCTGCTCCCTGTCTCCCTCACCGCCATCTCCAGCGCCTCAAGACACAGGTTCACATCCATCGTGTTGCTCACCTGCCACCCCAGCACTTTGCGCGTGTGCCAGTCCATCACTGCACACAGATAGGCGTGGCCTCGCGCCATGGGCACATAGGTGATGTCGGCGCACCACACCTGGTCGGGACGCTCCACGGCCATCTCCCGCAGCAAGTACGGATAAATGCGGTGCCCGTCTCCAGGCTGGCTCGTGCGCGGACGACAGTAGATGGCCTCCAGCCCCATCTGACGTCGCAGCCGCTGCAAGCGCTTGCGGTTGGCCTTGAAGCCGTGGTCGCGCTCCAGCACCTTCACCAGGCGACGGGTCCCCAGGCACGGATCCTTGAGGTAGAGCTCATCAAGCAACCTCATGATTCGGCGGTCTTCACCGCTCTCAGGCACCGCCTCATAGGCTAGCATCGAGCGGCACACCCCCAGCAGTTCACACTGGCTTCTCATGCTCAAAACGGGGTGTTCTTTTTCGACCAGCCCGGCAGGTCGTTCCAGATGCCGAGCTGTTTGGACTTTTTTTGCAGAAAGTCCACTTTCACGGCCAGCTCCCCGATCTTGGAGTGCAACTGGGCCCGTTCGCGCTCGTGCTCCTCCTGGTCGGCACGGCCATGGTCCTGACCAAAGACCCCGGCCATCCCAGCCTGGAGCGTCTTCTTCCAGTCAGAGACCTGCACAGGATGGATGTCGTACTCCTTGGCAATCTCGGCAATGGTCTTGAGGCCTTTGAGCGCTTCGAGCGCCACTCGGGCCTTGAATTCGGGGTCGTGTCTTCTACGTTTGGCTTTCATTTTCGAGTTTCAGGTTCTGGTTTACTCCAGCCCTGCCCAACTCCAAAACTCCAACTTCAGCACTGGTCCGATTTCCGGGGTCCACCTCAAAGATTAGTCTGAGCGTGCTTCAACATCTCGACTTCCCATTCCCAGAAATTGTCTATTACAAGCTTAAAACGCTCTTCAATGAGCAACGCAGCCGCACACAGATTCTTGCTGCTGCGAATTTGTTCATAGTGCTCCTGACCAATTTGTTCGGTGACGCGAGGTCGCTTCGGAACAAAGCCCACTACTTCGTGATTGACCAAGCGCTTCATATTTGATTCAGGGGGCTGAATTGACGTTTCAGGCTGTAAGGACACTGGGCGAAAGGGAGTGGAGCTTTGATGTGATGCTTGGGCTCCCCAAACGCTTGAGAGGAGTCCAAATGGATTCAGATCTGTAGAATATTTTCGATCTCAGTCGGATCGCCTTCTCACGATATAGTCCTACAAGATCGAAAGTATTGTCCCCATCTATTGATGGTATAAGGGTGGTTGCTAGCAAGTCAAGCTTGAGACTTTTCTGCTGCTCAAGTGTGCCCGTCAACCGCTACCCTCGCCCTCATTGAATAAGGAAATCCGCAGGCGTTCAGATGTCTCCACCTGCGCTCTGGCAGATGATTGTAGTCAGTACATGTGGCATGCCCTTGGGGCACATCAGTGCTTTGCTTTCGCACCACTGCGCCCATGCCTGATGCATTTGGCTACTGAGTTAGCTTCCACGAGCTCGACCACCCACTCCTGCTCAATGCCAAGAAGGATCCCGTAGTGTTCTCTGACACACTGCTGGCGAATATCCATTCCACGACACTGGTTCACCCCAGCATCAAATCACGCGTCAACCCACACAACTTCACGAAGAGTTCCTTTTTCCTTTTTTCCTGACGATTGCCGTGAGTATCAAGATAATGCCGACTGCGGTGACAGTAAATACCGCCCACCAGCCCAATTTTGATGAACCAATGCCACTGCTACGCTCTTCTGGTTGCGCTCCTGCATTCACGGGCGATTGCGGTTGCCCTGCGTCTTTGGCGATCTGCTCTACGCCTGTGATCGACGCCTTTACTCGTTCGATAAGTTCAAGCTTTTCTGGTGTTGATTGTTTCGACGCTTGTTCGAGAGTGATTTGCAGCCATTTGGAAACATCTTTGACGAGCAGAGTCAGACTAGCCGAGTCGCTGTCATCAAGTTCCAATTTTCGCAATAGCTGGCGGCCAACCCGAAGCCTAAACCTTTCGATCGTGGTCTTGCCCCTCGGAAGCTCATCTGAAATCGAACGCGACCAGTTCGCTGAGCCGGTGACTGCGGAGGCCAGCCTCTCGGCGTTGTCGCTTTCCCTGAATGCAAGGATGGACTCCGTGGCAATGATCTGACCAGATGGCTTGTCTAATCGTACCGAGGCTAGCGTAGCCTTGATGTCTTCCGGCGTCCCATTCGAAATAAGCTCCACGACTAGCTTTGCCAATGCAGTGGAATGCTCAGAATTGGGCTGTTCCAATGATGATTCGTCAACCAAGATACTGAGACGTAGCACCTCGTCCTTCTGAGATCCCCACAAGGAGAGGAAGGGGGTTAAAACTACAATTAGAATAATTAGTCTCATGGCCAAAAGTCGTTGTTTCGTCGTGTCTCGCTACCATCATTTGCCCAGATTTCGTCGAACATATCTCCATCCTGGTTGATATCCCTGTTTGCAGCAGCTTCATTCAGCTTTTTGAATTTAGCCGAGAACCGAAGTTGTTTGTAATCACTCACACAATACCACTTCCCGGCGATTTCGAGCCTGGCAAACTCTAGAAAATGTCTGTCGGTACTGTAGATATCACCTGCGGTTCCGGCATTTGTATTAACCGAGGCACGAATACGATCATCGTCCTCTAGCTTTGCCAGTGTATTGGTTGAATAAGGATCTTGCGGCGGCTCCTGACTGTCGTCGTTGCCTTCTAAGGCATTCATCGGATAGCCTAAACTGTTCGTTGCCGCTGCTGTAACATGCACAACAGTGTTTCCCTTGAGAGGGAAATCTTTAAAAATTGTTCCTCCTGGCGGCAAGTTTACGTCGCTGCCACTAAGCATGTTCGCAAAACTGCGAGTCCGCCATTGCCTAGTCATGTCCCATTTACTGCCAGGTCTGACATTGACCAAACCATCCAACGCGTGAGTTTGTTGCTCTTCCGGCACCTTGGATACCGGCTTCCCCTTTAAGTAAGGGATTTCGGAATTGACGTCGCAAATCGACGCTGGTTTGATATGTCCATCGTAGGTCCATACGCGATAGAATGAGGACCGCAACGCTCCATTTTGGGCCTCATCTATTTCTTCCGGGCCATTGGTAATGATAATATCCACCCATACCACCCAGACATACAGTTGGCATACAATCGCTCCGCTGCTCTTTTCCTTGATCTGGACGATAGTTCTTCCGGGCGTGCCCCTCGCAACTTTGCACTTGTTAGAAGTTGCTCCCACCACTGCCCCCACCCAGTCAAATTTCTGCGTGAATGTGGCGGCATCAATACCCTTCGCCTCAAGCTCTACGTCAGGTTGAGGCAATTCGGTGTTCTTTTGCGGGGTTACAAAATGTTTGACGGTGCTTCCAGTAGTTGCCGAATAGACCACATCGCCAATCACGCCGCGCATGCCTTCTGACGGAACGATGTCATAGCGGGTGATCTTCTTCTCCGTGCTGGTAGCTGGAACACTTACATCTGCAGACGCAAGGACTGCACCATATCCAGTGCTGCCGCCAGCCGTCGAATAGGGCTCACCGGGCTGAATGTTAAGGTCAACCGCCCCAATCTGCTGGTCGACGCCGTTTTCTATGGATTGGCTTTGAAGCGCAACGGAGACCTGCGTCAGGCGTTCAGGTCTTGGTGCATCCTGCGTCCACGCCAAACGTAGCTCTATCGATCCTCCAATCCAACTTTTGTACGGGTCGACAAGCCATTGGGCGGAGGACGATCCCAGGTCAGGATAGTTCGGAGTCTCCGTAGGATAACCAGGATCGCTTCCCTGGCTGACCTCAGAATAGCTTGAACTCACCGACCAAGGCCCAAGCGAAGGTCCCCAGCCGTTTTCCGTCTCGGAAAGCTCGGTAATTTTGCCTTTGGCTTCGCCTAGGTCGCTAATCTCCGGAAACTCCCGCCCGTCACTGAAAGTTGCGTATCCCCCAATGACCGGCAGTACAGGGTATTCTCCGCTTGAGGTGAGGATCCAGCTTCCTGCCGGAGGGTCGTCGCTGTACCAGGACCAGGACCAGGCAGCATACGCCATGTTTCCGCCTGATTGGGTCCAGCTCGCGCTGACCCACCTTGATTCCACGGTGACGTATTCCTCCATCGGTTTCAGGACCGGCTTGTCCTCTTCGTCCCGGGGATTTGTATTCGACCTCTGCTCCTCATCATCGTACCATCCGTCGTCATCCGTGTCTTGGTCAAAGGGATCTGTGTTGTCCTGGATCTCCTCCGAGTCGGGGATGCTGTCACCGTCACTGTCCATTTCAATGGGGTTTCCCTGGAGCTCTGTGTGCTTCAGGCGCAGGAAAAGCCGGTCCGCCGTGGTGGTGAATCCCCAGGAAAGGATGCTGCTGGTGCCGATCTCAGTGACTGGCAAGTAATCCCACTTCTTCAGATCTTCCGACTGCTGAAGGTAGTAGATCCTCCCTGCTTCACCCCACCATGAGAAGGTGAAGCTGTTGGTGTCAGGGTCGTGAACGAGCTGAGCCCCGGAATTGAGGTCTCCAGGACTTTGTCCGAATAGGGCTGCAGTACTGATCCAGCCCAATAGTGCGGAAAGAAGTGTCTTTCTCAAGGCGCGTCCTCCTGCGGAACGACCTGATATCGCTGGCTTTTGACAGGCCAGAACTTGATGACGGTGCCCTTCGGTTGCGGTGGATTTGCTTTCAAAAACTGTTCGCGTTGCAATTGCTCAGTCTCCCTCTGCTGGCGTGCAGCGATGAGCGCCTGTCGGTTGTTGTCATAGTGATCAAGGAGGGTCTCTAGTCCCGCACAATCGGCATCAATTTGGGCAGCATCGGGAGAAGGACCCGTCAAGACGTAGCTCGTTATTCCTGCAGGAAATGCTGAATCAGCAGGCAACTGAATCAAGCTGGCGGCGGGGGTTCCTGCTGCCAGCAACTCGGCGTTTGCGGCATTCAGACTCTCGGAGGTGTCATTGCCAACAGCGAGCATGACAGAATAAACCGCGTCCTCAGATTCAGCCATCCCGATCCCGGCAAGATTGTTGAAGTCGATATTCACAAAAGCGCTGTAGCTCCTGTTCGCGGAGTGCCAGCGTACGAGGGTAAGCTTGTTGTCATAGACTGTGCAGGAGATCGCCAACAAATGGTGTGGTTTGGCGGGCGCTTCCTGTTGGGGTGTTTCTTCTCCACTCGACTGCGCCACTGCAATCCCCGCCTTGGATATCACCGGCGCACGGTCAAGTCTCTGCATGACAATCGCCCGTCCATCCCGGTATTTGACGACCTGTTGCTGCACTATGGGAAGTGGCTGCGTCATTTCATCCGAGGCGGTCAGCCGGGGCGCTGAAGTGCTGACTGCTACCAGAAGGAGGCAACTTAGGGGGTGGGGGCTCTTGATGTTCAAATCTTAGAAAGTTTGGCGCAGAGCTATTGTGTTTTTTTGCGATGGCAAGTGAAAACGAGATACCGGCTGTCCGGTTGCCCTAAGGAAAGTTCTTTCCCTCTCCGCTTCGCTTCGGCACCACCACCATCAGGCTCCGCGCCATTGGAAGCGGCTCCGCAGATTGCCACCTCTTGGTTCGCTTCGCTCACTTCGGGCTATGAGTGCCTTTGGCAGGCCGTCCGTCAAGGGAATCCTCCTTTAATGCCTCACTGGGCCTGCATCCGAAAGCCCCCCCCACACGGAGCGAGGAGCCTGCTAAGGGTGGAGTCGGCGCCGGAAATACCTCCCTCCGCCGCCCGTTCCCGGGCCAGCCGCAGGAGTTCAGCGGGAGGAAGCTCTTGTGCCGGGAGGACAGCAAACGACAACACCGCGCTGGCTGACCAGAGTAAAAAAGGATGACGCATGGGAAGGTTTTCCCCATGCCTATCCCAAACTCGCTGTCACTGCAAGCCAGCAGCGATGGTCTGCCGCTAGGCGAGATTCAACGCCCCGCCCTCGCAGAGCCCGGCCTTGCCAAAGGTCTTCAGGTCCTGATGCCCCATGGCGTGCGCCAGAGTCATCCAGAGGCGGTTGTGGGCCACCTTGTCCAGCTTCAGGTGGCGGCCCATCTTGAAGCCGGGAGCCCCACCCACGATCACGCAAGGGATGTTGTCCAGCGTGTGGGAGTTGCCTTTGCCCAGCTCGTTGGTCCAGACGATCAGGGTGTTATCCAGCATGCTGCCTTCGCCGCCCGCTTCGGGCGTTTCGGAGAGGCGCTTCGCCAGATAGGCAAGCTCGCCGCAGAACCAGGTGTTGATCTTCTTGAGCTTCTCGTAGGAGTCCTTGTTGTCATCTGGATCGTGGGAGAGCGAGTGGTGCCCGTCCTCCACACCGAGCCAGCGCATCTGCGCCTGTCCCACAGAGCGCATGTACTGCAGGGTCGCCACCCGGGTCATGTCATTGGAAAGGGCATTCACCAGCAGGTCAATCTGCATGCGGCTGATCTCCGGGGTGTTGTCGTTCACCAGCTCAATGCCGGGATCCAGCTCAGGCATGGGGTGCTGCAGGGCCGCATCTGCCGCCGGGTTCTGCAACTCCTGCTCCAGATTGCGCACCAGCATCATGTGCTGGTCGAGCAGCGCCTTGTCCCGGGCGCTCAGCTTGCTGGAGATCTTCTTGAGATCGGCACTGACGTCGTCCAGCACGCTGATGAGGCTGTCCTTGTCCTTCATCTTGCCATAGAGCTTGGCAAACATCTGGTACGGATCATCAATCGGCGCGATGGGCTGGTTGGCCCCGGCATAGCTCATGCGGGTCCACGGGTCAGCGCGATTCGGTACCGCCACGCCGAACTCCAACGAGCCAAAACGGGTCTTCGTCTCGGCACGCCCTTGCAGGAAGTTCTTGATCTCCTGATCAATAGAGACGCTGCCCGCCCAGCCAGCAGGCTTGTCGGAGCCACCCTGGATGTTGCCAGGCATCAGCTCACTCGCAGTGAGCAGACAGCTCATGCCACGCATGTGCTGGTCACCATCGCCACGGATCTTGTTGTACACGCCATTGAGAATGAGCGTGCGGTCCTTGTAAGGCTCCAGCGGCTTGAGGATGGACTTGAACTCGAAGTCTGCCCCCTCCTTGTCCGGCCAGAAATCGGCCGGCAAAGTGCCATTGGGCGAGAACATGATGACCACCCGCTGACGACGCTGGGGCATCGGAGCGCCCGTCAAGCTGGGCAGACCGGCGATGAACGGCAGCGTGGCAGCAGAGACTCCAAGGTCGCGGAGGAACTGGCGGCGGTTCAGGGCTTTCATGATTTGGCGGGGGGTGGGGTGTTGGGGGTTGGAACAGGAGCAGGAGCAGGGGCGGGAGGCGCAGCCGCAGGTGCCGGTGGCGGCGTGTTCTGGGCGGCCGGGTTCTGCGCGGGTGCAGGTGGGGCGGGCTGCGGTTTGGGAGCCGGAGGCGCAGGCGGCGGCACATCATCCATGGCTCCGATCACGGCAATCTCTTCCAGCAGCTTCTGGATGTTGCAGCCTTCCTTGGTGAACTTGGCACGCAGCGTTTCCAGCGTGTCATCACCGAAGGCCGCCACCGGCTGCTTCACGGTATGATGAAACAAGTGCCGGACAAAGGTGCGGTGCCCGCTCTCGCTGTTGGCGGCATAGCTGGCGATGTCGCGGGCGCCGCTGAGCTGGATGGTCTGGCCCTGCTCGTTGGCGAAGTGTCCGGCGGGATCCACCGGCTTGTTCTTCTCCTGTGTGCGCCAGCGGCCGATCGCGTCGTAGTTCTCCAGGCTGAAGCCCAGAGGGTTGATCACTGAGTGGCACGCCATGCAGGCGTTGTCCTTCGTCATTGCCGTGATCTTCTCCCGCATGGTCAGCGTGGGGTCGAAGTGGCTGTCCTCGAACTCCACCGCCATGGGCGGCGACTTGAGGGACATGCCCACAATGTTGCGCGTCAGGAACACGCCGCGATGGATGGGCGACGTGTCCTTGTTGTAGGCAAAGGCGGCCATCAGGTAGGGATGCGTCACCACCCCTGTGCGCTGCCCGTTCCCGAAGCTCACTTTCTGGAACTCCGACGTGGGTGCTGCGGCGTCGCCCTTGCCGTAGAATTTGGCCAGGACGTCATTGATCCACAGGTAATCCGCCTGCAGCAGTTCACGGTAGTCAGACTTCTCGCTCCACACGATCTGGTCCACAAACATCCAGAGCGATTCACGCAGATCCGCCAGCACCTTCTCATTGAAGCCCGGGAAGGTCTTGGCGTCCTTGGCAATCGTGCTGGCGCGATCCAGCTCCAGCCAGTGGTGGAAGAAACCGCGCAGCTTGGTCTTGGCGCGGGGGTCAGCGATCATCCGGCGGGCCACGGCGGCGACACTGTTCCGATCTCTGAGCTTGCCCTCTGCCGCCATGCGGGTGAGACCACCGTCCGGGATGGAATCCCAAAGTTCCAGCGCCAGTCGTGAAGCCACGGTGAAGTCATCCGGGTGCTCCAGCTCACTCAGGTCGGGATAGAGGAAACGAGGCGACTTGAGCGAGAGCATGACCACCCGCTTCACCGCCACTTCAGGCGTGGGCGACCTGGCAAACTGCGCGTCCACAAAGATCTGCTTCTGCTCATCCGTGAGCGGGCGGCGAAAGGCCGTTTCCGCGAACTTGCGGCTGAACTCCTTCAGCTTGTCCACGCGATCCCCTGCACCGGCTTTGGTGCCCGCCAGACGGTCCAGGTTCTTCTCCACATGCTCCGCCACCTCGATGGCGGCATCGGTGGTGGATTGCTCCCAGGTTTTGGAAACTCCCGCGCCACGTTCATAGCCCTCACTCCGGTCATCCGCGGGGAAGGTCGTGTTCACCACCATGTGAATGCCGCCCCCGTTGGGCGTGAGATAGCGCTGGGGGATCAGTTCCAGCACACCGTGTGGAGTCTTCCACATCAACTGGATGGAAGAGGCGTCCTCCCGGTACTTGAAGAACTCCAGCGTGAATGTGTAGCTCCGCCCGCCCAGCAGGAAGATGGTCTTCTTCTCCTCCCGCACATCCGGGCCGCTGCTCACCCACGCATCAATGATGGGGGTGTCGTTGTTGTTGACGTACAGACGGGCCCCGTTCTGCGTCTTGATGACAAACTCATAGTTCCCTGTGTCCGGGGCGATCACGGCACCGTCCCAGCGCACTCGGAATTCATCGCTGGCCATCACCGCCTTGTCCGGGCTGTCTGCGCCGAACTGAAAAGCCACCTGGCCATCCACCCGCTCAAAGCGATGCTTGGGGCGGTCTTTCTTATCCTCCTTGGCTTCAGCGGGCGGGCCCACGAAGTCTGGCTCCGCCTGAGGCAGCATGAAGCCATTGTAGCGCGCCTTGAGCCCCCGTTCCTTGCCGGGCGGGCGGTCAGAACCGGGGCGGAAACGCCCCACCACATCCGCCACAGAGGTCTGGTACTGGGCCACCGTCAGACGGGTCAGGTCCTTGCGCGCAGGATGGTTCTTCGCCTGGGCCGCCGGCGAATAGAAAGCGTCGTAAATGTAGGCCGCTACCTGGGCAGAACCCGCCGCGTCCAGCAGTTCCGGCTCATCCTCAGGCATGGTGCGGTCAATCCGCTTGGCCAGGGCTTCCAGGGTGCGATCACCATGCAGCGGCTCGTCGTACTTGCCCGCCACGCCCTCGCCCTTCGCGCCATGGCAGTCCAGGCACATCTTTTTGTAGATGACAGCACCGGGATGCTCAGGCAGAGGCAGTTCCGCCCCGACCACGGAAGTCGCCCCAAGCGCCACCATGAGCACCGGCAGCAACTGCGCGTGAAAACGGCGGCGGGAGGAGCTGAAGAGATCCATTCGTAAACAATTCATTATCAGCGGGTTTTAGGGAAACCTGTTCCGTCCCGCGTGCGATGAGGGTACGGATGGAAATTACGCTCCCCGGCGCACTTTTCTATCATCTTGCGGGACATTTGGCGGAGGACGTCACCACATAAGTACGCTTGTGCGTCTGGCCAGGAGTCTCGGCGTTGGGCATGTCGGGAAAGGGCAGTCAGGGGACGCTCGCGGCAAGCGGGGCGCTTGCCCTACAGGTGGGGTCAGGGGCGAGGAGGATGACTTTGCTCCTGTTGGCCACTTCCTCGCTCCCCAGCCATCAACCCTCTGGGTTGTAGGGCGACCGCTCCGGTTGCCTCAGTCAGGGGACGCTCGCGGCAAGCGGGGCGCTTGCCCTACAGGTGGGGTCAGGGGCGAGGAGGATGACCTTGCACCTGTTTGGCCACTTCCTCGCTCCCCCAGCCTTCAACCCTCTGGGTTGTAGGGCGACCGCTCCGGTTGCCTCAGTCAGGGGACGCTCGCGGCAAGCGGGGCGCTTGCCCTACAGGTGCGGTCAGGGGCGAGGAGGACGACCTTGCACCTGTTTGGCAACTTCCTCGCTCCCCCAGCCTTCAACCATCTGGGTTGTAGGGCGACCGCTCCGGTTGCCTCAGTCAGGGGACGCTCGCGGCAAGCGGGGCGCTTGCCCTACAGGTGGGGTCAGGGGCGAGGAGGACGACCTTGTACCTGTTTGGCAACTTCCTCGCTTCCCCAGCCATCTACCCTCTGGGTTGTAGGGCGACCGCTCCGGTTGCCTCAGTCAGGGGACGCTCGCGGCAAGCGGGGCGCTTGCCCTACAGGTGCGGTCAGGGGTGAGGAGGACGCCCTTGTACCTGTTGGCCCCTTCCTCGCTCCCCCAGCCATCTACCCTCTGGGTTGTAGGGCGACCGCTCCGGTTGCCTCAGTCAGGGGACGCTCGCGGCAAGCGGGGCGCTTGCCCTTCAGATGGGGTCAGGAGCGAGGAGGACGACCTTGTACCTGTTTGGCCACTTCCTCGCCCCCCAGCCATCTACCCTCTGGGTTGTAGGGCGACCGCTCCGGTTGCCTCAGTCAGGGGCAGCGCGCGGCAAGTGGGCCGCTTGCCCTACAGGTGGGGTCAGGGGCGAGGAGGACGACCTTGTACCTGTTTGGCAACTTCCTCGCTTCCCCAGCCTTCAACCATCTGGGTTGTAGGGCGACCGCTCCGGTTGCCTCAGTCAGGGGACGCTCGCGGCAAGCGGGGCGCTTGCCCTACAGGTGCGGTCAGGGGCGAGGAGGATGACCTTGTACCTATTTGGCCACTTCCTCGCTTCCCCAGCCATCAACCCTCTGGGTTGTAGGGCGACCGCTCCGGTTGCCTCAGTCAGGGGACGCTCGCGGCAAGCGGGCCGCTTGCCCTACAGGTGCGGTCAGGGGCGAGTAGGACGAACCCACACCTGTCGGCAATCCCTCGCTCTTGTTGACTCCCGCCCATTGACTCCCTTCACATCGTCGCCACCCTTCGGCGATGCCCAGTTTCGCCTTCTTTGACCTCGATCACACGCTGCTGCCTTTTGACACGCAGGCGTTGTTTGCGAATCACATGCTGCAACAGGATCGCGGTCGCACGGCTTATCTGCTCCGCTTTGCGCCCATCGCGCTTCTCCGGGCGGCCAAGGTGCTGCCGACCGTGATGGCCAAGCGGGCCTTCATGGGTTACATGAAAGGACTCTCCAGCGCGGCGCTCACAGAGCACGCTCGCGTCTTTGCCCTGCAAGTGGTGCGCCCCTGGGCCTATCCAGAGTTGATGGCCGAGGTGGCGAGGCATCGGGAGGCAGGGCGCGTCCTCATCCTCAACACCGCCAGCCCGGACGTGTATGCCCATGAGATCGCCAAGGCCCTCGGCTTTGACCACTGCATCGCCACCCAGGTCCAGCCCTCCGAGCGCATGCCCGCCCTGCCCGTGGTGCTGGGCATCAACAACAAGCGCGAGGCCAAGATCGCAGCGATGAAGAAGGCGGTGCCTGCGGTGGCCGCAGCGACAGCGGATGAGATTCAGGACTCGTGGGCCTACTCCGACAGTGCTGCCGATCTGCCGCTGTTGGGGTTCGCCGGTCACGGCGTGCTCGTGCACCCCAATGCGGAGTTGGAGGCCATCGGCGCAAGTCGGGGCTGGCCCGTGCTGCGGCCCAAGCGACCCTACGAGAACAAGGCAGGCGATGTCCTTTGCTCCGCCCTCCAGGCGCTGGGGCTGTACAACACACCCCCGCCGGTTCAAGCGTAAAACACCTTCACCAGATACAAGCCATCCGCCGGGGCGCACTGGTTGCTCTTGAGCCCTGAGGGATCCCCCACCAGATCGCTCAGCCACTCCAGGCGCTCCCGCCCCCGGGCCACCTGCACCAGACTGCCCGTCATGAGGCGGACCATCTTGTAAAGGAAACCGTCGCCTTCGAACTCGATTCGGATCACCTCGCCCTCCGGGATGATGTCGATGCGGCGCACCGTGCGGGTCAGCGCTTCCGCATCCTCCCGCCGCTCGTCCTCGCTCATGCCCCCGCGGTTCGCGGAAAGCCTGGCAAAATTGTGGGTTCCCGTGAGAATCCCCGCCCCGTGGTGCAGCAGGTCCAGATCCAGCGCCCCGTACACGTGCCAGGCC
Source organism: Verrucomicrobium spinosum DSM 4136 = JCM 18804 (assembly GCF_000172155.1). Classification (NCBI taxonomy): domain Bacteria; kingdom Pseudomonadati; phylum Verrucomicrobiota; class Verrucomicrobiia; order Verrucomicrobiales; family Verrucomicrobiaceae; genus Verrucomicrobium; species Verrucomicrobium spinosum. The sequence continues at coordinate 1,080,550 of NZ_ABIZ01000001.1, read as the reverse complement.
CGCCCCTGCTCAAAGGGGGACATCACGTCCCCACGCCACAGGCGGTAGCAGTAGATCTTTCCCACAGCGTCAAACCGGGCGTGGAACTCCCCTGCCGCATCCTCGCAATCCATGACGCGGATGCTCTGGGGCAGACGGACGTTGAGGGCGCGAACCCACGCCTCCCGGCCCATCTTCAGCGCATCCGGCACATCGGCATGAGCCACCTGGGCCAGGGCATGCACACCAGCATCGGTGCGCCCGGAGCCCTGCACATTCACCTGGGTGCCGGTGAGATCACGGAGCGCGGTCTCCACCTGGTCCTGCACCGTGACGCTGTTCGCCTGGGACTGCCAGCCCCTCCAGGGGCGGCCGTCATAGGCGATCGTGAGCTTGAGCCGGCGAAACGACATGTGGCGCGGGGCAAATAGCATCAGGAAACAACCACCCCTCCTCAGCGGAAGTCAGGCTCATCCGGCAGGAGCCAGGCATCGCCGCCCGCCTGGGTGTTCAGGTAATCTTGAAGGATGGCCACCGCCGCCACCTGATCCACCAGCTTCTTCTGCTCCTTGGTCTTCTGCTTGCCCTCCAGACCCAGGCTGCGCTCCGCCGCCACGCTGGTGAGACGTTCATCGACGAACTTCACCGTCACCTCGTGACGCAGCGCCTTGCTCAGGCGGTCGGCAAAGGCCTCCACCCGCGTGGCCGCTTCTCCGCGATGCCCATCCATGCGCAGGGGCAGTCCCAGCACCACGGTGGTGACGCGCTTCTGCCGCACGATTTCCGCGATCTCCTGCTCGACGCTGGGGCTCGTGTCCAGCGTCTTCAGAGGGTGGGCGGCCAGGCCCAGTTCATCACTGAGAGCCAGCCCAATGCGGACCGTGCCATGATCAATGCCGAGCGTGCGCATGCCTTGAAAGGGTGCCCTCAATTGCCAGGGAACGCAATTCTCCGCCCTAGCGGAGATCCGTAGGAAGCCCGTCCACCAGCTTCTTGATGCGCTCTGCCTGGCTGCGGTGCGCCACCAGCAGGGCGTCTGGAGTGGAGATCACCATCAAATCATGCACGCCGAGCAACGCAATGTGCTGGGGCGTCTGGGAAAACACGAGATTGTTGGTGGATTCGATCTGGTTGAGCAGGCAGTTGTGCTGATTGCCCTCGTGATCCTTGGCCAGGTACGCTCCCACTGAGGTCCAGTTGCCCACATCGTCCCAGTCAAAGGTGGCCTCCACATTCAGCACACAAGGGGCTTTCTCCATCAGGGCATAGTCGATGGAGAGCTTCGTCAGCTTCGGAAACCGCTCCTTCATCGTCGCGTCAAAGTCCTCTGCGGTGGACAGCGCATGGATGAAGTCCGCCAGTTCCGGGCAGTGTTGGGTCAAATTTTCCCTCACCGTCGGCACCGTCCAGAAGAACATGCCGGCGTTCCACGTGAAGTGCCCTTGCTCCAGGAACTGCTCCGCCAGGCTGGCGCTCGGTTTCTCCCGAAACCGCACCACCTCATACACCGGCACGCCATCGGCAGCGGGATCGTCAAGGCGGGCACCGCGCTCTACGTAGCCATAGCTGGGGCAGGGCCAGGTGGGCTTGATGCCGATCGTGACCAGATTTCCCCCGCTCTGCGCCGCCGCACAAGCCGTCCGCAACGCCCGCTGAAACTCGTCCGTGGCCTGAATGAGGTGGTCGGAGGGCAGCACCATCATCGTGGCCTGCGGGTCCCGCGCGGCGACCCAGGCGATCGCCAATGCGATAGCCGGGGCGGTATCCCGCTTCTCAGGCTCAGCGATGATGTTCTCCGCCGGGAAATCAGGCAAGGCTTCCCGCACGCCCTCCACCTGCTGGCAGTTGGTCAGGATGAGGATGTTCTCCCGGGGCACCACCCCAGCGAGACGGTTGATGGTATGCTCCAGCAGCGTCTTCTCATCAAACAAGCGCAGGAGCTGCTTGGGCAAACGATCCCGGCTGACCGGCCAGAACCGCTGACCGCTTCCCCCGGCAAGAACAAGGGCATAGGTGCGGGCGGGACTGGAAGGTGTACTCATGACGGTAAGGGTGGCTGACACCGGGACAAACCCGGAATACGTGAGGGAGAGTACCCTAGGACCATCGCCCTCAACCTCAAACGTGAATTTCTGTTTTCGTTTTGGCAGTTGCCAGCGTATAGTTTTAGTCATGACCCCTGCATCTCAGCGCTGGAACGACTCCGAACTGAACACCTATGCTGTTGCCACCGCATCCGCCGCGGCGGGCTGCGCTCTCGGCATGCTTTTCGGTCGTGGGATGTCACGCAAGTCTTCCAACATCGCCTCAGTGGCCCTGCTGGCCACCGGTGCCCTCCTCGTGGCCCCCACCGTGACGGAGATCGTCTCCCGCCTCGCCAACCGGCCGTCCTCCGCGCGTGGCAGCCGCAAGCGTCTGGAAGGCATCCGCAACGGGGCGGTGCCGGAAGGTGCCGATATCTACCCCCTCGGCGACGAAAACTGATCGCTGAGCGACCCCCCCTCCTCTTTACTTTATCTAGCGGCTGCATCTCCACCGGGATGCGCCGCTTTTTTAATGGGACTCAACCCAGCTCGCTCAGGGGTCGCCCGGTTCCTTCCGATGCACCAGCACAAACTGGAAGCGCGGATCAAACGCACCCCGGTTGTGCTTGCGGCAACAGGCCAGGCACGCCGTGTGCCGACGGAAACGTTTCACCCGCTCCACAATCATCTGGCAGGCAGGGCAGGCGTAAACAAACTTCCGCTGCTGCTTCGTCCGCGGCAGCGGCAGGGTGTGACGGGCACTTTCATCAGGGATGCCGAGATCTGCACAGGCCTGACGCCACTCCAGACCATGAGGCTCGATCCGCCGCCGCCCCGCCCGGGCATAGGCGATAAGGTGCGCCAGTTCGTGTTTCAGGGTCCGGTCCACCTGCCCCTCAAACTCCACCAGCCGGGGATTCAGCTCCACCAGCCACTGGGGCCACCGGGCGTAGCCAGCCGTGCTGCGCAGCTTGGCATTCCACACCACCTGCACCTTCCCTGCCCCTTCGGTCATGCCCAGGCTCAGCAACCAGCGCCGGGACTCGGTCTCCAGCCCCGCATCCCGTCCCCGGAACAAGGGAGCTGCCGAAGAGGGGGCTGTTGCAGACCCCATATCATCGCGTTCAGACTCAGGCTCCTCCTGATGATCGTGGCCGTGATCGCAGCACTGCTCCAGTTCCCCCTCCGCCTGCCCGACCGAGGTCGAGGCCGGAGTGACCAGCTTCTCCAAAAACTCAAACCACATCTGACGCTGGGCCGTCTTGGGAATCATCTGAAGCAGAGGGTAGCATAATCTGGCCCATTGCAAGCGACGGCGGTGTCACCCGATACACCCTTGTTACAAGCCAATGTCGGGCCGTTCGTCTGGCGAGAGGGGCTTCTGGCGGGCCGTCTTGTCATAAGTACGCTGCACCTGATCTGCCATCACCAGCAAAGTGTCTGGCGGGATGCTTTTCATCAAGAAAACGTTGGCTCCGATGGTGCTGCGTGCCCCCAGGGTGGTATCCCCCCCCAAGATGATGGCATTCGGGTACACCGTCACATGGTCCTCCACGTTGGGATGCCGCTTGGTGCCTTTCACAATGTGTCCGTCCTCATCTTTCTGGAAGCTGCGCGCCCCAAGGGTGACACCATGATACAGCTTCACATGAGAGCCGATCACGCAGGTCTCACCGATGACGACGCCCGTGCCGTGATCAATGAAAAAATGGGAGCCGATCTGCGCCCCGGGGTGAATGTCGATCCCGGTGCGGCTGTGCACCCACTCCGTCATCATGCGTGGGATCAGCGGCACACCGGCCCGGTACAGAATGTGGGAAAGCCTCTGAATGGCAATCGCCTCCAGCCCCGGATAGGCGAGGATGATCTCGTCGTAGCTCTTCGCCGCAGGGTCGCCATCATAGGCCGCCTCCACATCCGTCTGCAGGAGCCTGCGGACGACGGGGAATTTCTTGAAGAACTGGCAGGCCACTTCATGAGCCCACGTGCGGTTGTCCGTATGGCTGGGATCCGCGAGGCGGAAGCTGTGCTCCATCTCGTCCGCCAGCCGGTCGCGGATGCTCTGCACCAGCTCATTGGTGATGAGCGGCAGCTCTGCAGTGGATACCGCCTCCTCCGCGAAGAAGCCGGGAAAGAGCAGCTGGAGCAGGTCCTCACACAGGGAGGCAATCACGCGCTTCGAGGGCAGGTTGGCACAATCGAGGTGATTGATGCCGCCGACTTCCTGGTAGGACTTGAGCAGTCCGCTGACGAGATCTTCCTGTGGGCAATCCATTTGGCAGTAGCGAGAGACGATAAAAAGCTGAGGGGAAATAGGCCGGGCGACCAAGGTCACGCGCCCCGTTCCTCCCCATCATGGAACGAACTTGCCGGGATTCAAGATGCCAAGCGGATCAAGTGCAGCCTTGAGGCGGCGGTGCACCTCCAGCGCCCCGGCTCCGATGGCCTCAGGGAACCAGCGCTTTTTAGCGATGCCGATGCCGTGTTCCCCGGTAATGGCCCCGCCCAATGCCAGCACGTGATGGAAGAGGCGGTCCAACGCCACCTCTGCCCGCTCCCGCTGGGCCGGATCTTCCATGTCCGGCACCATGACGTTCACGTGAATGTTCCCATCCCCGGCATGGCCAAAGCACGCGACGGGGAAGCCGCTCTCCTCTTGCAGCTTGGAGGCAAAACTCACCAGCTCCACCAGGCGGCCACGCGGCACCACGATGTCCTCATTGAGCTTGATCAGCCCCGTGGCCCGCAGGCTGTAGGAGAACTCACGGCGCAGGGTCCAGAATTTTTCACACTCCGCATCACCCACCGCGGCACTGATGGAGACCGCGCCCAGGCCTCTCAACAGGCTCTCGATGGCCTGCAACTCCAGCGGCACCGTGTTTTCCTGGCCATCCACCTCCACCAGCAGGTGGGCCTCCCCCTCTGGCACGGATTCACCCACATAGTCACGGGCGGCCCGGAGCGTGAAGCTGTCGGTGATCTCCAGGGCGGACGGCAGATGTCCGCTGCCCAGGATCCGCTGCACCGCGGCGGCCGCTTCTGCAAAGGTGGCAAAGCCCACGGAAAGCATCGCACGCAGGGGCGGATGGGGGATGAGGCGCAGGGTCGCCTCGGTCACCACGCCCAGCAGCCCCTCGCTACCCGTAAACAGACCCACGAGATCAAAGCCAGTCTTGTTCTTGTGGCAACGACCGCCCGCTCTCAGGATGGTGCCGTCAGGGATCACCGCCTCCAAGCCCAGCACATAGGGCCGCGTCACCCCGTACTTCAGGCAGCGCGGCCCCCCGGCGTTGGTGGAGATGTTGCCTCCCAGGGAGCATTCCTTCAGGCTCGCCGGGTCGGGCGGGTAGAACCACCCGCGCTCTTTCACCGCCTTCTGGAGGTCACCAGTGATCACCCCTGGCTGCACCACGGCCACGCCATCCGCTTCGTTGATCTCCAGGATGCGGTTCATCTTCGCCAGAGAGAGGGCGATGCCGGCCTGGAGCGGCACGCAGCCCCCCACATACCCCACCCCTGCACCACGCGGCGTCACCGGGATGCGCCGCTCTGAAGCGAACTTGAAAAGCGCGCTCACCTGCTCTGAGCTCTCGGCAAAGACCACCACATCCGGCCGGGCCGAGGCAAACCACTTGTCCGTGCTGTGCACCGCCAGCACGGGCTCTTCAACAGAGACACAGGAGGGGCCGAGAAGGGAGGTGAGTTCAGAAATGTAGGAGCCAGGGGACGACATGGGACGGGAATATTCTCACACGAAGGCACAAAGGCACGCAGGTTTTGAGGATTCATCCCTCTGGACCCAGTCACGATTGGGACTTGCTCCCCGGCTGGGAAGTGGCGACATTGACACACTCCAATGCGATTCTTCACCCCGAGTTGGCAAAAATTTGATCGGCAACCGGAGGGCCTACCCCGACTGAGTTACATCTTCGCCAAGGACATTGAGCCTGAATGGCGAAAAGCAACCTATCCGAACTTGAACGAAGGCCGCAGGATGGCGGTGCGATTCTACTGGTTTACCTCCGAGCTCAACAACGGCGGACTGCCGCATTACTTCTGGAAGGCCAGCGGCAAATTCGCAGCGGATCAGATCCAGGATTTCTTTGAGATTGGACACCCAAATGCAGGCAACATCCTGACAAGTGCCACCCGTAAATTCTTTGGTGCCGCCATCCCGGCTGTGGACATCACCGAGCGCCGCCGCCAAATCGACGCCTCGTATATACCTCATTCCGACGACGAGGATGATCATGACCACGATCACGATGATGATGATCACGACCATGACCATGATCAGCTCGCCCTGTTGAGCGGCAAGGACGATCTAAAGGAAGAAACAGAAGATCTCCGGCAGCTGGAAAAAGCTCTGGCGATGGGGCTCTGCTCGTGGTTCCGTGCGAACCCTCAGCACTTCACAAGGCTGAGGTAAGGCAGGGCACATCTCGCTGACGGGAGATGAAGATTCTCACACAAAGGCACCAAGGCACGAAGGTTCTGATGACTGGAAGTCCAGAATAGTTTGTGCGAAGAGTGATGAAATAACTGAAGAGCTTGAGAGAATCGCCAAGGATGTAGTAGATTCAGCAATCAAGATCCATATGGCGATCGGACCAGGACTCTTGGAGAGCGTTTACCTGGTAATTCTTGAGAAGAAGCTCAAGGACTTGGGCTATCAAGTGGAGCGCGAAAAAGCGATTCCCGTTGTGTTTGAGGGGATCAAGTTCGAGATGGGTTTCCGGGCTGATCTGATCGTCAACAGTTGCTTCATTGTCGAGTTGAAGTCGCTGGAGAAAATGAGTCCAGTGCATGCCAAACAACTCCTCACCTATCTCAAGCTCGCAAACTGTCGCCTCGGTCTTCTCATCAATTTTGGGGAGGAAGTGCTCAAGAACGGCATTCGACGCATCGCAAACTGAAGAGGGGCTCTACAAAAACCTTCGTGCCTTTGTGCCTTCGTGTGAGAATAAATCACTCACACCCAAGGCCTCCACATCTCCCAAAACCTCGGCACGAACACCACCGCTCCTACCGCAGCCGCAATGAACGCGGCCACCAGTACGGCTCCGGCAGCGACGTCCTTCGCGAGGCCGATCAAAGGGTGAGGCTCCTTTGTGATGACATCACAGGCGATCTCCAACGCAGTATTGAAGATCTCTGCCACCCAGACCAACCCGATGGCCAGGATCAGCGCGAGCCACTCGATGAGGGACACCTGCAACCCGATGCCGAGGCCAACGACAGCCAGTGAGGCGAGCGCATGCCAGAGGGCGTGCCGCTGTGTCCTCACCACGTGAACCAGACCGTGCCAGGCGTGGCGGAGAACCGGGAACTCCAGCTTCATGACTCTGCACCGGGCTCCGGACGGCGTCCTGCTCTATCGAGGAAATAAATCACCACACCCACCACCAGGGTGGCTGCGCCCCACGCGGTTTCCACCGGGCGGCGGATCACCAGGGAAAACAACATCCAGCCCACCACGGCGGCGAAGATGAGCGGAGGCAGCGGATAGAGAGGCACCCGGAAGGGGCGCTCCAGGCCGGGCTGACGCCAGCGCATCCACGGCACGGCCAGCACACACAGGAGGGAGCAGCCGAGCAGAAGGGTTTCAATGTACAACAGGAGCTGGTCGAATGTGCCCGTCAGCATGAGAGTGAGCACCACCACGGTGATCACCAGCACCGCCAGCCAGGGCGCACCCACCGCATTCGTGTAGGTCATGGAGCGCAGGATGCGCCTGTCCTGTCCCATCACGCGGAGCACCCGTGTGCCGGAGAAGAGCATGGCGCTGACGTGCGCCACCAGGCCGAAGGCGATGAGCGTCCCCATGGCATCCCCACCGCGCTGGCCAAAGATGGCCCGCCCGGCGATGAGGGCACTCTGCATGTTGCCCGTCATCTCCTGCCACGGCGCGCCCACCAGAAAGACCGCGTTCAGGGCGATATAAAGAAAGGTCACCGCTGACGTTCCGATGATGAGCGCCCGCGGCAGGTTCCTTGCCGGGTTCTCGATTTCGCCGGCGATGTAAGAGGCCGCATTCCACCCGGCGTAGGCGTACATGACGAACACCAGCGCCACGGCGTAAGGCTTGCTGAGGAAATAAACCCCGTCACCCGGGCGGGGTTGCAGCAGATCCCAACGCCCCTGACCCAGCCAGCACGCACCGAAGATGAATGAGATCACCAGCGTGACCTTCAGGATGGTGAAGCCAAGCTGGAAGCGCTCGATGAACCTCAAGTGGCAGAGCTGCACCCCCATGATGACAAGCACCAGGCCCACAGAAAGCGCGGTCTCATTCAAGCCCGGCACAATGCCATGCGTGTAGCTGCCGAAGAGCTTGGCGGCGGCGGCGATGGGGGCGGCAAATCCAGCCGTGAGGGAGATCCACCCCGCCAGAAATCCCACCAGCGGGTGGTACGCCCGGGAGAGCAGATGGTACTCCCCGCCGGACCGTGGCATCATGGCCCCCAGCTCCGCATAACAAAACGCTCCACACAAGGAAACCACGCCCCCGATCAACCACAGGATGAGGATGGGAAAACCGGAAGGGATGTCCGCCAGTTGAAAGCCAACGCTGGTGAACACGCCAGTGCCGACCATGCTGGCCACCACGATGGCCGTTGCGGCGGTGAAGGAGAGACGGTCGGGCGGCATCGGGGGCTCTGTAGCATGCCAGGGCAGGCCTGGCCAGCAGAAGCACGGTTTTGCGCTTCCTCTTGTCATGTTCTCTGCTAGTCTCGCGCGCGATGCGTCCCTGCATACTCCCTCTTCTCCAGACCCTGCTGGTCTCCCTCCCCCTCCTGACCCTCACCCATTGCGGCAGCTCCAAGCCGACGCAACCAGCTGGCACGGGCACTCAGGTGCTCCGCGCAGAACCGGCGGAAGATGGGGAATTGTTTCCCGCAGCCACGGGCCTGGCCGTGCCGGTGGCGTCGGCAGCGCTCAATGACACCGCCCGGTTCCTGGCAGGCATGCCGCCAGTGAACGGGCAGGACGCCTTTGGCAATCTGCGCAATTCTGTCGCTTGGAAGAACCATTCCCTGCGCATGAACTCCCTCTGGCGCGACTTCGAGTGGCGTCACGGCCGCCCCGTGAATCAGTGGGCACAATCGGAGATGAGTGACCTCCGCGACAGTCCGGCCGTTTTCTACCCCTTCAGCGGTCCGGACTTTCTCTTCGCCAGTGTCTTCTTTCCGTACTCAGAAACCTACCTGATGTGCGGCCTGGAGGCCTGCGATCCCCTCCCTGCGTGGGAGACGGTGACGGAGGCGGACATCGATGTGGGTCTGGACAGCCTCTGGAACTCGCTCGATACCGTCCTGCAATTTTCCTACTTCATCACCAAGGAGATGCGCCAGGATCTGCAGGCCTCCCGTTTCCGCGGGGTCCTGCCCGTGTTCCTGGTCTTCATCGCCCGCACCGGCCACGTGGTGGAGTCCATCGAGGCTGCCCGACTGGATGACAACGGCACCCCCGTCGTCTCTGCCGCCACCCAGAGCACGTCACCGGGCCTGCTCATTCGCATCAATGGCCCCCACGGCCCCAAGCGGATCTACTACTTCACGCAGAACCTGTCGAACGACGCCTTGAAGCCCAACAGCCCCTTCCTGCTTTACGCCACCAGCCTGGGCCGTCCCGCCACCCTGGCAAAGAGCGCCTCCTACCTCATGCACGAATCCTACTTCTCAAACGTGCGCAACTTCATCCTCATGCAAAGCCGTGGCCTCGTGCAAGACCCCAGCGGGGTGCCTTACCGCAGCCTCATCGAGCAGAACTGGAAGGTCAACCTCTACGGCAACTACCAGGGCGTGCAGGACATCTTCAAGGAGTATGAGCAGCCGGACCTCCTCAGCGCCCAGCAACAGCAAGGCCCCCGTCCGTTGAGCTTCGGCATCGGCTACCTGAACATGCCGACCAATACCAGCCTCATGGTGGCGCGCCCCCAGTGAGACAATCTCGCGGGAGGGCTTGGAACCTGTTTGGATAAAAACATCTGGGCATGGCAGGTTCATTTAAAAGAATGAGATAAGAGTCACTTCGCCGAGAGATTGTGAATCTTAGTCCAGGATCAGGAGCACCGGTCCGCGCTCGTGCCGGTGCTCAATCACTATCTTGCCACCTTGGGAGCCCACCCTGAGCGTCTGCTCTGTTGTTTTCGTGGTCTGGTCAAACAGGAGCTGATCTTTCACCATCCCGTCTTTGGCCGCCGAGGAAAGGGGCGTCCCGGACCGAAATTGGATGCTCCAGGGTCGGGCCGCCGCCGGATCGAGCCCGAGTCCCAGGATCCGCACTGGCACCTTGGAATTTTCCTTGATCTGAATCGTGGAGACCATGCCCCCCGGAATGCGCACCGTATTCGTACTCCCTTCCACAAAATCACAGTTGAAGAGTTTGATCTCCGACATCGCCACGCGGGGTCTGACCTCCATCTGGCACCACTTCCGGACCGCTCCCGCCGTCCCGAACGCCAGCAACAATCCCAGAGCTATCAATCCAAGCCGCGCTCTGCTCATGGCCGCCAATCTGAATTCACATCCATGTTAACACAGCGCGGCGGCCTTCCCGTAACGCTTTTTGAGCAGCGCACGGAGCTTTCACCCACCCGGCGCTGCACAGTGTCCGGGGTTCCCTCAGGTTCAGGCAGCCTCTCAGTGGTGGTCGTGATGGTCATGGTGATGTTTCTTCCAATGATGACGCTCGCGATTGAAATCACGGCGACCATGGTCGTGACCATGGTGAGGGTAGTGGTGATAACAACTGCTGAACAACAGGGTGGCCGCAAGGGCCATGCCTAACGTGAGGAGAGATTTCATAGGGATGGGTCTGAAGGAGGGGCTGCCGGAGTGGTCCACCTCCCTGAATAGAGGCGCGAACTTGCCCAGCATCCGCTGCGGTTGACTGAGATGGACGCATGCTAACGTCTTTGCATTCAATCGGATGCCAGCCATTCCCCGGTGGTCTTCCCGGCACACAATTCCATTTCCTCGAACGAGGGCAGCACTGAATCAGGACTTCTGCCCTCCCACCAGATCCTGCTGAATTTCCTCCAGCGAGCGGTTTTTGGTCTCAGGCACCATCAGCCGCACCCAGACCAGCTGGAGGATCATCATGAAGCAGAAAAAGAGGAACACCGCGCCCGGATGAAAGGCGGTAACAGCCAGGGGAAAGACCGTGGTGAGCACCGCGGCAAAAGAACGCAATGAGGATAGGCGTGCGCATCTCCCGACTCCAGAACCCGCGGCTGGAGACAGAGCGTTCGCCGGTGGACATCGTAAGCCCCTCAGCCATGGCGTTCAACTCCGCCTCCCCCGCTCCGGGATGCACCTGCCGGAGCACGGCCACGGTGGACACCCCGATGGCGATGCCACCGAGAAACCTCGCCACCATGAAGGAATAGACCTCGTTCGCGAAGGCCGACCACACGGACCCGACCAGGAAAAGCACCCCGATGACCAGGAGCGTTCGTTTCCGCCCGAACCGGTCAGCAGGCAAGCTTCCCACAAGGGAGCCCACCACCGTGCCCCAGAGTGCCGCCCCCATCGCCAGCCCATGCATCTCCGCGCTCAACCCCCAGAGCTGTTGAATGGTCTTTTCCGCGCCGGAGATCACGACCGTGTCGAATCCGAAAAGAAATCCCGCCGTGGAATGAATCTAATCTCAAAGCCTGCGCCATCCTACGGAATGCGCTCCCCACTCGTCTGGGTGGCATCGGACAAAAGCCGGGAAAATCCGGACACCACTTCCTCGGTGTCGCAGCGCTGCTGGCGCAAAGAATCGGCAACTTCAAAGCAGTCGTCTTCCGCAATATCCGGAATGCCCACCACCAGAACCCGCATCTTGCCGCGGGCCCCGTGAACCACTCCCGGCGGAATGTGAACCACAGAGCCCTTACTCACCGGTTCCTCCACGCCAACGCTACATCTCCGACATCGCAAGCTCTCAGATGCACCCTATCCCACTATAACCAACATCTGGCGACGAAGTCGCTTTGGAATGCGTGCGTGAAGCGCCGCTTTCGCCTGCCGGATGCCCTTGTATCAAGACGCAGCGTACAACAGCAACCAAAACACCGCTTCGGCGCATACTCCGACTCCCCCTCCGCTTTCACTCACATGGGCGTCGTGATCGGCGCCTGGCGCTGGCCCTGACGTCGGCGCTCGAAAACCACGATGCTGTCGTAGCAGGCGATGCAATCTGTCGAGCGCGTGAACTCGGAGATCGGCAATTGGTCCTTGGTGTGCACAGCATTAATCTCATCGAGTTTGTGCTTCACGAACTCCATGAAACTGCCCTCACGCCCCAGTCCCCCCTCATATTCTTTCCAGTAACAGGTGTGCGTGTCCTCCACCATGTACACCCCGTTGGGGTTGACCCGGTCATACATCAGCTCAAAGGAACGGATCATGTGCTGCATCATATGGCTGCCGTCATCCAGCACGATGTCCACGTGAGGATATTTGGCAAAGATGGATTCGATGACTGCGGGATCATCCTGGCTGCCGATGAACACTTCGATCCCCTCGCCTTCATGCTCTTTGCATTCTGGATTGATGTCGATGCCGACAATCTTGCACCCAGGACCAAAGTACTCCTTCCACATGGCCAGTGACCCGCCGCCAAAGACGCCGATCTCGATGATCACCGGCGACTTGCCACGAAAACGGGCAAAGTGCCGCTCGTAGATGTCGAAGTAGTGCATCCACTTGTGCAACCGCTTGTTGGCATTGTTGAGAAAGTACTTGTGAAGAAATCCGTCACTCATAGGCAGTTGATCCTGTTCAATCGTTCTCGTTCAAGAAACAGAGATAATGACAGGAACAGCATCCCGGTCAATCGAGGTGTCGCCATCGTTGAAAGCAGATCGCAGACGAGCCGCTGCCTACGCCGCTGAATCCAAAATCGCATCCACATCGGGTCCGGGCTTCAAAAACGACAGTCCGGCAGAACATTTTGGGTCAATGCGGAACTCGACGCGCAGCTTGAGGGACTTGCCTTGGTTTGGGAAAGCTCAAGCGGGCGATGTGATTGAAGAAACTTCCTCACGCCTCCTTCTCTTTGGGAGTGAGGACCGATCTCTTTCCATTTCCTTCGAGACTTGCGATTTTACCTTGGCGCGCTCAAAGTCATGATGGCACATCCGCCCTACCGATGGCAGGAATGCCCTTTCAGGAGGACCCAAGGTCCGGCTTTCATAGGAGCTCCTCTGAATCCGGGCTTACAGTCCTCAAATTGCACACCCAGGGAGGTGCGATGATGCGTGGCGACTTACATTTTCCTGATGGCATGGGCGTTTAGTTGTCAGCATGCCCCCCCACGCCTCACGCCACGCCATCCTTGATGTGCGCCCAGCAATGCACATGGGGATCGCCACGGAAATACCAAATCATAGACGGTCCTTCGAGCTGCCACACATCCCAGACGCCGTCGTTGCCGACATCTTGATTCTTGTAGAAGGCCATGTGCAGGTGGTCAAAACCCGCCTTCTCGATGTAGCCGAGTGCCTCAGTGGCATCCTCCTTGCGGAAGGGCAGGAGCAAATCCGCCAGGACCTTGCGGACCAGGTCCTTCTGGTCAGAACTGAGCTCTGTCATGGGAATGCCTTCGATGCCGGTCTTGCGCCCTGTCAGCTTCACGGTGGCGTTGCCCGCCTCCCCACGACCTTCCGGCCTCAGCGCCATTTCCCGCTGCTTGCCATCCAGGGCGGCAAACACCTCGTTGGCCCGCTTGGCCTGGTACCAGTACACGTTGCCGGGATGGTCCGGCTTTTCATTGAAGCCCTTGGCGGCATGACCGTAGAAGATGGGCCCGCCGAAGGCCGTGCCCGCCAGGCTGTTGCCATCGCAACGGCGCGTGCAGTGACGGCCCGTCAGCACAAACTCGAACTTGCCTTTCCCCGGCTCGCCGAAGAGGGCGATGCTCGCACTGCCAAAGCCACCATCCCCCTTGTTGTCCTGGTCAAACTGCTCCCAGACCTTGTCCTTGTATTCATCGCTGTGCAGCTTGTCGAAGATCTCCCGCACCATCGCCTGCTGGTCCTTGTTGAGCACATCCTGGATCGGCTTGGGAGTGATGTGCCAGTTGTTGTCCACCTTGGACCGCAACGCGTGGTCAAAATCAAAACACAACACCTTCCGTTGTGCCTCATCGAGCGTGCCGTAAAGCGTGGTCACCAGCGACTCGGAAACGGGTTGCGAAGCCGTAGCCGTGGGCGCGGCCACCGCCGGACCTCCCACCAAAGCCGCCCCAGTGGCCGCCAGGCTCTGGAGGATGAACTGACGACGGGAAGGATGCTCCAACAGAGAAGAAGGCGTATTCATGGCAGGCAGCGGGCAAAGACTTTCACCGGGACATACGGTGACAGGAGAACCAGCCTCTCAAAAAGAAGAGCATCTGCCAATTATGAATTCTGAATTCGAAATGATAAATGGAATCATCTTCCCCTTCCAACGATCCACCCAACCTGCACTCCATTCCTAATTCCTAATTCCTAATTCCTAATTTATAATTGATTTCTACTGGAATTGCCCCGCCAAATCTCCCGTGTACCCCGCCAGTTCCAAAAACGCGGAGCCCAGTTCTTCACCTGACACTGCATCCACCACGCGGCATGCCCCTTCCCAGTAGGCGGTACCGCCCATGGCACCCGTCTGTTCCTGCGCCTCAGCCAGGGGTTCGAGTTTCAGGTGCAGGGGCTTGCCGGTGGCGGGGTCCACAGTCTGGATCTCGGCACGGATGGGGTAGCTGGCTTTCGTCACCGGACTACGCCAATAACCGAGCTCCTTCCAGACAAACTGGTCCACGCTGTGATGCTGCACCTTCCCCGCCGCATCGATCCATGCCAGGGTGGAGTGTCGGTCCAATGCCCCGTCCTTGCGGCGCATGCGATACACCATGATCTCCCGACCGTCCTTGAGCTGGATGGCGGCCCAGTCCCAGCCGGATTGTTCAGGATCCAACTGGCTGCTGCTGATCTCGTGATCCATCCACGCCTCACCAGTGACCTCCAGTTTCTCATCCCCCCACTGGAGCTGACCGCGGGTCTTCAAGCGCGTGAAGGTCAGGTAGTGGCTCGCGGCCGTGGGCCCATCCGCCTTGCGGGAGACGCCGTCTTTGCCAAAAAACACCAGCGGCTTGGCAGGGATGAGTTCGAGGTCAAACTTCGCCTCACCCGCCACCGTGCCCAGCAGTTGCATGGCCTGCTCCACCGGGCGGATCATCTTCAGTGACCAGTTGCCATTCCGCACCGCCAGCGTGTTTTCATCCGCCTCCGCATCCCATCCCGCCCGATTGAGCCGTTCCTGATGCAGGAACTTCCCGCTGCCAGCATCCAGCAGCGCCATGTGCGCCAGGTGCATCTGCCCGTGCTGATACAGCGTGGACTCCTCTCCTGCCTCAGCCTTGGCCTGGGCCTGGCGGAAGAACGTGGCCTGAAAACCAAAGCGCCGACCACCCGCAGCGTACAGATGCCCGGTGACATACCACCACTCGATCTTGAACTCCGGATGGCTGCCATGATCCCGCGGAAACTCAAACACCCTCCCAGGCTGAGGCAAGGCAAAGCCCTCCGCCGTTTTCAACAGCGGCTCCTGAGCTCCCAGCGCACCCGCCAGAAGGCAGGCGGCCCAAAACCCAAGCATCGTTCTCATTCCCATTTTAAGTTTGAATCTTGTAGTTTGAATTTTGGTTTCTAAAACTCACTCCTCCCTGTCTGCCGGCAAGTCCGCCCCCCACCTTCCCGTCGCCCAGGAAACCAGCGCCGCACTGCCCACCACCAGCAACAACAGCACCGTCATCGCCGTCCACGGCAGGGTGAACTGCAGGGTCCAGCCAAAGGTTTGTTTGTTGATGACAAACACCAGCACCCAGCCCAGGGCCACACTCACCACCAGGCCGCATACGGTGCCTGCCAGGGCGAGGAAGACACCCTCCAGCATGGTGGCGCGCGCCATGGCTTCCCGCGACATGCCCAGAGCACGCAGCGTGGTCAGCTCCGCCCGGCGCTCCAGCAGCACACTGGCGAGCGACATGCCCAGCCCCACCACGGCCACGACCACCCCGATGAGTTCGAGGGCATAAGTGATGGCGAAGGTCTGCTTGAAGATGCGCATCACCTCATTGCGCAGGTGGCCGTTCGTGAAGATGGACAGACCAGGATGACGCTGCAGCCAGGCCGCACGAACGCTCTCCGGTGCCTTGCCCTCTTTCAACTGCACGGCGAGCCGGGACGCAGAATCATCCCTGAACCACGCCGCATAGTGCACCCGGTCCACGATCACCGTGCCACGCTCGTTGCCATAGTCCGAGTACACGCCTGCGATGCGCAGTTTCCTCACCCCATCTGGAACGGGCAGCAGCACCTCATCCCCCCGCCGTTTGCGGAAGCGTTCGCTGAAGGCCTCGCTCACCAGGCACAGGCCCGCGTTTCGATCCTTGTCGTAGATCTCCTCCGATTCCGGCTTCTGCATCCAGGCCATGTCTGAGTGACGTTGCATGAAGCCCAGGTCACCCGCCGCCAGCAGGGTCTCGCCCTCGGGCAGTTGCAGGGGCTGGAAGCAGATGGCGTTGAGATCCTCCACCTCCGGCTGGTCACGCAACCATTGCCAGGTGGCGGGCAGAATTCGGTTTTGTGAGGAGGCACTCTGCGCCCCGTCACTGGCGACATAGAGATCCGCCTGAAAGGTGCGGTTGATCCAGCCCCGCATGGTGCGGTCGAAGCTGCCCACCAGGATCGCCATGCCGGAGGTCATGGCCACGGCGCAAAGCAACGCTGCCACGGCGAGACGGTGCCGGGAGGAGGCCCGGCGCAAATGACTGGCCGCCAGACGAACAGGGGCCGACCACCGGGCCAGGGGTTGCAGGAAACGCCCCATGAGCTGCAACACGCCCCCTGCCAGCAGACCGCCCCCCACCACCAGACAGATGGCCGCGCCGTATCCTGACAGGGCAAACCGTCCGCCACCCTCCAGTCGCAGTGGGGGCAGTGTCGCCAGCACAGCCGCCAGCGCCACCCAGATCAGCCCGGGCCAGATCTTGCGCCAGCGCCCCCCACCCACCGGCTGGGGCAGATGCCGGGTAAGCAACTGCGCAGGCGGCGTCCGGGCGGCCTGCCGGGCCGGCCACCAGCCTGCGACAAGGCTGGCTCCCATGCCCAGCGTGAGCGCCATCCACAGATCCTCCAGGGTGAAGCCCACCCCCTGCGTGTGAGTGGTGTGGTACAGCACATTCACCGTCTGCCCCACCAGCTTCACCGCAGCAAGCGCACCTACCCAGCCCAGCAGGCCGCCCAAGATCCCGCCAGCCACTCCAAGCAGGAGGGATTCCAGCAGCCAGGCATGTTGCAGGGTTCGAGGTTCTACACCCAGGGACCGCAGCACCCCGATCTCCTCCCGGCGGCGCACCACCGCCCCGTCCAGCGCTTGAAACACGAGGTACAGCCCCACCACGAGCGCCAGCATGGAGAGAATGCCCAGATTCCACCGGAAGGCCTGTGTCATCACTGAGGCGGATTCCCGCCGTTGCGCC
The DNA here is from genome assembly GCF_000172155.1 of Verrucomicrobium spinosum DSM 4136 = JCM 18804. Lineage (NCBI taxonomy): Bacteria > Pseudomonadati > Verrucomicrobiota > Verrucomicrobiia > Verrucomicrobiales > Verrucomicrobiaceae > Verrucomicrobium > Verrucomicrobium spinosum. Next base: position 1,063,028 of record NZ_ABIZ01000001.1, on the reverse strand, counting down.
GGGGTGGACACCCGCCAGCGCCCCTCACCCTGAGTTTCCAAAACCCGCTGCACCTCCGCCCTCGCCTGCTGCCCCAATTTCCCCTTCTCCAGAATCACCTCCACCCGGTCCAGTTGACCTCCTCTGCCCAGGAGCCGCTGCAACGCCGGCAGATCCATGAGGAGGAACGTCTCCGGCACCCGCACGGACTTGTCCCGGTCCGGCATGATCCCCGCCACCTCCAAGCCCACCCGCTGGTCCTGCATCACCAGTTCTAATGAGTCACCGGCTTTCAATCCCCGACGCTCCGCGAGCCGGGAACTGATGAAGACCGCATTGGATTTGCCCAGGATCGACAAGCTCCCCAATCCGCCCTCCGCCACCGTCTCCGACTGGCCCCTGGCCGTGCTTACATTCTGCAGAGACACCAGGTCCAGCCCGTAGAGCGTAAACGTTTCCCGCTGACTCAGGCCAGTGGGCTCCCCTTCCTTGCGCGGAGGCGAGGCCGTGGTCTCGATGATCGGCACGCAGACCGCCGCAAAGGGCTCGATCGCCTCGCGGAGGTCCAGCAGCGCTTTCTCCGGCAGAGGTCCGGCCGTGGCCTGGATGATGAAATCACTCTCCGCCGTGATCAGCTCGGTGAAGTTGGAGAATCCAGAGAGCGCCGCCCGGTTGGCCATGCGGATGCTGAGAAACACCGCCACGCCCAGCGCCAGGGTGAGCCCCAGCAGCAGAGTGGTGCGCGGGGCCTGCCGCCAGTGGCGGAAGGTGAAGCGCTGGAGGAGGAGGATCAGGCCGTCCATGCGAGCGTCAGCGCGGCGGCGCGGCCGGTTGAGGTGATGTCGTACCCAATGTGGCAGCGGGCGTTTCATCCGTCCCTACAATCCGGCCATCCTTCAGATGAATGCGGCGCGAGCAAATGGCGGCCGCTTCTTCACTGTGTGTCACCAGCACCAGGGCCACACCCTGCTCGGCCGAGACCTCATGGAGGAGTTCGAGGATATTGCCCCCGCTGCGGGAGTCGAGATTGCCCGTGGGCTCATCCGCCAGCAGCAGCCGGGGTTGATGCGCCACGGCCCGGGCGATGGCTACGCGCTGCATCTCCCCACCCGAGAGCTGGGAGGGCAGCGCCTGCGCCCGGTGGGAGATGCCCACCCGCTCCAGCAGCTCCCGCACCCGCTGCTGCCGCGCCTCATGCTTCACCCCCAGCAGTTGCAGGGGAAACTCCACATTCTCCGCCGCCGTCAGTGTGGGCAGCAGGTGGAAGAACTGGAAGATCGTCCCGATCGACCTCCTCCGCAGCTCTGCCAGCACCTTTCCGTTCAGATCACTCATCACCTGGCCGTCAAAGAGCAGCTTGCCGGAATCCGGCCGGTCCACCCCGCCCAGACAATTCAGCAGCGTGGTCTTGCCGCTGCCGGAGGGGCCGGTCAGCGCCACCCGTTCCCCCGCGCAGACGGTCAGCGAGACCTCCCGGAGCACCTGCCGGGCCTCGTAGTTCTTGGAGAGTGAGCGGGCTTCAAGCAGCGGGGGTGATGGCATGGTGGAGGAGGTGCCGGGGCAGGTGAAAGCCCTCTGTCCGATACGACTCCCACCCCTCCGTCAATTGCACAAATCCTCAAACCACAGTTGCGCCCCCCACTGCCCCAGCGTCAGATTGCCGCCTCCCTCGAAAAACCATGCCCGCCCCCGCTGACCGCTACCGTGAGTTTTTTCATACCGTCCTCGGTGATTCCGTGGCGGAACGCCCTGCGCTGAAGCACTGGGGCCAGTCCATGCCGGAGCTGGACCTCCAGAGCCTCTGGTATGCCGGGGAGTTTGGCACCGAGTTCACCACCGTGGACGGTCAGAGGCTCGCGATCCGCGATTTCGGTGTATGGAACCACGCCGCGGGTCCGGACTTCACCGGCTGTGCCCTGCAACTGAACGGCAAGACGCTGAAAGGCGACATCGAACTGGACCCGGACGCCCGCGACTGGGAACGGCACGGCCACGGGGCCAATCCCAACTACGAGCAGGTGGTGCTGCACCTCTTCCTCCACCAGCCGGAGGCGCGCGTCTTCACCCGCACCGCCGGTCACCGCGAGGTGTTGCAGGTGTATCTGACGCCAGATATGTTGAAGAGCAACGCCCGGCCCCAGCTCCTGGCTGAGGCCCGCCTGGGGCGCTGCTCCACCCCGCTGCGCCACATGCCAGAGGCCGCGGTGGGCAGTCTGCTGGAGGCCGCGGCCCAGTACCGTCTGCAGCGGAAGTCTGAACGGCTCCATGCCCTGGTCCGGCTGCATGGCCGCGAGCAGGCCGTGTACCAGAGCCTGGCCGCAGCACTGGGGTACCGGAACAACCAGCGCCCCTTCACCATCCTGGCGCAAAGGCTGCCCCTGCGCACCCTGCTCAAACGGGATGCCACAGAGCGCGAGTCCCTGCTCTTCGGAGTCTCAGGTTTCCTCGAATCCGTCCGTTACGAGGACACCGAACCGGAGACCCGCACTTACCTGCGCCAGCTCTGGTCCACCTGGTGGAAGCAGCGCGAGGCGTACGCAGAGTGGCTGCTCCCTCCCAACCAGCCCGTCTGGCAGATTGCGGGGGCCCGCCCGGGCAACCATCCCCAGCGTCGTCTCGGTGCGCTCAGTGCCGTGTTGGAAAACTGGAAACAGGTCTTCGCCCCGCTGCGGGAGGTTGCCGCCTGGGATCGGAAGCGCTTCGTGAAGATCCTGCTGGATCTCAAACACGACTACTGGAGCCAGCACTACACCCTGCTCGCCGCCCCTGCAGCCAAGGCCCTCGCCCTCATCGGCGCCTCCCGGGCCCAGGAGATCCTGGCCAACCTCGCCTATCCCCTGCTGGTGCCGGAGGACGAGCGTCTCTGGATGGACTACAAGGATCTGCCTGCGGTTCTGGACAACCAGAAGGTCCGCCGCGCCGCCCTGCGCCTCTTTGGCGCGGAGACCACCGCCGACCTCTTCCAAAAGCGCCTCTTCCAGCAGCAGGGCCTGTTGCAGATTTATGAGGACTACTGCCTGGAGGACGACTCCAGTTGTGAAGACTGCCCGTTCCCCGAGCGGCTGAAGCAGTGGCAGTAGTTTCCACAATCCCCATCCTTCCCCCGCCGCACGCGATGTCGAGCCCTGCCCTCCTGCCCAGGCTTTGGACCGCCTTCCTGGATCTGCTCTACACCCGCCGCTGCGAGGTGTGTGAATGCCAGATCGGGGCGGGGCGGACCGGGGCTGCCCGCTGGCTCTGCGACGGCTGCCTGCAGAACCTCCCGGAGGTGCACGCCCCCTTCTGCTCCCGGTGCGGGGAGCCCTATCACGGGGCCATCACCGATGCCTTCCAATGCGGCAACTGTCAGGATCTCCGGCTGCATTTTGAGTTCGCCATCGCGGGCTATCGCGCGGATGACGCGGTTCGAGAACTCATCCACCGTTTCAAGTATCAACGGGAGCTGCATTTGCGCGGTCTGCTGACCTGTCTGCTGTCTCGCGTGCTTCAGGATGCCCGCCTGGCCAGCGCGGATCGTGAGTCCTGGTTGCTCGTGCCCATTCCCCTGCATCATGCACGGCGGCGGGAGCGCGAGTACAACCAGTCCTGGGAACTCTGCACCCGCCTCACACAGCTTCACCGCATCCCGTCCCTGGAGGCTCTGCAGCGCGTCCGGGCCACCACCCCGCAGGCCTCCCTGTCCCGCCGGGAACGTCTGGCAAACCTCAAGCGAGCCTTCCGGGTGAAACCCTCCCTGGTGAGACGGGGCCGGCTCAAGGGCAAGACCATCCTGCTGATCGATGACGTGCTGACCACGGGCTCCACCGCCAGTGAGTGCGCCAAGGTGCTCCTGCAAGAAGCAGGCGCGGCCCGGGTCTGGGTACTGACCGTGGCCCGCGGTTGATCCACAGCGGCAAGAGGTCTCCGCAAGTTTGCGGAAGAAGCTCCCAGTCACGTCGTTCCCAAGGGGGGGCTCACGCGCCCTCCCGTCCCACCATGCGCCCGCATCGCTTTCCCACCCTTCTCATCGCCACGCTGGCGGTCGTCACTTTCGGCATCCAGGCCCCGGCAGCACCGCGACCGAACGTCGTGGTCATCCTCACCGATGACCAGGGCTGGGGCGATCTCAGCTCCAGCGGGAACACCAACCTCCAGACGCCGCACCTCGACTCCCTGGCCCGCGATGGCGTGAGCCTGGACCGCTTCTACGTTTGCGCCGTCTGCTCGCCCACCCGGGCAGAGTTTCTCACGGGACGCTACCACCCCCGGACCGGTGTGCGCGGGGTCTCCAGCGGACAGGAACGCATGGACCTGGGAGAAAAGACGCTGGCGGACACGCTGAAGTCAGCAGGCTATGCCACCGGGGCCTTTGGCAAGTGGCACAATGGCAGCCAGTGGCCCTACCACCCCAACGCCCGCGGGTTCGAGGAATACTACGGCTTCACCTCCGGACACTGGGGGGAGTACTTTGACCCGCCCCTGGACCACAACGGCCAGCCTGTGCGCGGGAAGGGCTTCATCGCTGACGACCTCACCGACCACGCCCTCCAGTTCATGGAGCAGCACAAGGACGCCCCCTTCTTCTGCTACCTCCCCTACAACACCCCTCACTCCCCTTGGGCCGTGCCGCAGGAGTACTGGCAGCGGTTCAAGGACAAGCCCCTGGCCCTCACGGCCCCCGACACGGTGAAGGAAGACCTGGACGAGACCCGCTGCGTCCTGGCCATGATGGAGAACCTGGACTGGAATGTGGGCCGCGTGCTGGCCCAGATCAAGAAACTGGGGATCGAGGAAAACACCCTGGTCGTCTATTTTAGCGACAATGGGCCCAACACGTTCCGCTGGAATGGCGGCATGAAGGGCAAAAAGGGCGGCACGGATGAGGGCGGCGTGCGCAGTGCCTGCTACCTGAGGTGGCCGGGCACGCTGCCAAAAGGGCGGGTGGTGAAGGAAATTGCCGGTGCCATCGACCTGCTGCCCACTCTTAGCGCCCTGACGGGAGCCCCGCGTGTGGGCGACCAGCCTTTGGATGGCCGGGATCTCACCCCGCTGCTCAAGGAAGAAAACCCGAACTGGGCACCCCGCCTGATCTTCAGCCATCAGAACGGCAATGTGAGCGTGCGCAGCCAGCAGTACCGGCTGGATGCGCAGGGGGGCCTGTACGACATGCTGGCCGACCCCGGACAGCAAACCGATGTGGCCGCCACCCAGCCTGCCACGGCGGAGGAACTGCGCCAGGCCGTGCAACAGTGGCGCACCGACGTGCTGGGCAGTGGCCCCGCCCCCTCCACCGCCGGCCCCAAGAAAAAGGGCCAGGCCAAGGGAGCCGTCATGGACCCCCGCCCCTACCCGGTGGGCTATGGGGAGTTTCCACGAACTCCCCTCCCCGCCCGTGACGGCACGCCCTCCGGCGGGGTCAAACGCAGCGCCAATGCCCCAAACTGCTCCTACTTCGTCAACTGGACCACGCTGGAGGACAAGATGACCTGGGACGTGGAGGTGCACACCACCGGCGAGTACGAGGTGGAGATCCTCTACACCTGCCCGGAGGGCGATGCCGGAGCCACCGTGGAGCTCACGCACCTGCAGAGCCGTCTCACCGGGAAAGTCGCCCCAGCCTGGGATCCGCCACTCTATACGAACCAGGACACCCTTCCCCGCCCACCCGCAGAGTCACGCATGAAGGAATTCCGCCCCCTCCCCTTGGGCACCCTCCATCTGGAGAAAGGGCGGGGGCCGCTCACCCTCCGCGCCCTGGAGATCTCCGGCAAGTCCGTCATGGACGTCCGGCAGATCAACCTGACTCTCAAAAAGACCCCCTGACCCGGCCCCGACCATGAAATTCCCCGCGCCATTTATGGCCCTGTTTGTCTTTGTTTCCTCGATCTCCGCCGCCGACAAGTCACGGCCCAATGTCCTCTTCATCGCCGTGGATGATTTGCGTCCCGAGTTCGGGGCGTACGGCAGCAAGATCGTCAAGTCACCCCACCTCGATCGCCTGGCGGCCAGCGGAGTGACCTTCCAGCACGCCTACTGTCAGCAGGCCGTCTGCTCCCCCTCCCGGTCCAGCCTTCTCACCGGAGCCCGGCCAGACACGACACAGGTCTATGACCTGGTGAGACACTTCCGCAAGTCCCTGCCTGATGTGGTGACTCTGCCCCAGCACTTCAAAAATCAAGGTTACTACGTCCAAGGCATGGGCAAGCTCTATCACAGCGGCCTGGATGATCCGGCATCCTGGAGTGTGCCCTGGACCAAGCCCCAACTGCCCCATGGCGTGTACGGACTGCCGGAAAATCAGAACCTGGGCAAGAAGCTGACGGCCGAGGCCAGAGCAGCGGGCAAAAAGCCCAATGCCGCCCGAAGGGGCCCGGCCTTTGAAAGCTCCGACAGCCCGGACAATGCCTTCCACGATGGTGCGCTGGCCGACATGGCCGTGGCCGCACTGCGTGAGGCGTCGGCCAAAAATCAGCCCTTCTGGCTGGGCGTGGGCTTCATTCGTCCGCACCTCCCCTTTGTCGCACCCAAAAAGTACTGGGATCTCTATGATCCCGCCCAGATCGAACTGGCGCCCAATCCCCAGCCCGCCAGGGATGCCCCGCCCTATGCGGTGACCAACTTTGGCGAACTGCGCAACTACGCCGGGATCCCGCAGCAGGGCCCCATCCCGGACGCCCTGGCCCGCCAGCTCAAGCACGGCTACTATGCCGCCATCAGCTACATGGACGCCCAGGTCGGCCGGCTGCTGGACGAACTGGACCGCCTGGGATTGAGAAACAACACCATCATCGTCCTCTGGGGTGACCACGGCTGGAAGCTGGGCGAGCACGGTTCCTGGTGCAAACACAGCACCGTGGAGAACGACACGAATGCCCCATTGCTTGTCTCCGTCCCCGGCCTCAAATCTGCAGGCCAGAAGACCGCTGCTCTGGTGGAGTTCGTGGACATCTACCCCAGCCTGGCCGAACTCTGTGGCCTGCCGCTCCCAGCCCATCTGGAAGGCACCAGCTTCGTGCCGGTGCTCAACGAACCCTCACGTGCCTGGAAGTCCGCCGCCTTCAGCCAGTATCCTCGTGGTGCCAAAGAGGCAGGCGTGGCCGTCATGGGCTACAGCATGCGCACCGAGAAGTATCGCCTCACCCGCTGGGTGGACCGCACCGACGCCTCAAAAGTCGTGGCCTTGGAGCTGTACGACCATCAGACCGATCCTCAGGAAAACATCAACCTGGCCGCCGACCCGGCCAAAGCGGATCTGGTAAAGCAACTCTCCGCCCAGGCAGAACAAGGCTGGCAGGCTGCAAAGCCGAAGGGATAACGAGCATCTTGTTTAACCACAGAGACACAGAGAGCACAGAGGAATGATTTCTTAGACAGGATTGACGGAATTAACAAAATTGGATTCCCGCTTAAGGTTCTGGGTGACAACACTCATCACGAGAAGCTAAACCCAATTCCGTAAATTCTGTTAATTCTGTCTAAACCTCAGTTTCAGTCTCCTTGAAACTCCGTGCCCTCTGTGGTTAATCTTCAACGCCCCCCTCATTCCTCATTCATAATTTATAATTTATAATTTATAATTTATAATTTATAATTTATAATTTAACTAAAAACTCCCCGCCAACATGTGCCGCTTCTCCGCTGGCGTCATACTGCTGCGGAACTCCGTGGGAGACTGGTCCATCACGCGGCGGAAGCTGCGGTTGAACTGTGACAGGGACTGGAAGCCAACATCATAGGCCACCTCGGTCACGCGGGACTGGGGTTTGATGAGCAGTTGCTTGGCCTTCTCCACCCGGGCGCGGTTCACATACTCCGTGAAGGTGAGACCGGTGAAGCGCTTGAAGATCTTGCAAAAGTGGAACGGGCTCACCCCGGAGTGGCGCGCCACTTCCTCCAGGCACAACGGCTGCGCCAGATGCTGGGTGATGTGCTGCCGCGCGCGGCGTACGGCCGGGGGTTCATTGTCCGCGCACTGAAGAAAAAGCCGGTAGGCCAGGTCACCCAGTTGCGTGCTGAAGCACTGCATCATGATCCGGAGCGCCTCCAGGCGGTTGGCGGGCAGCGCGGGCATGTTCTGAAACACCGCCTGCGCGCGGCGCACCATCGCGGCATCGCAGCCGTCGTCCAGCAGGCTGACGGCCACTTTGTCAAAGCTCGCGAACTCCCCGTCAGACAGACGCACGGGATCGAGCACCAGTTCGGCGAAGGGCTGACCATTCACCTGCACCGGCACCTTGAGGATCACAGGGAAGGGCAATTCATCAGGCTTCGCTTTCTGATCCTGATCCTGCACAAGCTGCAGGTCCAGATGACGGCCAGTGGCCACTTCAAAGGCCTCCCGGAATTTCAGGAACAGATCACTTTGGGCAAGTTGGGGAAGCAGGCTGGGGTGATTCAGAGGATGATTCATGGTAACGTCGGGCTGGTTGACGCTCCACGATCACCCATCCTGGGCCGGGGTAAATTCGTAGCCCCTACGGCTGCACGAGGCATGAAAACGGCAATCCGGGCGTAGAGGAATCCACTAGGCTTTGGCCTGCGTGTCCATCCAGCGCACCGCGTAGCGCACCAGGGTGGCCCCATCTGCCAGTTGCAGCTTCTCTTTGATGTTGGCCCGGTGGGCATCCACCGTCCGCACGCTCACGTGCAACTGCTCGGCGATGTGCCGGGTGGCCCTCCCCTGGCCAATGAGCTGCAGCACCTCCAGTTCGCGATCCGTGAGACGGTCCAGCGCAGAACTGGACACCGGCTTCCGATGGCCTGCCATCATCTCCAGCATGAGACTGGACATCTTCTCACTGAGATAAATGCCGCCATCCAGCACCCGGCGGGCGGCCAGCACCAGCATGTCGGCGGCGGTCTCCTTCATCACGTAACCCCGCGCGCCAGCACGCAACACGCGCTCGGCATACAGGGACTCATCGTGCATGGAGAGCACCAAGATGAGCGTGCCAGGATACATGGACTGCACATCCTTGATGAACTCCAGGCCATGTTTGTCCGGCAAGGTCAGATCCGCCACCACGAGATCGGGCTTCAAGGAGCCAACCAGGGCCAGACCTTCTGCCGCGCTGCCGCCTTCACCACACACCTCCAGGTCCGCCTCAGCGCGGATGAGCTGGGCCAGCCCATGGCGCATGATGGGATGGTCATCCACCAGCAGGACGCGTTTTTTGTTTTTCTTCATGACTGAGAATGGGGCTCTGGCATGGGCACATCGCACTGCACCACCGTGCCGCCATAGACATCCGGCCCGACGTGGAGCTCGCCGCCCAGCATCTTTGCCCGATGTCCCATGGTGTACAGCCCCATGCCCGTGCCCTTGCGCGGGGAATGGTCCGGGATGCCGATGCCGTTGTCGCGGATGGTCAGTTGCAACATGCCCCCCTGCTGCGTGAGCTGAATCTCCACCCGCGTGGCGTGGCTGTGCTTGATGGCATTTCCCACCGCCTCCTGGGCAATGCGGTAGAGCTGGGTGGCCGTCTTGTTTTCGTAGAGATGCACGGGCGGATCACAGCGGAAACGGCAGGACACGCGGAAGATGCGCTCCGTGCCGGCCACCAGTTCATTGAGCGCAGCCATGAGCCCCTCAGAATCCAACACCACTGGCACCAGCCCGCGGGACATCTCCCGTGCCCGCGTGTTGGCCTGGGAGATGAGTTTTACGATCTCCGCCACATTGGCAGATTCGCCATTCCGCGTGGACTCCAGACGCTGTAGCACCACCTTGGCCAGGCAGCCAATGGCGGCGAGCTGCTGGCACAAGTCATCGTGCAGATCCTGCCCGATGCGGTGCTGCGCCTCCTCGCTGATTCCCAGGATTTGCTGCTCCAGCTCCTTGCGGTCCGTGATGTCGCGAATGATGCCGGCGAAGATCCGCCCACGCGGCAGTTTCACCTCCCCCACAGACAGGTCCATGGGGAAGATGGTGCCGTCTTTGCGCTGGGCCAGCGTCTCCCGGCCGATGCCGATGATCTTCCGCTCGCCAGTGCGAAGGTAGTTTCCCAGATACCCGTCATGCTGCTCACGGTAGGGGCTGGGCATGAGCATGCTCACATTCCTTCCGATCATCTCCTCCGTGACGTAGCCAAACATCCGCACGGTGGCGGAGTTCACGGACTCAATGACGCCGCGCTCGTTGATGGTGATGATGGCATTGACCGCCGTCTCCACGATGGCGCGATTGCGATCCTCACTGAGACGGAGAGCCTCGCGCACCTCCTCCAGTTCGCGCAGATGCTGCTCATCATTCTCAGGCGGGTGACCATTCATATTTTCTCCGGCCACCACCCTCGCCGAGGATCGGATGCCCTTCAAGTGTTGGGAAGATCGGGCCGGGGACTTCATGCCATGGGAACCGTGGCCGGCGGGAGTGCTGGTGCCGGAGTGAGCGGGGAGACAAAGCCATCGGGTTTCACCGCCAGAATGGAGCATGGCGCATGCGACACCACCTTCTCGGCGGTGGTGCCCATGAAGAAGGTGCGCAAGTCATTCTTGCCCCGCGTACCCACCACCACGAGATCGGTGTTCGTTTCCTTGATATGCTCCACGATGGCCTCGCGGATGTTCACCCGCTCCAGTATGATGTTGCGGGAGTCGAGATCCTCGCTGGTGCGCAGGAGGGGCCGGACAAAGTCGTCCAGGTCCTTCTTCCAGGTGTCCCCCACAGCGGTATCCGCCACCGGCAGCGGCGGCACGAATCCACCATAGTCCAGCGAGAGTGCCAGTGCGCTCTGATAGACAAACAGGCAGTCCAGCTTGCTGTGATCCCGCTCCGCGATCCAGCGGGCACTGCGCACCGCTTTGGCAGAAGTTTCAGAAAGGTCCACGCAGGCCAGCACCTGCTTGAAGGGGCCGTCCAGATGGGTGCGAACCAGCAGCACGTCCGCAGGAGCCTTGCGCAGGCACTTGGAGGCGACCGTTCCCACTTGGTTGGGCCCGTGTTCAGTCCCGCGGGAGCCCAGCACGAGCAGATCAGCCCCCAGCTCCAGGCATGCCGCCCCCAGCACCGCAATGGGCTGCCCCACTTCCAGACGGGTCTGCACCATCTCAGTGCCGATCTCCGCATGCGTCATGAAGGTCTGCACCCGCTCGTTCATGTCGGCGAAGAGCTGCTCATCGCTGAAGTTGTGGGCCTCCTTGATGGCTCCCGCCAGGGTGGGATCCATCACATGCACCGCCGTCAGCGGCGTGTCGTGAGAGGAGGCAATGCGAACTGCCGTCCTCAGAGCTGCCCGGGAAGCGGGCGAAAAATCGATGCCGACGAGGATGTGACGATACGTTTTCATGGCCGTGATGGGGTAGTTTTCCCCTATCATGATATCGGAACTGGCCCCGCAGTGCGACGCATCGTTTGCTCCATTTCCGTCCGTTCTTGCGTGCGATTTGCCACAAACGCCCCGGACCGGCTGCGGAACGTGGCACCCACCAGCCCCAGGGTGAGCAGAGAGCTCAACGGCATGAGCACCGCTGCCAGCAACGGGTTCATCCATCCTGCCAGCGAGAGCGCCACGGCCGCAGCATTGTAAGCCAGGGCAAAGGCCAGCACCCGGCGCACGGCCCGGGAGCGCACCACCGCCATCTGGAGCAGCTCCGGCATGAAGCGGAGGCAGTTCCCCAGAAAGTAAAAGTCTGCACGGTGCTCCAGAAAGTTCCGCCCCGTCACCGGACTGCCCGCACACAGCGCCGCCTCCAGTGCCAACACATCGTTGGCCCCGTCCCCCAGATACAGGGTGTCCTGCTGGTTCATCTGCCTCACCCGCGCTGCCTTGCCCTCCGGCGTCATCTCAGCCTGCCAGTGGGTTACGGGGATGTGCAACTGCCCGGCCACTGCCGCGACCTTGGCCTCCCGGTCCCCGCTCAGCAGATACAGCTTGCAACCCCGGCCCCGCAAGGCCTCACACGCCTCCACCGATTCAGGCCGCAGGGAGTCTGTGAAGCGGAAACCTGCCTGCAGGACTCCATCGCACGTGAACCATGCATCCGCAGCACGCGCCTCCCGCGGGACGCCTACGCCTCCTTCCATCGCCATTTTCACATCCCCCCAACCCGGCCGTCCCAGAGCCCACACCCGCCCGTCCGGGCTGGTCCAGCGCAGCCCCTGGCCTGCTATTTCCTCAATTCCGCCTGCAGCCGCCGCATCATCGAAGGCCGCATCCGGCCCCAGGGCGTCAAAGAGACTGCGGCTCACCGGATGCAGGTTGCTGGAAACAATCTTCCGCAGGGCCGCCCGGGCCCCGGGCGGCATTCCCCTCACCTCCACGGGATTGGCCAGCACCGGGTTCTCCATGGTAAGGGTGCCTGTCTTGTCAAAGACCACCTTGTGCACCCGCAGCAGCCGTGCCCACAGGCTGCCCGCCCGCACAAACACCCCCAGGCGCGCCATGCGAGAAGCCGCCAGGTCATCGGCAAAGGGCACCGCCACCCCCAGCGCACACGGGCAGGAGACGACAAAGACGGAGATCATGACCTGCAGCGCCTTCACCACCCCGTGTCCTGAGAGCCACCATCCCGCCGCCCCGATCACTCCCAGGGCGAGCACCACCATGAGATACCCTGCCAGGAACCGGCTGGAGACCGCGCGTGAGCCCTCCTGACCGGTGGCGGCATTCAATCGGCAGAGCAGGGACGCCTTCCACACCTCTGTGGCCCGCACCTCCACCTGGCCCAGACCGATATTGACCGCTCCCGAGGGCACCGCCTGCCCGCCAGTACGATCCACTGCCGCGCTTTCGCCGTTGATCCACTCCAGGCTCAGCGATGCCACAGGGGAGACCAGCACCCCGCCCACCGGGCAGATGCTGCCGGAAGGGATGCGCAACCGGTCACCCACCACCACCTCATCCAACACCGTGCGCGTCTCCCGCCCCTCCGCCCCCACCACCCGCACCCAGCCCGGCACGGCACTCGCTGCCAGCAGGCGGCGGCGGTTGCGCTCCACCATGCTCTGCTGGAGCCAGCGCCCGGCCAGCATGAGAAAGACAAAGACGCCCACGAAGTCGAAGTACTTGAGCCGGGCCTCCCCCGCCAGCCAGCCCGCCATGGAGCCCAGCCAGGCCAGCGCGATGCCCAGGGCGATGGGGGTGTCCATGTGCAGAATGCCCTGCCGCAGGGAGTTCACGCTGCGCTCCATGAAATAACTCCCGCCCACCAGCACCGAGAGCGTGGCGGAACAGGCGGCGATGATGTCAAACCAGGAGGCAAAGAGGAAGTCCGGCCGCATGCCCAGATAACCCGGGAGGGAGAAGGCCATGGCATTCATGGCAAAGGCCCCGCAGAGCCCCACCCGGCGGCCAAATCCCGCGGACTGCACGGAGGTGTTTCCTCGCTCCCCGGCCGGCCCCACCAGATAACCAAACTGCTGGAGCCGCCTCGCATACGCGGGCAGATCCCACTCCCCGGCCTGCCACTCCACATGCGCCTCCCCCCGGGCCACATGCACATCCAGATGCATCGCCCCCGGGGCGCTGTGAAAGACCTTTTCCATGAGCCACACACAGCCCACACACGTGAGCCCCTGCACGGCCAGGTCCAGGTGTGCCGTGCCACCGGGTCCGGCAGCCGACTCTGCTGCCGCCACCTGCTCCTGGAGCCATTCATCATCCCGGGCCCGCAGGGCATCAGGGGCCACCGGCGGCAGCGCGGTGCCGCCGCGTAGTTCATAGAACTTGCCCAGCCCCTCCGTCACCAGCAGCTCATGCACATACGCGCACCCGGCGCAGCAGAACCTCGCATCCAGCGCCTGGGATGGCACAGGCGTGCCACAGTGCTGGCAGAGGGGGGCGGCATCGTGTTTCATGATTGATCAAGCCGGGGCACGAGGGTGGAATTCCATTCAATGACAGCAGCTCACCTCCGCCGCCCCGGTAAGGGTGTCGCGGAGGCGCCATACCATCACAAGCGTGGCGCAGAGGGCCAGCCCCCGCTGGAGGCGGTGCATCTGCAAGGGCGTAAGGCGCAGGTTCAGGAGTCGCAACTGCGTCTGGGCCAGCAACAGCAGCGGGAGCGTGCCCAGGCCAAAGGCAGCGGCAAACTCCGCCCCGCGCAGAGCGGAGCCATTCGCCAGCGCCAGGCCAAACATGAGATACAGCGGCCCGCATGGCAGCAGCGGGGTGGCCATTCCCAACAGCGAGGCCCGGGCCAGACCGCCCCGGTTGGCAGCCCAGGCCCGCACGCGCGCCATGGGCCGCGTCAGAAACAGGGGCTTGGGCAGCCAGCGCTCCAGCCCCAGCGCGACAAAGGCAAACATGGCCACCATGAGCCACGGCACCAGCAGCCCCGGCCCGTGCTGGAACAGGCGCACCGGCAGCGTGCCCAGCGCCCCGGCTATCGCTCCCACCAGGGCATAGGAAACCAGCTTGCAGGCGTGATAAGCCGCCGTGTTTCGCAGGAAACCAGACGACGCCCCGCCCCGCCCCGTGGCCCAGGCACAAGCGAGAGGGCCGCACATGCCCACGCAGTGCAGACTGGTCACCAGACCTGCCAGGAAGGCGCCTGCCGTGGTGTCAATGCTGGTCATGGACAACGGGGGACAACGGCACACTCTGCGGCGCGTGACGCACCGCCACGACGATCAGGCCCGTCCACATGGTCACCAGCAGCACAAAGGCCGCCACCACCAGCAGCCAGGGCCTAGCGGAGATAGTTTTTCGGATTGAGATATTCATCGTTTTGCAGTCGGGGATCAGGTCCAAGAAACTCCAGCTCCCGCGCCACCTGGGCCCGGCCATCCGGCTCGGTCGAAATGGAGAGCTGCGTCTTGATGGGCCCACGGAAGTGGTCCTTCGGCAGGGTCAGCACCACGGTCTTCACCACCTCACCCAGGGCGGGCACCTCCACGGCATCTGCAGCGTCCGTCAGGCGCAGGCCCTCCGGCGCATCCGGTGCCAGCGCCACCCGGTAAACCGCAGGCCGGGGTCGCTTGTTCACGAGCCGCAGCTGGAACTGGTTCCGGATCTCCCCGTTGTTCACGAAGTAGGGGGCTCCGGTCAGCCGGTTCAATGAAACTCCCACCGGCTTCACCGCCAGCAGGGAGAGGCTGCACACGATCATCCCGCAGGCCAGGAGCAGCCCGTAGAGCACGGTGCGCGGCCGCACCCACCTCGTGCGCCCGCCTTTGAAGGCCGCCAGGGAGTCGTGGCGGATGAGGCCGGGTTTGCGCCCCACTTTGGCCATGATGTCATCGCACGCATCCACGCAGGCGGCACAGCCGATGCACTCCAGCTGCAGACCGTTGCGGATGTCGATGCCCGTAGGACACACCTGCACACAGCGGCGGCAGTTGATGCAATCGCCCGCGCCCGGTGTGTTCACCTTGCCCCGTGGCTCGCCTCTCGTCTTGTCATACCCCACGTTGACCGTGTGATCGTCGGTGAGGGCAGACTGAAGCCGGCCATAAGGGCAGAGGATGATGCAGAACTGCTCCCGGAACCAGCTGAAGGCAAAGTACAACGAGGCCGTGAGAAACGCCACCACGCCAAAGGCCAGCCAGTGCTGCGAAGGCGGCCCCTGCATCATGGCATAGAGCTGGCGCAGGGAGACAAAGTAGGACAGGAACACGTGCGCGATGAAGGCGGAGAGCAGCAGGTAAATGCCGTGCTTGAACACCCGGCGTACCGCCTTGCCCACCGTCCACGGCGCTTCTTCCAGCTTCCGGCGGGCCGGGCCGTCCCCGTCGATCCAGCGCTCCACACGGCGATAGATGTGCTCAAGAAACACGGTGTAGGGGCAGGTCCATCCGCACCAAACCCGCCCCATCAAGGCTGATACATAGAAAAGCGAGAACGCCACCCCGGTGACGAGGAAAAAGCCCAGCCAGAGATCCTCCGCCGCCAGCACAAAACCCAGGATGTGAAAGCGCCGGTGGGCCACATCCAGAAACACAGCGGGGCTGCCGTTGATGGGGATCCATGGAAGCAGGATGTACACCGCCAGCAGCACCACCGCCGTGACGCGACGCCAGAAGGTGTACCGCCCCCGCACATCGGCAGGCTGCACCGTGCGCCGGGACCCGTCCGGGGCAATGGTGGTGACGCTGATGAGGTTGGGAAGGGAGCGGCTCATGTTGTTTCAGTTATCCCCCACATCACTGGGCCCCTGCGACTGGCGTCGCGGCCATCCAGGCCGGCTTGTCGTTGGGGTCCACCTTGAAGTTCTCCCCCTCCTGGTGATGGCTCAGCACATAGGCCAGCACCTCCAGCACCCGGGGCAGCCCCAGTTGCGGCTCCCAGGCGGGCATGCCCTTGGTCACGTCCGGCGAGCCTTTGCGGATGACTTTCAGAATCTCCGTGGGATGACCGCCGTGTTTCCACACCTCGTCTGCCAGCGAAAGGCCCGGCAGCCCGGGACCACCCGTCAGCGTGGGGCCATGGCAGGCCATGCAGCTTGCAGCATAGGTGGCCTTGCCCGACTCAACCGCCTTCGCATCCCTGGACATCGCCCAGAGTTTGGCGTCATCCAGAGACTCCAGCTGCTTCAGCCGCGCCGCGTCGATCTGCGCCATGGCCGCGTGCATGCGGTCCTCATCCGTGGGAATGAGCTGGAACTGGTAGTAGGCCAGCCAGTAGATGACGAAGAACGCAATCGCGATGTAGAAGGTGAAGAGCCACCAGTTCGGCAGCTTCTGGTCATACTCCTGAATCCCGTCATACACATGCGGCCGGAGTTCAGGCGTTGTTTCCTCGGTGGGCTTGGACATGGGCTTCAGTGTGTGGACGTGTGCAGATGAGAATGAGAGTGGGGGCGGGCGTGGTCGGACTCGTGGGCAGGGCCGCCTTCCTTGCGGCGGCAGCCCGGGCACCTGCGGCAGGTGTCGGAGCAGCCTGCGCCCTCCTCTTTCTCTGCCGGGCCCTTCTCCACCGCCTCCGTGGCCGGCACCTGCAGGGGCTCATCCAGCGGCAGCGCCGCCATGTGGGCCACCGTCTCCTTCCGCGCCAGCAGAGCGCGGATGAAGGCGACGATGAAGACGGCAAACGTCAGGATAAAGGCAATAACCGGAACGAGGTCATGCCAGTGCTCATGAATGATGCGGCGGAACATGGGATCAGGCGGTGGTTAGTTGGGCGGGCTGTTCTGCGGCGCGGCCTGGGCCGTGCGATGCTTGTCCGGCAGGGCCGGCACCACGGGGAAGGGCTTCTCATTCCATGGCGTCTCGGCAGGGCGCTCCTCCGGTGCCTCAGACTGGCCCACCTTTTGCAGGTAGGCGATGAGCGCCACCATCTGGGAGTCCGGCAGGGCAAAGGCACCCGCCTTCTTCAGGTCGGCAGAAATGGCGATGCCCTGCTCAATGGCCTGCTGCTGAATCTCATCCCGGCTCATGGCCGGGTACGGCACCCCCAGGCGCTGCTGCACGGCGATCTTGGCCGGCAGGGCTTTGATGTCGGTCTTCTTGTCCAGCATCCAGGCGTAGTTCGGCATGTTGGAGCCGGGGCTCACCGCGCGCGGATCCTTCATGTGGTTGTAGTGCCACACGTTGGGGTACTTGCCGCCGATGCGCGCCAGATCCGGACCGGTACGCTTGCTCCCCCACTGGAACGGGTAGTCATAGATGCTCTCACCCAGGCGGGAGTAGTCGCCGTAGCGCAGCACATCCGGCACCATGGTGCGGATCATCTGTGAGTGGCAGTTGTAGCAGCCCTCGCCCACATAGATGTCGCGACCCGCCAGCTCCAGCGGCGTGTAGGGCTTTTGGATGCGGTCCTCCACATTCTTCGCCCGGTTCACCGTCACCGTGGGCAGGATCTGGATCACCCCGCCAATCGCCACCGCCACCAGGGTGAGCACGCTGAAGGGCAGGTAGTTCTCCAGCAGGCGGTCATACCAGTAGCCCCAGGACTTCCCGCTGGCCTGGAAGCGCTGCACACCCAGCCAGCAGAGGATGACACCGCTGACCAGAGCCGCCAGGTTGGCATAGCTGGGGAGGAAGAACCACGCACACATGAAGGCCAGACCCACCACTGTGAAGATGACGGGGTCGTTGTTCACCACCTCCTTCCAGCTCATGCGGTCCTGGTTGGAGGAAACTTCCACATGCACCTCCCGGCTCTCCACCACGGGGCGGCCGCTGCGGATGGTGCGCCACAGGTTGTACACCATGATGAGGAACCCGGCCAGGTAGAACGCCCCGCCGAGCACCCGCAACAGCATGAGGGGGCGGATGGCATTGAGCGTCTCCACAAAGTTCGGATAGGCCAGCACGGTGCCACCGTCGGTGGTGGCGTTCAGCATGAGCCCCTGCATGACGCCGGAGACCCACATGGAGGCCACGTAGAAGAGGATGCCCACCAGACCAATCCAGAAGTGGAAGTTGGCCAGGGCCACCGAGTGCAGCTTGGTGCCCCAGAGACGCGGTGCCATCCAGTAGAAGAGACCCGCCGCCATGAAGCCGTTCCAGCCCAAAGTACCGCTGTGCACATGGCCAATGGTCCAGTCCGAGTAGTGGGACAGGGAGTTCACCGCACGAATGGAAAGCAGCGGCCCCTCAAAGGTGGCCATGCCGTAGAAGGTGATGGCGGCCACGAAGAACTTGATCACCGGATCCGTGCGCAGCTTGTCCCATGCCCCGCGGAGTGTGAGCAGGCCGTTCAGCATCCCCCCCCAGGACGGTGCCCAGAGCATGAGACTGAAGAGCATGCCCAGCATCTGCAACCAGTGCGGCAGGGAGGTATTGAGCAAGTGGTGCGGCCCCGCCCAGATGTAGATGAAGACCAGCGACCAGAAGTGAATGATGCTCAGCCGGTACGAGTACACCGGCCGCTCTGCCGCCTTCGGCAGGAAATAATACATGATGCCCAGGATGGGTGTGGTGAGAAAGAAGGCCACCGCATTGTGCCCATACCACCACTGCACCAGGCCATCCTGCACCCCGGCAAACACGGGATACGCATGCGTCCAGGAGGTGGGAATCTGCAGGTGGTTCACCACATACAACATCGTCACCGTGATGATGGTGGCGATGTAGAACCACAGCGCCACATAGAGAGACGGCTCATTGCGCCTCTTCAGCGTCCAGAAGAAGTTGATGGCAAACACCACCCAGATCAGCGCCACCGCGATGTTGATGGGCCAGATGAGCTCCGCGTACTCCTTGCTGCGTGAGTAGCCCAGAGGCAGCGTGATCGCCGCCGCCAGGATGATGAGCTGCCAGCCCCAGAAGTGAATGCGCGAAAGCAGATCAGACGCCGTCCGCGTCTTGCACAGGCGTTGCGTGGAGTAGTAAATGCCGGCGAACATCATGTTCCCCACGAAGGCAAAGATGGCAGCATTCGTGTGCAGCGGGCGCAACCTGCCAAAGGTGAGCCACGGCAGGTTGAAGTTCATCTGCCAGTAGTTGAGCTGCGAGGCCACCACCACCCCCACCAGGAGCGCCACCGCCCCCCAGATCACGGAGGCCAGCATGAAATGGCGCACAGTGCGGTCTTCGTACTCGATAACGACGGTCTTGGTGGGGGCGTTCATAGGGAGAGAAAAGAGACGGGAGCCTGGTCAAACACGGGCCTGCGGGCGGGTTTCAGGTGCGGGCGCACGGCGCGGAGAGCCCGAATCATCGAGCGGCATCAGCGCGTCCTGCTCCACACTGCGGCGGGAGGACCGATGGCTGCCGAGGAAGAGCACCACAAAGAACACCGCCAGCAGCAGACTGAGAAAGAGGGTGACGGCGAGCACTTCCATGTGCCCCAATGATCCGCCAGCGGCACCTCAGTCGCTCCGCGCATCTTGGCCAAGCCCTCCCGCATCTTGCTTCTCAGGGGTTTCCTACTGGTAATGTCCCCGATGTGCGGTAAGGGTTCACCCATGAGAACAGCCGTCTTCAGCAGCAAAAGCTACGACGAGGATTTTTTCACGCTGGCCAACGCGGACCATGCCCATGAGTTCACCTTTCTGGCCGCCCGGCTAGATGAGACCACCGTGGATCTCGCCAAGGGCCACCTGGCAGTGTGCGTATTCGTCAACGACGTGGTGAATCAGGCCGTGCTGGACCGCCTCGCCTCCCACGGCGTGAGGCACATCGCCCTGCGCTGCGCTGGCTACAACAATGTGGACCTGAAGCACGCCAAATCCCTGGGGCTCTCCATCGTGCGGGTGCCAGCCTACTCCCCGCACGCTGTGGCCGAGCACGCCGTGGCCATGCTGCTGGCGCTCAACCGGCACCTGCACAAGGCCTACAACCGCGTGCGTGAAGGCAACTTTGAACTGCGTGGCCTCCTGGGCTTCGATCTGCATGGCAAAACCGTCACCGTGGTCGGCACCGGCAAGATCGGGGCCCTCTTCGCAACCATCATGCGCGGCTTCGGCTGCCGCATCCTGGCCGTGGACATGTACCGCAATCCCGTGGTGGAAGAGCTGGGCGGCACCTATGTCTCCCTGGAGGAGGCCCTGCCCCAGAGCGAGGTGGTCAGCCTGCACTGCCCCTTGACTCCTGAAACCCACCACCTGATCAACGAGAGCAAGCTCCCCCTCCTCAAGCCCGGCATGCTCCTCGTCAACACCGGCCGAGGTGCCCTTGTGGACACACAGGCCCTCATCGAGGGGCTCAAACGCGGCATCATCGGCGGCCTGGCCCTTGACGTGTACGAGGAAGAGGAAAAACTTTTCTTCACCGACCACTCGGGCGAAGTCATCACGGACGACGTCTTCATGCGCCTCACCACCTTCCCCAACGTCCTCATCACCGGCCACCAGGCCTTCTTCACCCACGAAGCCCTCATGGGCATCGCCACCACCACCCTCGGCAACCTCACCGCCCTGGAGCGTGACGGCGTGTGTGCGAATGCGGTTTGATAGTTTTTGGTTCGTAGTTCTTGGTGCCTGGTTGGCGGGGCGCGGCTCCTCGAAGGAGCGGCGGTTTGCGCTTCAAGCACAACCGCCGGGCGCAATCAGATGACGCGAGCAACCCAGACCATGACGGGAGCGCAGCCTCAGAAAGTAGTGGCGGGCTTCAGCCTGCCTCAGAAGGACCAAAGGTCCGGCTTCAAACCAGCCTTGGGCAACGCCCAAGGTTTGACCACCCCAATACGATTGAGGGCTGAAAGCCCGGCCTCATCAAGCCTCACAACGCTGGCATCTTACAACAATCTGCCATCCGACACTGACCTTTGATCAAACTACAGGACACCCAACTCACGCTCCATACTTTCAAGCCTCGACCGTTGTTCACCAGTGATGGGCCTGGCCACAAAGGCGTCCAGTAATAGCCTGTCTATCTTGCCACCCCAAGGGCTCAATACCCCTTGGTCCCCTATTCCCGTATGCACCAGCCACCCTTCTTTGCGGCACCCCTTATTGCCGTCACACCACCCCGACTCTCGGCGCTCGAAAGGCAAACATCCCCGCAAAACTCCCGCCCTTCATGGGGCGGGCACCTCGTTGGCGGCGGGCATCAAACTGTTCTCGCCGCGCCTCAAAGAACTCATCCACAAAACCCCGGCTTCCCAAGGCCACACCTAGCGTGAAGTACGTCACCCGATGACGCAGCGTCTCCGCGAGGGTCAGCTTGCCGTCTTCCGTGCGTACCTGCTCCACCAGCTCGCGCTTGATCCCCTTGCGCAGCACCTGGCTGTCCGGACCGTGACCGTCTCGAACCTCCTCCCCCTGGCCAAAGAGCCATACCCGGTAGCCGGAAAGGACCTTGGCCGCACCGGGAATCCGATGCGAGCCCCCTAGCTGGTTCCGCTCATGCGCCCGTTGCTCATTCGTGATCGTGTACAAGGCTGACAACGCCTTGCGTCCACCCGCCACCGCCTCCGCATAGCTGCACCACCGGTAGTCCTTGGGATCCTGCACCAGTCCCGTCCGCACCGGATTGAGATCGATGTAGGCACTCATCACCGAGAGCGTAGCGAGCTCACCTTCCAGCAGCACACTGGTGAACCGCTCCTCCCAAAGCGTGCCCTTGCGGTTCTCCCGCTTGTTGAACCACAGACACTGCCATGCCGCGAAGCGGCAACTTAGAGCGAAGCCAAACTGCAGGTCGCGAGCGAAACGCGAGAGACAAAAGCGCTGTTTGAGTTCCTTCATGAACTGGCTCACATCCCACATCCGCCCCAAATATCTCTCCTTGAGTTCCTCGGCCGCCGCGTCATGCCCCTGGCTGCGAAAGGTTTCCAGCGTCTCCTTGAGCATCCGCACCGCCGGTTGGGAATAGATCAACGCCGCCTGCTTGAGCAGCCATGCATCCGAATACACCGCCCCTTCAGGCCGCTTCTTCACCTCCACCATGATGTGGAAGTGATTGGACATCACACAATAGGACAACACCCGCACCTGGCAGAACCCCTCATAGGCCCGCATCAAGCGCACAAACTGCTCCTTCTCCTCCGGCCCAAACGCCAGCCGCCTCTCCACCACCCGAGAAATGCAGTGGTAAAAGGCAACCGGAGCCAGCGGATCGGCAATATATCGAGGCGAAGCCATGGCAGCCCATCGCCCTAAAAGGTAGAGCCGTCAACTTCTCTTTCTCGTAATAGCCTGTCTCTTCGTACTGCGTGCCTGGGCGCTCGCATTGCAGTTTGTACAGGCCAAGCTCCTCGTAGAGGTGCTTGTCGGGATACTGGCGGTAGCCCGTGCCTTTCTTCTGCCTGCGCCGCATCAGCCACCTGCGCAACCGCCTCTCTGTATAGGCTTGGATCTTGCGATACTCCTTGAAGACCGGGCCTTGGTTGAAGTAACCCGCCCAGCCTCTCAGTTTCCGGTTGATCACCAATGTCCTCACCTCGGGTTCCGAGGCGTGCCACAGTGAGGTGGTCTCGTCATGGATTGCCTTCATCAGTTTTTGCACAGCCTTCTTGGAAGGCCGGGTCCCTTCATATGACTTTCCGTCTCGTCCGTAAAACCGTCCGAAGCTGTAACCCAGGAAGTCAAACATCCCTCCCGGCACCTGCACCAGCCGCGTCTTGCGCTCGTTTACCTTCAACCCAAGTTTCTCCATGATCCCTTCCATGGCCTCGAGGGCCGTCGGCCCGTTTCCGGGTTTGCAACAGATCACGAAGTCATCAGCGTAGTTCACGATCACCGATTGCGTGGCACGGTCGTGCCCAAACTTCTTCCAGGCCAGCAGGAACCTCCGAAAGTAAAGGTTGGCAAGCAGGGGCGAGATCACCCCTCCCTGCGGCACCCCGCGTCGGTGGTTGCGGCTTTCAGTCGCTTGGACAGTTCGGCTGCCTCTGCTTGGTTCTTTGACGGGGACTTTGAGCCACATCCGGATGATCCGGAGCACTTTGCCATCAGCTATCCTCCGGCTCAGGCACTTGAGCAGCGCTCCATGGGGGATGGTGTTGAAGTAATCGCTCAGGTCCGCGTCCACCACTTCACTGCGTCCTTTCTGCCTCACCTGATAATAGACAAGGCGTACCGCAGTTTTAGCGTCGCGTCCCGGACGATACCCCATCTGCTCTTCGCAGAGGTCGGCCTCAAAGATTGGGGCCAGCACCAGCACCATCGCCATTTGCACCACTCTGTCCTTCACCGTGGGAATGCCCAGCGGTCTCTGTCCTCCTCCTGCTTTGGGTATCCACACCCGGCGGAGGCGTTGCGGGCGGTAAGCACCGCTTCGCAACTCCTCCCGCAGCTCCCTCAGCCACACGCTCACATCCTGTTGTTCGATCTGTTGGAAGCTGGTGCCATCCACTCCGGGTGCCCCCGCTTTGCGGCGGCAGCGGTCCCAGGCTTCAGCCAGCACATCCTCGCGCCAGACCTTGTCCCACAGACTGTAAAACCGGCAGCCGGGCTCGGCCTTG
This sequence comes from Verrucomicrobium spinosum DSM 4136 = JCM 18804, assembly GCF_000172155.1. Taxonomy (NCBI): domain Bacteria; kingdom Pseudomonadati; phylum Verrucomicrobiota; class Verrucomicrobiia; order Verrucomicrobiales; family Verrucomicrobiaceae; genus Verrucomicrobium; species Verrucomicrobium spinosum. The sequence continues at coordinate 1,039,338 of NZ_ABIZ01000001.1, read as the reverse complement.
GCTTTTGTCAGCAGTGCACTTTGCAGCTTCCCAACCGTCCCGGTCTTGCCCGGTTGAAGTTCGTAGATGTTGCCATCAATCTGTTGCCATCAATCCTCATGGTTCTCGCTGCTTGGTTCACTTGCCAGTCATCAGGGAGCCTTCCCTCCACCCGCATTACCAGGCTTCCCAGGTACTACACCCCCATCCGTCATCTGCCAGGACCCACCGTCTCCCTCGCGGGCCGATGGTTGGGCTCCGGATGCCACCCCGGCTGTCCATCCCAGCAGACTTCCCTCGTTGCGTTGAGCCCCTTCCATGCGTACTGCCACCACTACCCCGGTGGAATCCAGGACCTTCAACCGCTCAGAGCGGCCCCAGACGACGGCCTTCCCCGTTATTATGGCGGGTCGGCTCCCACAACAGTCTTTCGAGGCCTGCACGGTGTTCACACTACATTGCAGCCCGCATGATCGCTGACTCCCTACGGAGCCTTTTCTGGAAGTACTTCGATTCATTTGTCACCTCTTGAACCGCCCCCAGTGCTTCTGGCCGGAGCGATATAGCCAGCCGGGACTTCCACCCGGTGATTCTCAACGCCTTTCCGAGGCATACACAACAACCTGGTGGAGAACACGATCCGGCCCAGTGCCATCGGCAAGAAGAACTGGTTGTTCGTGGGCGACGCGCAGGCGGGAGTGCGTGCGGCGACGTTTTACACGCTGTTGGACAATGCGAAGCGGGCTGGGGCGGATGCCTACGAGTATCTCAAGGACCTGTTCACGAAGCTGCCAGCGATGACCAATCAACAGATGAAGGAAATCACGCCCCGGGCGTGGATGGCACGGCGTGCCGACCAGCAAAAGTCAAGCCCTGCACCCACGGGGCTTGGTTACTCGCTTACCCAGCTGATGACCAAACCCCGGCACGAAATGAGGGAGGAGCCACACCGGGCCCAGCGCCAGATTCGCAAAAAGGATGCGACTTAAGTCAGCGCCATTCTAGCCTGTCTATTTGTACTGCTTGGCCTGTCTATTTGCACTGCTTGAAGACTCACTATGCCCGGATCCAAAGATGTTGTTTCCTCACATGAAGCCCGGGAGGCTTTCTCAAGAGCCTGTCTTTACATAATGTCTGGCACTGTACTTTATCATGCCCATAAACTCAACTCGGCGAATAAGGTTGCACGTCAACAATGTCCAAAGCAGCACAAACGCACCACTTTTTCGAATAAACTTGCCACCCCGCTTCTCCCGGCCGCAGGTCGGGATCGTCGCCAAAATCCACAAACAAACTGTCGCCGTCGCAATCAACACGAACCCCCTCAGAAATCACCTTGCCCGACTGATGCTCCAAGAACTCGAACCGGAAAGCTTCAACACTAGAAAGCCGCAACGTGACACGACAAGGAACGCCCTCGTTCGTCCTCACCACAAGCAACATATTCAACTCCGGGTCTAAACCAAATCGCAACTCCACATTCTCTATCACTGCGTCGCAGAGTTCGCAGTAACTGCTAAGCAAAGAACGTGCCGTTGATAGTTCAGTAAGACTCATTTTCCGAGCGGGGTCGTAGGTGGAATATTAGGTGGCAAAGTGGACCATGATGACGGCACTTGCGATGGTAGCAAGTGGTTCTGAGGCAAATGAGCACTACCGATGTCCCCAGGAGAGTCTGCCTTATGGCCGTGGCCCGACACCATCCCTCCGCCATGGTTGCGGAAGTTCACCTCACCGACGTATCGTCCGGAACCATCATAGATTACGTTTTTGATTGCAGCTCCAGATTTCCCTGAAATCTGAGTGTAGATCGAATTAGGAGTAGCTCCAACTGCCCATGGGGTAGCCTCACCGACAAAGTGACCACCTGTGCCTGCTGCATCTGTAGCAATTTCCTCACTCTTTCCTGCATTCCCCTTACCCGTCTCAGTTGGAGACTCATGCCCGGAATTCTGGTTCATTAGCACAATGGCAGGCGGACGCGTGGCAGGTACTGCCACTGGAAGGTCGGCTATCGCTGGACCGTGCGCCGGTGCAAGCCTCGGACCGGGTCCTTTGGGCACGCCAGTGCGCGAGAATGCTGCTATCACAGCTTCTGCTATTGCAACGTTTTCTCCAACAGCCCTCCCGTTCTGAGCAGCCCTAGAGTCGCCTCCGAGACCACTACCATGATAGCCCCCGAGGAATCCTGCTCCAAATTGGCCTGGAGATTCCGTTAGGTCACTAAACCGCTCCTTTGCCTTGTTAACGTCCGGAAACACTCTTGTGGCCCGCGCCCTGTGGAAGTCCTTCGCAGGTGCAATCTCCAACCCATACTCCGTGCTGAAAAACACTCCGAAGACAATGGTCCCTTCCAAGCCCAGAGGATCGAATGCGGTCCACGGATTCTGGCGGACATACGCATACAGGTTGGGGCCATCCACGAACCCCGCCGGGTCGCGGCTCAGCCAGACACCGGTCTCGATGTCACGGTAGCGAAACCCTTCGTTGAGCAGCCCGGTCGGATCTTCCTCTTTGGTGTTGGCCCGCTGACGGTCCAGGTTGGTCCCGGTTTCCACTGGACGTTTGCCGTAGGCTTCGTAGCTGGCTGTCCAGGTCAGGGCTCCGGCATCGTTGCTCTGGGCCACGACGTCTCCTCGGCCGTTGCTCATCGCATACTTCGCCTCGGTCCCGCCGTTGCGCAGGCTGTACATCATCCCGCCCACGCCACCGCCCATGTCGGGGCCACGCAGGTATTCCACCGTGGGCGTGATGCCCTGGGACTCGTACTCGGCCACGCTCAGGCCGCCGCTGAACACGATGGCCGTACCGATGCCGTTTTCCACCCGGCTGATGCGCCGGGTCCGGTAGTCATAGCCATACTCGTGCTCCTCAGCATTCGGCAGGGTCACGCCTTCCAGCCGGTTCTCTGCATCCCAGTGGTAGGTGGTGGTCTGCACGGACTGCTCGGCGGTGGTGAGCGTCTGGGTGGCCCGGTTGCCGGCCAGGTCATAGGTCAAGGCGGCGGTGCGTGTCACCGCCCCCAGCCCATCCTCCTCCGACCAGTCCGCGAGCTGGTTGAAGTGGTTGTAGGTGTAGAGCGTCTTGGTGGTCAGGCTGCCGTCCCTGCTCACCAGCTTCACGCTGCGGTTGCTGCCCGTGTCATAGGCATAACCGGTGGTGATCACCGGGGAGCCAGGCTGGGCCATGGCCTCACCTGTGAGCCGGTTGGTGGCGTCATACACCATGACGGTGCTGCGCCAGCCTGCCCCACGCGTGCCTTCTCCGGGCCAGCGCTCTGACTGCACGGTGACATTGCCCACCGCATCATAGGTCCACAGGAACTGGGCCTGCAGGGCATCGGCGCTGGTGTAGGTCTGGCGCGATTCCAACCGGCTTAGGTCGTCGTACGCATTATACTGCCACAACCCGTTGGGCTGTGTCTGGGCCACCGCCCGGCTGGCCAGGTCATAGTGATAGACCGTGGTGCGCCCGCCCTCGGTGACCGTGAGCGGTTTGCCCTGGCTGTCGTAGGTGGTGGCAATGGTCTTGCCCGTGCCCAGAGCGCTTCCGGTCCGGCGGCCGCCCAGGTCATAGGTGTAAGTGTGCGTGAGGCCCTGGGTGGTTTCGGTGGCCACCCGATTGAGGGCATCATAGGTGTAGCCCACCGTGGCCTCGGGACGCCCCGTCTCGGTCACATCGGTGAGACGGCCCGCAGTGTCATAGACCCGGGTGCGCACCACCGGGCTGCCACCCACCGTCCAGGTCGTGGTGGTGAGGCGGTCGCGCAGGTCATACCCAAAGGTGAACTCACGGCCCGCGCTGTCCTCCCGGGAGGTTTCACGAAGAGCATCGTAATGACGCTCGGTCCACACGCCCTCCTGGAACGTTTCTTTGAGGAGCCGGTTGAGGTCGTCATAGGTGAACGTGGTCACCTTGCCCCGCGGATCTGTCACCGAGGTCCGGTTGCCGTTCTTGTCGTAACCAAAGGTGGTGATCTGCTCCTCCGCATCTTCCGTCTCGATGAGACGGTTGTGGATGTCATAGGTGTTGGTCACCACCCGGTTGAGCGCATCGGTCACCGTCTTGACGTTGCCGTTGCGGTCATAGGTGGAAGCGGTCACCTGGCCCAGGGCATTGGTTACGGTGAGCCCCCAGCCCGCGTTGTTGTAGGTCTTGGTGGTAACCTTGCCCAGAGGGTCGGTGACCGTGAGCACGTTGCCCCCAGCGTCATAGGTGGTGTTCACCTCCGGCCGGGACCACTGACCCTCCAGGGCATCCCAGATGTACGGGGAGGTCACCTTGGTGGGACGGTTGCGGTTGTCGTAGACCGTGGTGACGATGTTCCCCAGGGGATCCTGCACGGCAATGACATCGCCATTGGCGTCATAGGCGGTCTTGGTCACCGGGCTGACCCCGTTGACCGCAGGAAGCGTCACCTCCACAGCGCGACCCGCCCGGTCGTACTGGGTGAGGGTTTCACGACCCAGTTCGTCCACCACCTTCCAGACCAGACCGGAGGGCGTGTAGTAGGAATGCCGGGTGGTGGCATCGGGATACTCCACCTGGGTGGGACGGTTCAGGCCGTCAAAGGTGGTCTTGGTGATGCGGTTGAGCGCGTCCTTGACCTCCTCGGGGTTGCCGGCGTCGTCATAAGTGGTGGTGACGGTGTTACCCTCCGGCAGCTGCTTGACCGTGGGCCGGTAGAGGTCGTCATAGGTGATGGTGGTCACCTTGCCACGGGGGTCGGTGAGCGTGGTGGGCTTGAACCCGCTCACATCAAAGACGCTGCCCCCGCTGTTGGCCCCGTAGGTGCAGGTCGTGGTCTGGGCGTCCCCGCCGCTGCCCACCGTGGTGGTGAGACGTCGGCCGATGCCGTCATAGGTGTGGGTGGTGACCGTGCCGCGTGGGTCGGTTTCGGTGTGCGGCAGGTTCAGCGCCGTGTAGGTGGTTTCGCTCACCAGGTCGGCCCCGTCATCCATGTCCACGATGGTCTTCTTGCGCCGGTTCAAGGCGTCGTACTCGTGCGTGGTCGTGACGCCGCGCTCGTTCACCTCACTGGTGAGGTTGCCATGGGCGTCATAGCCCAGGGTGCGCGTGGTGCTGTCGGGGTTCTCCACACCCGTGAGCCGCAGGCTCTGGGCATCATAGGTGAAGGTGGTGGTGTGCCCGCGTGGGTTGGTGACGGTCTTCTTGCTGCCGTTGCCCGTGTAGGTGTAGCTGGTGACCAGCTCGATGCCACCTCCGGCCGTGACCGCTTCCTTCTGGACCCGGCCATTGGCATCGGGAGTGTACTCGGTGACCAGATCGCCCCCGGTGGCCGTGGTGCTCTGCACGGTGGTCCTGGCCAGGAACCCGGCAAAGCCGCCGGCACCATAGTCAAAGTCAGTGACCCGCAAGGTGCTGCCGCCCTTGCTGATGGTTTCCTTGGTCCGCAGTCCGGTGCCGGATTGAATGGTGTAACTGGTCAGCGTACCCCGCTCATCGGTCATGGACTTCATGACCCGGGTGTCATCGTCATAAGTGAAGTACCGGCTCTTGCCCAGGGCATTGACCTGCTGGATGGGATCATCCCACCCGAGGCCGTTGGAGCCCACCGTGCCATAGTGGAAGGTAGTGGTGTTCCCGCTTATATCCGTGGCTGAGCTGAGCGCCATGCCGTGGTCGAAGTCGAAGTTGTAAACCTCATCCCCCTCAGGGGTGTCGATCTTCATCCGACTGAAGAAGACGGTGAGCTGGCGGCTGAAGGGATCGGGATTGCGGTCAGGATCTTGAGCCAGCGGCACAAAGACGTCCGGCTGGGTGAACGTGTAAGTGTAGGTCCCACACGGGCCGCTGACCTGGGTCTCCATGGACACCGCGTTCAGGGTGGCATCACTCTGACAGACGAGCTGCCGGGTTCCCCCAAAGGTGGTCACCGCATTATTCGGCAGGGTCACCTTCTTCACCAGCCGGGGCATGCCCAGCTGGCTGCGGGTCATGAACCCGTCTCCAGAGACTTCCAGGTACTTGTTGCCGTAATTGAACTCGTACTCGAACTCGTAATCCCCACCCCGCTCGTCCGTGATGCGGGTCAGGGAGAAGTGCCGGTTCTGGGGGTCAGGCGGCCCGTCCGCATCGAGGTCGATGGCCGGAACAGGCTCAATCTCCGTTTCATACTGGTAGCTGACCGTTTGTCCCCCACGTTCCACCGAGGACAGATACCGCACCAGGTCATCACCCGTGTTCTGGGTGGCGTAGTTGTACTCGACGGTTTCCCCTGAAGGACCACGCACGGCCGTGACCACCCCGTTGTTCTGGGTGATGGTGACCACCTGGTTGGGGCGGTCAGGATCTTCAATCTTGTTGGGAATAAGTGTGGTGTCCGTGGGGTAGCTGTAGAGAAGCTTGTTGCCCCAGCGGTCTTCCACTTTGGTCAGGCGTGCGTAGGTGTAATCCGTGAAGGTATGAGCGCCATCCAGACGGTTGTTGGAGAAGAACTGGAAAATCGGAACCAGCTCGTAGGTGCAGGTGGCACCATACTTCTTGCGGTACACAAAGCCTGTGACCTGCTGGTTTTCGTCCCAAATCGTTTCGAAGGTGTTGTAGGCGGTCTTGGCGTCCTGCTTTTCCTCCCGGGTGTGCATCCACACGTGGACGTCATTGGGATGCAACACCCCTTCTTCATCCCGAAGCACGCGAAAATAGACTGAAGCAGCCCCTTGTTCATCTGTGACTACGGCCTTTTGATACCCCCACTCAAACTTGATGTGGGCGCACAGGTTCGAGGACCAACCCGGTCCAAAAGGGGCATCGGGCAGCTCCGAGGGGCGCAGCCCGCTGCGCAGGCTCCACACATGTTCACGGGTTCCGCGGCGGACCGTGAGCGGCAGCAGGGAGCTGTCCACACTGGAATAGACGTCGCTGACGGAGTGGTTGAGCTGCCGGGTAAAGGCATCCACAAAGGTTTCTTCCGGGACCTCCCCGCTCTCGTCCTTCACCTGCGGCTTGCTGTCGGAAAGAGGCATGCCATGGAGGCCGATCTTGCGATGCACCGGCCCGGCCGCGTCAGAGGCGGAGATGCGAAAGCTGGGTTGCGCTTCGCCAGTCGTTTCGACGCGTTCAAGGAAGATTTGCTCCGATTCGCCGGGTGCCAGGAGATCTCCAGGTTGCGGCATCAAGTTGACAACACCCGAGGAAGTTTCGCCAGGTCGGATCACCAATCTTTCAGGCCCCATCACGGTGCGGGAGACTTCCACATTGTCCTCCTTCACCACCTTGATCTTGTTGTAATAATAGTAGTACCACCGCTCCGCAGGATCCCACAGAGTCGCCCGCACCTGCATCCACTCGCTCCACCAGCTGTCATGCACCTTATGGACCCCGGCCAGCCAGGCACCTTCATCAAACATCGGCTCATTGAACGGACGCCTCCGATGAGACTCAGCATCAGGATTGATTCCCCAAATGCCAAATCCCACATCCCAGTTAGTTCCCAGCGTCAATGCAGGTTCGGTGGTCAATCCCAAGGATGGGAATTCTCCAGACCGATAGAGGTTCCAATACAGACTGTCGGAGTCCATTCCTGGTGGATCCCAATCGAATGTCTCATCCCAATAGTCCACAGACACCCATTTTGCCTCGATCTTCATCCCCTCTCCCAAGGCACTTCCCTGCTGGGGTTCGCTCACATCGATGAAGGATTCATCCACTGCGGTGCCATTGGGAAGCGCAGTGGGGGCACCAGGGACCACTCCTCCTGTCCCTGCATTGCCGCCGGAGACATTGCCTGACCAGGTGACTCCCGGCGAAGATCCCGAAACGTTTGCCAAATTCACTGCATCCAACGGATCGGTCCCCGCCTTGTACTCCTGCAAATTGGTCACCCCGTCGCGGTCAGGATCGCCTCCGGGCGTCACGCCAAGTTTCGCGAAGTGCTTCAACTCCCACCAGTCAGGAAGGCTGTTGCTATCGCTGTCGTATGGAACGTGGATCGTGATCGGTGTAGCACGGAGAGAATGCGCACCATGCACATCCTTTGCGATCAAGGTGACAGGAAAGTCTCCCCAAGTACGAGGCGAGAACGGAACACTGCCAGCCCCGGGTCCAGCCACTCCGACAACGTCATTGCCATAGTAGAGGCTGACGGAGTCCATGGCTGCCAAGCTCGAAGACTGGTAGGCGATGGGTAACACTGCCTGTTGTCCAAGCGAGACGGTGACGGTGGGAGCACCACTCGCGAAGCTCACCTCCGGCACTGAGGAGGACAGATTGAAGCCGGGCAGCACTCCCGGTGAAACAAACGCACTGTACCCCACACCAAACACCTGGCGTTGTGAAGAAGCCGTTTCAGGCCCCCACGTGATGACCGAGCCATCTTCTTTCAGCGCCATCGAAAACGAGCCTCCCCCAGCAACTTGGACCACACCTTGAGTTTTCGGCACGATACCCGGACTCGACGTACTCCCAGTTGTCCGCCCCAATTGCCCCGTGGAATTGCTCCCCCAACTCCACACCGAGCCATCGGCACCGACGGCCAGACTGTGCAGTTGCCCGCATCCGATTGCCGCAATGTTCGTCAATGACAAACACACAGGGGTCAAGACATCCGTCAAGACTCCATTGCCGATCTGCCCCGAGGAGTTGAGCCCCCAAGCCCAAACTTCACCGTCAGAAGTAAGCGCCAGCGCATGATCCTGCCCCGCTGCAATGGAAACAACATTCAATAAGATGCCCGCCCCCACCTGTTGCGGGGATGAAGCTCCAGTCGTCGTGCCAATTCCGAGCTGCCCTCGGTTGTTGCCACCCCAGGCCCAGACAGTACCATCGCTCTTGAGAGCGAACGAAGATTGCGCGGATCCCGCAATCGCCACCACATTAGATAAACCAGCCACTTCTCCAGGATAGATAGCATCGTAACGAAGTCCCCCCTCCATCCCGGTTCCGATCGTCCGCCCCAGTTGCCCGGCTGAATATCCCCCCCATGAGTAGACCTTGCCCGCAGAAGAAAGCACCAACGCGTGAGTGGCGCCTGCCGCAACACCAACCGGAACCACTCCGCCTCCAAAGAGGCCAGAAAGCGCATAGCCTTTCGCAGTCGGAGACTGAGTGTCCTGCCCCACCAGTCCCAAAGCATTTGTCCCCCACATCCGCAATGCCGCGTCTGATTGACGAATTGCTAGGGAAAAGTTTCGTCCGGCGGCAATTTTAGAAACGTTCGTTAACTCTTGATTGTAACCCATCTCAATAACTGTGGAGGGCCTGGTCCGCACCCCAATATCACCAGTTCCAACTTGATAAGAACCATTTGCACCCCATCCCTTCACCGTCCCACCTGTGAGGAGCGACAATCCATGGGAGGTTCCAGCTGCAATTTGTCTGATCACTCCAGTGCCAGCAACCTCCTTCAGTTTTTCCGTCTGATCTAACGGCGTCTCAAAATTCCAAGTCGCGGCGGAGCCCTCTCCCCAGCCCCAGATTGCTCCAGAAGTGGTCACGGCGATGCTTGCGTTATCATCCCCGCAAACTTCGGATACTGCTGTCGGCAGCGCCAACAGCACAGGTGTCAACACTTTCCCGGCGTTTTCGACTCCAAGCTGTCGATTTGCGTTGGACCCTGTAACCCATACACGACCAGAGGCCGTGACAGCCATCGAATGCCGCGTACCCGTCGAGATGGAGGTAATTGCCTCTGTCCCAAACGGACAATGCACCGGATAGCCCGTAGGCGGAAGGCCACCGTTCCCTAGTTCACCATCAACATCGCTACCCCAACCCCGCACTTGCCCTGCCGAATTGAGCGCCAACACATGCCCCCTGCCGGCAGACACTTGGACAATGTCCGAAACACTCAATTGCACCGGCGACTTGGGGGACGTCACGCCTATCACACTATACAGGCCAACGATATTCGAAGTGCCGCCCCAGATCCACGCGGTGCCGTCGCCTTTGGCAGCAACACCGAAAAACTCTCCTGCATCCACATCCACCACATCCGTCAAGCCGGGCACTTCTTGAGGCGTGTAGCTGCCTAGAGGGGACAGCGTTCCGTTGCCAAACTGCGCGTAGCTATTGTCCCCCCACGCCCACAGAGTTCCATCCGACTTCACCGCGTAAGCAAAAAAGCGGGCAATGGTCCCAGTCTTGCATGACACGGCGATTTTCACGATGTCAGAGAGCCCGGTCACCTGTCGGGGAATGGAGGTGTCCGCCGTCGTCCCTCCACCATAATACCCTTGATTAGTGCCCCAGCCCCAAACTGTACCGTCGGATTTCAGCGCCAAAGACCAGGACGATCCAGCCGCCACCGAGACCACATTGGTGAGCCCTGAAACCTGCACTGGCACATTGCTGTCCACAGTGGCACCGTTGCCCAGCTGTCCGCTGCTGTTTTGTCCCCACGCCCACACCGTTCCGTCTGACTTGACCGCGAGATGATGCCGGAGACCGCTGGCAATTTTCCCACCGCCCAATGCAGCAGAAGCAGACAGACAAATAAGGATCCATAGCAGACAGAAAGGCCTCAACAGGCACTTCGAAAATGACAGACGGACGTAGAAGGGCAATGCGCTGCCCTTAAGCTGGCGGTGTAGCATGGTCGGTTTGTTACCGGGGGGTGTTATTTACACGAACATAGCGCAAATGAACACCTCACGCAATAACAATTTTGTGCAGTAAACTTTTACTATGTTTTTGTTGATCACACCAAAATTTTTGTTGATCACACCAAAACAAACTCCAACAACGGGACCAGCGAATTGATAACCTTTTCAGAAATGACACTCCACAATCCCCCCCTCACCTCACCCCCTCCAGCGCCGCATGCACCTTGTCCGTATCCGTGTTCAACACATCGTTGTGCCGCGCCCCTGTAATATCCTCATACTTCACGACATCAGGAAATAACTCACCCAGCTTCCGCCCCATGGCCACGGGGATCACTTCATCCTCGGTGCCGTGTCTGGCCACCACTTGGTAGCCGCCTTCTTTTTGCAGGCGCTTCAAGGTGGCGACGTTGTCGAAGCGGTGATGCAGGATCTCGCACAAGGGCCAGCCGAGGACGTGGCGGGCCATGTCTTTCATGCTGGTGTAGGGGGCGAGAATCACGCCTTTCTTGATGTGATGTTCCTCCATCGCCATGAGGGCGGCGGAGCAGCCGAGGGAGTGGCCAAACACCCGCAGGCGGGGATGCAGTTCGGCCTCGGTGGTCTTGAGCTCCACCGCGAGGGCGGGCACCAGCTTCTGCACCGACTCCTTGATCCGGCCGGGGGTGGGGCTGCCATCGCTGCTGCCATAGCCGGGGTAGTCCACCAGCACATAGGTGTCCTGCTTCAGCGTCGGGGAGTCAAAGAAGCCAACCCAGTCCAGGGCCACGGTGCCGTTCCCGCCGAAGACGAGCCACACGATGCCCTGACTGCCGGTGGCGGCCTTGGGATGGATCCATGCCGTCTGTTTCCCCTGCCCGGTCTCATAAACCAGAGGTCGGGCATCCACATGTTGCACCGTGGCCGCATCATAGGCACGGGGCATGTAGATCATTTTGCTCTGGCAGCAGGCAAGGAACAACACCATGACAGCAAGGATTCGGGCGGCGGAGACGAGGAGGGTTTCACCGGTCTTTTTCCACATACACGACCAGTCTAACGCGACTTGGGCGACTGGAAAGTCCCTCCAGAAGCGTAAAATCGTCAACCGCAGGCCAGTCCCGGACAACGCAAACACAAAGCAACCGGGCTTGAATCTCCCGCCAAGCCGGGCATGCTGGGAGTTTCAACACCGATTTTTCTGTATTCCGCAATCCGACCGAACCGCCATGCCTCCCAAATCGTCCGCGAAATCGAAAGCGAAGTCCGCCGCCTCCTCTGAACTGCATCGCAAGCACTCCGCCATCGTCGTGGACGGCGTGGAGCGCGCCGCCAGCCGCGCCATGCTGCACGCCGTGGGCTTCAAGCGGGACGACTTTAAGAAGTCGGTCATCGGCATCGCCTCCACCTGGAGCATGGTCACCCCGTGCAACATGCACATCGACCGCCTGGCCAAAGAGGCCGCCAAGGGCGCTGACGCCGCCGGGGGCAAGAGCATCATCTTCAACACCATCACCATCTCCGACGGCATCTCCATGGGCACGGAGGGGATGAAATACTCCCTCGTGAGCCGCGAGGTCATCGCCGACTCCATCGAGACCGTGGTGGGCTGCGAGGGCATGGACGGCTTCGTCGCCATCGGCGGCTGCGACAAAAACATGCCCGGCTGCGTGATCGCCATGGCCCGGCTCAACCGCCCCAGCGTCTTCGTTTACGGCGGCACCATCCTCCCCGGCTGCGTGGGCCCCGAGAAGAAGGAAAGCGACATCGTCACCGTGTTCGAGGCCGTGGGCAAGCACGCCAACTGCCTCATCGGCGACAAGGAGCTGGAAGACATCGAAGAGCACGCCATCCCCGGGGAAGGCTCCTGTGGCGGGATGTACACGGCGAACACCATGGCCAGCGCCATCGAGGCCATGGGCCTGAGCCTGCCCAACAGCGGCGCGCAATCCGCCGTGTCCGACGACAAGCTGCGCGACTGTTTCGACGCCGGCGCTGCCGTGCTGAACATGATCAAGCTGGGCATCACCCCGCGTGACATCATCACCAAGGAGTCGTTTGAAAACGCCATCACCCTCATCATCACCCTGGGCGGCTCCACCAACGCCGTGCTGCACCTCATCGCCATGGCCCACTCCGCCGGCGTGAAGCTCAGCATTGAGGACTTCGTCCGCATCGGCAAGAAGACCCCGGTCCTGGCCGACCTCAAGCCCAGCGGCAAGTACTTCATGAACGACCTCGTGAAGATCGGCGGCACCGTGCCGCTCATGAAGATCCTCGTGGAAGAAGGCCTCATGCACGGCGACTGCCTCACCGTCACCGGCCGCACGATGAAGGAGAACCTCAGCAAGATCAAACTGATCTACCCCAAGAGCCAGAACATCATCTACCCGCTGAGCAACCCGATCAAAAAAGACAGCCACCTGGTCATCTTTAAAGGGAACCTCTGCCCTGAGGGTGCCGTCGGCAAGATCAGCGGCAAGGAAGGCCTCGTCTTCAACGGCAAAGCCATCGTGTTCGAGTCCGAGGAGAAGGCGCTGGACGCCATCCTCAATGACAAGGTGAAAAAAGGCCACGTCATCGTCATCCGCATGGAAGGACCGAAGGGCGGCCCCGGCATGCGCGAGATGCTGAGCCCCACCAGTGCCATCATGGGCAAGGGCCTGGGCAAAGACGTCGCCCTCATCACCGACGGCCGTTTCAGCGGCGGCAGCCACGGCTTCGTGGTCGGCCACGTCACCCCGGAGGCCTTCGTGGGCGGTCCGATTGCCGTCATCAAGAACGGCGACCCCATCACCATCGACGCCGAAAAACGCGCCATCACCCTGGGCATTCCCGCCAAGGAACTGCAAGCCCGCCTCAAAGCCTGGAAGCAGCCCAAGCCCCGCTACACCCGTGGCGTGCTGGCCAAGTACGCCGCCACCGTCACCAGCGCCAGCGAAGGCGCGGTCACGGACAAGGACGTGGTGTAACCCCGCCTCTTGCACCCCGTACAAGCGGCTCCTGGTGCCCCCAGGAGCCGCTTTTTGCATCCCGCGGGATTTCAGCGCATAGTAGGGCTGCCAGCCGTATCTGATCCCAACCCCCAGAACCCTGTCCCCACCGTGAGATCTGTCCTTTCCCTTCTGATGGCCGGCACTGCCGCCGCCGTGATGCTTTCCTCGATCCCCGCCGCGGCGGCGGAACCGGGCAAAACACCCTCCATCCCCTCGACTAACACCCTCGCGACCAAGGCCCGCCAGGAGTTGGAGGTCATGATGGACAAGCTGAAGCTCAGCGACGTGCAGAAGACCCAGGTCCGGCCGGTTTTCGAGGACGCCCTGGTCCGCAGCAACGCCCTGCTCCAGTCTGCGCTTAAGAACCTGAGCGGCAACAAGAGCAGTGAACAGAAAGCCGCCGCCCTGGAGCAATCCAAGCAGGAGCTCAAGAGCATCAAGGAAGACACCGACACCCGCCTCGCCCAGATCCTCACCCCGGAGCAGATGGCGCAGATGAAAAAACTCCGCAACGAGCGGGGCAGTGAGTTGAAGAAGGAGTACCCGGTGAAGAAGCCGTCTTAATCCTGTTACTCGTGCGGGTAGGTTTAAGCCTCCCGCCTCCTCACCCCTCCATCGTCTCCACCCGCATCCATACTGGCGCTTCACGCACACATTCCAGAGCCGCGATGCTGCCGATGGCTTCCTTCACGGTCGCGAGTGTTGCGTCATCCAGCATCAGAATCAGGGAAGTGAACTCCGAGCCCAGCTCCTCCGGCTGCATGACGCTGGAGATGCCAATGCCGCGGTCGCCCAGCAGGGCCGCCACCTGGGCCAGCACACCCGGCTTGTCATCCACCTTCAGACGCACGTAGTAGTGCGAGATGGTCTCGGCCGCCGGCTTGCTCTTGCCATAGAGACCGTGAGGCACGAACCCGCTGTGGCGGGGACCATACACCAAGGTGGCAGCCGCCTCGGCCAGGTCAGAAATCACACTGGAAGAAGTCGGGTCCTGCCCAGCCCCTTTGCCGTAGAAGAGGGTCTCCCCCACGATGTCGCCGTTCACCAGCACCGCGTTGTACGCGCCGCTCACGCTCGCCAGGATATGGCTGCTGGGCAGCAGGCTCGGACGGGTGCTCACCTCCACGCGCCCCTTCTTGTCTGCCCGGATCACGCTCAGCAGCTTGATCGTGTAGCCCAGCTTTTCAGCAAAGGCCATGTCCGTGGGTGTGACGCGCTCGATGCCTTCTACATGCACGTCCTGGGGCTTGATCCAGAAGCCGTAGCTCAGGGAGGCCAGGATGATCGCCTTGTGCGCGGCATCCCAGCCGCTCACGTCCAAGGTCGGGTCTGCCTCGGCAAAGCCATGCGCCTGCGCCTCATCCAGCGCCTGCTCGTAGCTGATACCCGCCTCCTTCATGCGGGAGAGGATGTAGTTGCAGGTCCCGTTGATGATGCCGTGGATGCTCTTGATGTGGTTGCCCACGAAGCCTTCCTGCACCGTCTGGATGATGGGAATGCCCCCTGCCACGGCGGCCTCAAAGTAGATGGGCACGTGACATTGCTCCGCCAGCGCAAAGAGCTCCTGCCCACGCTCTGCCAGGAGCGCCTTGTTGCCCGTCACCACCGGTTTCTTCGCCCGCAACGCAGCGCACACCAGGTCAAAGGCCTCGGTCGTGCCCCCCACCAGCTCCACCATCACATCCAGGTTAGGGTCGGCCACCAGTTCCCGCCAGTCGCCCGTAATCATGCTGGCTGGGATCTCCGCACCGCGAGGCTTGGTCACATCGCGCACGGCGATCTTGTCCACCCGCAGCAGGCAGCCAGTACGTTCTTTGAGCAGTCCCTCGTTTTGACGGAGATTTTTGAAAACTCCCATTCCTACATTTCCCAAACCTGCGAGACCGATGCGAACGAGACGGGGACTGGGCACGTTACTGGACATGATATGAGCGCGAAAATGAGGCGCGCATCATGCATGGGATACCACCCTCACGCAACCCAGTCTTCAGGTGGAAAGATTTCTATAAAATTGAGAAACAAACTCTCGATTTGAAAAAAATTCAACCTTGCCACTGGCTGCGCGGTCTGTTGGGATACCTCCATGCGCATTTTCAGTCTCCTGACCGCCCTGCTCTTGATGAGCGGTTCCGTCGTCCATGCTGACGACGCAGGTGGGGTATCCGGGGTGACCAGCGCGGCGGCCGCAGGTGCCAGCGGCACCGGTAGTGCTGTGATGCCCTCCTCCGCCCTGCCGCATAACCCGCGGGCCATCGTGCTGGTCATTGGGGTGGCTGCCGTACTGGTGACCTTTCAGCGGGCCTTCACTGCCCCCAGGAAAAGCGCCTGAGATTGGCAGCCGCAGTGGTGAGAGAGCTGGGAGCTGACTGAGCTCTCCCCGGAGGGACCATTTCCTTTGCTTGATTCCCGGCCCCTTTGCGGGCATGGAAGCGGCTCCCAATTTATCACCATGTCCAGAAAACCTGTTGTACTCATCATTCGCGACGGCTGGGGGATCAATCCCGGCGGCAAAGCTGCGGCGGTCGAAAACGGCGACGCCACGCTGCTGGCTCACACGCCCTTTCACGACGAGCTCTATGCCAAGTACCCCTGGAGCACCGTGAGCGGCAGTGGTGAGGACGTGGGCCTCCCCGATGGCCAGATGGGCAACAGCGAAGTGGGCCACCTCAACCTTGGGGCCGGCCGCGTCGTCTATCAGGACCTGACCCGCATCAACAAGTGCATTCGTGAAGGCGAACTCGCCGGGCAGCCCGTCCTGGTGGATGCCTTTGCCAAGGCCAAAGGCAAACGCCTGCACTTCCTGGGCCTGGTGAGTGATGGCGGCGTGCATTCCCACCAGGATCATCTGGTGGCCCTGTGTGATGCCGCCAAGGCCGCCGGGGTGGAAGACATCTTCGTCCATGCCATCACGGACGGACGCGACACCTCGCCAAAGGGCGGTGCCGCCTACGTGGCCAAGCTGGAGAAGGACCTCATCCCCAGCGGGGCCAAGATCGCCACCGTCATCGGCCGATACTATGCCATGGACCGTGACAAACGCTGGGAGCGCAACAAGCTCGCCTGGGACGCCATTGTTCTGGGGCGGGGCGACGTGCACAGCGACGCTCCGAGCGCAGCGGTGGCCGCCGCCTACGCGACAGAGCCCCGGGGCGATGAGTTCCTGCTGCCCATGATCTTTGCAGACGCCAACACGCAGCGCATCAACGACGGCGACGTGGTACTGTGGTTCAACTTCCGTGCCGACCGCGCGCGCCAGCTCAGCGAGGCGTTCCTGCTGTCCGACTTCAACGGATTCGAACGTGAAGTCACGCCAAAGGTAGCCTACTACACCCTCACGGAGTACGACCAGACCTACTACCACCTCGGCTGCCAGGTCATCTTTGGGCCCGAGAGCATGAAGAACATCCTTGGCGAGGTGGTGTCTGCCGCCGGACTCAAGCAACTGCGCGCTGCAGAGACGGAGAAGTACCCGCATGTCACATTCTTCTTCAATGGCGGGTTGGAAACCCCGTTTGAAGGCGAAGAGCGCTACCTGGCCATCAGTCCCAAGGAAGTGGCCACCTATGACCAGAAGCCCCAGATGAGCGCTCCGGACCTCGCCTTCGAGCTGGTGCGCCGCATGGGGAACTACGACTTGGTCATCATCAACTTCGCCAACCCCGACATGGTGGGCCACACCGGCATCGTCGAAGCTGGCGTGCATGCGGTGGAGACGATCGATCTGGGCGTACGCCTGGTGGTGGAAAAGGTTCTCTCCCTGGGGGGCAAACTCTTCATCACGGCCGACCATGGTAACTGCGAGCAGATGCGTAATGCCGACGGCACACCCCACACGGCTCACACCACGAACCTTGTGCACGGCATCTACGTGGCCGCGGACGCCGCAGAGCACCAGGTGCGCCCTGGCAGGCTCGCGGACATCGCCCCCACCCTGCTGCACATGCTGGGAGTCGCACAGCCGCCTGAAATGACTGGCAAGTCGCTCCTTGAGCCTAAAGCCTGATCTGGCCGGGCCGGGCCCGATAATCATCCTGCTTCCTGGTTGAAAAGCTGCTCCCTCATCTCTTCGGGGGAGCAGTTTTTTTTGAGGCTGACGAGCCCTGATGGGCTGTTATGCCCCGGTTCCGCCAGTCTTGCTTGCCTCCCCCAGCCGAAAGCGTATCCTTTTTATATGAACAATGATGTGGTGGCGGTGGAGTTGCGCAATGTGCTTCCCATGGACAACGGCCATGCGGTGTTCCTGGGCAACGCGGAGAAGACGTTTGTCATCTTTGTGGATGAGCCGGTAGGCACAGCCATCACCATGTCGATGCGTGGCATCGTCAAAGACCGGCCTCTCACCCATGACCTCATGAGTCATCTGCTCCGGGCCTTCGGGGCGAAGGTGGAGCGCATGATCATCAACTCCCTGGACAACGGCGTCTTCTACGCCCGTCTCATCATCAGTGCGCAGAATGAAGTTCAGCAGCGCAAGGTTGTGGAACTGGATGCCCGCCCCAGTGACAGCATTGCCCTCGCCGTCGCGCAGAATGCCCCCATCCTCGTGGCCAACGAAGTCTGGCAGTCCGTGGATGACGTCAGCGAGACCCTCGATCAGGTGCAAAAACGCGGTCGCCGCAAGGAAGACGAATGACCCCTTCGGGGCGGAGACAGAAGACTGGAAGACGCAAGACAGAAGACCTGAGCTGGCGCAAGTGTGGCCGTCTCCAGCGGAGCTGGTCAGGAAATGGAGCCAAGGACATATCTAGCCCGGTCCGGACTATGGTACACTTGAGTCTCCCGGCTTCCCCTCCAGGTGCCAGCTCAGGTCTTCTGTCTTCTTTCTTCCAGTCTTCTGTCCGCCGCGGAGCGGCAAAAAAAAGACAGGCCGGACCACCCGGTCCGACCTGCCTTTTTCGCACGCTTCCTCACTCCGATGGTTAGTCGGAAATCCTTGTCAGGGGGCATTAGCTGCCAGACACCGCATCACGGCCGCGCTCCCCAGTGCGGATCCGGATGGCCTCCGCAACTTCACTGACGAAAACTTTGCCGTCACCAATCTTGCCCGTATTGGCGGCTTTCACGATCGCCTCCACCACCGTGTCACAGCGATCAGACTCAACCACTACTTCAAGTTTCACTTTGGGAAGGAAGTCCACCGTATATTCACTCCCGCGGTAGATTTCAGTATGTCCTTTCTGGCGACCAAAGCCCTTGACCTCGACGACCGTCATCCCTTGAACACCAACTTCGGCGAGGGCTTCTTTGACGTCTTCCAGCTTGAAGGGCTTGATAATGGCTTCGACTTTTTTCATAGAGTTTGGTTTGGTGGAGGGGGATGGGGTGAGAGGTTGTTGCGGTTGTCCGGCTGGATTGCCTGATTCCTGATCAACACATTAGCGGGCACCGTGCCAACTCACCACGAATTTTGAAAAAGATGGTTAAGACCACTTTCGGCACACTGAATTTTTGCAAACCCCCGTCGCGAAGCTTGGCAAGCCTCACTCGGCATGTTTCTATCAGTCTATCCAATCAAAACCCACCTCATGCAAACACCATTTGTAGTTCTCTTCCCCGCCCTCCTCGCAGCTTTCACCCTCAATGCCAGCGGTGCTGACAAAGTCACCCTTCGTCAGCACTGGGAACCCGGAAAGCTGTATAAACAGGAAAATGTCACAGACATGTCCATGGTCATGCCAGGCTTGGGAGCCGCAGGCGAACAAAAAACGAACATCATCCAGAGCCTGACCGTCGGCGTCACCAAAGATCCCGGTTCAGATAACAAGTCCGCTGAAGTCAAGTTTGCCGCCATCAAAGGCTCCATGACCATGATGGGCCAGGTGATGACCTATGACTCCAACGATCCCGCCAAATCCCAGCCCTTCCTACAGCAGGCGTTTGGAGCCATGGTCGGCAAGTCCTTCACCATCGTTTACGACAAGGATGACAAGTTCGTCTCCGTAAAGGGTATCGAAAACCTTGCTCCGACACCGCTGGGCAAGACCCAGGCGATGGATGGCAAACAACTTGCCGAAGCCTTCCGTAAATCCAGCGAAATGGGGCTGCCCAAAGACCCTGTGGCTGTGGGAGACACCTGGAAGGTGGAAGAAAAGATGGACCTGCCCCCGATTGGCAAACTCGTCATCAAAGCCACCGGGAAGTTTGACTCCCTGGCCACGGTCAAAGGAGCCAATACCGCAAAGCTGCTCATCACAGGTGAGTTTTCCACCGAGGGCGACAACCAGTTGGTGAATCTCGGCGAAGGCTCCAAGTTCGACGCCGAAGTGCTCTTCGACCTGGATCGCAAGGTGGTCGTCAACAACGTGACCAACACCACCCTGAAACTGAATGTGGGCGGCAAAGAAGCTCCCATGACGCAGAAGGTGACCACCGCCCTGACTGGCATCGAAGACCTCAAATAAGGCGGAACTCGCCCCACTCTTCGCAAGATTAAAAAAGCGGATGATGCAAGGCATCATCCGCTCTTTCATTTCGGCCACACAGGCCGGAAAGGGATCTCAGAGAGACCGCTCGATTAACCGCCCACTGCGTAGCGGGTAAAGCGACGCACGACGATGTTCTCGCCAAGCTCAGCGATCTTGCTCTTCACGAGGTCGCGAATCACGACCTTGTCGTCCTTGATGAAAGGCTGCTCAAGCAAGCAGTTGTCGGCAAAGTACTTGTTGATTTTGCCTTCCACGATCTTGTCCACCACGTTGGCGGGCTTGCCCTTGACCTGGTCAGCCGCGATTTCGCGCTCTTTCTCAAGCAGGCTTTCCGGCACGTCTTCGCGCTGGAGGTAGCTCGGGTTGGCAGCAGCGATGTGCAGGGTGAGGTCCTTCACAAAGGTCTGGAAGTTCTCGTTCTTCGCCACGAAGTCGGTTTCGCAATTGACTTCGATGAGCACGCCCACGCGACCAGCCATGTGAATGTAGCTGGAAATGATGCCTTCCTTGGCTTCACGATCCGCCTTGCCCGCCGCCTTGGCGATGCCCTTCTTGCGCAGGATCGTTTCGGCCTCCTCGATGTTGCCTTGGGCTTCGGTGAGAGCCTTTTTGCAGTCCATCATGCCCGCATTGGTCTTTTTGCGGAGGTTGTTGACGAGTTCAGCGGTGATTTCAGCCATGGGTGATTACAGAATGAAAGATTAGAGGGAAACTAAAGGGCGCGCAGCAAAGGCTGCGCGCCGGGAAACGAAGCAGCAAGCAACGAAACCGACTTACTTCTTCACCTCGGCCTGGGCCATGAGGATCGGGTCGATCAGCTTCTGCAGGATGATGCGGATGGAGCGGATGGCGTCGTCGTTGGCGGCGATCGGGTAGTCCACTGCGTTCGGGTCAGCGTTGCTGTCCACGAGGGCCACGATCGGGATGCGAAGGCGGGTGGCCTCATGCACCGCGATGTGTTCACGGGCGCTGTCCACGATCACCATGGCGTCCGGAAGGCCGTCCATGTAACGAATGCCCTTGAGGTTGCGCTCAAGCTTGGCCTTCTCACGGTTGAGGGCCGCGATTTCCTTCTTGGACATCGCCTTGAACTCGGGGAGCTTCGGGAGATCTTCAAGGTACTGCCAGCGGGCCACACTCTTGCGGATGGTCGCCTGGTTGGTGAGCGTACCACCGAGCCAGCGGTGATTCACATAGAACTGGCCCACGGCCGTGGCCGCTTCCTGCACAGCTTCCTGGGCCTGGCGCTTGCAACCCACGAAAAGGATGCGCTTGCCCTTGCGGGTCAGGTCAGCAAGGAAGTTTGCAGCAACTTCAGCCTGCTCGAGCGTCTTCTCGATGTTGATGATGTGGATGCCGTTGCGGGCCTCCAGAAGGAACCCCTTCATCTTCGGGTTCCAACGGCGGGTTTGGTGACCGAAGTGTACTCCGGCCTCGACGAGTTCTGCGAGTTGTTGATAGGACATGATGCTGACGAAGCCTGAGACCGCACTTTCCCCTCCTTCAAGGACGGGCCAGCTCATTCTTTGAGGAATGATCCGGTCGGCAGGCGGATAAACGTTGAACTAATACTGAAACCCTCACCGCCCAGCGGAAAGGGGCAGGCAGGATAAGGGCAATTGTTGAATGCGCAAGAAGAATTGCCGGGGCTAAAAAAGTGAAAAGTAGAGAGTGAAAAGTCAAAAGTGGGGGACCAGGCAGGCTCAGCTCCAGCAAAGTAGTGGCGGACTTCAGTCTGCCTCAGTTTGCGGCGGGTGCACTGAGGCAGCCCCGCATGCGGGACTGGACTCCGTACAACTTCCAAAAACCGTGCGTGCAAAGCAGCCTGTCGGAAGCTCTTCCTCGAAGAGGATGCAGCCACAAGCCCAACATTGGCGAGCTTCCAGCGAGCCTACGTTGGGTAGGCAATGAAATAGCGCCTACTCCGAAGGAGTTACGGCGGTCAGGCTCCCCATCCGTCGCCCTCCGCTCACTTTGTCCCAATAGCAAGGGGCAAAGAACCTCGCAGCTCCTTGCCCCTCCCCTCCCGGGAAAAGATCCCGAAATCTTGCCGCAGCGCCGATCAATAGCTCTTCGCAAACACCACGCGGCGGGAGCTGGGCTTGCCCGTCAGGAAGCACACCCCTTCTTCGACGTACTCGTCGCCATCGGGGATACAACGGACGGTGACCTTGAGTTCCTTTTGAAGCCGCTCTTCATCTTCGCTGCTGCCCGCCCAGTGCATGAGGGCAAAACCGCCGTGGATCTCTGGCTTGTCTTCGCTCTTCGGCGTGAAGAAAGCACGAAACTCCGCTTCCGTGTTAAGCTTGTGCATGTGCTCGTTACGGAGCGCGGTAGCGCGGGCCAGCAGCTGCTTCTGGATGTCGGCGAGAATGTCGCCCACATCTTGAATGAACTGTTCTTTGGGGATGAATTCTTTCTCTTTGGGGCCGCGGTCACGACGCGCCACCGCCACACTGCGGCTGGTGATGTCGCGCGGGCCGATCTCGACACGCAGCGGCACCCCTTTCTTGATCCACTCCCAGTTGCGAGCGCCGCCGGCGATGTCCCGCTTGTCCACATGGACACGCAGCGGCTCGCCATGAAAGGCGTGGGCACGCAAGGTGGTGGCCAGGGCTTCGCACGCGTCAATCACCGCATCCTTGGTATCAGGCTTGGGAGTGACCGGGAGGATCACGATCTGCGTGGGAGCGATCCGGGGAGGCAGCACCGCACCGTCATCGTCTGCATGGGCCATCAGCAATGTGCCAATCAGACGGGTGCTCACCCCCCAGCTCGTCGTCCAAGCATGGTGACGAAGATTGTCGCGCCCCAGAAACTCAATGTTGGCCGCCTTGGCGAAGTTCTGCCCCAGGAAATGCGAGGTGCCCGCCTGGATGGCCTTGCGGTCCTGCACCATGGCCTCAACCGTGAAAGTGTTCAGCGCACCGGGGAAGCGCTCGCGCTCAGTCTTTTCTCCCGGAATGGCGGGAATGGCGAGATAGTTGCGCAGGAAATCTTCATAGACGCCGTGCATCAGCTTGGCCTCTTTCATGGCTTCCTCAGAGGTCTCATGGGCAGTGTGCCCCTCCTGCCACAGAAACTCGGCCGTGCGGAGGAAAAGACGGGGGCGCATCTCCCAGCGCATCACGTTGGCCCACTGGTTGATGAGCAGGGGCAGGTCGCGGTAGCTTTCCACCCACCGTGCGAAAGCGGCCCCAATGATCGTCTCAGAAGTCGGGCGAATGACGAAGGGCTCTTCGAGCTTGCCGGTGGGCTCCATTTTCACGGTGCCATCGGGCTGCTTCACCGCTTCGAGGCGGTGATGCGTCACCACGGCACATTCTGTGGCGAATCCTTCTGCGTGCTGAGCTTCCTTTTCCAGATAGCTCAGAGGAATCAGCAACGGGAAATACGCATTCTGGTGCCCCGTTTCCTTGAACTTGGCATCAAGGTGCTTCTGGATGAGCTCCCATATCCCGTAGCCCCACGGCTTGATGACCATGCAGCCTCGCACCTCAGAGTTTTCAGCGAGATCGGCAGCTCGGACGACTTGCTGATACCACTCAGGAAAGTTGTCGGCGCGGGTAGGGGTAATGGCGGAGGCTGTGCTCATGTCAGAAAGCCCAAGCAATGCAGGAGCCCGCGCCCACTTGCAAGCACCAACTAGGGTGGATGCAGGGAAGCGCCTGCCAGGGAGGCTTCAGCCACGCGGGACAGTGCCCGCATCAATCCCCCCCCCTGTCGCACTAGGGAGCCATCATCGAGGGGCCCTGCTGAATGGTGCCGTCAGGCATCAACATGTTCGGCCCCTGGGTCTTTTTGTGGAATCCGCCACGCTCCAGAACCCAAGGCTGGTTCCAGCGGAAAGCCGTGCTCGGGGAGTCATCAAACGTCGTGGGTACGTACGAGCTGGAGTAAATCTCTTCTCCGCTGTCGTCATTGGCCACACCCCGGTGGGTGTCATCGGATGGGCAGACCCAGTTGGTCTTGGCCACGCCATAGTCCTTCAGCTTCTCATACCACCACTTCCACTCCTGGTCTTCATCCTCGTACCCATCCTCAGGGAGCTGGGGCCAGACCATTTCATGATCCTGCATGTATGAGTTGAACCCCACATGCATGATCCTCATGTTGGAAATGCAGGCCGCATAGCCTGCCATGTTCCGGAATTGACCGAATACAGGAAACGAGATGGTTGCCAGCAACGCCACAATGGCGATGACGATCAACATCTCAATGAGGGTGTATCCGTGGGGAACGGGGCGTTTTCTCATCTCTCACTAAAAGTGAAAATGCCGCGCGATGAATCGCGCGGCACAAAGGGACTTCAGATCAAGTCGGAAACAGGCTTACTCAATTAGCGGGAACCCAGGAAGAAGCGACGGCTGCCGTACACTTTCATCGTCAGGGTTTCGGCATTTTCTTGAACTTCGTCAATGTTCTTGGGGGTGATTGCCGCAAGGAAGACAGGATCGCTCAGGAAGCCGAACGGATTGTTGATGATGATCGTACCGTCATCCGAAGGCTCGATTTCGACCAGGCCTTCAGCAATGGTCTGGGCCAGCTGCGAGATGATCGGCTGCGCATCCGGGGAAAGGATGGTGATCTTGCCTTTGCCAGAGAAACGGAGTTCGGGATAGGTCTTGGTGATCTTGGCGACGAAGTTGGTGTTGGCGACAAAGCCACGGCCACCGTTGTTCACCACGCTGGTGGAGGAGTTGACGGTGTTGCTGGAACCGAAAAGGAAGAAACTGCCTTGGGTGTTCGTGGAAGCCTGGTCGCTCAAAGTCACTTCGGACTGGGAGTTGGTGACGCAGGTCACTTCGCGACGGTCCATGTCCACCATGCCGGAAGCCGTGCCGAAAAAGGCGATGCCCTGATAGTAAAGGACGCTACGGTTCAGATAGCTGCCCACCGTGGAATTCGTGGCGGTCGTGCTGCCACCGCTGCCCGTTGAACCAGAGGCAACCGAAGGTCCAAGGTCAACGTTGTTTCCCCACTGGGCGTAGCCAGACCCGTTTTTGTAGCGCAGGGAGGCCTGATACACGCCTTCATTATCCAGCGTGGCGCTATAGTCGCCGTTGTCGAAAGGACCGCCCACCCAGGCAAACGCCTGTGAGCCCGACACGAGCGCAAGACCAGCAAGAACTGAAAATAGCTTTTTCTTAGTCATGGGCCTGAAACTAGCGGACTCGTACACATCCCTTCAAGATTTTTTTTGAAATTCATTCGTTTCGCTTCGACTCCATTGCACCATGCCGCCGGACTACCATTTACACACTCCTCTTTGCAAACATGCAGAGGGCCATCCCCGTGAGTATGCCGCTGCTGCTGTGGCACTTGGCCTGCCCGAGATCGGATTGTCCGACCACAGCCCGATGAAGTCCCACTTCGACGACTGGCGGATGGAATGGGAGGAATTCCCCCGCTACCTGGAGATGGTGGACGAAGCAAGAGCTGAGCACCCCTCCCTGCCTATTCGACTGGGATTGGAAGTGGACTATTTGGAGGGAGGAGAGGCCTGGGTGGAGGAACTCTCGACCAAAGCCCCATTCGACTACCTCATTGGCAGCGTCCACTACATTGCCCCCGGCTGGGATGTGGACAACCCCAAGCACCTCTCGCGCTTTTCAGAACACGGTGTGGAGGAGATCTGGGCGACCTATTGGAGACTGTTCGAAAAAGCGATCCGCTCCCGGCTTTTTGATTTCATGGGGCACCCAGACCTTCCCAAGAAGTTTGGCCACCGCCCTTCAGGCGATCTGCGCCCTTATTATGAGCCCACGATCCAGGCTCTCGCGGATATCGGGACAGCCATCGAAATCAACACCGCAGGGCTGCGCAAGGATGTTCGCGAGATGTACCCCAGTCGGGAGTTTCTGGAGATGGCCTTCTCCGCAGGGGTGCCACTGCTCATCAACTCCGACGCCCATGCTCCGGGGGAGGTTGGCGCAGATTTCGACAAGGCCGTGGCTCTCGCCCGGGAGGTGGGCTACACCCACACACTCAAGTTTTTGGGCCGGACCGCCACCCCCATCCCCCTCTGAACCCAGTCCGCGACGCCTATGTTACTCAAAGCCCGTGGCCTTCAAGTCCGCTTCCCGCGACGCCCGCTGGTCATGGGCATCGTGAACATCAACGACGACTCGTTTTCAGGTGACGGGTCACTCGACGCCGGGGTCGCCCTGGCCCAGGCGAGGCAGTTTCTGAAAGCAGGAGCCGACATCATCGATATTGGCGCAGAGAGCGCCCGCACCAATCGTGCCGCCATCACCGAGGACGAAGAAGTGGCCCGGCTCCTCCCCTTCCTGCAAGCCTGGCCAGCTCTGACAGCGGAATTTGCCAGCCCCCCCTGGGATTCCGACCAGCTCTGGCCGCCGATTTTGTCGATCAACACCTGGCGTAGCGGGGTAATCGAGCGGGTGCTTCCCCTTGGCGGGGATTTAATCAATGACATCTCCGGACTGCCGGACGCACGCAACGCCGAACTGTGCGCCCAACACGACGCTGCTCTGCTCATCATGCACAGCGTAGGCGAGCCCAAAATCCCACACACCCACGTGAGTTATCCGGACGTGATGGAGACGCTAGACCGCTTTTTTGAAGACAAGCTCCTCCTGGCCAAGACCGCCGGTCTTTCTGAAGAGCGGGTGCTACTCGATCCTGGCATCGACTTTGCCAAACAACGCGATGACAACCTCGCCATCTACCGGGAGCTGGATCGGTTGCACCGCTTTGGCCGTCCCCTCCTGTTGCCCGTCTCACGGAAGACCGTCATCGGTCAAGTCTTGGAGCTGCCGAACCCGCAAGACCGTGATGCTGGAACGGTCGCCTGCATCGCCGTCGGCATCCGCCGTGGAGCGCAAATCTTCCGGGTACACCATGTGGAAGCAGCGGCCCAGGCAGTGAAAGTCCTCTGGCAGGCCACCCACCCGAGTCCAATCGCTACTTCCGCCGCGTAAGGAGCAGGCCCACCATCTGGATTACCAGCCCCACACCCAGGGAAACAGCCCCAGGCTTGATCTGGGTCTTCGCGATGATCGAGTTCAGATCCATCGCCGGAAGGCCTGCCGCCTTCAATTCTTCAAAACCAGCGGCAAGAAGATCCACCTTACCCCAGAGATCTTTGACCAGAAAGCTCAGTGCCCCGACAGCGATGATCCACGCAATCCAGGCATACCTGGCCGATCTTAGCCAGGCGAGCGCCATCACGATCACGGCAGCGGACACCAGGGTCCACGCCGCGGCCCGGTTCATCTCAAAGAGGCTCACCACCCCGATCATCGGCATGTTCAACACCTCGCCCTTGGCGCCCCAGAGAATGAGGGACGCCCCAACAAGGGAGAGCACGAAACGGGGAAAAGGCATAGCTTTGGCAGATGGCAACGATTTAGGAGCGAATCGCAGTTCAGGCAACCGCTCAATTTCTTCTGACCGCAAGGGTGGAACGGCAGGATTCATGATCTCGGTCTAAACGGGGTGTCCGGCGCACCCCTGCAAAGGGGCACGCCGGTGGGGTTTTGTGAAGACCCCGGGCTCAAAGGGGGAGAACCGTGTGGGCCTTCAAGGGCATGCATTTGGAAATCCGGGCCAATGTGACCTGAAAAGTAAAACATTTTCCCTGCTGTCCGTAGAATTCCATACAGGGTAGTGCTCGCTTCCGGCGCACTTTGTGCTTTGGTAAACTCCTATCATTCCTGCTACTGCGGCCCAGTTCGACTCGCAACACCGTAGCCACCATGAACGACAAGTTCTCCACTGCCCGATTCTCCACCTCACATGATTCCACGTTTGTGACCAAGTGGGATGTGGTCAACCGCGCCAAGGGAGGCGGGATGGACCGAGACTCCGCCAATGCGCTGGAGGAGCTTTGCCGGATTTACCGCCACCCCATTTACATCGCGCTGCGGTTCAAGCACGGCTACGAGCATCATGACTCAGAGGATCTGGCCCAGACCTTCATCACCTGGCTGATCCATGGGGACTATCTGAAGCGCGCCGATCCTGAAAAAGGTCGTTTCCGCTCCTTCCTGCTGAGCTATCTGGACAATTTCGTGGCCAATCACCGCCGCAAACAACACGCCCAGAAGCGTGGCGGCCATGCCATCCACGTGCCAGCAGAGTTCCCCAGCGAGACCAATCGCACGGCGGTGGAGCCCCGGGACGACAACACGCCTGACAAGGAATTCGACCGCGCCTGGACGCTAGCCACCTTCCGCGAAGCGCTGGACCGCCTGCGCGCCAAGTTTGTGGCGGAAGGCCGGGGCGAGGAATTTGAGACCCTCCAGGACTTCCTCCTCAGGAAGCGCGGTGAAGGGGAGAGCTACGAAGTGGCTGCGGCCCGACTGGGCATCACGGAAGTAACCATGCGCCAGCGCGTCTCCCGCTTCGGCAGAAAATTCCGCCAGATGCTGGAGGAAGTCATCAAGCCAATGGTGAGTGAGGCCGAGCTGGATGATGAATTGAGCTATCTCTGGCGCTGCTTCGAGAAGTAACCCTGCTTGGCTTGGCATCACTTGCGGGAACACAACCAGGCCACCAGGTCACAGAGCTCCTGCTCACTCATCGTCATGTCCAGCCCCATGGGCATGAGACTTGTCGCGAGGGTGGTTTGCGCAGAGATGCGGTCATGCGCGAGGCTCTTCTCCTGCCCGGCCAGATCCACCAGCAAAAGCCCCTCCGCGGTGTGACTGCGGATCAGCCCCATGTGGCTCTGTCCATCTGACGTCTCAATCGCCTGGGTTTCATAGTCACGGGCCAGCGTGGCGCTGGGGAACAGGATGCTCTCCAGCAGGTCACGCTCCCGGCGGATGGCCCCGATGCGGCTGAGGTCAGGCCCAATGGCCCGCCCCAAGCCCGCCACCTGATGGCAGGCCACGCAGGTGCCCCGTCCCGTCTCAAACAGTTTGCCCCCTTCCTGAGGGCGGCCCTTCTCTTTGACGAGCGTGGCCAGCAATTCGAGCCGCCGCTTCTTGAGCTCGATGGCCTCATGCGCCTTCTCCAGAGAGGGGCGCAATCCGGCAAAGACGTCCGTCGGCCAGTCACTACAGAGCGTCCGCACAGTGCTTTCGTCGATGCTCCCCAGCGCTGGAGTCGCCGCCAGGGCACGAGCGATCATCCGCCCCTGTTCTGGTTCGCCGTATTTCCGCAATCCCTTGAGCCATTCCGCCAGTTCCAAGGGACCGCACATGGGCAAATCAGCCAGGACCGCAGCCAACTGGGCGTCCGTCAACCGGGCCGCCGCAAGCATCCGCACGGCCTCGATGCGAGCGGCAATATTGATTGGGTCCGCAGCCGCTTTGGAGAGGAGATCGAAGGAGGCACTGCGCACCGCCCCGCCCGAAGACGACAGTGCCGTCAGGGCCTTCAATCTTAGCGACGACGGTTGCGACGCGTCCGCCGCGAGCCGCTCCAAGACCGGATCAAACTGAGGGGACTTTAGCCGCTGCACGACCCCAAGAAGCACGGGCAAGGCACTCCTCCCGCCCGCTTCCGGCTCAGCCAGACGGGCCAGGTCCGCCAAAAGCGGGGCGATGATGCCTTCCACTGGGGGAACCGCACTCGACTGCGCGGCGATCTGCAAGGCCAGACGCCGCGTGACCGCGTCCGAATGGGCCAGCATGCGGGCCAAAACCTGCGCCGCCGCCGGGTTGCCCAGCCGGTTCTTCAAGACCCTCTCCACCACGGCCGCTTGGGCCGGAGCGAGCGGACCGGCCGCCAACCACTCATCAAACGTCCTGGCATTCGCATCGACCGCCTCAGGGATCAGATCCAGGCCGAACAGGACCGCATCCCTCGTCATGGGCTGCTCGAGTCCGAGACTGCTGGCGAGGCTGACGAGACGGACGCTGTACGTCGCGCGGTCCGCCGCGGGTCCGCTGCCGTCGATCTGGGAATAGTTAGCCGCTCGAACCTCGCAACTCCGCAGGCGGTCGTTCGCAGAAGATTCTCTGCCACCAAGAAGATCCTCCACCGTCATCAAGGCAGCCAGAGCCCGGATGCCCGCATGCTCCAAAGCAGGATCAACCTCGGACGTGAGAAGCATTTTCAGCGGTTCGAGCAGGGTTTTAAGGTCAGCCCGGCGCGCCAGGGCATCGCAGGCCATCCTTTGCCGGGAGAGGACACCTGAGGTCAGTGCGGCGCGAATCTCCTCCTCCGTCTGCCATGCCCATGAACCGGTGGACGAAGGCGGCCGGGGCACCTTGCCAAGCGGCGGTGCCAGATCCCCCTGTCCGCTCTTCCGGATGCGGTAAACCGCGCCTTTGACATCCGGTTTGGCCATGAGGCTGCTGGGGCAACCAATGCGGAACCACCCTCCGGTGTCGAGCACCAGTAAAGAGCCGTCGCGATCTTCGATCACATCCGTCAAATGAGCCTCAGGATCATGGATCTTCAAGAACTCTCGTTCGACCGCCTTGTAGGTGGATCCCAAAGGCTCCAGCTCCATCCGCACCACTCGCTGCGTGTTGAAGTGGGTGACGAAAAGGGTCCGCTTTCCGGCCGATGGAGGAAACAACACCCCGGTCCGGTCAAACGTGCAGCCGGAGACGGCCACATGACCAAAGTTGTGGATCACCGGCATGCGTTCCAGCGTTCTGGGCAGGCCTGTGATGGCCTTCATCATGTCCGCCCGCTCGTACACTCCGCCCTCCAGCCAGTGCATGAGGGTGTCACCGCGAGGCTGGGAGTAATAGAGATTGCAGGTCCCGATGATGTCGCCTTCGGGGGTGAAATCGATTTCGGTGGGATTGTCTGCGCATCCCAGTGAATGCCACCGCACATCGGAGCCGTCCGGCTGGCACGACCAGATCCCCGAGGCCAGGCCTTCATGCACGAGCTTGCCACCAGCACTCTGCACCACGCGATGCCCTTTGCGTCCATGGCACCAGTAAAGCCTGCCATTGGGATGAAGAAACGGGCCATGGACATCGGCCGCGTTGCCCGTGTAGTCAAAGCCACCCACGATCATCGTTCGCTCTTCCGCCACACCATCGCCATCGGCGTCCCGCAACCGCCAGATCCCGGGGGGTGACGCCACATACAGAGCCCCCTCGTGCCAGCAGGCCCCTTGCGGAAAAGTCATCTTGTCCGCAAAGACCGTCGCGCGGTCATAAACGCCGTCTGCATTGTCATCCACCAGCTTGAGCACACGGTTGGGGAGCTGGGTTTCCAGCTCCGCCTTGTTCAGGTTGAGTCCTGCCGCATCACCCAGGTACAGCGCCCCTTGCGGATCCACGCAGCCCATGATCGGGTGGTGAACCAACGGTGGTGCCGCGGCGGAAACCAGCTCGAGACCTTCCGGCAGGGTGTACTGTGGAGGCTCACCTGATCCTGATTGTGACCCCAAGTGATACAATAGTGCTGCCAAAACGATAATTTTCCGACTCATGGCCGGAGAACTACGTCATAAAAGCGTACTTTTTGTCAGGCGAATCACCTTTCCGCCAGAGGGCGCGATTCTCCTCTGGCACCGGAGAGCGCCTCGCGCACCCGCTCCTTCAGCAGGCCTTCGTACTCCGCATGGCGACGCTCCAGAAAGGCGCGCGTGGTTTTCATCACCGCCATGAGCTTGGGACTGGAGGACGGATGACGGCAGGCCAGACTCTCGTAGCGATCCATCAGTTTGAGGACGGTCTCCCGGCTTAACTGACGGCTCAATCGCTCCCGGACATACTGCTGATAAGCCTCTCGGTACTCCTCATTGTTATCGAAAAGCCGGTTGAAGAGCCGGGCACGATCCCCCAGCAGCACCTTGAAAGAATCTGTGGAGGGACGCAATGGCCCCTGGGCCGTTTGATGCACGCCCTCGTCAAACGCCCAATCCATGTCCCAGACCAGTGATTGCCAGACCGCCCGGGGATTCCGCCGGTCGCGGAAATAAGCTCCCTGGTTGTTGTCACCCGTAGCGGTGAAGCTCATGGCCAGGACCCAGGCGTTCAGATCCTGGAGATTGAACTTGGCCGCCTCTTCCTCCATGAGGATGGGGTTGCGAGGGCGACGGACCCAACGACGCCACTCAATGTAGGCTTCGTTTTCCACGGGTTCCCGGGACTTCAGGCGGACCCAGTCCACGTCTGCAAGCCCGAACCGACCCTGCACGAAGTCCGGGGACTGATGCTCATAGATGAAGAAGGGAGAGCGAATCTCGGTCCCATTGAGATACACGATCGCAGGCACACACCGGGAAACCTTGCAACCCGCGAGGGTGGCGATCTCCGTGGCGAGAGCGGCATTGAAGCGGCTGGGGTGGTCCGCATTGCTCAGCACCAACTCTCGAACGGGAGGAGCTTCCGCTCCAAAGAACAAACCTGCCGGACCGGTCTCACGGCCGCCATATTCTTCCCGGAACCGAAGGGCGAAGCTCTTTGCAGGAAGCGTGCGGCTGTGCCCCCCATGAACCCGGAGCCCAATGGGAGACTCGATGAGCAACCGTGAATTTTGCCAGGCAGAAAACCATGCAGGACGCTCCGCCTCCCGGTTGTGCTCCAGCGGATGCGTGACGATACCATGATCGGGATCAAAGAGTTCACTGCTGCGGCAAACGATGGAGACGACCACCATGTCCGCCGGCAACGCCGCAACCCGGGACGCGAGCAAAGCCGTGGAAGGCGGGCTACCCTGCTCCAGCAAGGCAGCCGATGGAGCGGGACACGGCTGCTTGAACAAGGCCACCGCCTCTTCCGAAAACGCGGCCAGGTCCTCGGGTTCGCAAAACTTGTGGCTCATCTTGAGCAGGCCCATACGAATGAGCGCAGCGTTGCGGCTCGTCACCTCATCGCGCCCCAACACCAGTTCAGGTGCCGACCTGTCCTGGTAAGCCTCCAAACCTTCCAGTGGAAAGAACTCCACCAGAACGGCCACTCCGAGCAGCAGCATGGCGCACGGCACCACCAGCAGGGAGCGTCTGCGGGGGTGGGCAACGGGTCGAAGCTCCAGTTGGGAGGGCGGCTCAAGCATTGGCGTGGCCGTGGTAGTAGAGCCCCAACTTGGCATCTGGGAGTTGCTGCTGAAGCTTCTGCTCCAGCTCGGCGGATTTTGTCAGCGAGACCTTTTGGAAAGACCACGTGAGCACGCACTCGCTGTCTGCCGTAGAAAGACTGTCGAAGGAGGGACGACTCAGGTGGGCCTCAATGATCGGCACCAGTGCGGGCAAGGCGGTGCGATATTGATCCACACTGCAGCGGATGACGAGGGTGCCTGATCCGGAGCGGCGACTCAGAAAGCCCGGGCTCCAGCGCAGAATCGCCATGGCCACACCAGCGGCTGCCAGGATGGCGATGAGGAAGGCTACATTAAACGAGGCGCAACACAGGGCTGAGGCTATCACCAGCATGATGAAGCCAATCTCCTCCGGCTCCTTGATGGGGGTGCGGAAGCGGACGATGGACAGTGACCCCAGCAGCCCTAATGACAGCGGCAGCGAGAACTGCACACAGATGAAAATGGCTGTCACCGCCAGGCTGATCAACGGGAAGGCTCGATGCACATTGCTGCCAGTGGCCCTGGAACCAAAGAACGCGCTGTAAGCCCAGGACAATAGAATCGATGATGCCAGAGATGCGGTCAGGCTCAGGGAAAGCGTGGCCAATCCGAGATCCGCCACCTCCCGCACATCTCCGCCAAACATCACCACGCCAGCAGCGCGTTTAAGTTCCTCAATAGTCATGCCAGCTCGCCGTGGGGTTGAAGATTACGCACCGTCAAAAAGTACTTGGAGACCGCAGCTCGCCGGGCACCAAAGCGCGGAAGAGCCCGCAGAGAGGGCAATGGATGAATGCTGCCCCCCTTTTGCTCAAACACATCAAAGGGCAAAATCCCACCATGCGCCGGCGGCATCACGCCAGTGCGGGCGCGCACGGCGCGGATGTCTGAGTCCAGGCAGAAAGTTTCAGAGAAGACGGCATGCTGCCAACGCTGCCTGAGGTAGCGAATCTCCACGACCGGCCTCAGCCCTCCAGCAGGAAGCTGCACCTCTGCGGGAAGGTGCGACCGATACAGGTCAGCAAGCCGCAAATCATCCAGCGGCCAGCCGGCCAGTGTCGCCGCAGGAATGGGCAACGCCACGCGGTGCTTCGTCCGCGCCACTCCCTCCTTGAGCTTGACCTCCAGATGGGCTGGCACGGGCAGGATCTCCCCTGCGGGGGAGGCGTACCAACGGATGCGATACTTGGATTTGAAGTAGTCGCTGGCCTCCTTCTCACGGAAGGAGGCCTGATCCGGCGTGTCAAAGTAGATGGAGCACACCGTGCACAGCCCATGCGCAGGATGGGTCACAAACTGTGCCTGCAACCAGGAACGGAATGCAGGGGACTGGCTTCGGGGTATGAGAAACTTGATCTCCTGCTCCCCGGCAGGCGGAAGTGGGGAAAGGAGACGGGGGAGGGAGAACTTCATTCTTCGGGGGGAAGTCAGCGCTACGAGCCACTTTCCCTCTCCTCAAATGAAGATTCGTTCAGCCCCCCACTTCGATCCTCACTCCAAGACCTCTTTTACCAGCCATTCCTGCACAACAGCATAAAATTCATAACGCATGTAGGCAGTAAAGCGCTCGGAGAAGTCCACCCCCTTGACGATGTCCGGATCAGGGTGCGGTTCGAATTCCTGTCCCCCTGGATGCAGCATGAAACGCAAATCCAGCATCAGCCGCGCTTGATTGAGAGCGCTAAACCAGGCCATGCCATGATCGAGCGGGATGGACACCCGGTAGCGCTCCTCGTCGGGCTCATCCTCCAAGGTGAGGGTCTCCAGGCCATCCAAATCCGCGAGCAAGGTCCCGACATCCTCGGCGAACTGATTCTCAAGATCTTCAGTGACGAACTCGGACCAGTCCTCCAGGAACTCGCCCTCGCGCAACTCGTCCTTGGCAGCCACGGGGCTGGGCCCCAACCGAGCCCGTCCCTCAGGACAATCGGTCATGCTCGCATCTTCCGCTGCCTGCCGCAGCAATGTGACATGGATGTCCTCCATGTCTCCCAACTGCCACGTTCCCATGGCCTTTTGAACGCTCAATCGCATGGGCACAACACTCCTCTAGTCTGACTTCTCCAAGGTGGCGAGCAACTGGTGCCCATGCAGTTCCCGAACGTAGTGCTCCGCTTTTTCCCGGCGCCCCGTCCACACCTGGCTGCGCCCCTCCTGGTGCACTTGAAGCATGAGACGCTGCGCCTCCTTGTCTGGGTAACCAAAGATCTTTCGAATCACATGGGCAACGTAGCTCATCAAATTCACCGGGTCGTTGTGAATAATCACATGCCAGGGTGAATCCAGAGCCACGCTCGGGTCGGTCTCGACCAAGGTCTGTTTATCGGGAGTGGCGATGGAGGGCATAGTCTGATCTTATACAAAATACGATGCAGGAGCAAATCGAGGGGACGGCATTTCACGCCTTGTGCACCACTGCACATCCAAGGCCAAAAGAGGGGGAAACTTCAGCTAAACCACAGCGGAAGTTTCTATTTCCTACTTGTCATATCGGGAAATGGGAATTAATTTCGCGGCCCCATGACTCCCGACCAGGTTGCCGCTCTCAATGATACTGTAAAGGGCCTTTCCCCCTTGGAACTCACCCGCTGGGCCATCGAGCAAGCTGCGGGAAAAGCGATCGTAACGACGAACTTCCGTCCGTACGAAGCGGTCATCCTGCATCTCGCCACCCAGGCTCAGGCAGATATCCCTGTGCTCTGGGTGGATCACGGCACCAATCTGCCCGAGACTTATCGTTTCGCGGAAAAGAGCCGCGCCCAGCTCTCTTTGAACCTCCGCCCTTACCTGCCCCTCATGACCGCCGCTCACTGGCTGGCCCTCAATGGGGGGAGCATCCCCATGCCGGATGAGGTGGAGCGCGTGGAAAGCTTCAGCCGCATCATGAAGCTGGAACCGTTCGAGCGCGGCATGAGAGAACTCGCTCCCACCGTGTGGATCACCGCTCTGCGCAAGGAGCAAAACCCGCAGCGCGCTGCCACCCTCAAGCCCGTGATGTGGGATGAGAAGTTCCAAACGTTGAAAGTGAACCCCATCCTCGACTGGACCCCGGTGGAAATGGAGGCCTACCTCGCTGAGTTCGAATTGCCCAACGAGCGCACCTACTACGATCCTGCCAAAGGTGATGAAAAACACGAGTGCGGCCTGCACGCGAAGCTCGTGACTGATGTCGCCAAGGGCTAACGCCCCGCCTTGACCTGCCAGCCCGCCCGCCCATGTCATCCCGCCTCCAGTCTCAGACTTCTTCCATGTCATCCTCCATCACGCACCTCCAGTACCTCGAAAGCGAGGCGATCTACATCTTGCGCGAGACGGCGGCCCAGTTTGGCAAGCCCGCCATGCTGTTCTCCGGCGGCAAAGACTCGATCGTCATGGCCTGGCTCGCCCGCAAAGCTTTCCATCCAGCGCACCTCCCCTTCCCGCTAGTTCATATCGACACCGGGCACAACTTCCCGGAGGCGATTGAATACCGCGACTGGTTCGTGAATGAGATCAAAGCCACCCTCGTGGTGGGCTCCGTGCAGAAAAGCATTGATGAAGGTCGCGCAGTCGAGGAAAAGGGCCACAACGCCAGCCGCAACAAGCTACAGACGGTGACGCTCCTCGACACGATCGAAGCGCATGAATATGACGCCTGCCTGGGCGGCGGACGCCGTGATGAAGAGAAGGCCCGCGCCAAGGAGCGCTTCTTCTCCCATCGCGATGAGTTTGGCCAGTGGGACCCCAAGAACCAGCGCCCTGAGCTCTGGAACATCTTCAACGGCCGCAAGAACTATGGCGAGCACTTCCGCGTGTTCCCGCTGAGCAACTGGACAGAGATGGACGTCTGGCAGTACATCCGCCAGGAAAACATCCCCCTGCCGAATCTCTACTTCTCCCACCAGCGCCGGGTCATCGAGCGCCATGGCCAGCTTCTGGATGCCGAGACCGGCTTCGTCCAGCTCCTGGATGAGGAAAAACCCCGGATCCAGGAAATGACAGTGCGCTTCCGTACCGTGGGCGATGCCACCTGCACAGGCGCCGTTCTCTCCGATGCCAGCAGCATTGACGATGTGGTGGCCGAGGTGGCTGCCGCCCGGCAGACCGAGCGCGGGACCCGCGCAGACGACCGCCGCTCTGAGACAGCCATGGAGGACCGCAAGAAGGAAGGTTACTTCTGAGTTGAGATTCACCCGGCCCCGTTCCGCCCCCTCCTTTCCCTCCGCTTCTAGGAAAAAACAGTTTGTATGGATCTTCTCGTCAATCCCACCGAATCCAGCCTCCTCCGCTTCACCACCGCCGGCAGCGTGGATGACGGTAAAAGCACGTTGATCGGCCGCCTGCTCTACGATTCCAAGTCCATCTTCGAAGACCAGCTTCTGGCGGTCGAAGAATCGTCCAAGCGACGCGGCGATGAGCACGTGAATCTGGCTCTGCTGACCGATGGCCTCCGCGCTGAGCGCGAGCAGGGCATCACCATCGATGTGGCCTACCGTTACTTCGCGACGCCCAAGCGCAAGTTCATCATCGCAGACACCCCCGGCCACATCCAGTACACCCGCAACATGGTGACTGGTGCATCGACGGCAGACCTAGCCATCATCCTGGTGGACGCCCGTCATGGCGTGGTGGAGCAAACCCGCCGCCACACCTTCCTGGCATCCCTCTTGCGGATCGAACAGATCGTCCTGGCCATCAACAAGATGGACCTCGTGGACTTCAGCGAGGAGCGTTACAACCAGATCCTGGCTGACTTTGAGCAGTTCCGCGCCGGCCTGGAAAACAAGGTCAACGTTACGGTCATCCCCATGAGCGCCCTCAACGGGGACAACGTGGTGGACAAGTCCGCCAACATGCCCTGGTTCACCGGCAAGCCGCTGCTGGAGCACCTGGAGAGTGTGCAGGTGCACGTGGGCGAGTCTGAAGGCAGCGCCCGGTTCCCCGTGCAGTGGGTCATCCGCCCCCAGTCGGATGAATATCACGACTTCCGTGGCTTCGCCGGCCGCATGGCCAGTGGCACTTTCAAGGTGGGCGATGAAATCACTGCCTATCCCGCTGGCATGAGCACGCAGATCACCGGCATCCACACCCTGGAAGGGGCGAAGGAAGAGGCGATCCCCATGCTGAGCTATTCCCTCACGCTGGCCCACGAGATCGACATCAGCCGTGGCGACCTCATCGCCAAGGCGGACGAGCCACCCCAGCACAGCCAGCACATCGATGCGATGATCTGCTGGTTCACGGAAAAACCGCTCAAACCCCGGGGCAAGTTCTATCTGCGCCACACCACCCGCACGGTGCGGGCGTCCGTACCGGACCTGCTTTACAAGGTGAACATCAGCACCATGGAGCGCGTTCCCGGCCCGACCGAGTTTGGCTTGAACGACATCGGCTGCATTCGCCTGCGCTGCGCCTCCCCGTTGTTCTTTGATTCCTACGCCACGAACCGCACCACGGGGAGCTTTATTCTCGTGGATGAACAGACCAACAACACGGTGGCAGCGGGCATGATCCTCCGCGCAGTAGGCGATGACTCCACCAAGAGCACCGACGAGTTTGCCATCTAGGCCAGTTCGAGGAGCGACCTGATTGTTTCAGCTTCTGCATCTGCTTCAACACCCGGTGAACGAGAGTTCCCCGGGTGTTTTGTTTCGGAGGTAGAGATGGACGCCGATGATGGTCGCCGATGCCCGGCCTGATATGGGAAAGCGCGCTGAGATCCCAGTACGCCCTTGATGTTTTTCGCAATCTCTTCCGCTCCCAAGCCCGACGGGGACCATCGGACGACGTCACCGGATCGCCACAGGGGTAGTCCGACAGTCTCTGTCGGCTCAGTCGCCGCAGGATTGCAGGTTCAAGCACCCCATCCCCGCTGACGAGGTTCGGCTTGTAGTTCAAACTTTAGTTTGCTCAGGAAGCCTGCCGCGGACTGAGCAAACTAAAGTTTGAACTACCAACCATTGCCTTCGTAAGGCAAAAAAAATCCCCGCCAAGATCAGATCTGGCGGAGATTTGAAAGGTCTTAACTGGGGAGCCTCACTTCTATCGGCTCTGCGGCATCATGCGACCCATGCCAGCGCTGCTCTCGAAGGACCGGGGGCGGTTCCAAGGCAGACCGCTCAAGTCTTCACTCGGCGGCACCGGTTTCTTCTTCTTTTTCACCGGCTCTGTGGTTCCGCAGCTCACGGTGGCAACCAAGGCACCACACAATAGGATTTTCGACAGGAGACAAAGAGTCCGCTTCATGGGGAATCAGGTAGCCAGAATTGAGAGGGCATCAAGGGGCATTTCATGTCATTGCCCCTTGTCGGCCCATTCACTGCCGGGCCTCGCGGCTTAGCGGTAGAGGGTCTCAAGGATCACACGATCACCAGGGGCCACCGAAAGACCGGAACGGAGGGACTTCTGATCGATGTTCGCAACGGTCTTGGAGCCCGCGATGGAGACAATCTTCAGCTTGCCAATGGTCTGGGTGCCGCGGGTCACCAGCAGGGTGGTCTCAGGCGTGATGCCCTTGTCCGTGCCCCCATCCACCACCACGAAACCCCAGTCGTTGTTCACAGCGATGATGGTGGACACAAGCGAGTTGCGATCAAAGGACTTCTTGCGGGCCTCGATGCGCTCTTTGATGTCGTTGACGGTGTCCTGCACCTTCTTAAGCTCGCCATCTTTGGCAGTCACCTGTTCCTGGATCTTGGCCACCTGAGCCTCCCCATCAGCAATGCTCTGCTTGAGCTTGTTGATGTCTTCGTTCATCGTCTCCACCGAGAAGCCAGGAGGAATGTTGGTCAACTCCTGCTTGTAAGCGTTGATCTTCTCCTGGGCGACTTTCAGTTGATCCTGCGCACGGTCAGCTT
This sequence comes from Verrucomicrobium spinosum DSM 4136 = JCM 18804, assembly GCF_000172155.1. NCBI lineage: Bacteria > Pseudomonadati > Verrucomicrobiota > Verrucomicrobiia > Verrucomicrobiales > Verrucomicrobiaceae > Verrucomicrobium > Verrucomicrobium spinosum. The sequence goes on along the minus strand of NZ_ABIZ01000001.1, from coordinate 999,598 downwards.
CTGCCTGGACGTTCCGCAGCTTGATTTTGGCCTGATTGAGGCGCTCGGTTTCTGTGGAGATTTCTCCGGTGACCTTGTCAACCTCGCCCTGAAGGCCCACCACGATGCCAGCCTCATTCTTCAACTTGACCATCTCGGACTTCGTGGAGGCGTCAGCCGCCTGACGTTCCTGACGGGCTTTGACAAAGGTATCGCGATTCTGGTAGCTGAAGAATCCTGCTACCACCATCACGACGGCACTGAGTAGGAAAAGAACTTTGGTCATGGTGTTGCTGCTGTCGGGGCTGGAAGAATATCAAGTACAGGGTCGGAAATGCGGTCAGGCCTCGTAGAGATCAGATCAGGGCTTGGGAGCGAACGGGTCCATCGTGGCCGGGGCGGCAGGCGTCGCGCCGGCGGGCGGGGCGAAAGGGTCGGCTGCTGCCGGGGCCATCGGGGCAGGGGCAGCAGGCGCGAAAGGATCTGCACCACCAGGAGCCATCGGAGCAGGAGCGGGAGCCGCGCCAGGAGCGCCGCCGAAAGGATCGGCACCCGCAGGAGCCATCGGGGCGGGAGCAGCCGGCTGGGAGGGATCTGCCACAGGGGCAGGTGCCGTAGGAGCAGCGGCGGGTCTTGGCACTTCACGGGCAGCCACCACGAGATCACCAGAACGGATGGACTCGCCAGGAGCAAGGGAACCGGGAACAAGGTCTGCAACAGACATGCCCTGCTCCACGTCACGCACTTTGAGTTTGGCAACGACCGTCCGACCACGCTTCACATCAAGCATGGCGTCGGCGAACATGCCGCTGGCGTTGCCCTTGTTCAGCACCACAAAACCGAACTCCTGGAAAGCCTGGGCCACACGGGCAGTGAAGCCAGGCTCCACGACGCCGGAGCGCTGGCGCTTTTCAACTTCTTGAAAGCGGGTGATTTCAGCCTGCACTTTGGAGATCTTCTCATCGGAGAGGGCCAGTTGCTGCTGCTGGTTGGCGATGGCGGCATCCACCGCTTTTTTCTTCTCCGTTTCTTCCTGAACCGAAGCGAGGAGCTTCTTCACGTCGCCTACCTTCTTGATCTGGTCTTCCAGCTGCGTGAGCTGCTTGTTCACATCCTCAAGATTTTGCTTCACCAGCTCGCCTTCCTTGGTCTTGAGCTCGGTGTCGCCGTCCACTTTGGTCTTCTCAAGCTTCACCTCATCCAGAGCTTTCTTCTGGTCTTCCAGCTGCTTGGTCTTGAGCTCTTTCTGGGCGGTCACCTTGGGAAACTCGGCCTTCACGGCTTTGTTGTTCTCCACGGCCCGCTTGGATTGTTTCAACTCTTCTTCGAGGCTGACCCGATTATTATAGCTGGACCATACACCCACGAGCAGGGCGACAGCGGCGAGACCAGAGAGAAGTTTCCAGAGCATGGTGACCTAGAGATTGATAAAAAATTCGTGATGCAGTGGTCTTTCTATCGAAAAGGCCCAATCCACACAACATAAAAGTTCGTTGCGTTAATACCCCTTGAACCTTTTTTTGAAAATCGCCGTCCGCCTGTCACTTCCCGTTTGTATTCAACCCGTCACGTGCCATGCTGAGCCTGTCAGGGACCGTGGAGGGCGAGCTGGCGAACCCCGCCAGGGCCGGAAGGCAGCAACGGCAGTCAGTCTTGCTTTGCCGCGGTTCCCTGGCCTTTTTTTGAGGAAACAATGGCCCCCGCCCTTTCGTTTGCAGGCGGATGAGATCAATCCTCCACTGCGCCCTGCTGGCGTGTCCACTCCTGCTGCCCCTGGTATCGCTGTCCGCTTCCGACCAGACCCCCATTTTGGGTGTGCCGGGAAAAGTTATTTATGAGAGCAAGCTGGATGTCGCTCCGGCCAGCCCATGGCGGGTCGCCAAAGGTGCTTGGGAGGTGCGGAACGGCACCTGGCACGGCTCTGAGAAACCTGAAGATCATCATGGGGCGGTTGTTCGGCTTCCCGACAAACTGCCGGACTTCATTCTCGACTATGAATTCCTCTTCGATGGCGCCCGTGCCACGAGCGTGAGCATCAATGCCGTGAAAGACCACATGGCAAGGATTCTCATCACACCGGCAAGCGTGACCATCCAGCGCGATGACAACGATCATGACGGACCGGACAAGGCGGTGATTTTTGCCCGATTCTCCGCCAACTTTGCGCCCGGCACCTGGCACAAGGTCCATCTTGAGATGGTGGGTGACACGCTCTACGGCCGGGTGGACTCCCACGAGGCCTATGGCAGCAGCGAGCTCTTCAAGAGTCAGAAGGCCGCTGCAGGCTTCACCGTCGGTGGGCAGTCCGTACAATTTCGCAACTTGAAGATCACTGAAGCGACCCCCAATCCTGAGTGGGAAGCCGTCAAAGCGAAGCTGCCGGCGCCGGGCACCCAGATGAGCCCGATCGTGCCAGCACGCAAAGGGAAACCCAAGCCCCAAGCAGAGAGCTCTGCCCCGGCAGCCTCCTGACCCCCCGTTCCTCAGGTCAGGGCGGCCGGAGATGGAGGCGCGGGACAAGATCTGCGCCCGTCGTCCCGTAATTGGGGAATTGCCCCGGCCCTATCCACGGGTTGGGAGGCACTGTATCGCCCCCGTTCCCGTCCATGCGTCGCCGCCCTGCCCTGTCTCTCCTGATCCTCCTGCTCCCTACCGCTGCCACGCTCGCAGCCCCGGTGGATTTCGCTCGTGAGGTGCAGCCGATACTGGCCGAGCACTGCACCCACTGCCATGGCCAGGATGAAGGCACCCGGAAGGGTGGTCTCCGCCTGGATGTGCGAGAGGACGCCCTCAAGGGCGGCAAATCCGACGGCCCAGCACTCTCGCCAGGCCAGCCGGACTCGAGTTCCATCATCGCACGGGTGCTAACGCATGACTCCGATGAAGTCATGCCGCCGCCGAAAGAAAAGAAACCGCTCAGCAACACCCAGGTGGAGACGCTGAAGCGGTGGATCATAGAAGGTGCCCCGTACGCCAGGCACTGGGCCTTCGTCGCGCCCGTTCAATCAGCTGTGGCACCGGACGCCCACCCAGTGGACGCCATGGTGCGACCGAAGCTCACCGCAGCGGGCTTGCAGCCCTCCCCTCCCGCCGCTGCGGCCACCCTCTGTCGCCGGATTTATCTGGATCTGACCGGGCTTCCCCCTTCACCAGGGGAGGTGGCGGACTTTGAAACTGCAGAGCGCCAGGATCGGCCGACAGCCATCAAGAAGCTGGTGACCAGACTGCTGGCCTCTCCACAGTATGGAGAGAAGTGGGCCCGGCACTGGCTGGACGCGGCCCGTTATTCCGACAGTAACGGGTATGAGAAAGATCTGCCCAGGGAACAATGGGCCTGGCGGGACTGGGTGATCCGCGCCTTCAACGCGGACATGCCCTATGACCAGTTCGTCACGGAGCAGCTGGCGGGGGATTTGCTTCCTCAGCCAAGTCAGGACCAAATTGTGGCCACCGGATTTCTCCGGAACAGCATGGTCAATGAGGAAGGAGCCATCGTGCCGGAGCAGTTCCGCATGGATGAGATGTTCGACCGCATGGACTGCCTGGGAAAGGCGACCCTGGGAATCTCCCTCCAGTGCGCCCAGTGCCACTCCCATAAGTTTGACCCCATCTCCCACGAGGAGTATTTCGGCATCTTTGCCTATTTTAACAATGCGTACGAGGCGCAGTCCTGGGTGTACACGCCGGGTGAGCAGAAGCAGGTGGCCCAAGTGAAGGCGACGGCACGCGAAGCCGAGGAGAGACTGAAACGCTCCCGGCCGGGTTGGCCAAAGGAAATCGCGGACTGGGAAACCGGGCTCAAGGCTGGCAAGCTGGCCTGGACGCCCTTGAAGGCCACGGAACTGGGCAGCACTTCGGGGCTGAATCATCCGACTCAGGAGGCCGACCTTTCCATCCTCACTCAAGGGCACCCGACGACCAAAGGCGACATCTACGCTCTCTTTGAACCCACCCTCAAAGGAGCCACCGGCCTGCGACTGGAGGCACTTTGCCACGGGGATCTGCCTTTTAGGGGTCCCGGCCGAAGCAAGTACGGCACCTGGGCCATCAGCGAGATGGTGGTCACCACCCAGGCACCCGGCTCAGAGCAGTGGACTCCGGTCAAACTGACCCGCGCGACAGCCGATTTCTCCGAGACGGATGGTCGCATGGAGGAGGACTGGAAGGCGGACTTCGACAAGGAGCAGAAACGGGTGCGCGGTCCGGTGAGCTATCTCATCGATGGCAATGATGATACCGGGTGGAGAGCAGATCGCGGCCCGGGATTGCGCAATCAGGAAAGCGTGGCGGTGGTGCAGTTTGAAAAGCCGCTGGACCTGCCTCCTGGCACCAAGCTGAAAGTGCTGCTCAAGTTCTACCACAGCGGCAGTGACAATGGCCGGCACAACACACAGGTCGGCTGCTGCCGGGTGAGCCTGACAGAGACCGCCAACCCGGAGGCCCCGCCCGCGGACTACGCCGCCGTGCTGGCCATGGAGACCGCAGCGGAACAGCGGACTGCCGCCCAACAGGAAGCAATCTTCACCGCCTGGAGAAAGACAGTGAAGGAGGCCGCGCCGATGAATGACCAGATCGCCGCTGCGTGGAAGAAGCTCCCTCCAGCAACCACTTCCATCCTGCATCTGGCTGAGCGTCGTGGAAACAACCTGCGCCCCACCCATCTGCTGGATCGCGGTTCCTGGGACCGGCCCAAGCAGGTCATCACGCCTCACATCCCGGCGGCGCTCCAGATCGCAGGGGCCGCCTCGGACCAGTCTGCACCGGGTGACCGGCTCGCCTTTGCCCGCTGGTTGACGAATCCCCGTGCACCTCTGACCGCGCGAGTGGCCGTGAACCGGGTGTGGCAGGCCTTGTTTGGCAGCGGTCTGGTGGAGACCTCGGAGGACTTTGGCGTGCGGGCTCCGGTGCCAGAGCATCAGGAACTGCTGGACTGGCTGGCCGTAGATTTCATGAACCACGGCTGGAGCCACAAGCACCTCCTCACCAGGGTGCTGACCAGCGGCACCTATCAACAGGACTCCAAGGTGACGCCAGAGGCGCGCGAGCGGGATCCACACAACCGCCTGCTGGCCCGGGGTCCACGTTTCCGCATGGAAGCGGAGGTGCTGCGAGACTCCGCTCTGAGCGTGGCAGGCCTGCTGCATCTGGAGGAGGGTGGCCCTAGCATTTTCCCGCCTGTGCCGCAGAGCGTGCTGGACTACAACTATGTGAGGCCCACCTACTGGCTGCCGCCCACCGGTCCGGAGCGCTATCGGCGCGCGCTCTATCTTTTCCGAAAGAGGTCCATGCCGGACCCGGTGATGAGCAGCTTCGATGCCCCCAATGGTGACTCGGCCTGCGCCCGGAGGCCCCGATCCAACACCCCTCTCTCCTCCCTGACGGCACTCAATGAAACGATCTTCGTGGAGGCAGCCCAGGCAATGGCGCAGCGGGTGCTGAGGGAAGGCGGCGATGACGATGCCGCGCGGGCAAACTATGCCTACCGCCTGTGCACCTCACGACCGGTCCAGTTGGCAGAACAAGAGCAGATTCTCAATCTGGTGAAGGTCACCCGGGAGAGACTCCGCAAGGGCGAGCTCAAGGCTGGCGAGATCGCCTTCTCTCCTTTTACCAAGCCGGAATTGCTCCCGCCCAACGCCACGCCGGTGGACATCGCCACCTGGACGGTGGTCAGCCGTGTCCTCCTGAATCTGGACGAAACCATGACAAAGTCCTGAAGCTCCCTGCCCACCTGCTCCATCATGTTTCCCCCCAATTATCTGAAGCGACGCTGGTTCCTCCGCGACTGCGGTCTCGGCCTGGCCGGGATTGCCGCCAATTCTCTGCTGGCCCGGGAGGCTTCGGCAACGGCGTCTCCTGCAATCACCGGCGGCACCCCGAGATCGCACTTCCCGGCCAAGGCGAAGAGGGTCATCTATATGTTCCAGGCTGGAGCGCCCAGTCATCTGGAGCTCTTCGACCCCAAGCCAGAGCTGACCAAACGCGATGGCAAGCTGCCGCCCCCGGAGCTGCTCTACGGGTATCGCGCCGCGTTCATCAAGCCCAACTCCGCCTTGCTGGGGGCGAAGTACAAGTTTACCCGGCATGGTGCCAGCGGCATGGAGATCAGTGAATTGCTGCCGCATACCGCCAGCATCGCGGATGACCTGTGCCTGATCCGCTCGATGCAGACGGATGCAGTGAACCACGCGCCGGCCCAGATCCTGATGAACACCGGGTCGCAACAGTTCGGCAGGCCAAGCTTCGGTGCCTGGACGCTCTACGGCCTGGGCAGCGAGTGCGAGGACCTGCCCGGCTATGTGGTGCTGACCAGCGCCAAGGGCACCAGCGGCGGTGCCAGCAACTACGGGTGCGGCTTCCTGCCCACCTCCTACGGCGGCGTGCCGTTTCGCAGTGCGGGAGATCCAGTGTTATACCTCTCGAACCCACGGGGCATCGACGCCGCCGCCCAGCGGGCCTCGCTGGACACGCTCAACGAACTCAACCGCCTGGCCCTGGGCGATGCCGGGGATCCGGAGATCTCGGCACGCATTGATGCCTATGAAATGGCCTACCGGTTGCAAACCAGCGCGCCGGAGCTGATGGATCTCAGCCAGGAGCCGAAACCCATCCTGGAGATGTATGGCATCAAGGATGTGAAGGAAGCCTCCTATGCCCGGAACTGCCTGCTGGCCCGCCGGTTGATTGAACGGGGGGTGCGCTTTGTGCAGCTCTTTCACGAAGCCTGGGACCAGCACGGCAATCTGACGAAGGCCATCAAGGAGAACTGCCAGAACACAGATCAGGCCAGCGCTGCACTGGTGAAAGACTTAAAACAACGCGGGCTGCTGGATGACACCCTGGTGGTATGGGGCGGCGAGTTTGGGAGGACGCCCATGGTTCAAGGAGGCAATGATGGGCGCGACCACCACAACCGCTGCTTCACCATGTGGGTCGCAGGCGGAGGATTCAAGAAGGGGCACATCCACGGCGAGACCGACGAACTGGGTTTCAACGTGGTGCGTGATGCGGTGCATGTGCATGACTTGAATGCAACCTTGCTGCACCAGCTCGGCTTCGATCACGAGAAGCTCACTTATCGGTTTCAGGGGCGGGATTTCCGTCTCACTGATGTGCACGGGCACGTGGTGAAAAGCGTGTTGGCGTGAGGCTGGTGTGTGGCTGGCGCGGAAAAACATCAGTCTGCGGGCGACGTTGCGCTCGAATGACGTGGAAGCGTTGATGGCGACGGGCCTTTCCACCTGATCATTCTAGCGTAGCCACCCGATGCCGGAGGCATCACAGCCATTAGACGGAGGTTGAAGGAGCGTAGCGACTGATACCTCCGGAATTTTGAAAGGGGTATCGCATCCCGGAGCGGATGCCAGCGACGTCCAATGACAGGCTCACGCTGCTGTCACCCCTTCAGGGTGAAGACAAATTCTTGATTACCGGGGGTATCGCTACGCTCAACCCCGGCTAATAGCTGGGATGCCTTCGGCATCCAACTTCCCCTTCCCTATGCTTCCCCGGGCCACCCCGCCTACGTCGTGAGAATCTTCACCACCTTCCGATACGCCCAATAACACAACCCAGCGGTGAACAGCAACAGCATGCCCAAATGCCAGGCGATCTCTCCAGGATGCCACTGGCCCCAGGCACTGAGCTGGAGCAGCCGCACCCCGTGGTAGAAGGGAGAGAACTGCACGATCACGCTCAGCACCGGCCGGTCTCCCAGCGGGAAGAACACGCCTGACAGGTAGAAGATGGGCGCGATGAGGAACGAATAAACGGTCTGGAACTGGTTGATGTTCCGCACCATGGCGGAGGCCAGCAGGCCGATCGCACCGCAGGGCACGGCGAGCAGGCCTGCGATCAGCGGAAAGAGAAACACCGACCACGGATTGCTCAGCAGCCCCATGAGGAGCAGGAAGACGCCCACGGTCCCGCCCATCAATGCCGCACGGATGAAGCCCCAGAGGAACTCCCCCATGACCACCTCCCGCACGCCGATGGGCGTGGTGAGCATGGCCTTGAAGACAGACTCAAAGGTCATTTTTACATAGAACCCATAGCTGCTCTCAAAGAAGGCGGTGAAGAGCGCCGTGGTGGCGACCATGCCTGGAGCCAGATACTGGGCATACGACAGTCCGCCGATCTGCCCGATGAACGGCGAGAGCCCCATGCCCAGCGCAGTGAGCATGAGCGCGGGATCCGCCAGGGTGGGTGAAATGTTCGCCAGGAAGTCCTTGCGATAGACCACCCAGTTGCGGACGACCACATGCCATGCGAGCTGAAAGGAGGTGCGGAATTCGTCAGTCATTGTCGTCGAGCTCGCGGCCGGTGAGTTTCAGGTAAACGTCTTCCAGATTGGACGGGCGCAACTGGAGCGCCGTGGTGCCCAGCGTCTGCTGGAGGGAGAGGAGGTCATCGATCTTGGGCGCGCGCACGCAGCACTGCCGACCCTGGTGGAAGAGCTCCCATCCGGACCGGAGCTCCGACTTGATCCGGGCGTCAAAGTCGTGCGCAAAGGTGGCCACAAACCCGGGCGTCTCTTTGTCGATGAGTGCACGGGGCGCCCCTGCACCGACCACCGCGCCGCGGTTCAGGATGATGATGCGGTCGCACAGGATCTCCGCCTCGTGCATGTAGTGGGTGGTGACCATGACGGTCTTGCCCGCCTGGCGATAGGAAATTACCTTCTCCCAGATGAGATGCCTCACGGCGGGATCCAGGCCGGTGGTGGGCTCGTCCAGGATGAGGAGTTCCGGGTCAGACAGAAGTGCCCGCACAAAGGCGAGCCGGCGCTTCATGCCGCCAGAGAGGGTCTTGATCGGTGCCTGTTTCTTGTGGTCCAGGGACATGTGGGTCAACAACTCGTCGATTCGCAACAGGGCGGTCTTTTTGTCCACCCCCTCAAACCGCGCATACAGACGCATGTTCTCCATCACCGTCAGGCCTTCATCCAGGGCGTTCTCCTGAGGGACAACCCCAAGACGCTCTTTGATCTTCCGCGGATTCTGCGCGGGATCGTGACCGAAGACGGTGAGATCGCCACCAGTGCGGAGGACCGCCCCATAGAGACAGCCGATGAAGGTGGACTTGCCCGCGCCGTTGGGGCCCAAGAGCCCGACGCATTCGCCACGACGCACTTCCAGATCCAGCCCCTGCAGTGCGGCGAAGTCACCAAACTTTTTGGCCACGGCCCGAGCCACGATGACGGGCACTGAGCCGGGGACAGCAGCGGACGGAGAGTCAGGGGCAATGCTCACGCGCCCGATGGTAGGGACGCTGAAGCAAAGTGCAAGCACAACGCGGAAGCGTTGCGGCGACGCCCCTCAACCTGGAAGGACAAACCGTCTGGACGTACGGAGACGAGGAGTCATCGCTTCAAATCCCCCGCCATCTCCAGCAGGGCATCCAGCATCTTCACCGCCGCTTGCGGCTCCAGTGAGTTCGTTCCCGGCCAGGTCTCATACCCACCTAGCTCAAAGTGGCGCGGGGTGGGCAGGTAGCCGAAGTACCCGTGGTTCAGCTCCACCATGAATGAGTGCTTGAGCGGGCTGCGCTTTTTGAACTCCAGCCCTGTCTCCGCAAACGTCTCGCAGGGAAAGGTCCCGATGCAGACGTCTCCGATCCGGAACACCTGCAGGGGGATGCGTGCGGGATTTTTCGCCTCGCTGAGCTGTTGCACCCGCCGGGCATAGATCGCGGGCAGATCGGCTTTCACAGACGGCACGTCGGCATTCGGCAGTTTCTCCTTTGCCCAAGCCAGAGTTTCTGGGCTCAGCACCCGCCAGGACAGCTCGAGTTCGCGGAAACGCGCCTGCAGGTCTGCCCGATCCTTCCACTCCACGCCGGCCAGTGCGGCCTGCACCTTGCCCGCCACATCCTCGGCCACCTTTCTCATCTGGGCATAGGGTGGCGAGGAGGGGCGCGGCGTGCGGAAGTTGACGTTGTTGATATCACCACTGGTGCCGTTGGCCAGAATGGGCACGAACGGCAGGGACTCATCCTCCTTGGCCCCATTGAGCCGTGCCAGGGCGGAGCAGAACATGCCGTAGTAATCCGCAGAAATCTCCCCATTGCCCACGCCACCCACGTAGTGCAGCGAGTAGGCGGCAAACACGGAGATCAGCCGTCCCTCAGGCTCCCGGAGAGCCAGGATGGACACCGTGGGATCAGTGGGCCCAGCGGGCTCCACCAGATTCGGACTGCCTCCCGGCGGATTCATCTTCACTTTGTCCACCTTGCCAAACGGGTTCACCGGTGCCGTCCCCTCTTTCATCACCCACCGCCGGTTGAAGACATGTTCAGGAGCTTCAGCGGTGACAAAGCCGACCTGTGCCGGACGCAAAGCATTCACCGCCCGCCGCACACCGTCGGCAATCCGGCGGGCCAAAAACTGCTGGTAGGCATCCAGAGGCTGCTCAGAGACATAGCGGCTGTCCCCCAGGGCACTGGTGGCAGAGTGGGTGTGCGTGCCGGAGATCATCACCTGCGCAGGCGGGATGCCGGTTGACTCCTCAATCAAACGCCGCGCCTCGATGCTCACGCTCCGGTGCAGCCCGAGGAGGTCACACACCACCAGCGCCAGCCTGGTCTTTCCGTCATCCAGCACCAGACAGCGGGCATGCAATTCATCATGCACCCCGGTGGCCGGGAAGGGCACAAAGCCACCGATGATCTTCGCCCCCAGTTCCGGCGTGATGTTGCTCGTGGCGGCCCCGGCACGCAGCGGGGCCGATGAGGTCGGCTCCGCAGCCACCAGGCCAGCGGAGAGGCACATCACGAGGAAAGCAGAAATCCACGATTTCATAGGCATCCTGCCACTACGTCCCACCACCGCCAAGCTTGCACGTCCCGTACCGGGATGACCAGTCACGGGCACATTCGTATCATGCGACAAGGCATCTGCATTTCCTTCGGCGCAAAGCTTGTCACAGTCTGTTCTGGGCGGACATTTCCAGCCGTGCACCTCGTCGTTGAAAAACCCTCGCCCCTGGCCGCCTCGGAACTGGTGGCGTGTGAGGTCGTGCGGGGAGACGACTTTGGCTGCGTATGGCACCACCACCCGGAGTGCGAGATCACCCTGGTGCTGCGCGGCGGCACGGAACGCATGGTGGGCGACAAGCTGACCCGTCTGCGTCCAGGGGATCTGACACTGCTCGGCCCGGACCTGCCGCACGACTATCGCAATGAACATCCTGCCACGGGCCGGGGGCAGCGGGTGCAGGCGATCGTGGTGCAGTTCATGCCGGACCTGCTGGGGAAGGGCTGGCTGCAGCATGCCTCCATGCAACGTGTCCGGCAGTTGTTTCATCGTTCTCGACTTGGACTGGAGGTCCGGGGGCCCACCCGCAGGCGGGCTGCCTTGAGAATGAAACAACTGTCCCGTGCCACCGGGCTGCGTCGCGTGGTGCTGCTGCTGGAGATCCTGGAAGACCTGGCGGTGTCCAGGGAACTGGTGGAGATCGCCTCACCCGGTTTCCACGCACCGGCAGCCCATGGCCCGACCGACCGCGTTGCGCCCATCATTGCCCACATAGAGTCCCATCTGGCCACGCCCCTCCACGTGCGCGACCTGGCCCTCATGGCGGGACTGAGTGAGAGCGCCTTCAGTCGTCTGTTCAAGAAGAGCACGGGGCGCTCCGTGCCACAGTACCTCAATGAACTGCGCATCGGCCGCGCCTGCCGTCTCCTCGCCGAGACAGACGACACGGTGGCCCGCATCGCCACCGCCTGCGGCTACCCCTCCCCGGCAAACTTTCAGCGGCAGTTTCATCGGCATCAACAGCGCTCTCCGCTCGCTTACCGCGCTGCGGTGAGAGCCCGCGGATGACAACTTCATCCACGCCGGAAAAGGAGATTTCTTCGCCGGAAATGACGACACAGCGTCGGCCGTGGCTTTGCGTAAGTATCGGCCATGATTATCCCCTCAAAAAAATCCGCAGCCACGGCCCTCAGTGTCCTGCTGCTCCCCATGGCCTCCCTGCTGCCTGTCAGCGCCGCAGACCCAGTCAAATCCAAGATCGACCTGCTGGAGAGCATCAAAACCGGTGATGTGGACTACTACGTGAACCCCAAGGCGGACTTCCACGATGATCCAAAGGACATCTGGACCATCCAGCCGGACAAAAACCTCCACGTGAGCGGGCGCGGCTACGGCTATGTGGCCACGAAGCAGGACTACCGGGACTACCACCTGGTGCTGGAGTTCAAGTGGGGTGCGAAGACCTGGGGCAAACGCGAGAACAAGGCACGCGACAACGGACTCCTCCTCCATTCCCACGGACCTCACGGTGCCTACAGGGACACCTGGATGGCCAGCATCGAGGCGCAGATCATCGAAGGCGGAGTGGGTGACATTCTGGTCCTCTCCCCCAAGATGCCCGATGGCACGACACTCACCACCTCCCTCAGCGCCGAGTTCGCACTGGACCGGGACAAGGAAAAAATCTGGAAACCCGGCGCTCCCCGCCAGACAGTGACCGCAGGCCGCATCAACTGGGAGAAACGCGATGTGGACTGGACCGATGTAGCGAATTTCCGAGGCAAGGAGGACGTGGAGTCCCCCTTCGGTGAATGGACGCGCCTGGAGGTCATCGCCAAGGGCGACACCCTGCAATACTTCGTCAATGGCGTGAAGGTGAACGAGGCATACGAGTGCAAGCCCAGCCAGGGCAAGATCCTCCTCCAGACTGAAGGTGCAGAAATGATCGTGCGTCAATTCGAGCTGCATCCCCTGGGCACCGTCAAGGTGTCCAAGCCCGCGGCAATGGCCCCCGGCAAATAGCCCAGCCCCAGTACAGGATGAGCGCGTGCCACGGATGACGCGCAATTTCCTGCCCCTCACACTGGCTCCGCAGAGAGCGGCTCACCCGCTCGTTATTTCCCATACGCCCGTCGCCGGATACCCCACCCATGCATTCCTCATTGCCTTCTCCAAGTCGTCGCCAGTTCCTCACCCACAGCGCGCTCACTGCCGGAGCATGCCTGCTGCCCGCTGGTCACCAGGCTGCAGCCCTCCAGCCGCCGTATGAGCGCACCCTGCGGGATCGCCTCTGGATGTGGGGGCATGATGCTGGCTCGCTGACTCAGGGCTATGGCATCGGTGGCAAAGACAGCGACATCGAGCCCGCGGCGGCGCTGGAATACATGGGCATCCCGAACTGCTGCATGGTGCGGTTCACGGGCACGCCCCCGCCCCCTTTCGACGACTACGTCAAGCAGTTCGCCAAGACCCGCCGACTCACCTGGAGTTTCGTGGATGGAGGAAAGAACTTCACCACCGCGCAGAAGCTCGAGCAGGCGCTGGACCTCGCGAAAAAGACCCCTCATCTGACGGGGCTGGACATGGATGACTTCTTCCTGGGAGATGCCCTGCCCAAGAACGGTGCGACAGAGGCAGCCGCACACCTGACCGTGGCCCAGGTCGCCCAGATCAGGAAGGACCTGCACGCCCTGCCCCGGCCGCTGGATCTCTGCATGGTGATTTACACGAACCAGCTTCACCCCGTGATCCAGCCCCATGTGGATGCGGTGGATCAAGTGTACCTCTGGACCTGGAAGGCGCGGGAGCTGGCCAATCTGGAGGCAAACTTCGCCGCGTACCGCAAGATTGCCCCCACCAAGCCCACGCTGCTGGGCATTTACATGTGGGACTTTGGTGAGAAGAAGACGATCCCCGTTTCCCTGATGGAACATCAGTGCCGTCTCGGGCTGGAATGGCTGAAGCAGGGCCAGATCGAAGGGCTCATCTTCCACTGCACGCCTCTCTGCGGGATGAAACTGGAGGCGGTGGAATGGTCCCGGGACTGGATCGCCCGTCACGCAAACGACGTGGTGCGGCCATGACCTCCTAAATAGCGTGAACCGCCCTCCAGGCTGATGTATGCATGTCCCGTGCACCATGGCCGAGACGCGCGACATCCCTGACTATCCGCTCACTGACTACGTGCAGCCGGAGATCGCCGAGCTGGGTCTGTACGTGGGGCGTTTCGAGGTGCTCAACACCCAGATGGACCGCCCGCCCGGCATGCATCGCCATGGGCACTTCGAGCTCTTCTGGCTGCATGGTCCTGCGGAGCACTTCAATGACTTTGAGCACTTCAAGCTCCCGGCGGAGCACCCGTCCTTCATCCTGGTGAGCCCCGGTCAACTGCACCGGTGGGAGGGTGCCGATGACATCCGCGGCACGCTGATCTCCTTCACCACCGCGTTCTTCGATGGCAGAGAGCCTCCGCCCAGCCGCCTCATGCAACTGGGCTTCGTGAATCGCATGTGCTACCCACCTGTCCTCACGGCGGACACGACCCTTGAGGAGGATGTCACCCCGCTCATAGCCCGGTGCGAGCAGGAATATGCCACCCGCGGAGAGGGCTGGATGGAGGTGTGCCGACACAGCATACGGCTGATCCTGCTGCTCGCCAGCCGTGCCTGGCTGCGGCAGAAACCGGAGCCCAGGGAGGCAGGACGCTCACGGGAACTGCTACAACGCTTCCAGGCCGAGGTGGAGAACAGCTTCCGCCAGCCGATGTCGGTGGCCTCCTACGCCAGGCAGCTGGGTGTGACAGCAGGGCATTTGAACGATGTGGTAAGGCAGTTCACTGCTGGCACCGCCGGTGAACTGATCCATGCCCGGGAGCTCCTGGAGGCACGGCGGCTGCTCATGCACACGGAGCTCAGTGTCTCGGAGATTGCCTATCGATTGGGATACAAGGACCCCTCCTACTTTGCCCGGGTGTTTCGCAAGAGCACCGGCCAGGCCCCGGCGGATTTTCGTGCCGCCATCCGTGAGACTTGTCGGGCCGGCGTGGGGCGTGAAGGGTGAGGCCCCCAGATCGGAACCCGATCCTCAAAAAGTACTGGTCGGTCCGCGGATTGTGCTGGGATCCAGAATTGTGCGGATGGGCGTAGTGAGAGATGCTCCCACCAGCCATGAAAGCGATTGCCCTCACTCACTATCTGCCCATCGCCGACGAGAAGTCCCTCTTCGACACCGACCTTCCTATGCCCCACCCAACCGGCCGCGACCTGCTGGTAAAGGTGCTGGCCGTCTCCGTGAATCCGGTGGACACCAAGGTGCGCTCCCCGAAGCCTGCGGTGGAAACCACCCCCAAGGTACTCGGGTGGGATGCGGCCGGGATTGTGGAAGCCGTGGGCCCAGAAGTCACGGCATTTAAACCCGGCGATGAGGTGTACTACGCAGGTGACATCACCCGCCCCGGTTCGAATGCGGAGTATCAACTGGTGGATGAGCGGATCGTGGGGCAGAAGCCCTCGTCCCTCGGCTTCGCCGGGGCCTCCGCATTCCCGCTGGTGACGCTGACCGCCTGGGAGGCCCTGTTTGAGCGTCTGGGCATCGACCCGACGGGGAAGAAGGATGCAGGAAAAACCCTGCTCATCATCGGTGGAGCCGGCGGGGTGGGCTCCATCGCCATCCAGCTCGCCAAACGTGCCGGCCTGGTGGTAATCGTGACCGCCTCCCGCCCGGAAACCACCTCATGGGTGCAGGAGCTGGGCGCGGATCACATCGTGGACCATCGCGAGCCTCTGGGTCCGCAGCTCAAGGAACTTGGGTTCGCCGAGGTGGACTGCATCGCCAACTTTTTCAACACCGACATCTACTGGTCCGCCATGGCGGAGCTCATCCGGCCCCAGGGCAAGATCGTGGGCATCGTGGAGAACGACCAACCGGTGGACATTGATGAACTGAAGGCGAAGAGCGCCACATTCGTGTGGGAGTTCATGTTCACCCGCTCGAAGTTCCAGACGCCCGACATGGCAGAGCAGGGCCACATCCTCACTGAGGTGGCGCGCTTGATTGATGCAGGGGAATTCAAACCCATCCATCGCGATGTCCTCACACCGATCAATGCCACGAATCTGCGGCAGGCCCACGCGCTGCTGGAGAGCAAACGTAGCATCGGCAAAACCGTGCTGACAGGCTGGAGCGAACCTCTTAACGCATAACTTCTAACCCTTAACTACTAACTCCTCACCCGAATCACCCCCATGAATCTGCAAATCGAAAATCAACTCGCTCTGGTCTCCGCCTCCACCAAGGGCATCGGTCTGGCCATCGCCAGAGCACTGGCCCGTGAGGGCGCCCGCGTCATCATCAACGGTCGCAGTGCGGCCTCAGTCGATGAAGCCGTGGCTCGCATCCTTGAGGCGGTGCCGAACGCCCAGCTTGAAAAATTCCCCGGCGATCTCTCCGATGCGGCCACGGCGGAGAATCTCGCGGCTGCCCACCCGGAGGTGGACATCCTCGTGAACAACCTGGGCATCTTTGATCCCAAACCTTTCTCCGAGATCCCCGATGCGGAATGGCTGCGTTTCTTTGACGTCAATGTGCTCAGCGGGGTACGGCTCAGCCGCCTCTACTTTGACGGCATGATCAAGCGCAACCGCGGTCGCATCATCTTTATCTCCAGCGAGAGTGCGCTGCACATCCCGTCGGAGATGATCCACTACGGCATGACCAAGACCGCCCAGCTCGCCGTGGCCCGCGGTCTCGCAGAACTGAGCGCCGGGACGGCGGTGACCGTGAACAGCGTCCTGCCCGGCCCCACTCGGTCCGAGGGCGTGGAAGAGTTCGTGGACAAACTCAGCGGAGGACAGCCCTTCGAGACCTTTGAGCAGGAGTTCTTTGAAAAAGTGCGCCCCACCTCCCTGCTCAAGCGGTTCGAGACCGTGGACGAGATCGCCAATGTGGTGGCCTTCGTCTGCAGCCCCCTCGCCTCCGGCATCAACGGCTCATCCGTGCGCGTGGAAGGTGGTCTCGTGAAAGCGATCGCGTAAGCAAGCCGCAGCCAAGCCCCTTGCCCGCACAAGCCCACGCATCTCAACCGCCGTTGAGGTGCGTTTTTCTTTTGGCTCTGCTTCGCCCCATCTGACTCCCCCATGTCAAAACTCCCCGACTCCCTCAACAGTCTGCTCTCTGAACTGGAACGTTTTGGAGAAGACAATGACCTCGGCAACACGAAGCGGGAGTCGAAGATGCTCAACATCACCCGCGACACCGGGGAGTTTCTGGCAGCGCTCATCCGCGCAACCGGGGCCCGTCACATCCTTGAGGTGGGTGCCTCCAACGGCTACTCCACCCTGTGGCTGGCCTTTGCCACCCAGCCGCTCGGCGGTCACATCACCACGCTGGAACGCTCCGCCGTCAAGGTGGCCATGGCACGGGAGAACTACGAGCGGGCCGGGTTGCAGGGACTGATCACCCTGGTGGAAGGAGACGCCAGCGACTTCCTCAGCAACGCCAGCAGGGACAGCATCGACCTGATTTTCCTCGACTCCAACCGGGCCGACTACCTGGCCTGGTGGCCCCATCTGAAACGAATCCTCCGCCCCGGCGGCACCCTGGTGGTGGACAACGCCACCTCCCACCCCGAGGAAGTCGCGGATTTCGTGGCAGCAGTGAATGCCGACGAAACCTTCACCGCCGCGCTGGTGCCCGTGGGCAAAGGGGAGTTCCTGGCAGTGAAGGCGCGGTGAGAGGAAACCATCCAAACCTTCGAGCAGCAATCTTCAAACAAGCTGCCCACGGTCAAACCGCAACATCTTTGAAAAAAGCTCCACCCGCTCCTTCGGATTCACCCAGGCCGCCACCAGAGTCAACTCAACCTTGCCGACCTTCACCTTGGCCTCCGGGATCTTTATTCTCATGGTGAAGCTCACAGGTGTCTCCTCTATGTGATACTTGCGGTAAAAGTCTGAGAATCGATTGGGCGCGTAGGCCAGCTCTGCTGACGCCTGCGCCCCATCGATCCATGCGCTGAGGATGATGTTGATGTCTGTGCGTGTGGTCAGCTGCGAGGTGAGGTAGCAGCCCTCCACCTCGAAAATGCCCCCCTTCTTTTCGACCCTGGTAAAGAGATGATCAACCACTGCAGGCGGAATGGCCCGGCGGCTCCCGGGAGCCCTGCTGCCCCAGGAGATGTGAAAGAGGACCAAATGCAAGACCAACAGCGGCCAGAACTTGGGAGCCGCGATGATCACGGCCGCCAAGGTCGCCAGCGGCAACCACTCCCTGTAGAAACGGTCCAGGAAGCCTGCCCATGCCTGATCCACCCCTCCCTGGGATGACCGTGTCTGGCGCCGCCGCTTCACCTCCCAGATCACACTGTAAACAAGCAACGCCAGAACCGGCAGTGGTGACAGGACCAGGGCCCACAGCAGGGTGGCCAGCAGAAAGAGCCCCTCAGCGGGTATGATGCAATAACGCAGCCATCTCCTGGCCCTATCCGCCCCGATCTGAATCACAGCCGTGCGAAGCCCCGCCTCCTTGTCCCCCAGCAAGTCCTCCAGTTGGTGCCCGATGATCCCCCTCAAGCCTGCCATCCCCTGCCAGGCGATGGCAGAGGCGAACAGCGCCGCGTAAAGAGCCGTCACCGGCCCTTCAAAAGTGAGCCAGGTGGCGATCGCAAAAGGAACCACGTGGGCATAGGCGGCGTCAATCAACAGCCCGGTCACTGATTCCTTCAACCGCAGGGGTTTGAAGGAGTAAACCAGAAACAGGACCAGCTCCAAAAACGCCATCACGAACACCGCCCAAGGAGCCCCGCCAAGCCAAAGGAGCATGATCGACAGCACCCCAAAACAAACAGCTGTGACCAACGCCGGCACCCTGCCCCCTTGTGAGCAGGAGTTCACCTTGGCCGCTTTCTCGTCGGCCTCAACATCCCCCAAATCGTTGATAACGTGTCCGAATGCCGCCGCAGCGGTGAAGTAACCCAAGAGCAAAACGAATGATTTCAATGCCAAGCTGACATCAGCCCCGCTCCCCGGCAGCAGGAAATAGAATGGTACGAACAAATAACTGATTTTGTACCGCCACCATTCTCCGAACCGGCCAAAGGCCCTGATCTGACTGGCAAACTGGGAGGTCATCATGGGTGAGATCACTTCGCATCCCGGCGGGATGGTCGGCATTGCCGAAGCCATCCGCAGCGGCACTCTACGTCAGGAGGGGCACATGGGTGAGGCTGCGTGCTGTTCCTCTGCACTCGCTGGCAGACCGCTGCCCAAGACCAGGACCATCCGGTCCGCAAGACGCATAAAGGAGTGGTTGGACAACGGAGGCACGGACCGGGGCCAGTCGCCCGAGAATTCCGGCAGTTGTTTCAGCAGTTCCTGGATGACGATCCTGGCCTCAAGCCTCGCGAGCTGCATGCCGAGACATTGGTGTGCACCACGACCAAATGCAAGATGCGGATTGGGACGACGGCACGCATCCAAGGCCCCGGCCGCCGGCATTTTATCCTCATCGCGGTTGGCTGATCCCACAAGCAGTTGCACCCTGGCTCCTTGCGCTATGGTCTGGCCGCCCAAAGTCGTGGCACGCGTGGCATAGCGGAAGACGTTCTGCACGGGACTCTCATACCGGAGCACTTCCTCCACAAATACCGTGATTTCCTGGGGGCATTCCCGCAACCGCTGGGCCAGCCCCGGATCGTCCGCGAGGATGGCCGTCGCATTCGTGATGAATCCCGTGGTGGTGACAACTGCGGCCGCCATGATGATCATGCACACATCCACGATCTCCTCATCCGTCAGTCTGCCACCGTCATCCACCGGGGAGATGATCGCCGTCAATGGAACGTTGTTTGGCTTGGTGCGCAGGCTTTCAATGTGCTTCAGGAAGTAGGCCCTGCACTGGGAGAGGGTATCATGCCGTTCAGGGCTGGCCATAAGGATCGCGCGGGTCCACTCCCTCGACTGATCCGCCATTTCCTGCCCCAACCCCAGCAGGTACATCATCACCCTAAGGGGGAGCGGTTCCGCCACTTCGTGCAAAAAATCGAAGGTTCTCCGCCCCTTGGCCCCGGCAAAAAGCTTTGGCACCCACTCGCCCACGAGGAGCTCCAGCTCCTGTAGCCGCCTGGCCGTAAAGAGCTCACGCACCACCTCCCTGACTCTTGCATGGGACCCGCCTTCGGCCCCGACCAGCGTCTCTTCAAAAGACGTGCCCCGGGTGGTGAAGGTGCCCGGATCCTTCAACACTTCGAGACACTGGTCATGGCTGCTCACAAGCCATGTCTGCGTAAACTCGTTGAAGACGATCTGCTCACGCTGGCGCAACTCTGCGTAGGTGGGATAAGGGTTCCTTCTGAACGCTTCTGCACCGGGATCAAGCCAGATTGTTTCCTTCAAGCGTGGACAGCATCCCCTACCGTCACCGGACGTCACCCCACCCCGTGCGATGGCGTGTCGCTCCAACGCCTCAAGGCAGAATGCCGTGGTCAGCTCCTCAGAACCCCAGAACTCGGCGGGGCCACGGTAGAAGGCCTCACGAGGCCAGGAGCCGTTCTCGCACTGTAGCCCGAGGATCCTCTCCGCCACCCTGTCCACCCAGACCGACTCAGGACAGAGGATCAACAAGCTGCATCCAGCCAGCGCCAGAGCAAGAGGCTTCTCTTCTCCCAGCGACTTCTCCAGACGCGACTCGATCCTGAAACGCATAGCGCCTGCCACTTCGCGCAGCCCCGGCGCACTGCACTCGCACGCTCGCGCGACCATGTAGCAGAACGCAAGGTCATCAACATAGTAGTCGCTTTTGATTTCACCACTGTTCCCCAGCACGAGATTCTTGAGGTAAGAGATGGCCGGCTGGGTGTCCGCACTCTCTCCGAGATACAGCACCACATTTGCGTTGACCACCGGGTCAATCTCCCGGGCGGGCACAACGTCTCTGGGCAGGGCGAATCGGGGATTCCCGGTATGCCGGGGAGGCTTCGCGGGGCTGCGAACAGTGGCCAGAGCCTCTAGCGTAGAGAGATAGGCCGTCACGCCCCCGCCACTTGCCGCACCCGGCTGGAGCCAAGTGTAATAGAGGCCTTCCGGCGAACGGTTGGCTCCAAAAACCCACGTGTTGTCTGGCAGACTGCGACCGTTGTCCTTCATCACAAAGGCGACGCAAGCCGTGTCATCCAGATCGGGAGGAATTCTGGAGTGCTTGAACTGCTTGGGGGTGTAGTAGCGCCAGACGCCACCCGGTTCCATCTGCCCCTCAAGGAAAGCCAGGGCGCGCTCCACCATGGCCCGCGAACGCGGAAGGCAGGAACGGAGGGAGTGCACCATGAGCGCCGTCACGAATGGTGAGCTGTCCAGCTCGCCGTCATCCAAGGACTCCCGGGAGGAGATCAGTGTGGGGAACTCTCCATCCGCAAACTGGGTAGCGGCAAGAAAGTCCAATCCCCGTGAGATCGCATCCGCAGGCGACACGTTCGCCCCGTCGCCAGCAGCCGTGGCAGGCAATTGACTTCTCACGGCGGAGCCTCCCCCAAGCGTGAAAGGCTTTGCTGGCGGCAGCGCTTCGCCACGCAACAGCGCGGCAATGCCTTCGGCGTATTGCTGACAGGAGAAGTTCTCACTGACGAAAGCATGTCCGTTTTTACGCACGTCCATGGCTTCTGTCGCGCCATCCAGCAGGTGGTCAATGGCCGTCGTGGCAGCCGTCAGATCCTGATACGGCACCACCCTCCCGAATCGGGTCTCCATGATCATCTCAGCGCACCCTTGATCCCTGTCAAAACCGACCACGGGCACCCCCATTGCAAAGGACTCCAGCACCACGCTAGGGAAAGGATCAATGCGCGAACAGAGCAGGAAGACATCGGCCAACCTCATGGCAAGGCGCACGTCCTCCATGTCACTGATATGGTGGAATTGACCGATCACTCCATCACCCCGCATGTCATGAAGGGCGTGCTCAAACAACTCCGGACTCCCTCCCCCACCGATCCAGAGGAAGTGGGTGGTTCCAGTCTTGGGCGAAGTTCTCCCATAGTGCCGTATGAGACTGGCAAACCAGTCAAACCCCTTTCTCGAATCCAGCGTTCCGCAGGAAACAACCAGGCGGCTGTCGGCACCCAGGCAGTTTTCCTCACGAAATCGCTTTTCGAAGTCCACCGCCTCATTCGTATCCAAGGGAGGGCGCTCTAGTTGATAACACCCTTGGGGCAAGATGGAGACTTTAAGAGGCTCAGACCTGTGTGGCTCCGTTAAGAGTCCCGGACCATGCTTCAAGAAGCTCTGATGCACATGCCGGCACGGAAACACCACCGACTCAACTGCCGAGAAGTGATTCTGAACCCAGTCTGGAGAGAACGCATAAGGATACTCATGCACCAGGGATATCACCTTGAATCCGGCCTCTTTGCAAAAGACTGCCAGCTGACCGCAACACAGTGAGTTGCTGAGGGCAACTCGCTGCTCTGCGGCCGTGGCAAGAACCTTGAAAAACTTGCGCGTCTCTGGCAGCGCATGCTTAAGGCACTCACCCAGATTCTCCACGATGAGTTCGCTCACCTCGCTGAACTCCTGGTACAACTTACCAGCCGTGCCCAGAGTCAACAGCACGACCCTCGCTCCATCCTTGCTCACTAGATGACGTATCGTGCTGAGCGCAATCATGGGAGCTCCCGTCCGGGTGAGCTCATGCGTCATGACGACGAGCAGGTCCGGGCCTTTGATCGCATCCAGCCTGACAGCCGCATCTCGCAACCCGGCCACCAGCGGTGCGGACCGCCCACAACTACGCTCGAAGTCTTTGAGCATCCTGGCCAGCGGGAGCTCGCGTCGCACCTTCGGGAAGAGCTGCCCCGACTCCACAACTCTGAATTGAAACTGCCTGATCGCCTCCCCTGAGCTCAACCAAGATTCCGGGATGGGAAGCGAAAAGCCGTGCCCGTGAGGAACATCGGACTTGGCAGATCTCCCGTCCGCCCTCGACTTCCCCACCACTTCACCCGTATCCGCATCAAGGAGCTCAACATTGAAGCTTCGGGTTGGGTCCCGTGGATCATACACGCCGCCTTGCAAATAGATGGTTGAGGTGCCGAAGAATCGACACTGAACGCCCTCCATGCTCCGCTTGCGAGACATTTTGAGCCGATTTAATAGACTTTTCATCAGAGAACAAACTTCAGGACGAAGGCACGTCGCGGGACGTCATATCACGCCGTCAGGCGTTTTCTGGGTCCTTGACGGAGGCTTCCCGTGCCTTCGCCAGCACAGCGAGGGCCAACTCATCAAAACGTCCCTCATACTCGAGGGGATCGATGGTCAGGAACGGTGGATGATACTTCAGGTACTCCTTGATGCCTAGAAAATGTTCCGCAGCATTCTGATTGCGGTTCCTCGCTTTCTTCGCATCGCGGCGTGACACTCGATTGAGATACCCATCCACGTCTGAATGGATGAGCGCGATAACCTTGCTGCCCGCAGGCAGAGAGTCAGGGCTCACGTCCGCCGCTCCGACGAAGACTAGATTTTGGTGTCTATAAGATGGGAGCAATTGGGGGAACGCCGCCCGGTCTGCCCCATCATGAAGCGCTTCCAGATCAATCGTTGTGCAGTCTGGGCAGTTCAGGGCCAAATAGACCAGAAGCGTGCTTTTCCCCGAGGCAGGAGGTCCGTAGAGATAGAAAAGATTCGGGTTCTTAGCGTCCATTTGTTTGGGCGGGCGACTATGAGTTGAATTCCTCCCGAAACAACCCGTTTTGCGCCCCGGTACTGAAATCGGCGAAAGCCGCCTGGATGCGTCCAACTGGTCACACGACGCCATATTTGCCCGAAAGTCAGGCACAGGGCAGCGTTGACCTATCTCCACGGGGTTCCAGACCCAAGCGCCCACGTCCCGGGATCGCTCCCCATTACTCCTGCATGCCCGGGCTCCACAAATTCATTTTCGATACCGGCCGCTTAGTGCCATCAATGCGGAGAAAACAGATCGAACCGGACTCCCCCAATCCACTGATGAACCAGTGCGGGCCTTCCCTGTGGCCCCGCCTTTCGTTTACTCACGAATTTGGCGGTTCTTCGGTTACAACAATCCCGACCATCCTGCAATCAACCTTCACAGGGAAGGCTCGCTCGAATGCAATCGGCACCCAAAACTCACCCACCCGCTTGTGTACCGCTCAAAGGGCCTCAGACTACCTAAACTCCAGATCCCCGAACAAGCTCCGGTCATTCATGTTGCCATTGCCGATGGCTGAAGACCAGATGTAGCGGTCGATTTGATCGCGCATGACGGGATGGTTACGGGCAAAGTTGGCCCTCCAGATGGTGCCAGCGGCGGGGGCGGCAGCACCCAGAGTTTTAAACGGAATGGTCACCAGCGCCTGCCAGGTTCGAGTTGCCACATCAGTGCGGGACTGCACCTCCCACTC
The DNA here is from genome assembly GCF_000172155.1 of Verrucomicrobium spinosum DSM 4136 = JCM 18804. NCBI lineage: Bacteria > Pseudomonadati > Verrucomicrobiota > Verrucomicrobiia > Verrucomicrobiales > Verrucomicrobiaceae > Verrucomicrobium > Verrucomicrobium spinosum. The sequence continues at coordinate 975,455 of NZ_ABIZ01000001.1, read as the reverse complement.
TCCTTTGAAGGCGGGATCGTCCTTGCCATGGCGTGGATCCATGACGTCTGTCACCGCTCCATTCAGCGCGTCGTACCGGGCCGTGGGATGAATGCCCGTCATGAAGCGATAGGCCAGCTCCTGGCCCGCTTGAGGAGCCAGGTAGATGTCCACGGATTCCTTGTCCCCCAGAGGCTGCTCGCGCCGCGCACCGGGCAAGGGCGGCTTCGCATCAGGCTCCTGCTCGCTGGTCAGCAACAGGTACAAGTTCGTCTTGTCATAAAGCGCCCGCACGGACGATTTGCGAGGAACCTTGTTGAAAGGGGGAACACGCGTGAAGTCCGCTTCCTCCACCTTTGCCCAAACACTTGGCTCAAGCGTCACAGCCGAAGAGACCGCCGCCACGGGCAGGCGTTTTTTGCCCGGCAGAGGAGCGCCACGCATGCTCTTGGTATCCCAGTTAAAACAGGTGTTTGCGAACGGCTCCTGATAGCCGTCATAAGCGAGCCTCAAGTGCTCGGCCGAATGGCCGGAGAAAGGGAAAAAGACCTGCGCCCAGTCTCCTGCTGATTTGGTGCGTGGGCCTTTCTTGTAAAGCGCGTCAATCGCCTCATTGCGGGCATCGATCGCATTCAGCAATTGGTCGCGGGATGGAGCGTCTGCCAGCAGAACGAAGGCCTGGTAGAGATGCACCACCTTGGCGAGGTGGCGAAGATACTCGAACTCGGTCCGCACCAGTGCCAGACGCGTCTTCACCTTGGGTGTCGCAGCCAGCGACTCCGCCAGCGCGAGATCGTTCTCCAACGCGGCGAGGATCTGGGGAGGATAGAGGAAAGCGATGAGAGGAAAGGGATCCGTCACCGTCTTGCGCCGCCGCCCGTCATAGGTCTGGTAGCTCCACGCATCACCCCGGGTGCCGATGTGGTCTGAGTAGAGATTGATGGCATGATAGAGCCGGTCATAGAATGAAAGCATGGCGGGAGCCGAGCTCCCGAAGGCAGCCTCGCAGAACTCGGGCACCAGCTTGGCAGCCGAGTTGCCGACGGGATCATCAAACATCCGGCCCATGGTGTAGTACACTGGCCCCTCCAGCCCGAAGAGCTGGCCCGGCCCGTCGCGCAGCAGGGATTGTGTCTTGTTTTCAGCCAGCCTCTTCACCTGGGTCTCCACAAAGCCGGGCGTGCGCATGGGTGTATAGCGAGTCACCAGATTCGGGCACCAGTTGTAAACGTATCCGCTGAAGCCACCCGGCACCTCGTAGTCCCGCCAGGGAGCGATGTCGGTCTCATTCGTGCCGGTGAGCATGATGTTCACGTTCGCCGGAAACGCCTTGAAAGTCTGGGGCGGGCGGGCGGTGAGAATGTAGGACATCATGGTGATCCGCCCCTGCGGTTGCGATTTCAGAAGCCGCTCTGCCACCTGCCGGTTGAAGATCCAGATCTTTTCCCCCCAGTCGTTCCCCGTGCCATAGAGTGCACGGCATTCCTTGCACTGGCACTCCTGATACCCATCCGGCTGGCCGAGATCCACCGAGGTGTATCCGTTCTCCAACTGCCGCACCAGATCCTGGTAGATCAGCTCCTGCACCTCGGGGTTGGAAAGGCAATACTGGGCATTGCCTGCGGGGACACTCTGCCGCTCGCCATTGACCAGCGCAAAATACTCGGGGTGACTTTTGGAGTATTGCTCCGGCGGAATGGCCCGCGCCCAGGTATGCCCGCCAAAGAGGGAATCCACCCGGGGAAACCGGTTCAAGGAAAGATCATAGAAGCCCGCACTTGCTGGATGCGAGGTGTTGACCTTCAACAGCGGGGTGTGGCGCACCTTGAGGTCCCGCGGGACGGTGGTCGCCGGCCGTTTGAGGAATTCAATCGCTGGCGAGTTGAGCAGGTCCACCTTGGCAGCATCCGCCACCTGACTGTACGAAGGCAGGTCGGGATAAAGGAAACGTACTCCCAGATGCTCGCGAGCAAAGTCTGCCGCTCCTTTGGCGGTGCCGACAAAGTCCCACCCCGGCTGCCGACGGTCCTTGGACCCGGGCGGCAGCCGCGAGGGCACGTCATGCCCGGCAATGATGACATTCTCCCCGACGACCTGCTGCACATAGCCCCAGCCTTCCAGTCGAAGGGCGTCAGGCACCTGCTGGGCGGCATACTTCGTCTGCCCGAGGTAGATTCCCGGCTTGGACAGCACGCGCTGCGACTCCTGCACCACCGGCACCTTTACGCCATTGGCTTCAAACGCCGTCTGCAACATCCTCGCCGTCTGCTGCAGGGAACCCGTGAGGGTCGTGGCAGGCTGCGAACCGGAATCTGGCAGCACAATCTGATAGTCCGTCTTGCCAGCGCTCCACAGGGAGAGTTCTCCCCTGGCAGACTGCGAGTGCAAGGACGCGGGAATCAAACAAGCCGCGGCCCACGCAAGGAGGCAACGGACATCAGCCGGCGGGGAGAGACGAAGGTTCATGGAAAGGAAAGCGAGCGCACAGACTACGAAGGCAGCCCGGCGTTTTTGTCACGATGAAGAGTCGAAACTCTCCCGGAAGCGCTTGCCCGACGTCAAAGCATCTTTCCAAAGCCCTGATGACTGCCCTCAAGCGATCCGAAGCCAGTTCCTATCAGAACTCTGAGGTGGACCGCACCGGTTGATATTATCACGCGTCACGCCGCCGCATCCGCCGTATTTTCAGAAATGACCACCGAACAAAAGATACAACCAGAGAAACAATTCCATCATGCATGACCACAAAGAGCACCCCTCCTCCGGCAAAGGCGGAAGTAAAATTGCGATAAATGGCGGTAAAGCGAACCTCAGCGCCCGCGCTATGCGCATAATCGACAGTGTATGCAATAAACAAAAAAGTGCACCAAACTGCTATGTGGGTCAACATCCGCCACGCCCCGGCCAGCTTGTGCATGAAAATCGTCGCACAAGTATTGACGCATAATGCTGCCAGTACTGCGAAGGGGAACACCATTCAAATACTTGATTAACAGATTTGTCTCAAAGGTACAGGATTGAATCAACCCGGGAACCAGATTTGCAACTCTGTCAGCAAGCCCTTCGGATTAGCCCGTCCTCAGACACCTTCCCTGCATCCTGAGCCACTTCGGCCAAAAGCGCATATCGCGCACCCTCCCACTGCATCATGCCGTGCAGCGGGATGTCATCGTACTCATCATGGAAGAGCATCTTCACTCAAGTTCTGTGATGGAATGCGTTGCACTACCGGGGTAAAAACCTCGCTGAGACAACATTCCCCACCTTGTCGGTAACGATGACCACGTTTGCCCCCAATTTGTCACCGTTGGTTCTAATGGTGAATTGCCTTCCAAAAAGGGAACGGCGAACATCCACACTCCCAAGGAAAGTCCATCCGCTCTCAGCGCAGACGCTTCGAGCCAACGCGACCGCCCATTCGCGCAACTCCGGTGGTGACATGTCCTGCGGGCGGTTCGTTGATTTCATTGGATCACCTCATTTTCAAGCACGGCTTGGTGACCGGCACACGCTTATTTGATCCACAAGCTCCCACAAAACCAGCTCTGACCGCCACAACTCTTTCAGGGAATCCTCCCCCCAAACTCCCCTGCCCAACGTAAACCCGCTGGAAGCTCGTCAACATGGGGCTGGCAGCCCCATCCTCTGCAAGGAAGAGCTTCGCTCGATGGACAGCCTCAACAGGACCAAAGGTCCGGCTTCATTGCAGCCTTGGGCAACGCCCAAGGTTTACAGATCAAAGACCTCATGGAGGGCTGAAGGCCCGACCTTATCAAGTCTGCCCACGATAACACCCCGAAATGAACCGGGCCTACAGCGTCAACAATCTATTGAAATCGGAACAGTGTGGCGGGGAAGTTGGATGCCCGAGGCAACGTCGCTGGCATCCACTCCGGGATGCGATACGACGCCTTTTCCCTGATGACATGGATCCCTTGGCTCACCTCAATACCGACCCCTAACTTACCGGATTACCGAATCACTGAACCACCGAGCTACCGTCGTTCCGCCACTTCGTGCTGCTGGCGCACTTTCAGAATCGACGACTCCGGCAGGACGCCGGCAAAGTTGGCACAGGGATAGACGATGCTGCGACGCCCGATCAGCGTGCCAGGGCTGAGGACGCTGTTGCAGCCCACTTCCGCGTGGTCGCCGACGACGGCGCTGAATTTCCTCAAACCGGTGGCGATGCGTTCGCTACCGTGGTGGACCACGACCGGGGCACGGTCGAGACGGACGTTGGAGAGGATGACGCCCGCTCCGAGGTGGGCCTTGTAGCCAAGGACGGCATCTCCCACGTAGTTGAAATGGGGCACCTCGCAGTTGTCGAACAGGATGCAGTTCTTGAACTCGCATGAGTTCCCAAGCACACACCCATCGCCCACGATGACGTTTTCCCGGATGTACGCGCCGGAGCGGATGTGGCAGTTCTTGCCGATCCAAGCAGGGCCTTTGATCACGGCTCCGGCCTCGACCACGCTGCCTTCATCAATAAAGACCTGGTCCCCGAGGGTGGCCTTGGGCGAGACATTACCCAAGATCTCAGGCTTGAGCTTGAACTGTAGGTACCCCTCGATACGGGTGAGAGCGCTCCAGACCGGCTGCTCGTCATCAAAGAGCAGCCCGTGAATGGTGCGGGAAAGGTCCAGGTAGTTGCCAGCGGAGAACATGTGAAAGCAGGCGGACATGCAACGGGCAGGGCAGGCCGATGCCGACGTCAACCCGCCAGCCCCTTCCCCCGCCTCAGACCAGGAAGGGCCTCACACGGTGAGGATTTCCTTTTCCTTCGAAACGACGTGCTGGTCAATCTCTGCGATCTTTTTGTCCGTGAAAGCCTGCACTTCCTTCTCACCGCGATGCAGATCATCTTCGGTGATGGTGCCAGCCTTCTCGAGCTTCTTGAGCTCTTCCATGGACTCACGGCGCACAGCGCGCACGCGGACGCGGGCGTCTTCGGCCATGCCCTTGACCTGCTTGACCATCTGCTGGCGGCGCTCGGTGGAGAGTTCTGGCACAGGCAGGCGGATAACCTTGCCTTCGACACTGGGGTTGAGGCCCAGATTGGAGGCATTGATGCCGCGCTCGATGTCCTTCAGCGTAGACGGGTCAAACGGCTCGATGCGAATGAGCCGGGGCTCCGGGGTGGAGATCATGGCCAGCTGCTTCAGCTTCATGTTGCTGCCATAGCTGTTCACCCAGATGTCCGTATTCTCCACAAGGGCCGGGGAGGCCTTGCCGGTGCGGACGGCAGCGAACTCGTGGATGGCGTATTCCACCGCTTTGGTCATGTTTTCCTCAGAAGTGAGGAGGGCGGTATCAAGGGGCATGGGATGCAGTAAGGTTCGAGTTGATCGGGCCCGACATGGCGACAGTCTGCCACCAGCGGGCCGACAGCAAAGCACGCTCCGGCCGGATTGTCACGCGTCGTTGCTGACGATCGTGCCAATGGATTCTCCAGTGAGAGCCCGCCGGATGTTGTCCGGCCCGTTCATATCAAACACCACGATGGGCATGTTGTTCTCCTGACACAGGCTGAAGGCGGTGGCATCCATCACCTTGAGCTGCCGCGTGAGAGCTTCCTGATAGCTAAGGCGCTCATACCGAACGGCGTTCGGATTCTTGTTGGGATCGCTGTCGTAGATGCCGTCCACCTTGGTGGCCTTGAGCACGACGTCGGCATTGATCTCACTGGCGCGCAGGGCGGCCGTGGTGTCCGTGGAGAAGAAGGGGTTGCCGGTGCCGGCGGCGAAGATGACCACCCGACCGAGCTCGAGGTGGCGCATGGCCTTGCGTCGGATGAAGGGTTCCGCCACATTGTCCATCTTGATGGCGCTCTGCACCCGGGTGGGCACATCCATGCCTTCCAGCATGGATTGGACGGCCAGGGAGTTCATCACCGTGGCTAGCATGCCCATGTAATCGGCCGTGGCGCGCTCCATGCCGCGATTGCTGGCACTGATGCCGCGCCAGAAATTGCCGCCGCCCACGACCACCGCAATCTCAAGACCGGACTGGTGCGCCGCCTTGATCTGCGAGGCGATGTTCTCAACGATCGGCGGGGAGATGTTGTCATGACTGCCGACTTCACGAAGGGCTTCGCCGCTAAGTTTGATGAGGACCCTCTTGAACTTTCGTGTGTCTTCGTCTGGCATCTTCGGGTCGTAATTACATGAAGCGTGCACGCTTGCAAAGACAAATCACCGTGGGACGAGTTTGTGGCGATGGATTCCCGTTGCTGCATTTGATTCTCACTTACCACCCCGGGCGGCCCGGCTTCTGCCTCGCACAAAGGGCAGATCCAGCAGTATGAAGATGACCAGCGCCATCAACGACGCCGCGCCAATATACCAGGGCCAGGGACCCAGCAGATCATACAGCGAGGCCGTGGCGGGCTTCCGGCAGAGGAAGCCGTAGTTGGCCCCCGTGAGGGCGTTGAACCCACTGATGATCAGGGCATAGAGATTGATCAAGCCCCAGGCCACCCACTTGGCCTGGGCCCGGGGGGTACGCCGCAGCCCCAGCACCCCATAGAGTGCGGTGGCGACCACACCGCCATGCGCCAGGAAGAAGGCGAAGTACCGTGGGCTGGGAAAATCCGTGGTAAGCGCCGGAGTCAGCATGCCCTGCATGGTGCCCGCCAGCCCCCAGAAGAAGAGCAACTCACAAAAAAACTGCCTCCGGGTGAGCAACACCACCACTCCCAGGAGTGCGGAAAGATCGCACAGGTGGCAGGGGTACTGGTTGTCCACTGTGAGCGTGCCCGCGTGCACATAGTAGGCGTAGCTCACCGGCCACTGCACCACCAGGGCCGCGGCCATGAGCCACTCCAGGGCACGTTGAGTGCGCCCGAGCCCGCGCCGGGCCACCCAGATCATCACCGCCGCCACCAGCACCGTCGCCAGCAGAGCTGCCAGATGGCTGGGGCCATAGGCTCGAAAGGTCTGCTCAACTGCAGGCGGCATGCGGATTCCTCACCAGGCTCCCCTTCCACCACCTCAGCCGTTGGTCCAGTGACCGCCGAAGGACAACTCGATCTGGACCGGGTTGGAGTAGTCCGTCTTGCCGTAGGCACCGATCATGGGGATGCCAGTGGCGTTGCGCCAGGCGCGGCTCATGCTTTCACCCGTGTGGCAGCCCCAGCTTTTGCAATACGCGTTCTTCGTGAAGATCCCACTGCGGATGCGGGGCAGATCCTTCTCATGCAGCCAGGACTTGGACACGCCATAGACCAGATTGCTGTAGTCGAACATGAAGCAGTACTTGTTGCTGTGGCCGTAGTACTCGAAATTGCAAATCTTCACCCGCCCACGAGGCTGGCCTTCGTTGAGGTAGTTGATCAACTGGGTGCCGTTGTCGAACCACATCAGGCGCACGCCGTACTTGTCCCGCACACTTTCCACGAGCGGAGTGAGCGCACGATTGTCCTCCGTGCTCCGGGTGACAAAAGCGGTGCGATACACCAGCCAGGTGATCATCGCATTGGGGTCCTGCTTCTTGATCTCCTCGATGCGGACACGCGCCGGGCGGATGAAGTTGCCCCACCAGCGATCATGCTGAGTGCCAGGCGCACGCAGATCCTCCCATTTTCTCAAAGCCGGGCCACCGCTCACAATGATGTACTCCTGACTCTGGGCAGACGCAGCGCTCGCAAATCCAAGACTGGTCACAAGGCCCAGCAACAGCAGACAGGTGTGAATAGGACGGGAGAGGTTCATGCTTCGCTTCGTCGGTCGGTCAGGGATTGGACTGGGGTTCTGAACTGTCCCCACAGGTCCAGTCTTCATAATCTCTGCCACGGGAAACTCCACCGCGATCTTTCACAGATACAAAAGAGGAGGCACCGCAGCACCCCCTCTTTTGTCAGATTTCATCAAAATCCCATGGCTGCACGGCCTACTTCTGTACCAGATGCTCGCCGCGGACCAGGTCGTCCAGCGTCTGGCGCTCGCGCACCAGATGCGCCTCCGCCCCGTCCACCAGGATCTCTGCCGCCAGCGGGCGGGAGTTGTAGTTGGACGCCATGGTGAACCCATAGGCCCCAGCGCTGAGCACCGCCAGGGTGTCGCCCGCCTGCACCGGGGGCAGCTCGCGATCTTGGGCCAGGAAGTCGCCCGTCTCACAGATCGGCCCCACCACATCCACCTTCTCCAGCTCGGCCCCTTCCGCCTTGTGCAGGGGGGTTATCTGGTGCCAGCCTTCATACAGGGCGGGGCGGATGAGGTCGTTCATGCCCGCGTCCACGATGACGAACTTCTTGGCATTGCCCTTCTTGAGGTAGAGCACCTTGGAGAGCAGGGCCCCTGCATTGCCCACCATGAAACGGCCGGGCTCCAGGAGGATGCGCAGCTTCAGGGGCTCTAGGATGGGCACCAGGGCATCCGCATAGCTCTGGATGGTGAGGGGTCGCTCGGCCTCCTCCTTCTCGCCCCACCAGGTCTGGTCACCGCTGTCCAGGCTCTCGCGATACACGATGCCCAGGCCACCACCGATGCTGAAGAACTTGATGTGGTGGCGCTCCTTGAGCTTCTCCACTAGAGGGGCCACCTTCTTGGCAGCTTCGACGAAGGGGTCGATGCTCGTGAGCTGGGAGCCGATGTGCATCTGCAGACCACGAATGTCCAGGTGTTCACACTCCGTCGCGATCGCGGCATACGCGTCAAGGATGCGGTCAAAGTCCACGCCGAACTTGTTCTCGCTCTTGCCTGTGGAGATGTACTTGTGGGTCTTCGCATCCACGTTCGGGTTCACCCGCAGGGCCACCGGGGCCTTTTTGCCCAAGGTACCAGCCACCTCATTGATCTGCCGCAGCTCGGCCTCGCTCTCAGCGTTAAAGCTGTAGATTCCCTGCTGCAGGGCGTACTCGATCTCCGCACGGGTTTTGCCCACCCCGGCAAAGGTGCACTGGGAGGCACGGCCCCCGGCCTGAATCACCCGGTAGAGCTCACCACCGGAGACGATGTCAAAACCACCGCCCAGATCCGCAATGGTCTGCAGGATCGCGAGGTTGGAGTTGGCCTTTACCGCATAGCAGATGAGATGGTCCAGGCGATCGAGCGCTCCATCCAGCCGCTTGTAGTGATCCGTGATGGTCTCCTTGCTGTACACATACAGCGGTGTGCCATGTTTGGCGGAGAGGGATTCCAGATCAACGTTCTCACAGTGCAGGCGACCCTGAATGTAGCGGAAAGAATGCATAGGGCGCGTGATGTAAGCCAAAATGCGCTGCGTGCAAGCTGTGCGTCACTGGGGAGCGCTCTCGTCTTTTGCGTCCTCCCCGGTCGGGCTCATCTCTCCCGCCCCCCTCCGGCTGCGATGCCCGGCCCGGTACCGCAAGAACGCGCGCAGGAACACCAGCACACACGCAGCCTTCAGAGCCAGCAGCCACCACGGCTCCCACCAAGCGCCAGTGCGGGATTCTATGACATCGCTCACCCCAAAGGCTGCGAACGCCGCCGCGAGCAGGAACATCTCCCGCCGACGCGTCCGGGACTCGGGCGATCTGCCGCCAGCGCGGAATACGCCGCGGAAAAAGAAAACCGCGCTGATGGCGAACCACAGCGCGGCTTCAAAAAGATTGAATATGGCGTCAACCGCCATGGAAGGGCCCTTCGTCTTAGACGAGACCAGCTTCCTTGAGCACCTTGAAAGCACCGACCTTGTTGATGGTCTTCAAGATACGGGCAGTCACACGGACCTTGACCCAGCGACCGAGCTCAGCAACGAAGATGCGCTTGTCGCGCAGGTTCGGGTAGATCTTGCGCTTCACACGCTTGGTGATGTGCTTACCGATACCGCCTTCTTTCTTGGCCTTACCGCTGCGATGGATTTTGTGTCCCGAGGTAACACGGGCGCCGCTGATTTGACAAACTCTGGCCATGACTGTGAAAAGGGTTAGGGTTGAAAAGAAGGGTCGGGAGGTTAATCGCAGAATCCAACCCGTCAACTATTTTTGACATCGCCGTCAGAAAAGCCTGTGTTCCTGTCAGAGTGTCATTTTGGACCGTATCCGCCTCTGGACAATCCCTTCCCAACAGCAAGAATCTCATTTTCCCCTTTTCCCACCCCTGTCTCCCATGAGTTCTGACCCCAAGCGGATCCGCATCGGCATCGTCGGTGCCGGCGGCATAGTGAAGTCCCGGCACCTCCCCGCCCTTCAGGCCATGCCCGAGGTGGAAATCGTGGCGGTGAGCAATGCCACCCTGGAAAGCAGCCAACGGTTCTGCGCCGAGCTGGCCCCCACGGCGGAGCCCATGCAGCACTGGCCAGAACTCGTCTCCCGTGGGGACATTGACGTGGTCTGGATCGGCACCCCGCCCATGCTCCACAGCGAGATCACCTGCTACGCCCTCCGCGCTGGCAAGCACGTCTTCTGCCAGGCGCGCATGGCCATGAGCCTGCAGGAAGCCCAGCTCATGTGGGAAGCCAGCATGAGCAACCCGGAACTGGTGGCCGCCCTTTGCCCGCCCCCGTATGGGATGAAGGGCGACGCCACCATGCGTCGTCTCCTGGCCGAGGGAGCCATTGGCAAGCCCTACCACGCCGTCCTGCACAGCATGAATGGCGGCTGGCTGGATCCTGCGGCACCGGCCCACTGGCGGCAGCGGGTGGAAATCAGCGGCCTTCAGGTCCTAAGCTTTGGCATCTATGTGGAGGTCATCCAGCGCTGGCTGGGCGACATCGTGGCGGTCCAGGCCAACGGGTCCGTCGTCATCCCGGATCGCCAGGGGTATGAGGTGGAGATCCCCGACTACCTCCACGTGCTCTGCGGCTTCCGCAACGGTGCCCAAGGCAGCCTCATCTTCAGCGGCGTGGCCTCCCACCCCCCGCAGGATGCCATTCAGATCTATGGCAGCGAGGGCACCCTCACCTACAATTTCGTGACCGACGAGATCCGTCTGGGCAGGGTCGGCGGCGCACTGGAGGCAGTGCCGATCCCCGACACCGAAGCGAAGGAGTGGACCGTCGAGTGCGACTTCATCAACGCCGTGCTCAATCCCTCCGCGCCCCGGCCCAAACCGGACTTCCTTGAGGGCATCAAATACATGCGCGTGGTCCAGGCCGCCGCCGAGAGCATGGATGCCGGGGATCTGGTGAGGGTGGCGTAGCCGGCTTGCAACTCCCAGGTCACAGGAAACAACCTCCTACAACGACCGTACTCCAAAACGCTGCCGCGACTGAGGAAGCGCTCCGCAACGGAGCAGCCTCCTCCTGCCTCACCGTTTTACTGGACTACTGTCTTACCGAATCACCGGACTACCGACGAATCGCCGTCATAAACCCGCGATCCGCCGCCGTGTCGTGATACGCGCCCGGCTCGAACCCGGCTTCACGCAAGAGTTCAGCATACTCTCCCACGCCATAGCACTTGCCCTGGGTGGAGTGCATCAGCAGCGCGGAGTATTCCGCCACAGGCAGCGGGCCATTTTTCGCCTCATTGATAAACGCATCGTGAATGATCAACAGGCCACCAGGAGCCAGCGCTTTGTGGGAGATGGCCAGCAACTCACGCACCTCCGGGTAGTCCCAATCATGCAGCACATTGGAAAACAGATGCACGTCCGCATCGGTCGGCAGAGGGTCGTTGAACATATCCCCCGTGGCCACGAAAACACGGTCCGGATAACCCCGCTCCACGATGCAGCGCTGCGTGATACGGTCCACCGGTGCCTGCTCGAACACCGTGGCCTTCAGTTCCGCATGATGGGCCACCAGCGAGCAGGAGTAGATCCCACTGCCACCTCCGATGTCCAGGAGGTGTTTGCGACCGCCCAGATCCACCTTCTTGGCCAAGGCCTGACCAAGATAGAATCCGCGGCAGTCCATGGCCGCAGTGAAGCTGCGGGAGAACGCGTCTGTCTCCATCGCCTTGTGCCAGTCCTGCGCCGCTTTATCCCCACCCCAGTTGGCGGGCCTGCCCGTGCTCAGCACCTTCAGGTAGTCCTGCGTGATCGGTCGGTCCTTGAGGGAGGCGTAGTAAGGGGAAAGGCACCACGGCGAACCGGCGGTGAGGTGCTCTTTGGCCGTGAGCGTGGTGTGAAACTTCCCATCCGCCAGGCGCTCCACAAAGCCATTCGCAGCGAGCAGCGTGAGCATCACATCCGTGGGTCGCTCCGCGAACTCAAACCGTGCACAGATTTCCTCCTTGGTGGAGGGGTTTGCGCCCAGCCAGGTGAAGAAGTCCAGATACACCACCGCCGCCGTCAGGAGGTCAGCGGCATACAAGCCATCGCGATAGCGGTAAACACGAAGCGGATCACTTTGAGGGACAGAGGTGAGGTCAGCGGCCATGCCGCACTCAAGCGAGAATCCTCATAATTCAAAATTAGGAATTCTGAATTATGAATTATGAATGAGTGGCCAAGCGGGGCGGAACACCACTCATCTCAGAACACCCATTCATCATTCAGCATTCCTAATTCCTAATTTCTGGAAGGCTCCCTATTCAATCTTGCCGTTGTAGCCCGCCTTGTTCAGCGCGGTTTGCAGGTCTGTCAGATTGAAGTCGCCTTCCACGGTGAAGCTGTCTTCACCTTTGGTGGCGTTGTGCTTGGTCGCGCCATTGACGTTCTTGATGGCTTCATCCACACCTTTCACGCACTTGCCGCAGCAGAGATGCGTGTGGCTCACGGTGGCGGTTTTCACCTGCTTGTCGGCCACGGCTTTCACCGTGGCCCCTTCCCCGTAGTAGCCGGCGTCCAGGAGGGAGTCCACCGCCTTGTCCAGATCACTCTTGGACTTGGCCGTGATGGTCACGCTGGTCTTGGTGACGGCTGCGGTGGCACCATCTACTTTCGTGATGGCCTTGGTGATGCCGTTTTCACATCCTTTGCAGCAGTTGTGAATGCCGTTGAGCGTGAGGGTGGATTCCGCCTGGGCGGACAGCCCGAGGGAGAGCAAAATGGCGGTGGCGAGCAGAGTGATGGATTTCATAGAGTGACAAAGACGCCGGGGTTGTGCGGGCCTTTCAGAGGGGGGCAGCATTTTTCATGCGAGGTGCCGATGGTGCCGTTTTCCGCCCGTTCACAGGTATGGCAAGGCTCCCTCTTGGCCCCACCCATTCCGCATTTCCCGGAACCCGGATCGAGTATTGACAGCAAGTGCAATTCGCTTGAGCACACGCACCTCACTCCTCTTTCCGCCACACCCCGGGTCCCGGATCGGGCAACCATTGCCAACCCATCCCGAACCCGGAGGGTTCACCATGAATAGCCCCGGGTCGACCGAGTGAAGCGAGGACTACCCGGGGATGCCGTCCAACCACATGCTACCGCGGAGCGGTAGGCCCATCGCATTGCAAAACCCGGACACCCTTCCCGCGATACACCCCGTCCGTCATTTGGACCCGATCGGCCTACCGCTCCGCGGTAGAATTCCCGGTTCAAACTTCCATGGGTAGTCCTCGCTCCACTCAGCCGCCCCATGGCTACGCATGGCGAACCCTCCGGGTTCATGAGACAACTCGCGCCAAAAGAACCAAAAACCCCATTCCTAATTCCTAATTCATCATTCCTAATTTTTATTTCAGCGTTTCCACAAACTCCAGCAAATCCGCCATTCCCTGAGCATCCATCCCCGCCTCCAGTCCTTCCGGCATGAGCGACAAACCACCGGCAGACATTTTCTTCACCTGGGCGCGGGCAATGTTTACCTCGGCCCCGGCGGTCATCCGCACGGTCACACCGGAGGTGTCATCCTTGGAGAGCAGCCCGCCCAAGGTCTGGCCATCCTGAGTCTCCACCGTGTAGGCGATGAACTGCGGTGCCACTTCCTTGTTGGGATCCAGAATGGCGCTGAGGAGTGCCTCACGCCCCTTGGTCTTCACAGTGATCAGATCCGGCCCCACCTGGAATCCCTGCCCCGCTGCCCGGTGACAGGTGAAACAGCGCTGCATGAACACCAACTGCCCCCGCGCGGCATCCCCCTTGAGCGATGAGGCGGATTGAAACTCCGCAATGACCGTTTCCCGCGGTTTGGGAATCACTGCAGCCAGCACTTGTTTGGTCAGCGCCGCCACCTTGGGATTCGTGTGTTTGATGAGCGCCTGCACCTGCGCGCTGGAGAGGTCCTCCGGCTTCAGTACTGGCTGTGTACCGCCCATATTCTGATACAGTGCCAGAATGCGCTCGGGGCGCGAAAGCAGTCCTTCCAGTGCCGCTGCACGAGCCGCAGACTGAAGCGCCGGCCAGACCTCCAGCAACACCTCCGCCACAGTGGGCTCATTGAAGCGGACCAGCGATTGCACCGCGGACTGCTGCAAATCAGCCGGCTGATCCTTTTGCAGCAGCGCCGCCAGGGCCGGACGCGCCTGGGCATAGGGAGCCATCTCCAGCAAAGTCACTGCCTCGTGACGTCTCGAACTCTCCGCTCCAGCGTTCGCCGCCTCTTTGGCAGCCAGATCAAAGACAGGTTTGAAAACACCCGCTGCATCCTGCTTCGCGAGCGAGCTGCCGCGCTGACGCAACCCTTTGTCCAGAGCCCGCAGACGCTGCGTGCTGCTGCCAGCCCCTTTCGAGAGGTTCTCCATGAGCCATTCCAAATCCTCAGGATCCTGACGGGCAGCGATGACCTGCACCAGTTCGGCAATGCGGGACTCAGGAATACCATTGGGAGTGAACGCACGCACATTCTCAAACAGCTCCCGCGCCAGCGCCGGTGGTCCGGAAACCAGCGCGCTATAGATCCAGTCGTCCTGATCCTCCGCCAGCAAGCGGGTCGCCGTGGCCAGCAGTGTACGACTCACCTCACGCCCCTGCCCTGCCAACATCTCAGGTTTAAAGTAACTCCCGACTGTGAACGCCAGCTGCATGCGCACCCGGGGTGCCGGATCCTCCGCACACGCCGCCAGTTGCTGGCGCAATGCCTTGCCCACCCGGACCTCCACAGGCAGTCCCTCGCTGAGGCGGATGCCCAGCTCCCGCACATGCTCATCTTTGTCCTGAATGGCCGCCAGCACCTGCGGCTCCCCCGCGGCATGATACGCCTCCAGCAACCAGAGGGCATGGAACTTGGCCAGCGGGCTCTGAGTTTCAACCAACAACTTCAACATCAAGGAAGTCACCGCCTTGTCCTGGCGTTCATAGATCAGCCGGGCCGCCGTCTCGCGGTGCCAGCCGTTGGCATGCTCCAGGGTCTTCACCAGACCGGCAAGGTCCATGCCGGAAAAATTCGCGCGCTGGTGCTGCCCGGCCGGCAGGCCCCCAGCCGGGGTGATGCGGTAGATGCGCCCCCGGTCATTGCCGCTGTTCAGATCCAGGTGCTGTTTGATCTCGTCCGGGATGGCCCAAGGGTGCTCGATGGTCTCCCGATACATGTCCATGGCATAGAGACAGCCATCCGGCGCATTGGCGAAGTTCACCATGCGGCACCAGGTGTCCTTCGAGGCGGCAAACTCCCGCCCCCGCTCATCCGCCGGGCGTTCCCCCTCCAGACTGGCCCCCTTCTGCCGGAGCACCTTGCGGTGGATCAACTGTCCGCCCGCGTCTCCGGTGAAGGTGTTGTTCACGAACTCGGGCCCGTAGGCATCACCCCTGTACACCGTGGTCCCCGTGGCTCCGGTGAAATAACCTGAGACACGCCCTCCTCCTTCCACCGCGCCTTTCACCACCCCGGCGATGCGCCAGCGGGTACGGATGATGCGCCAGGGCTCATCCGGGCTGATGCGAAACACCTCGGCCGCCCCGCCATCCACGGCGATGCTCTGACGCACCTGAGGAAAGTTGAAGTACGCATTCCGCCGGGCATAGGCGTCATCACACACAAAGAACTGCAGGTGGTCGCTGTTGCTGCACACGAACTTCCTTCCGTACGTGTCATAGCTCATGCCATACTGGCCGCCACCGGCCTCCAGGCCGAACTCATGCGTTAGCGGATCGAACCAGAAGTCCCGCCCGCCCAGTTCCAGCTCCGGCAGGTCCGGCCGCTTCAGGCACTTCACCTTGCCACGGTTCCCCCCGCCTGCCTGGAGGTGGATGCGGCTGTCCATGCCCCACTGTGGGCAGTTGGCCATGCCCTGCACGTTCAGGATTTTCAACCCCATGCCAAATCCCGTGTACACCACCTCCCGCAGCTCCGCCCGGCCATCGTCGTCTTTGTCCTCGAACCGGATGATGTCCGGCGTCGCGATCACATAGAGACCGCCTTTGGCCCATATCAGCCCTGTGGGCCAGGCCAGATTCTCCGCGAACACTATGCTCGACTCATAGCGGCCGTCGCCGTCCTTGTCCTCCAGCATGGAGATGCGCCCCAGGTGAGGGGTTTCATCACGACGCTCCGAGTAGTCGATCATCTCGCACACGAACATACGCCCCCGCTCATCAAAGCTGACAGCAATGGGGCTCCGCACCAGCGGCTCATGCGCGGCAATTTCCAGCTTGAAGCCCTCCTTCACCTGCCAGGTGGCCGGGGCATTCTGCGGCTCCACCGGTGGCAGGCGCGGCAGGTCCCGGGCCGGATCCACCGCCACAGCGCCCCTGGTCGCCCCATAGGCTTCCCGATGCGTCGTCACCGATTTGATGCCGCCCGCCGGCTCGGCCGCCGCTGAGGGATGAACCGGCACCACCACACCAGCCATGAACAACACAATCGTACCTGACAGCAAGGGGCAACGCAGCAGTTTCATAAGAGCGCAAAGCAGCGCATGAAACCTACGCCATGCGCCGCGCCAACTGAACGCCCCTTGTGCCGCGTTTCGGTATTATTGTGACAGGTGGCCCTATTCCGCAGAGGCCAGCACAGGCTTTTCCTCAGCGAGGACGGTCACCTCCACAGGCACCACGCCAGCCTTGAGCATGCCCAGATCCTTGGCGGCCTTCAGGGACACGTCAATGATGCGCCCCCGCACATACGGACCGCGGTTGTTGATCCGCACCACCACCTCACGCCCGTTGCGCAGATTCTTCACCAGCACCTTGGTGCCAAAGGGGAGCTTCTTGTGCGCTGCCGTATAAGTGTTCTGGTTGTAGATCTCTCCGTTGGCCGTCTTGCGGCCGTTAAATCCATTGCCATAGCTGGAGGCGATCCCCTTTTCAACCTTGCCCGCCGGACGCAGCTGCTTGCGGGTGTCCAACGAAGCCTGGGCCTTCACCATGAGGCCGCGCACTGCCGCCTGGATGCGCTGCGCGTCCTGCACATCATGCTCCGCATCCACGGCCGCATCGGCACCGGACTCTTCAGGTGTAATTTCAACGAACTCATCTTTGCGATAGTCATTCAGCATGATGGACGCACCCGTCATCACGACCGTGGTCGCGATGATCATGCACGCTTTTCTGGAATAATTTCTCAACATGTGGGTTAAAGGCTAGCGCTGAATGCTGCCTGAGGAAACCATAAAATAACCCTGTGAGGGTCACCTAGGGAAATTCACCAAGCGGCATCGACGGTTCGCAAAAAATTGCCAGAACGGCTGTAAAAAAGAGGAGCCTCTTTCGAGGCTCCTCCGCAGATCTGTATGGAATGTATGGAGAATGAACTCTCCTCGAACTCAGGCTTAGCCCTGGCCCGGACGGTATTCTTCCGTCGCGAACTTGAAGGCCTGCTCCAGGCCGACGAGGTCGGTGCTGGGGCGGAGGCTTTCGAAGGCCTGGCTTTCCTTCTTGAGGGACTCCTCGTCGTAGTTGACCGCCTTGACGGACAGGCCGATGCGGCGCTCGACTTTGTCCACCTTGATGACGCGGGCTTCCACTTCGTCGCCGACGTTGAGCACGTCCTTGACGCGGTTGACGTGGTCTTCGCTGAGCTGGCTGATGTGCACGAGGCCGTCGATGTCGTCCTCGAGTTCCACAAACGCGCCGAAGCTGGCGATCTTGGCCACGCGGCCCTTGACGAGATCGCCCACTTTGAAGCGGGTGTCGATTTCGCTCCAAGGATCACCTTCGAGCTGCTTGATGCCCAGGCTGATGCGCTGGTTGGCCTTGTCGATCTCAAGGATCGTGGCTTCCACTTCCTGGCCCTTCTTGAGGACTTCGGAGGGGTGGTTGATCTTGCGGGTCCAACTGAGGTCGGAAACGTGGATCATCCCGTCGATGCCTTCCTCAAGCTCCACGAACGCGCCGTAAGCGGTGAGGTTGCGCACCTTGCCCTTCATCTTGGTGCCAATCGGGAAACGCTCATCAATGTTGTCCCAAGGATTGGTGTCAAGCTGACGCACGCCAAGGGAGATCTTGCGCTCTTCCTTGTTGATTCCAAGAACCTGGGCGTCCACCTTCTGACCAACGGTAAGCACGTCGGAAGGACGGGCGATACGCTTGGTCCAGGAGAGCTCGGACACGTGGATGAGGCCTTCGACGCCTTCTTCCACTTCCACAAACGCGCCGTAAGCGACGAGCTTGGTGACGGTGCCGTGCACGCGCTGACCCACAGGGTAGCGGTTTTCGATGCTTTCCCAAGGATTGGACTGCATCTGCTTGAGACCGAGGCTGACGCGCTCTTTCTCGCGGTTCACTTCCAAGATCTGGACGTTCAGCTTCTGGCCGATCGCCACGAGTTCGGAAGGATGGTTCAAGCGGCCCCACGTCATGTCGGTGATGTGAAGCAGGCCGTCCATGCCATTGAGGTCCACGAACACACCGAAGTCGGTGATGTTCTTGACAATCCCTTCGACTTTGTCGCCGGGCTTGACGCTCTCGAGGAACTTCTGGCGCTGTTCGGCGCGCTCTGCCTCGATAACTTCGCGGCGGCTGAGCACGATGTTTTTGCGCTCGTCGTTGACCTTGACGATCTTGAACTCGTACACCTTGCCGACGTACTCGTTGAGGTCGCGGGGGGGAATGATGTCGATCTGGGAGCCGGGCAGGAAGGCTTCGACGCCCACGTTGACCATGAGACCGCCTTTGACGACGCTCTTGACCTTGCCTTTGACGAGACCGCCGTCGAGGAAGACGCGGTAAATCTTGTCCCAGTTCTGCTTGTGGGCGGCCTTCTCCTTGGAGAGAACGACCATGCCTTCGTCGTTTTCGAGGCGCTCCAGAAGCACTTCGATTTCGTCACCCACCTGGATGTCCTCGTCTTCAAACTCGGAGTGGGGGATCGCGCCCTCGGACTTGTAGCCGATGTCCACAAGGACAACTTGGGGCTTGATTTCAAGGATCCGGCCTTTGACGATGGATCCTTCGTGAAGAGTGCGGAAGGATCCTGCGATCAACTCCGCGAGCGTTGCGCTCATGTGTATTATTCTTGGGTTTGTGATGTTGCCACTGAAACGCCGCGGGGCTGCCTGGGGCGCTGTTCGTCCTGCCTTGAGGCCCCGCAGCGAACGTGAAGTTAAAGGCCGGAATGAAGCGGGCCGGGACGTTCGGGGGTTTTGGGGCGAAAGCAAGTTTTTTTCGCCCCCGGCACCGCTGAAAAGGCACTCAAAACCCGGTCGGACGGGGGCTCCACGGGCTAAATTCCCTGAAAAAGGATCTTTCCGGGGGGGAGATCTAAACCCCCAGTTCCTCCATTCCCGGCCCGCTGGCTTGCTGGTGACCCACCTGCGCGGCGGTCACGGTGGAGCCCCTGCTGAGCGGCCCTACGGGGAGCCGGATTCAGGCCTTGGTCGATCTGCTGCCGCCCCTCTGGAGGGCTGGTGCTGAACGCCGATGCCCCCCGGGAGCCCTCTCCCTCGCCCCCAGCATGCTGGTACGGAGAAGGTCGGCGGCACGAGAATTCACCCCTTTTCCGCCCGGACAACTGATTCCGTGTGAAGGCCAATGCCATCAGGGAAAAGCTGGCGAGGCCGATGATCGAGCCCTCACTGACGCACTGACTAAATCCGAACCACCAGCCCGTCCATGATGAACTGCCAGTAGTGCTCCGTGGCAAAGCGCACCCGGGTCACGTTGCGGAATCTCGGCTCATACCACACAGGGCCCAGCGCAGAGAGCTCCACCTTGTCCACCGCAATCAACGTGTCGCCCTGAAAGGCCTCGATGATGACCACCTCGCCCTCAGCGCGAATCCATCCCAAGGTCAGATGGCAGCCGAGCAGATCAAATCCGTTCTCGTAGAGGACCTCCGCGGGATGGCCGGAACCGTTATAAGTCACCATGCGACCTGAGATGGTGCCGTTTACATAGCCCTCCCCCTGGTAAAAGGCGTTGTCCACCGCCACAAAGTTGTCCCAGTCCATGCCCGCATAACCATGGGGGATCTTGCCAATGCCCGCCTGCACCGCTGACTCGAAATCGATGGTCTTCCAGTCACCACCAGCGTCAGGGGCGTATTCGCGGTCCACATTGAGATTACCCACATGTGCTGGAAACGGACCCACCGTGACCGGACGGGCCAGGCGACCATGCGCCAGTTCGAAGTGCCCTTCCCCGCAGCGAACGCTGAATTCATGGCCGCCCCCCTGCCGCTGACGCTGCCAGAGGAACGGCGCGTCGTTCCCCGGACTCGTGTTGCCTTGAACCCGTCTCAGGTGGAGGTCATCGCCTCCTATGGATGCCGGGTGCAGCGTGGCCCTCACGGAGAGCATGGGCGCCAGCCCCACCAGCTTTGGCGGTTGCAGGCAGACCAAGCCCGCCACAGAGCCGGCCAGAGCCACAAACTCCACCTCCTGCACCGCATTGCCCGTAGTCACCACCCACCCAGGGGGCGCAATGACTTCAAACGTCCGCCGACCCGGCTTCTGGATCAGGCTCGCGCCATCGGTGGTGGACATCTCAAAGTTCGAGAAACCCGCAATGTTGGAGTGCTTGACCACCACTTCCTCCCTTGCACTTCGCATCTCCACCGCCACCGAGGCCAGCGGTCGGCCCCCCAGGTCATAGCGGCCGCTCCGATTTGTGTCCCGAAAAACAAAGACAGAGATGTTGAGATTGCCCGTACTGCCAGACCAGTCTGCGCGTTTGCGATAGTAAGAGTCTGCGCGAGCCGCAGGCGAACTGTTGGGACGAACGGACTTCATGGGTGAGGCGTGAACCCAAAAACACCCCCAGCGACCGGATCTTTCCGATCACTGGATTCAATTTCCCCTGCCACACGCCAAGGGACACCCTGCCCTTTGAACCGCAGGCAAGTCACTAATCCACGCGCGAGCTATCGAGGCAGACCGACACCTTTTTGCGGAAAGAGCTACCGGGATCCAGATCATCAAACCACGCCACCTGCTCCTGCACCAGCGTGACCGCCACAATCCACTCCCCCTCCAGCGCAGGAGCCTGTACGACGAGCTGGCAGGTCAGCGCCTCCCCCGGCAGGAGGGATCGGGAGAGCCGGGTTCGCAGCCCTTCCGTATCTGCCAGACGTTTCCCTGTCGCAGGGTCCAGCCATTTGTAGGAGATGTGCACAGGGCAGGGTGGCATCGTGGCGAGAATCGCGTTCCCTGCATTCCGCACCTCGCAGGGTATCTGCACCCGGGTTCCGATTGTCATGACCTCAGGGACTTGCGCGGTGACCTGGATCCGGCAGCTTTCCGATGCCAGCGGATCACCGGAGGGCCAGAGGCGGGTCGGTTCCACCCCCGCCTGGCGGAAGAGCGCATACCGCTCCTGCTCAGCCGTGCGAGAGGGACTCGTGGCAAAGCCACGCTGCAATCCAAGAACCTGTTCCGGCGGCAGCAGGACCAGATCATACACCTCCTCAAACGGCAACTCGATCCGCCCCGTCACCTGCCACGACTGCCTGTCCAGCACGGCGATCGAAGCGCTCACACCCGGGTCACGATATTGCCGATTGGCACTCACACCCACAAAGACGTGCTCATCTGCGAAGGCAAGCCCCCGTGTCCACCCGCCCAAGGATTGGCTTCGCGTGATAACCTGGGATGCGGCATCCACCTCCACCAGTTCCCCTCTGGCAGAGTTGCAGAGAATCCAGGAGTCCCCTGAGAGTCGGGGATTGTGCGGGCACATCAGGCCAGTAAGCACCACTTCCCCGGTGGAGATCTTGATAACGCATCCCGAGCCAGAGTCCTTTGCCTGGGCCCATTCGCGGTGCTTCTGAAACTTCCCGAAAGCGCATGCATACAGCTCTCCCGCGTGCTGCAACAGACTGTTGAGGTGCCAGGAATCGCCCTCTCCCTCCGCTCTCCAGCGCTTCACCACCTGCCCCCCTTCCGAGTACCAGATCAACTCATTGGTACCGGTGGACACGACCACGCAGCCCCCATCATCCAGCAGCAGGACGTCATGCACATCCGCTGTGGCATCCAGACGCTGATATCCCAGCACCCCCTTGTGATCATAGATCAGCAACTCCGCCATCTCCGCCATCTGCGAGGGCGTCCAGAGCGCTCGGGCCACCAGCCCATCTTTGACAAACAGCCCTGTGCTGGACAGACGGTCCACCACCTGCATCCCGCCGATGCCCCCCATACACAGCCCCCCGCCAGTCAACTCCCCAAGACACGATGCCACCAGCACGTGCTCGATTCCGTTCACCAGAACAGGCTGTACCAATCCCTGAGGGCTGACCATGGGGTTATTTCCACTTCAAGCGTCCCGGCGCATCCGCTTTTTTGAAAAAATGGACTTCTTGCAGCCTCCACCGTGATTCGCAACGAAGCTCCAAACCGCAAACCGCGAGATAGGCCTGCACTCACTACTGGTTTTCTTTTAATCCGACACACTCTCTCATCGTGAACCTGCACGCTGCATGATGATCATTACCTCGCACCCTCGCCGGAGGTGACAAACATCTCAGCTTGCCACCGGAAAACCTCACGGATGAAGCGAAGATCAGCGGTTACATCGAACCACTCTTGGGTGTCGTGGGCTGCGAGGCCCACAAGAGCCGGGACGGCTCTTCTGCATCGACTGCCCTGCACTTAATCCCGCAGCGCCACCGCCGGCTCGGTCCGGGCCGCCAGGAACGCGGGCACCAGTGCCGCGACGGAGCAGAGCACAAAGGCACCGCCGCAGATGATGGCGACGTCCTTCGGCAGGACCTTGGCGGGCAGTTCCACAAGGCCGTAGATGGCAGGGTCGAAGAGCTGGAGCTTCAACCTGTCGTTCAGGAAGTCGCGGATCGAGTTCAGATTGTACGCCACGGACAAACCCACCGCGAGACCGCAGATGGCTCCAAAAGCCCCTACCATCATGCCCTGCCAGAGGAAGACCCACATGATCTGGCCGATGCGGGTGCCGAGCGCGGCGATGATGCCGATCTCACGACGCTTTTGCACAGTGACGGTGATCATGGTGTTCATCACGCAGAAGGCCGCCACGAGCACGATGATGAAGAGGATGATGTACATCATCATCATCTCATTCTGCACCGCGCCGAAGAGGCGGGCGTGAGCCTCCATCCAGGTGAAGGCCTCCCAGGATTCCGGGAGCACCTTGTCTTTCAAAAGCTGCTCTTTGATCGGCCCGGCCATGTAGGGCTCCTGAAGCTCGATCCCGATGCTGGAGATGCCGTCATCGATGCCCCGAAGCTCCTGCGCCACATGCAATGGCACCACGCCAATGGCCATCTTGTCTGAGTCCTGAAACTGGGGCGGGTTGATGATTCCTGTCACCTTCAGATCCAGCGGGAGGACCAGTTCCTTGAGCTGCTTGAACGCGGCCTGTTTTTCCGCCTCGGGTTTGTCATCAATCTCCCGGATGGTCTGGACGATGCCATTCAGATTCGACGGGGCATACACGGTCACCGTGTCACCCACCTTCAGACCGAAGGCGCGAGCCACACCGCCATCCAGCACGATGTTGTCTCCAGAGAGGTCGAGCTCACCGGATTCCACCATTTCCTTCTGCTTTTCCGCGAGCCGGTTGCCATCTTCCTGCTGAATACCCCACATCCAGGCTGGTGCCATGTTGCCCTCCGCCTCGATCAACAACAACCCACGCACCATGGGCGAAGCAGAGACCACCCCAGGAGTGTTGCGCAGATCCTTGATGACCTCCCGCCAGGGCTTGTCGGCGGCATCTGGCGGGCGATGATTCTCGCCAAACATGGAGGTGCCCCAGGCATCCCGGGCCTCAATGTGGGCCTCGTAACCCACGGCGAGCTCCTTCATCTGGGCGTGGAAGCCCGCCATCACGGCGATGACCACGATCAGCACGCTCACCCCCAGAGTCACCCCCAGGATGGAGATGAGGGTGATCACGCTCACGAACGTCCGTTTGGGACGAAGGTAGCGCAGGGCGAGGTAGAGGCTGAAGTTTTTGGTCACGGCGCGCAGTGTGGGTGGGGGCGTGGAGAATGCAAGGCACAAGGGCGGCACGAAGCCATCCGCCGTGCGGTCGGCAGCCATCAGGGGGGCTGCCGTTAGAGGCTGGCGCGGAACAATTGAAAAAGCTCCGGCACCGTCACCTCCTCCAGGGACCGCAACTGCCGCCAAGCCCCCTGAAAGTCCAGGTGGCTGGTGATGGCGCATGGCACCACCACACACCGCATACCTGCAGCGGTGGCAGCGCGAAGCCCGTTGAGCGAGTCCTCAAATACGACCGCTTGCGTCGGGTCCACCTCCAGCTTGTTCGCGGCGTGGAGGAACAGGCTGGGGTCAGGCTTTACCTTCCCGCCCGTATCCTCCAGGCATGTGACGTTGAAGAAATAGTCCCAAAGTCCCAGTTGCTTCAGCCAGCGGTCCACCCACTCATGGGGGGAGCTGCTGGCCACGGCACAGGGGATGTTGTGATCACCAGCCTCCCGCAGGAGTTGGCGCACTCCGGGGAGCGTGTCCTTGCCAACCAGAATCTCTGACACCCTCTGCCGGCGCCGGGTGGTGAGAGACGGCCAGTCCAGCAAGGCACCGGTACCCACCAGCTTCTCCAGAGCTGCCGCAGGATCATAGACTCCGAAATCACTCCCCACACACTGGGCCCAAGTCTCCAGTGGGAGCGGATGCCCATGCTCGGCGTACAACTCACGCCACCCTTCGTAAACGGCCGTTTCAGTATCCAGAATGAGACCGTCGAAGTCGAAGATCAGAGCGCGAGGCATTGGGGAGATGATGAATTGAGAATTTGAGATGCTAAATGGAGATCGCCGTTGGCGATGGATGACACTTTAGAATGACTTGTGACCGCTGGATTGGACCAAATCCAAAATCAGTGTTCACAAATCCAAAATACCTTTCAACGCTTCCACTGTGGTTACGGGAGACTGGCAGACCCGGTTGCGGCAGACGTAGGCTGCCGCCTGGCCGTTGACAGGGTTCATGGCCCCCAGCGCCTCGTTCCTTGTCGCAAGGAAGGCCTGGCCAGCACCGCCGTCCGCGTGCAGCAGCACCGCATGCGGCAGGTACCGGGAGCGCACCGCCGTGGCCAGCGTTTGGAAACCGGCATCGTCCTTGCTGCCAGCGAGCACGATCTCCACCTCGCCATAATGGCTGAAGTCCAGCGCCGCCACCATGGCCGGCACGGTAAAGGGGCTCTCCTCCAGGCTTTTGCCAAAGAGTCGCAACACCTTCGCCCCGCGCTCCCGCAGATCCTCCCGGGCAAGCATGCGGGCCAGGCGGAAGAGGTTCATGGCCGCCACGCTGTTGGGAGAGGGCTCAGCGCTGTCGTAGTCCTCCTTCACCTGTAGCACGGAGTTGGGGATCGCCTTGCTGACACTGAAATACCCCCCCTTCTCCGGGTCGCCATACTTCGTCTCAAACTCCTCCTGCAGAGCTGCCGCCCACTGGAGCCACTTCACATCGAAGCCGGCCTCATAGAGGTCCAGCAACCCCTGGATGAGCAATGCATAGTCTGAAGCAAAGCCATGCACCGTGGATACACCCTCACGCCAGCTCCGGCGGAGGTTCGAGCCCTTGTCAGAGAGATGGTCGTAAATGAACTGCGCCGACTGCGTCGCCAGTTCTAGGAAACTCGGCTCGTTCAGCGCCCCGGCCGCGCGCGCCAGGCCCGAGATCATGAGACCGTTCCAGGCGGTTAGCACCTTGTCATCCAGATGTGGATGCGGACGCTTCTCTCGGGCTTCGAAGAGCACCTTGCGCCCGCGCTCCAGGATTTCCGCCACCTTGTCCTCCTCCAGCTTGAAGTACTCCGCCGTCTTCTTGGGCGAGTAAGCGCGAAAGAGCGTATTCAGCCCCTTGAGCTCCTCATGGGGGTCGCTCTCGGGCCGCGCATTGCCATCGCGGCGGGCCCCATAAGCATAGCGGAAGATGCTGCCCTCCTCCTTGCCCAGCAGTTCATCAATCTCCGCAGCCTTCCACACATAGAAGGCCCCCTCCCCCTTCGTGGTGCGCGTGTCATCCGTGTAGCTGTCCGCGTCTTCCGCAGAGTAAAAGGCACCCTCAGGATGACGCAGGTCGCGCTTCACATACTCCACAATCTCTCTCGCGATGGCCGCGAAGCTTTTCAGACCCGTGTGTTGATGGCCCTCTACATAGGCCGTGAGGAGCTGCGCCTGATCATAGAGCATCTTCTCATAGTGGGGCACATGCCAGTAGCCATCCACCGAGTAGCGGTGGAAGCCACCGCCGACGTGGTCGCGGATGCCGCCATTTGCCATGCAGGTGAGCGTGGTCTTGCCCATGGCCACCGCCCAGTTGGACTCGCTTTCCTCTTTCTTCAGTGCGAGGTGTTTCTTCAGCCGGCCCAGCAGGTTCAGCGTCACCGGGCGGGGGAACTTGGGCGCACCGCTGAAGCCGCCCTCATGATAGTCGAAGGCGTTCGACACATCGTCATACGCCTTTTTCATCACCGCATCGAAGGGGGCGTCGTGATGCTTCTGCTCGTCCTCGATGTACTCCTGCAGCTTTTGGATGGCCGCCCCACTGCGCTCCATCACGCCGGCGCGGTCATCCTTCCACACCTCGGCAATCTTCAGACACAGGGCGCGGAAGCCCATGCGCCCGCCCCTGTCTTCCGGCGGGAAATACGTGCCCGCAAAGAAGGGCTTCAGTTCCGGGGTGAGCCACACGTTCAGCGGCCAGCCGCCTCCCCCGCTCACGGCCTGGGCATAGGTCATGTACGTGAGGTCCACGTCCGGACGCTCCTCACGATCCACCTTGATGGAGATGAAATGCTCATTCAGCACCTGGGCGGTTTCCTCATTCTCGAAGGATTCCCGCTCCATCACATGGCACCAGTGGCAGGTGGAGTAGCCGATGGAGAGCAGGATGGGCTTGTCCGCCTTCCGCGCCTGCTCAAAGGCCGCCTCACCCCAGGGGAGCCAGTTCACCGGATTGTGCGCGTGCTGCAGCAGGTACGGTGACTTCTCGGTGGCGAGGGCGTTCGTATGCTTGGGCGTTGTAGCTGGCGGCGTATCGGTCTGGCTCATGCGTCAAATTCGTGAAAAAGGGAGGAACTCCCGCCTGGACGGGAGTCCGCAGGAGATATCAACAAACAAAACGTAGCTGGGGGACCCCAAGTTTAGGCAGATTCGCCCGCCGCCTCAACCCTGCATCTTCTCCTCCTGAAAACTGAGCTTCACCAGCTCGGCATAGTACTCGCTCGTCTGGAGCAGTTCCGCATGCGTGCCGTGGGCCAGGATCTGGCCGTTGCGCATGGCATAGATCCGGTCCGCGTGCAGGATGGTGCTCAAGCGATGGGCGATGACCAGACACGTGCGGTTGGTCCGCAACCCGTCGATGGCGCGCTGGATCAGCTTCTCACTGCGGGTATCCACGGCGCTGGTGGCCTCATCCAGCAGCAGGATGGGGGCGTTCTTCAAAAAGGCCCGGGCTATGGAGATGCGCTGTTTCTCCCCGCCGCTGAGGCGGGAGCCACGCTCACCCACCATGGCATCCAGCCCGCCATCCATGCGTTCCACAAACTCTGACGCACAGGCCTGACGGAGGGCTTCCCACAACTCTTCATCCGTCGCCGTGGGCCGCCCCAGCAGCAGATTCTCCCGGATGCTCTGGTTGAAGAGGTAGCTCTCCTGCGTCACGTAGCCGATGGCGTCACGCAGGTCCGCCTTGTTCACGTCCTGGATGAGGTGTCCATCCAGGGTGATCCCCCCCTCATTCGCCTCGTAGAAGCGGGTCAGCAGCTGGAAGAGCGTGCTCTTCCCCGCCCCGGTGGCTCCCACAAACGCCACTGTCTGCCTGGCCCGCACCACCACATTGATGTCGGTGACGATCGGGCGGTTCTCATCATACCGGAAGGACACGTTCTTGAACTCGATCTCTCCTCTCACCTCGCCAAGACGCTCCCCTTTCTTCAGGTCTTCCGTCCCCTCCAGTTCCAGAATCTCGAACACCCGCTGGGCGGCCGCCAGTCCCGTGACCACCGTCTGGTTGATGCCATGCAGCCGACCCACCGGCTCATAGAACATGCCCATGAGCAGCAGGAACTGCGCGAGCTTCCCGATGGTGAGCGTCTCCGCCGCGGGAGGGGGAGGCACTGCCACGGCGTCCTGGATGCACCACCAGGCACCGAACCCCATGAGGAGAATCACGCCCGTATCTCCCAGAAAACCCATGCCCGGCCCATAGACAGACCACGCCCGCTGCAACCGTGTCTGCTGGCGACGGTACTCACTGCTGGATGCGTTGAAACCGCGCTGCTTCTCCTCCTCCAGCGTGTAGCTCTTGATCTGGCGGATGCCCGCAATGTTGTCATGCAGCAGGGAATTCAGCCCCCCAGCCGCTTTCCGCGCCTCCAGCGCCCGCGGGGAGACCCACCGTGCGTAGATCCAGCCGCCAGCCGCAATGAAGGGCACCGGGATGAGCACCACCATGGCCAGTTTTGAGTCCAGCCAGAACATCACGCCCGCCGTCAGCACCAGTTGGAGCACCGCCGGCACCCCCTGATCGATCCCGTCAAGAATGACCCTTTGGGTGGCCGGCACGTCATCAGCCATGCGGGTGATGATGTCCCCCGTGCTCTGCCGGTCGAACCACTTGAGCGGCAGATGCTGGATTTTCTCATGCAGGCGACTCCGCAGGTCATAGGTCATGCGCAGCTCAAAAGCGTTGTTCGCCAGCGTGCGCAGGCTGAAGAAAAGCTGCTTCAGAAACATGGCTCCCAGCCCGATGGCAGAGAGCTGGACAATGCGGGAGGTGTCCCGATTGGGGATGATGTCATCCAGAAACCACTGGGTCAGCGCAGGAAAAACGTACGCCAGCAGCGTACCAGTGACCCCCATGGCCAGACCCGCCGTCACCCGCCAGGGGTACCTCGACATGAACCGCAAGATCAACCGCATGGAGGAAGGATGGCGCATCATGAACGGTCAGAGTCAGTATAAAGTGGAACAATCGGATCGTGGCAGGAACCGGTCATTCAACGGAAAATCGACTTTCGATCAACGTCCATCGTATCGAACTGTCACTTTACGGTGCCTCATGAGGTCCAACTCTCCTCAGAGGTGCGCAATTATTGCAAAGGACTAACATAAGTGTATGATGGAACCTCCCCCCATGAAGGCAACGTCCACCTTCGTCACCAGACCGCTCGGCAAAGCCTTGAGCGTGGGGCTCGCCTGTGCACTGGCGGGCTGGCTCGGCTCGGCCCAAGGGGCCGTCAAAAAATCCACTGAAGACGAAAAGGAAAAATCCAAGACCGAGTCCAAGCAGACGGAAAAGATATCCGTGCCGGTGAAGCCGCCTGCCAAGGCACCCGCAAAAACCACTGCACCGGCCAAGAAAACCACTCCGGCCCCAGCCAAGAAGACGACCCCAGCCCCTGCCAAACCCAAGGCGGAGGAGAAACCTGTAGAAAAGTCTGGAGAGAAGCCGGCAGAAGGTGGCAAGCCCCCGACAGCTGACATGGGCGGCTCCGCCAGTACAGACACCAAGGACGCCGCGCCCAAGGACGTGACCTCATCTTCCAAGGCGAGTTCCGACGGCCACAACGACAGTGAAATGCACGGCCCCGATCCGGAAGAGGAGGCCGCTGAAAAGGCCGCCTCAGCAGCCCGGGCAAAGGCCGCCACCAGCACGACCACCTCCAGGGACATGGCTGGCTGGGAGCTCATCCGCTACCAGGAGCGGGACTACGTCTCTGCGGCCAGCATCCACCGCTTTTACCGGTTCAACGAGTTGAAGGAGAACGGGAACTCGGTCTGGTTCACCTCTCCCGTGCTCATCATGAAGGGCACGAAGGGCAGCCACGAACTGCTCATCAACAACATCAAGTTCGTCATGAGCTACCCCATGGTGGAGCTCAATGGGAAGTCCTGCATCTCCCGCCTGGACCTCTGCAAACTGATCGATCCCGTGCTGCGCCCCAGTTACATTGGCAAAGGCAGCACCTTTGACACCGTCATCATCGACCCCGGACACGGTGGCCACGACTCCGGGGCAAAGGGCATCTACGGGTATGAAAAAGATTACGCCCTGAAGCTCGCCTACACGCTCAAGGGTATTCTGGAAAAGCAGGGCCTGCGCGTCATGCTCACCCGCACGAATGACACCTTTATCTCCCTCGGTGGTCGGGTGGCCTACGCCAACAAGGTGCCCAACAGCATCTACGTGAGCCTCCATTTCAATTCCGGCGGCAGCAGCGCCACTGGCATCGAGACCTTCGCCCTCTCACCACAGGGCAGCGCCTCCGTCTATGGCTCCAACTCCAGCGACGGCTACGCCTTCCGTGGCAACCAGCGTGACTCAGAAAACATCGCCCTGGCAACCGCCATCCATGCCTCTGTCGTCAGTCATTTCAAATTGGTGGACCGGGGTGTGAAGCGCGCCCGCTGGCATGTCCTGCGCGGGCTGGAGCGTCCCGGCGTCTTGTTCGAAGGTGGGTTTGTCACCAATGCCACCGATGCCCGCCTCATCGCTGCCGACAATTTTCGCAGCGAACTGGCCACCACCATCGCCCAGGCGGTAATGAACTACCGAAGGGCTCTCCAGCCGGGCAAACGCCCCGGCTCACGCTGATCCAGAACAGGATTTGCTCGGTGATGGGCAATCTTGCACCATTTTGCTCCATTGCTAAATTCCAAGGAATGGCGTAAATGAGATTGATTTTCACGCCGCCAAAGGCCCGTGACCCGATTTTGCCCCCGTTTCTAAGTGCAGTTTTGGCAACTGCCGCAGTTGAAACGGGTTCACCAGCGGAGCCTCGGAATCCCTTTCTGCATGAGGATTGGTCGGGGGGCGTTTTCTGAACCCTCCCAACCGTCTGGGGCGACAGGTTCACTCATTTCTGATCCTGACGCCACGGGCAATTCACCTTCAACTCCGAATCCGCCCGTTTTTAACGGGCGGACCCAGAATACAAAATTCGAATGACATCCCAATCACCAAGTATCGCAAAAAAGCGCACCCTCTGGGCGCATCTATCCGACATGCTCCGCCAATGGTGGGACACGGACTACCATCCTGAAGGCCAGGACAAGCTCCGCAACGCTGCGGACACTGTCGATATCAAACGCTGCGTGCCCTTCATCCTCCTGCACGGGGGCTGTCTCGCCGTCATCTGGGTGGGCTTTAGCTGGTTCGCTCTGGCGGCCGCCATCGCTCTCTACGTGATCCGCATGTTCGCGATCACCGCTTTCTACCACCGGTACTTCTCGCACCGCACCTTCCGCACCTCGCGTTTTGCGCAGTTCATGTTCGCCGTCATTGGCAACACCGCCATGCAGCGCGGTGCCCTCTGGTGGGCGGCTCACCATCGGCACCATCACCAGCACTCGGACGAAGATCCAGATGTGCACTCCCCCACCATCCGCGGCTTCCTCTGGTCCCACATTGGCTGGATCACCAGCCCCCGGAACTTCCCCACGGACTACAGCCGTGTGAAGGATCTTGCCAAGCACAAGGAGCTCGTCTTCCTGAACCGTCACGACATGGTGGTGCCCCTGGCCTACGGCGCCTCCCTCTGGCTCGTCGGCTGGCTCCTGGAGAAGTTCGCCCCCGGTCTTGGCACCAACGGTGGCCAGCTCTTCATCTGGGGCTTCTTCATCAGTACCGTGGCCCTGCTTCACGGCACCTTCTTCATCAACTCTCTGGCCCACGTGTTCGGCAAGCGCCGCTTCATCACAGAGGACACCTCCCGCAACAGCCTCATCCTCGCCCTGCTCACGCTCGGTGAAGGCTGGCACAACAACCACCACCGCTACATGCACTCTGCCCGTCAGGGCTTCTACTGGTGGGAGATTGATATCAGCTACTATGTGCTGAAGATGCTCTCCTGGTGCGGCATCATCTGGGAGCTCAAGCCGGTGCCCGCACATATTTATGAAGAGGCCCGCATCCAAAAAGAGCGGGCTGGCGCATCACCCGGCTGACACCCCTCGCAGTTCTCGTGAGGTGAGGTGTTTGAGAAATCAAGCCGGACACACACCTCATGAGTCGCAAGCGCATCGCCATCCTAGGAACGGGCATAGCCGGACTCGGCTGTGCCCATTTTCTTTTCAGACGGCATGACATCACCCTCTTTGAAAAGAATGACTACGCGGGCGGTCACACCAACACGGTGACCGTGCAGGAGGAGGGGCGGGAACTCCCGGTGGACACGGGGTTCATGGTGTTCAACCACGTCACCTACCCGCATCTGACCCGGCTCTTTCGTGAGCTGGACGTGCCCACCCAGCGCACGGACATGTCCTTCAGCGTGCGGCATGATCCCACGGGCATCGAGTACAATGGCCGCAACCTGAAGACGGTCTTTGGGCAGCGGCGGAATCTGCTGCGCCCCCGCTTCTGGAATTTTGTAACGAAGATCCACCGCTTCAACCAGGAGACGGTGGCCGCTCTGGACGACCCAAGGTTTGCGGAGATGACCCTGCGGGAATACGCGCGCACCCGCGGCTATGGGCAGGATTTCCTCGATCTCTACGTCGTCCCCATGGGCTCCGCCGTCTGGAGCACGCCCCCGGAACGAATGCTCGAGTTCCCGGCAGTGACGCTGATGCGGTTCTGGCACAACCACGGCTTCCTGGGGATGAAGACGCGCCACCCCTGGTGGACCGTCACCAATGGAGCACGGTCTTATGTGAAAAAACTCACCGCCCCCTTTGGGGACAGGGTGCACCTTCGCCGCGCCGCCGTGCGTGTGGAGAAGTTGCCCGGGCAGGTGCGGGTGCATCTGGCAGACGGCAGCAGCGAGATTTTCGACAAAGTCATCCTGGCCGCCCATGCTGACCAATCCTTTGCGCTCCTGGATGCCCCCACAGCGCTGGAGGAGGAACTGCTGCCGTGCTTCCAGTACCAGCCCAACATTGCCACGCTGCACACAGATGAACGCTTTATGCCGCGCACCCGGCGTTGCTGGGCCTCCTGGAACTACCATGTGAAACCGGTGCCGGGCGGCGGGGTGCAGACCAGTACGCACTACTGGATGAACAATCTGCAGAAGGTGTCAGACCGCACCAACTACTTCGTCGCCATCAACGGAGAGCAGGACATCGCCCCGGACCGCGTGCTCAAAACGATCCGCTATGAGCATCCCCTCTTTGACCTGAAGGCCATACGCGCACAGACGAAGCTGCCGGAGCTGAACCGGCAGTCGCCAGACCAGACCACCTACTATTGCGGCAGTTATTTCCGCTATGGTTTCCATGAGGACGCCCTGGGCTCTGCGGTGAGCCTCTGCCGGGATCTGCTGGGGGAGGAGCCATGGTGAAGCCACTCTCCAGCGCGATCTATGAATGTGAGGTGATGCACCGCCGCCTCACGCCCACTGTGCACCAGTTCCGCTACCGGGTGTTTTACCTCTGGCTGGATCTGGATGAACTGCCCACATTGGACAAACGGCTGCGCCTCCTGGGCCACAATCGCCCCAAGGTGTTTTCGTTTCTCGATGCCGATCATCTGGGCTCACAGCCCGGGCCGGTGAAAGAGCGCCTGCTGGCCTGGCTTGCCCAGGAAGGTGTGGACACAACCCGCGTCGCGACCGTGCACCTGCTGTGCTTCCCCCGCGTGCTGGGTTACGTCTTCAATCCCGTCTGCTTCTTCTACTGCCACGATGCAGAAGGCGCACCCCTCTGCGCAGTGGCCCAGGTGACGAACACCTTCAACGAGCAGAAGCTCTATCTGGTGCAGGACCAGGAAGTTGACGGGCGCTTCCGCCGCATCGTGCCCAAACATTTCTATGTGTCCCCTTTCATGGATCTCGAGCTCTGCTTCGACTTCAAGCTCCGGGTTCCCGGGGAGAGGCTGGAGATTCACGTGGATGACCGGAAGGGGGACGAGCGCGTCCTGCTGAGCGCTCTGACCGGCACCCGTACGGCACTGACGGATACGCGACTGCTCTGGTGCACCGTGAAGTACCCCCTGCTCACGCTCAAGGTCATCTTCCTCATTCACTGGGAGGCGCTGCGATTGTGGATGAAGCGGTTGCCCGTGCACCGCAAAGCCTCCCGACCCGATCTACAGCAGCAGGTGCTGCGCCCCCATGCCACGCTCGCTGCCAACACCCCGTCGAAATCATGAACGACACTCTGACACTGGAAAGCGCAGGTAACCCGGCCTCCATCGCCACCTTTCAGCCGTGGACCCTTTACGAAGGACTCGTGATGCGGGTACTCTCCCGCTTCAGCCACGGAACGCTCCGCCTCACCTGGCCCGATGGTACCAGCCGGCTGCTGGGAGACGCAGAAGCTGAAGTGACGGCGGAAATCCGGATCCGCCAACGCGAAGCCTTTTTCCAGAGGTGTGCGCTCTATGGCAACGTGGGCTTTGGCGAAGGGTATGTGGAGGGAGACTGGGAAACCCCGGATGTCGGAGCGGTGGTGAAGTGGTTCGTGGAAAATCTCCATCGCGACCCCGTGGCCAGAGGCTCCTCCCAGCGCCTGCCGCTCCTCAATCTGCTGAAGCTCGTAAACCGTGTGCAGCACTGGCTGCGCCCCAACAGTGTGACGGTGTCCCGCCGCAACATCGCGGAACACTACGACCTGGGGAACACCTTCTACTCCCTGTGGCTGGACGCCACCATGACCTACTCCGCCGCCCGCTTCACCCGCCCGGGTCAAAGCCTGGAAGAGGCACAGACGGAGAAGTATGAGGCGCTGTGCCGCAAGCTGCGCCTGCAGCCTACAGACCATGTGCTGGAGATCGGCTGCGGCTGGGGGGGCTTCAGCAGCCACGCCGCCCGGGTGCATGGCTGCCGGGTCACCGCCGTGACCATCTCTGAAGAGCAGCATCGCTACGCCACGGAGCGCATGGCGCGCGAAGGTCTCTCAGACCGGGTGGAGATCCGCCTCCAGGACTACCGCCACATCACGGGCACGTACGACAAGATCGCCTCCATCGAGATGCTGGAGGCGGTGGGCGATGCCTATCTGGAAACCTACTTCGCCAAATGCGCGGAGCTGCTCAAACCCGAAGGCCTCCTGGCCGTGCAAATGATCACAGTGCCAGACTGCAACCATGCACAATTGCGCAAAGGGGTGGACTGGATTCAGAAACACATCTTCCCCGGCTCCCTGCTGCTCAGCGTAGGCCGGGTGAACAAAGCTCTCAACCAGACCAGCACGCTCTTCATGCATGAGCTGGAGGATCTGGGTGCGGGCTATGCTCGCACGCTTGCCCTCTGGCATGACCGGTTCCAGGCACGCCTCAAGGAGATCCTCGCCCTTGGGTTTGATGAGCGCTTCATCCGGAAGTGGACCTACTATCTCAAGTACTGTGAGGCCGCTTTCGACCAGCGCAACATCAGCGTGGTGCAAGCCTGCTACACCCGCCCCAACAACCCCACCCTCCGGGAGGTCTGGTAAGAAGATGAAAGCAGTCCCCTTTCTCCGCGTCTTTTTCATCGTGGTGCTGGTCTCCATGCTCAGCGTCACCATCTGGGCCAGCACGCAATGTGCCCTGTGGAAGGTGCCGCGTGAGGTGGCCACTCATCCGTGGTTCATTGCGACCTTGTTTGATGCGTACTGGGGCTTTCTCACCTTCTACATTTGGGTGTTCTATCTGGAGCGCCGCATCCTCGCCAGAGTCCTCTGGCTGGTTGCCATCCTCCTGCTGGGGAACATCGCCATGGCCGTGTATGCACTGATCCGGCTCATTCGCCTGCCGGCCGATGCGACGTTGGAAACCCTGCTGACAAAGCGCGTATGAACTCCTTCCCTCAGCTGTTGTTGCTCGGGGCCGCAGTGGCCTTTGTGCTCTTCACCCTCACTTGGCTGCTCAGCCGCAAGCTGGACAACTACAGCTTTGTGGACATCACTTGGTCCTACGCGCTCGGCGTGCTGGCCCCCCTCTACGCCGTCTGCACGTGGGGCACGGGATATGCACCCCGCCATGTGCTCGCCCTGGTGATGGCCGTGGGCTGGAGCCTGCGGCTGGGAACGTATCTGCTGCTCCGCATCAAGAGCCACCATCCGCATGAGGACGAGCGCTACCAGGTGCTGCGCAAAAAGTGGCAGGGACATCTGGGCAGCCGCTTCTTCGCCTTCTTCCAAGCGCAGGCAGTGTTGATTGTGCTGCTTTCCATTCCTGTGCTGCTGGCGTTTCTCAACCCGGCATCTCCCTTGAGTCTTTGGGAGATTGCCGGTGCAATCCTCTGGCTCATCGCCCTTACAGGAGAAGGCGTGGCAGACCGGCAGATGAGGCAGTTCAAGGCCGACCCAGGGAATCGTGGCAAGGTCTGCACGGTGGGCCTCTGGCGCTACTCACGTCACCCAAACTACTTCTTTGAGTCCCTCGTCTGGTGGGGCTTCTGGCTCTTTGCCTGCGGCTCGCCATGGGGATGGCTCACACTCTACGCACCGCTGCTCATCCTCCACTTCCTGTTGCGCGTCACGGGCATCCCTCTCACCGAGAAGTGTGCCGTGGAGTCCAAAGGCGAAGCCTACCGCGAGTATCAACGCACCACGAGCGCCTTCGTGCCCTGGTTCCCAAAAAAATCTTCATGAGCCTGACTGACACCCTTCTTGAGAAGAACCTGTTGCCCGATGCCCTCATCCGCTTCGGCATCCGCCAACGGCTACAGGCCACGCTGGATGAGCGCCGTCCAGAAAACGTGGAGTACCGTCAGGTCCTCCTCAACGAACATCTTCAAAGCCTGCTGGCCAGCCCCGTGGCGGTGGAGACGGATGCGGCCAATGACCAACACTACGAGCTGCCCACACGCTTCTTCCAGCTCTGTCTGGGCAAGCACCTCAAGTACAGCTCCGGCTGGTGGGACATGGATTGCCAGACGCTGGATGATGCAGAGGCCGCCATGCTGGCCCGCACGTGCGAGCGGGCTCAACTGATCGATGGTCAGCACATCCTGGAACTTGGCTGCGGCTGGGGCTCACTCTCCCTGTGGATGGCGGAGCACTATCCGCACGCCCGCATCACCAGCGTCTCCAACTCCCGCACCCAGAAGCAGTACATCGATGCCGAAGCCGCGCGACGTGGTCTCACCAACCTCACCGTGCGCACGGCCAACATGATCCACTACCCGGGCGAAGGAGAAGGCGTGTTTGATCGCGTGGTGTCGGTGGAGATGTTCGAGCATATGAAGAACTATCGCGAACTGCTCCGCCGCGTCGCGAGCTGGCTAAAGCCGGGCGGCAAACTCTTCGTGCACATCTTCACGCATCGCGACATCGCCTACCACTATGAGGTGCGTCATGAGAACGACTGGATGGCGCGTTACTTCTTCACCGGCGGCCAGATGCCCTCCCATGATCTGCTGCTGCACTTCCAGGAGCACCTCCAGATCCAGGAACAGTGGGCCGTGAACGGTCAGCACTATGAGAAGACGGCCAACGCCTGGCTGGCAAACATGGACCGCCATCGCGAGGAAATCCTGCCTCTGCTGGAGAACACGTATGGCCGCGAACAGCGCACCCGCTGGTGGGTGTACTGGCGCGTCTTCTATATGGCCTGTGCAGAGCTGTGGGGCTTCCACCACGGCAATGAATGGATTGTGTCCCACTACCGCTTTGTGAAGCCACTCGCTTGATTGGCCCGATTCTTGATTCGCTTCACCACCGCCCTGCCATGAAAACGCCCGCCCCTGTCATCGCCATCACCGCTACGCTCCTGTCTCTTGCATCACTGCTCCAGGCCGCGCCCACCGCTGCGGAACTCATGGCGCAGGCAAGTGCATTTGACCGGCAGCAAAAACCGAAGTCCGCCCTCCCCCTCTACCTTCAGGTGGAGGGGATGGAACCCCGCAACGCGAAGCTTCTGGTATGCATCGCCAAACAGTACAGCTACCTGATGACGGATGCCACGTCTCCTGAGGAGAAGTCCCGACAAGGAGAGAATGCACTGGCATACGCTCGTCGTGCGGTGGCGGCAGATCCCAACCTCTGCGATGCACATCTGGCACTGGCCGTATGCCAGGGCAAGCTGCTGCCGCTACTCGACACACGCCAGAAACTGGAAGGGTCCCGTGTCATCAAAGCCTCTGCGGAGAAAGCCGTCGCACTGGAGCCAGGCAACGATCTCGCCTGGCACATGCTGGGGCGCTGGCATCAGGAGCTGGCCAACATCGGCGGCACCAAGCTCGCGCTGGCACAGTTCATCTATGGCAGCCTGCCTGCCGCCTCGAATGAGGAGTCCGCCCGCTGTCTGGAGAAGGCGCTCGCGCTCAATCCTGAGCGGCTCATGCACCAGATTGAACTGGGGAGGACCTATGCCCAGATGCGCCGCAACGATGAGGCGCGGAGGCTGATCACCAAAGGGCTGGCCATGCCCGACCGGGAGAAAGATGATCCCGATACCAAGGAACGGGGCCGGTACACGCTCAGAAAACTCGACTCTTGAGTTTTGAGCCCCTGTCATGTCCGGGCAGGACACCTGCCCGGACAATCGAGGTTGGGATGAGAGCGGGGAGCGTTCAGGCTTTGTATTGAACCTGCCTCCTCGTCTCAAAGCGGCGCTGGCTTTTGCTGAGACTTGATGCCATCAGCCCGCCCGCGTCGCAGGTGCTTATTTTTTCTTGGCGGCTTTTTTGGCAGCCTTCTTCGCCACCTTCTTCACAGCGGCCTTCTTGGCAGCTTTTTTCGCCGGCTTGGCGGCCACCTTCTTGGCGGCTTTCTTTGCAGGTGCGGCCTTTTTGGCGGCTTTCTTGGATGCTTTCTTGGTTGCCATGGTTTGTGTTCCTTTCGTTCCGATTATCGTTATTGGTTACTGACGATGGAGTTTTAACACGAAAGTTCTTGAACAACAAACATGAAAATCATCACCGCACCGTTGTGGATGAGCGTGATGATGCCCGGCTCAAGCGTCGTGCAGGGATGAATGATGCCTCCGCGAACCTTCATGCACCCGTTGCTTCTTAACAAACGTCCGGAGCAACTTTTTACACCCAAGCAAGGGTGTTGAGCATCACATGCGCGCTGCAAGCCTTGTGTGACAAGGCTTGCAGCGTTGCATCGCCCATCATCATCCACGAACTCATGCAGACACACATGAATGACATCCATGCACAACACGTGGTCATGTGGATGCTGATTCATGACCTCGCCACACCACATGTTGTGCTCTTGCGCGAGGAT
The DNA here is from genome assembly GCF_000172155.1 of Verrucomicrobium spinosum DSM 4136 = JCM 18804. Classification (NCBI taxonomy): domain Bacteria; kingdom Pseudomonadati; phylum Verrucomicrobiota; class Verrucomicrobiia; order Verrucomicrobiales; family Verrucomicrobiaceae; genus Verrucomicrobium; species Verrucomicrobium spinosum. Next base: position 936,275 of record NZ_ABIZ01000001.1, on the reverse strand, counting down.
GAAGAGCCGTCAAAAAAACGATAAATTTTTTTCACCGGGCATGCTTGAAGGCCCATTCGACGGGGTCGAAGTGGCCTGCATGCACCTTGGAGAGCCCGCCAGTGAACATGTTTGCAATGCCTGATGATCGCTGCGCAACGTCATGAATCACGCGTGCTCAGTGACACTGACCCGAGGCTTCGTTGCGCTTTTTCCCCTTTTGCAATTCGCACATTCCCGCTCATGATGCGGGTCCCATGTCCACCGATGCCGCAGCCACCCCGATGATGAAGCAGTACCTCGCCATGCGGCGGGAACTGCCAGCGGATGTGCTGTTGTTGTTTCGTCTTGGCGACTTCTACGAGATGTTCTTCGAGGACGCGAAGACAGCAGCAGGCATCCTCAACGTCGCACTCACCAAGCGCAATGGCATCCCGATGTGCGGCGTGCCGCATCACGCCGCGCAGGGATACATCGCCAGACTCATCCGCGCTGGCAGACGCGTGGCCATAGGCGAGCAGACGGCAGATCCGGTGCCTGGCAAGCTCGTACCACGCGAGGTCTCCGAGATCATCAGCGCCGGCACGGTGACAGATGGACGCTATCTGGATGCAAGCCGGGCGCACTACCTCGCCGCCATCTGGCGTGAGGGGAAGAAGTTCGGCCTGGCGTATGTGGATCACACCACCGGTGAGTTTGAGGTCGCAGAGTTCGACTCGGCCAACGCGCTCTCGGATGAACTCACCCGCATCATGCCATCGGAGCTGTTGTATGCGGAGGAGCAGTCAGAGTTGCTTGCCGAGGTGGGCGGCTCAAAGGGCGCGCAGGTCTGCGAAGGCTACCTCTTCCTGCACGACCAGGCAGTGCACTCGCTCGTGCAGCACTTCAAGGTGCAGTCTCTGGATGGTTATGGCTGCACTCATCTCACTGCGGCCATCAGCGCTGCCGGGGCCATCATGCAGTACCTGCAGTTCCAACTGCGCAAGGACGTCTCGCACATCAAGCGTCTGCGCGTGGCCGTGCCCTATGAAGGCGTCTGGATTGATGCCGCAAGCCAGAGCCACTTGGAACTGGTGAACAGTCGCGGCGGCACGGAACACACCCTGCTGCATTCTCTCAACCGCACCTGCACTCCCATGGGCGCACGCAAGTTGCGCCGCTGGGTGCTGCATCCTCTGCGGAATCTACAGCAGCTCATCGCCCGGCAGGATCTCATCGCCGCACTGCTTCAGGAGCCCATGCTGCTTTCGCAGTCGCGTGATCTCTTCAAAGACATCCGTGATCTGGAACGCACCGCCGGACGTCTCAGCCAGGGCAGTGGCAACGGTCGCGATCTCCTTGCGCTCGCTCAAGCGCTGCTCGCCGTGCCCGCCATCAAGGTGCTCCTGGAAGAACTGCCCCGCACCCCGCTGGCGGAAGACCTGATGGGGCAGATGCGCGACCTCACCCAGATGGCCGCGGAGATGGAGAAGGTCATCACGGAAGAACCTCCCGCCACGATCAAAGAAGGCGGCATCTTCCGCGAAGGCTTCTCCCCTCTGCTCGATGAACTCCGCAGTGCCTCCACCCAGGGGCGCGAGTGGATGGCCAGACTGCAGAACGACGAGATCGAACGCACCGGAATCAAATCTCTCAAGATCAAATACAACGCGGTCTTCGGCTACTTCATCGAGATCACGAAGTCGAACCTCGATGCCGTGCCGAAGGACTATGTGCGCAAGCAGACCACCGCCAATGGCGAACGCTTCATCACGGATGAACTGAAGCGCATGGAGGACAAGATCCTCGGCGCGGATGAAAAGGCAAAGGCGCTGGAGTACGAGGAATTCGTAAAGCTGCGCAGCGCCGCAATGGCGCATCTGGAAGCGATCCAGGAAACAGCGGAAGCGATCGCCACCCTGGATGTGCTGGCCTCCCTGGCAGAAACCGCGCGACTCTTCAACTACACGCGGCCGGTGCTCAATGAGACGCGCAATCTCTTCTTCCGCGATGGACGTCATCCTGTGCTGGACCAGAATCTTGCCGGGGAAAAATTCGTACCCAATGACACGACACTCGAACCTGCGGAGAACCGCGTGCTCATCATCACCGGTCCCAACATGGCCGGGAAGAGCACTTACATCCGCCAGGTGGCGCTGCTAACGCTCATGGCCCAGATTGGCAGCTACCTGCCGGTGGCCAGTGCAGAAGTGGGACTGGTGGACCGCATCTTCACCCGCATCGGTGCCAGCGATGACCTCTCCCGCGGCCAGAGCACCTTCATGGTGGAGATGAATGAAACTGCGCTCATCTTAAACAATGCTACAGACCAGAGTCTCGTCATCCTGGATGAGATCGGTCGCGGCACGAGCACCTTCGATGGCCTGAGCATCGCATGGAGCGTGGCCGAGCATTTGCACAACGACATCGGCTCTCGCACGCTCTTCGCGACACACTACCACGAGCTCACCGTCCTCGCGCACACCTGCAGCGGGGTGAAGAACTACAATGTGGCCGTGAAGGAATGGAATCACCAGATCATTTTCCTGCGCAAGATCATCGCAGGCAGCGCGGAGAAGAGCTATGGCATCCAGGTCGCCCGTCTGGCGGGGTTGCCGGAAAAGGTGCTGCACCGTGCGCGCCATATCCTGGAACGCCTTGAGGCGGGACACCCTCCCAACGAGGACGCCGCCGCATTGGACGAGCCGCTTCTCGTTCGCGAGAAACCCGCTCCCCGGCGCACGCCACGCGAAAACCCCAACGCGGGACCGGAATTAAACCTCTTCTCGTGATCGCACATCATCAGGTCTTGGATTAGGCTGATGCCTGTCTTCCAAGAAAGGACACAATGTCCGGCTTGCACTCCTTGGCGGCAGCGATAAAGCCTGAGGCAGCACCCCGCACCCATGATCCGCCTCATCACAGAGCACGCCCAGTTGATTGACTGGACCGATGAAAAACCCCATCCGCTTCCGGAGAACCTGGTTTTTCTCGACCTCCTCAATCCGAGCCGGTCTGAGGAGGTGGAAGCAGAACAATGGCTGGAGTACACCCTGCCCACCCGCGAGGAGATGCAGGAGATCGAAGAGTCCAGCCGGTTGTATTCTGAAAAAGGCGCTCTCTACATGACGGCATGGGTGCCAGTAGGACTGGAGACTCCTGAGCCCGACACGTCTGCCATCACCTTCGTCGTCAGCCCGGACACGCTCACCACCGTGCGCTACTCAGATCCGCTCGCCTTTCGCGTACTGGCCGATCAAGTGCGCCGCCAGTGCAGCACACCGGTGAGCAGTGATGCCGTATTCCTCCTGCTGGTGGAAATGATCGTGGCCCGCATTGCGGACACCCTGCAGAACATCGAGACGGATCTGCGCGGCGTGTCCCGCGACATCTTTGTGGTAGATCCGAACCGCGCCGATGGCGGCAAAGCCAACTGCGACCTCAACGAGGTGATCAAGCTGCTCGGCCGGCGCAATGCCCTCGTCGCAAACCTGCGCGAGTGTCTAGTGAGCATCGCCCGCATGCTCCAATACTTCCTGAACAATGCCGCCCCTTGGATGAAGGGTGAACTCGCCGCCCAGTTCCGCAGTGTGGCACGCGACGTGAAGAGCCTGGACGACTACACCAACCAGCAGACGCAGGAGATGGCCTTCCTGCTGGACTCCACCCTGGGGCTCATCAGCATCCAGCAGAACCAGATCATCAAGATCTTCACCGTCGCCAGTGTGCTCTTCATGCCACCCACGCTCATCGCCAGCATCTATGGCATGAACGTAAAACTCCCTGTCGCAGAGAGCCCTCTCGCCTTCCTGCTGGTGATGATCACGGTGGTCATGTCTGCCATCCTCCCCGTCTGGTACTTCAAGAAGAAGAAGTTGCTCTAGCGGCTACGCCGCAGACAGAAGACGAAAGACAGAAGACCTGAGGTGTGGGGGACAGCGAGGCTGGCCAGCCAACCGTGCTATTGGCGTGGAGTACGAGGAAGACTCAATGAAGCTCTACCCCGAAGGAGTTGCAGCGGTCTGGTGCGCGGGCATCACGCGGAGTTGCCCAAACACGCATGCTCTGACGCCAAGGACGTCATGAGCAATACGGAGATCGCTTGCGCGAAGCAATAGACAATCCAGGCCGCGCTTTCCTATCGCCTCCCCGCTTCTTCCTTCACAAAAAAACTATACACGTGTTTCACCACATCGATGGGCTCGGTCTGCACCACCCCGAGTGGCTCAAACACCACGGGGTTCAATCCCCGCTTGAGTTCCTGGCTGGCCTCCACCAGCGCACGCACTTCGGGCCGGTCATTCCACCCCACCACTAAAAGACCACCCGGCTTTAAAACCGTACGGCACGCAGCGATAGCGGCCTCTGCGCCTGCGAGCTCATCAATCCCGTAGCCAAGCACGCCGTTAAAGATCACCGCATCAAACCACCCTTCAGGATAATAGCGGTCCAGCTCGGTGGCGGAGCCCACCTTGTGCTGTCGCGCCCCGTAGCGCTGTTTCGCGGGATCATAGTCGAGCGTGTGATAGTCATTCCGCCGGAAGAAAGTGCGATAGTGCGCAGTGTAGATTTCACACCCCACGAAGAGCACGCGGTGACGTTCTGCCGCCACCTTGGCAAGGATGATCGTCTCCAGCACTTTGCGATCCTGCGAGGTGATGGGCATGGGCCGCCCCAGCAGCAGCCAGAGACGAGTGCGCAGACGTCCGGGCACATGCCGTGCACGCATCCACCAGGATGGCTTGGGTGGAGGGCTCATGGATGATTGGGACGCGGGCGCTCCACAAAGATCTCCCACACCTGCTCATAACAACGCAGATGCGCACGCCCAAGCAAACCGATCTGACTGGCGTAGACCTGCATGGCCCGCAGCTTTGTCGCATGCTCAGAGGCGATCGAAACCTTGATCAGGCCGGGAAAGTCCGACCACTGTAGATTGCGGTGGAACTTCCCCATCCACCTTATCCAGATGGGATACTCGAAGAGCCGCACTTGCGAAGAGGAGCGTGCTACGGCTTCCGCGACAGCGCGATAGGTCGCCTCATGATCAGGATGCAGGTCCCGCTGATGCGTCACGTACACCTCAAGTTCCGCCTGCTGGTTGAAGCACTCCGCCAACGTGGATACCAGCTGTTGCCATTCGGAGGCATCGAGCTTGCTCAAGCGCGTATCAGGAAACCGGAGAAACATGACCTGCTCCGCCGGCACGCCGAGGATGCCCGTAGCCTTCAGCGCCTCTTTTTCGCGAGTGACCACAATGTCTGGAGGAGCTGTTGTTCCTTCTTGATACCCGCCACCTCCGTCCGAGACGAAGACAACCGTCACCGGAACACCCAACTGGCGCTTCAGAGCAATGAGCCCACCACAGCCAAAGGTCTCATCATCTTCGTGCGGGGCCACCACCACCACCGGCACAAGGCTCACTGAGAGAACTGGCTCCGCACGCCTCAGCAGCTGCGCAGTGAGCAGCGCAGAGGTGCAAATGTTCATGCCATGCCGAAGCCACCCAAGAATCTGATTCAACATGGAAGGGCAAGTTCGAATCTCATGGCGGGCACACGCCCGACGATGGAACTACAAACCCCGGAGATAGTCCATCCAGAACTTCGCTCCCCGTTCCAGCTCGGCCAGATCGATCCACTCATCCTTCGTATGCGCCTGGGCAATGGAACCTGGTCCCACGGCCACTGCGGGCACGCCCACCTCGGCGAGATAGGCCGCATCACAGAACCAGGGTGCCCCCGTCAGCGTCGCGCCATGGCGCACCAGCGCCTGCACAAAGGGATCTTCCGCCGACGTGTCGAGGCACGGTGAGGCGGCTTCACGCCCCCGCGGATTCACTACTGCCGAGGCATCGTGCTGCTTCACAAACTCCTCCAGCAGCAGCATCGGGCCTCCCAGCCGGGCCACACCGGGTGTGTAGCGGATGTCCACCGTGAGGCAGCAGTGGTCGGCCGTGATGTTGGGCCGTGCCCCCCCCTGAATCATGCCCAAGCTGATCGTGCTCTGTCCCAGCCATTCGTCCTGACCCGAGGCATCCTTCAACTGCTGGCGGAAGTCGCCATCCAGCAGCTTGATGAGCCGGGCCATCTTCAAGATCGCATTTTCCCCCAGTTCAGGCCGGGAGCCATGCACCGCCACGCCAAAGGTCTCAATGTCCGCCCACAAGCTGCCTTTGTGTTTGAAGACCGTCTGCAGGCTGGTGGGCTCTGCAATGAAGGCAAAGGCGTAGTCCTGGCCATGATGCTTCGCGAAATGACGGGAGCCATATTGGGACGACTCCTCGGACATGAATCCGGCAAAGTGCACCTCCACCGGAAGGTGGGGAATCTCTTCCCGCACCTCCCAAAGCGCCCAGAGCATGGCGGCCATGGGCCCCTTTGTATCACACGCCCCGCGGCCCCAGAGCCTGCCGTCCCTGACCTCACCTCCAAATGGGTCAATCGTCATACCCCCCACACCGACCGTGTCCGTGTGAGGCCCAAAGAGAACCACCGGTTTCTGCCCTCCTCCCTCCAGAGGCTCGCTGGGAAAGCGCCCAATCACATTGGGGCGGCCGGGCAGCACTTCCTCCAACACCGCTGTGGCTCCCGCCGCTTCTAAAAAACGAGCCACAAACGCGGCGCATTGTGCCTCACCCGTCTTCTCCGTACCGGGTTCACCGTCGGGGTTGACTGAGGGGATGCGGACCAGCGCCTGGGCGAGTTCAGTGACGGAGGAGGGAAAGGCTTCAGTCATGGGCGGACGGGATTGCGCCATGTTTCCGCAGCATCTTCGCTCCCGCAACCCGTCAGATGTGACAGCGCCTGCGCCCCTCCAAATAATAATCAGTGACTGGCCTAGGGTGGGGGCGAGGGTCACGCCCCAGGGCTGGGACGCTTCAGGGTGTTTCACCCTCAAACCACCCCCGGCCCCATGATGGTGTTGCTCTGTGTGGCGGCGGGTTTGAGCCGCCGCCCTGGCGAAAAAGATCTCTCTAGCGAAGCCCCAGTTTCCGCATCTCCAGGAACCACTCCACGAACTTCGGAATGCCGGTGTCCAGGTGAGTCGTCGGTTTGAAATTGAGAAGCTTGCTGGCTTTGCTCACATCGGCGCTGGTCAGGGGCACATCACCAGGTTGCTCAGGCATCTCATTGATCATGGCTTTCTTGCCAAGTGCGTCCTCGATGGCCCCGATCATCTGGTTGAGGTTCACCGTTTGAGAGCCCCCCAGATTGAAGATGCTGCACAGTGGACCTTCCTCGTAGTTGAGAGCACCGATGATGCCGTCCACGATGTCGCTGATAAAGGTATAGTCACGCGCAGTGTCGCCCTTGCCATACCGGTCGATGGGCTTGTCCTCCAGGATCAACCTGGTGAACTTGGAGATGGCCAGATCAGGACGCTGGCGCGGGCCATAGACGGTGAAGAAGCGCAAGCACACACAGCGTATGCCATACAGAGTGCTGTAGTTGGAGCACATCTGTTCTCCGGCCATCTTGGTCATCGCATAGGGGCTGATGGTCTGGAGGATGGGATCCTCTTCAGCAAAAGGGACCTTCTTGTTCACCCCGTACACAGAGGAGCTGCTCGCGAAGACGAATTTCTTCACCCCATGGCGCTTGCAGGCCTCCAGCAGGTAGAAAGTGCCCTTGATGTTGGTGTCTATATAGAGCTCAGGTTGCTCGATGGACGGGCGGACCCCGGCACGGGCGGCCAGGTGAATCACCGCGTCATACTTCCCCTCTGCGAAAGCCCTCTCAACGACTTCTGGATCCCGCAGGTCACCTTCCACGAGGGTGATACGATCCTGCACTGCGGAGATGTTGTGCCGCTTGATGTCGGGGGCGTAATAGTCATTGAAGTTGTCAAGAATGCCAACTTCGGCCCCCTGGGCGAGCAGACGCTCGACCGTGTGGGATCCGATGAAACCTGCGCCGCCGGTAACTAGGACTTTCATGAGTAGGAAAAAGGGCGGTCAGAATGGGTGGGCTGGGGCAGGAGGCAAGCAAAAGTTGGCTTCTGACTGCATCGGAGAAATGGAAGCGCCTCCCCCTGTGCGATTTTCCCTTCAACTTTCTTGAAAGCTATTGACGTTGGAAGTGGGCACCAGCTAGACTTTTTGAAATTCGGGGGACTTTTTATGCCCGCGACAGACTTTTTGCACCATGAGCGACAACCAGCCCAATCAGCCACCAACTCCTCCCGCAAAGACCGCCGCAGTGCCGTTGAAGAAAGAAACGGTGCGCATCACCCTTAGGGCTCGCCCGGGTGCTGGGGTGACGCAGCCGAAGGAACTGACTGCGCCGGTGACGCCAGCAACGGCCCAGGTTCCCCGCCCGATCACGACATCGATCACGCCTGCTGGTGCTGTAGCCGTCCCAGTGCCTGCTGGTTTGGCCAAGCCCGCCGTGCCCGTCAGCAAGGCCACAGCATCCATCCAGCTTCCGAGCTCCCCCCTCCCACCGCCAGCCGCCCGTCAGGCCACGGCTCCTGTGAGCCTGCCGCCGCCTCCCGCCTCCCGTGCGACGGCGTATGTAAAAGTTGATACCTCTGGTGCCCCGCCTGCCCCAGCAGCACCTGCCGCCCCGCGTCCCGCCGGTGTAGGTGCCCCGCCGCGCCCAGGCGCTCCTGCGGCCCCTCGCCCTCCTGGTGCTCCGGCAGCTCCTGGCGCACCCCGCCCCCCTGGTGCCCCAGCCGCCCCGCGTCCTCCGGGCTCACCTCCTCCCGCTCCTGCCGCCAAAGCCCCTGGGGCACCTCCCGCTCCTGCCGCCAAAGCGGTTGGGGCTCCTCCGGCTCCTGGCGTAGCGCCCCGGCCTCCTGGTGCTCCTCCAGCCCCTGGCGCAGCGCCCCGCCCCCCTGGTGCCCCAGCAGCACCCGGAGCTCCCCGCCCTCCCGGCGCTCCTCCCGGAGCCAAGGTGGAGGCTGGGGCCACCACCGTTCCTCTCTCCAAGTCCCCCGCCGCGCCGCCGAAACCTCCGGGCGCAGCAGGCGGCACGGGCACCTCGCCCATGTCCAAGTCTGGCGCAGGTCCGACTCAGCAACTTCCCAAGGCCACCGTTCAGCTCGCCAAAGGCACAGGCCCCATGGCTGGCACAGGTGCCAAGGTCGCCAGCCCTGTGACGCCTCCGAGCGCCCCAGTGAAGCGCACCCAGGCTGCCGACAACGCTCCGCTCTATGAGGAAACCGACCCGGAAGCCGGCCTGGCCCCGCTCGCGATTCTCTGCACCGTCCTCGCCGTGGCCGTGATGCTTCTGAACCTGCTCGGTTCTGACAAAGCCTTCGCCGCCGCCCCAGGAGAGACCAGCTCTTTCATGGTTCCTGCCGCTGACAACCCGGCTTGGGAAGTTCGCGATCCGAACACCGGCACCTTCAAGAACGAGTTCAACAGCACGCTCAAGAAGATCACGGACCTCTACAACCAGTAATTTCAACTCGTTCCTCCTGTTCCCATGCCTCTCGCCTGGATTCTTTTCCTGCTCTCAATCGCAGTCCTCGCCATCAATATCCTGACCAAGAGTCAGATTGGCAGCTAGGACAGCACCTGTAGCACTTCCCTTCTACTCAAAAGGCACGGCTCTGGTCGTGCCTTTTTTGTGCCCCCGTCCGGCAGCCACCCCAGCGTTGCGCTGCGATTCCGGTTGATTCGCCGCATCCCCTCGCCACGATGCGTGCGTAATTCTTTCCACACCCTAATACTATGGCTAGCGAAACCCTGGTCACCTTGACCGAAGAAAACTTCTCCGCTGAAGTGCAAAACTCCACGGTGCCCGTGATCGTGGACTTCTGGGCGGAATGGTGCGGTCCGTGCCGCATGCTCACCCCGATTCTTGAAGACCTGGCCAAGGACAAGGCAGGCGCAGTGAAGATCGGCAAGGTGAACGTGGACGACAACCAGAACCTCGCCGCGCAGTTCAACGTGCGCTCCATCCCCATGCTGGTGTTTTTCAAGGATGGCCAGGCCAAGGATGTCGTCGTGGGCGTTCAGTCCAAGGATGCCCTCAGCCGCAAGCTGGAAGCTCTCTGATTGAATTTGCTCCGATCTCCCGGTCACGGCACCGGTCCATCTGACAAGCATTTACTGGCGCGGCATTTTTGCCGCGCCTTTTCTTTTTCACGACGAGATCCCGCTGGACAGGCCGGATCAAGTTCCGCCTCCCGTTCATTGCCCATTGTCTTTTCACCTGCTTCATGGTTTAACGGCATTGGGTTCCACCCCTTCCCTCTCCCATGGAAATCAAACCCGAAATCTACGAACAGCCCGGCACATTCTACCTCGGCCGCACTTATGATCCCGCATCTTCCAAGCTGGAAGACGATCTGGTGCTCTATGATTCCAAGGACCTCGTGACTCACGGCGTTGTGCTGGGCATGACGGGCTCCGGAAAGACGGGTCTCTGCCTCGCAGTGCTGGAAGAGGCCGCCATGGACGGCATTCCTATCATCGCCATTGATCCCAAGGGCGACATCGCGAACTTCCTGCTCACCTTCCCGGACCTGGCCGGGGCCGACTTCGAACCCTGGGTGAACGAGGAGGATGCCCGCAAGAAGGGCCAGAGCACCGCCGAGTACGCAGAGAGCCAGTCCGCAATGTGGAAGAAGGGCCTGGGTGAATGGGGCCAGAGCGCAGAGCGGATCAGGAAACTACGGGACAACGTGGACATCACGGTCTTCACGCCTGGCAGCAGCGCCGGCATTCCCGTCTCCATCATCGCCTCCCTGGAGGCCCCGCCCGCAGAGGTGCTGGAGGACGAGGAAATATTTCACGAGCGGGTGGAGAGCTGCGCCACCAGCCTGCTCAGCCTGGCTGGCGTGGAAGGCGACCCCATGCAGTCCCCGGAGCACATTCTCCTGGCAAACATCTTTTCCCATTGCTGGGCCAAGGGGCAGAACCTGACGCTGGAAAACCTGGTGCAACTCGCCCAGCAGCCCCCTTTCCAGAAGGTGGGGGTGATGACCGTGGACGAGTTCCTTCCCGAGAAAAAACGCACGGACCTGGCGATGAAGTTGAACAACCTCCTCGCCTCGCCCAGCTTTGCAAGCTGGCTGGAAGGGGTGCCGCTCAATATTCAGAGCATGCTCTACACGCCCGAGGGCAAGCCTCGCGTCAGCATCTTCAGCATCGCCCACCTCAGCGACGCGCAGCGCATGTTCTTCGTAAGCCTGCTGCTCAACCAGACCCTGGGCTGGATGCGGGCGCAGTCTGGCACCACCAGCCTGCGGGCCATGCTCTACATGGACGAAATCTTCGGCTACCTGCCCCCCACGGCCAACCCACCGTCCAAGAAGCCCATGATGATCCTGCTCAAGCAGGCCCGTGCTTTCGGCTTGGGCATCCTGCTGGCCACCCAGAACCCTGTGGATCTGGATTACAAGGCACTCTCCAACATCGGCACCTGGTGGCTCGGCCGCCTGCAGACAGAACGCGACAAGGCCCGAGTGCTGGATGGGCTGGAAGGCGCGGCCTCCTCACAGAACGCCAAGTTCGACCGCTCCGACATGGAAAAACTCCTGTCTGGCCTGGCCAACCGCATCTTCCTGATGAACAACGTGCACGAGGAGCACCCCGTGGTCTTCAACGTGCGCTGGGTCATGACCTACCTGAGAGGTCCACTGGGCCGCAACCAGATCAAACAGCTCATGGACCCAAAGCGGGCCGAATTCGCCACGACCGCCCGCATCTCCTCCTCCGCCTCATCGCGCAATCCCCGCGCCACCAGGTCCACGACTCCGACGGAGGACAGCGGCTTCCTGCCGCCCGGCGGCGATGACGGCGAAGAAAACATGCCAGTTGGCTCCTCGATCCGGCCAAAACTTCCCGATGGCGTGGCCGAATACTTCAAAGCCGATGGCGGCGGCGCCCGCTATACACCAGCGCTGCTGCGCTCTGCAACGGTGCAGTTCAATGATACCAAGAAAAAGATCAACGGTCGCCTCACTGTGACCGTGGCCAACGAGATCGACGCTGCCAAAGCCAAGGTGCTCTGGGACAAGTTCCTTGAACTTCCCAAGGACCTGGACCTCGCCACCCTGCAGACCGAGCCTGACGAAAGTCTGGCCTTCGGCGAACTTCCAAGCGTGGCCCAGAAGGCGGCCACCTACAAGGCCATCTCCAAGGACTTCATCAACTGGGTGTACTCCAACGAAGTGTTTGAACTGCTCTACAGCCCCCTGCTGGACGCCTACTCCAAGTTCGGCGAAGCGGCGGCAGACTTCCGGGTTCGTGTGGACCAGACTGCTCGTGAATTGCGCGATCAGGCAGTGGAGGATCTTCGCGCCAGGATGACCAAACAGGCCAAGGCCATCCAGGAAAAGATGGCCCGGGCCCAGCAAAAGCTGGAGACCCAGAAGGCCCAGGCCAGCAGCGCCAAACTTTCCACCGTCATGCAGATCGGCAGCGGGCTGCTGGGAGCCTTGTTCGGGCGCAAGGGCAGCGCCTTTAGCAGCACCACCGTGAACAAGGTGGGCTCTGCCTGGCGGGAGTCCAAGGAAGCCTCTGCCGCAGAGGATGAAGTGGAGCGTTATGACCAGGAACTCCGGGAACTGGACAAGCAGCTTACGGATGAAATCCAGAAGATCCGCGATCAGTACGATCCGACCGCTTTGGTTTTCGAGACCGTGCAGCTCAATCCACTCAAGAAGAACATCACCCCGTCTGCCGTCGGCATTCTCTGGGTGGCAGAGTAGCATGGGGGATTAGCCCTATCCATCGGCCGCCGCGGCGAAACACTGCGGCAGCCGTTTTTAGGAACTCGCTCACCAAACCAGCCGGGATACCCAGCGAGCCCACCACTCCCAACGTCGCGAAGCGTCCTGGAGTACGGTGGCTCGACACCGTTTTCTGACCGCGATCAAGTGCGACGCCTCATGCAGCCTGAGCGAAGCCCAACACCACCGCCACCCCCAATCAGCAGGACAGCGGTTCAAGGCACAACTCCCCTTCATCGGCTGGCGAAAGCGGCGTCAAGCCGCCGGCACTCCAAGACGCTGCGCGCGATTGGAAAACGCCGGGGCAACGCAACCGGCCCCCGGGCCACCCACATTCTCGCTTACAGCAACGTGCTGTCATCCGCACGTTCCAGCTTGCCGACCTTCTTTTTGATGGTCTCGAGCTGCACGGTCATTTCGTGAATCGCTTTGATGCAATCACTCATTGTCTCCGCATCATTCAATCCGGGCAGTGCCGGATGAAGCTTCATGAACTGGAGGGCAATGTTCTTACAAGCTTCCCGGATCTGGGCAATAGCGGCTGGGCGGTCCATGCCACCTACATCCAACGGGTGACGGACTCCGTCAAACATCAAAACCAGGCCGCGGACACCCTTGCCTCACTATCGGATGAAGTAGCTCAAATTCTCCAGCTCCACGGCGAGGTCCACGTTGTTCACCACGACATTCTTGGGGACGTCGAGCACCACCGGGGAGAAATTGAGGATGGCCTGAATCCCGGCCGCCACCATCTCATTCACCACTTCCTGTCCGTGGGTCGCAGGAACCGTGAGGATGGCCATCTTGATGTGGTTCTCCCGGATGAAGGAGGAGAGCTCCTTGGCGTCCATCAAGGGGATCTTGAGACCCTTCATCCGCTTGGGATCGGGTCGGACGTCGAACGCGGAAACGATCTCGAAACCCTCCTTCTGGAATCCGCCGTAGCGGAGCAACGCCGCACCCAGATTCCCAACCCCCACCAGAATGACGGGCTGGAGACGAGAACGCCCCAGCACCTCTCCAATCGCACCGCTCAGCCCAGCGACATTGTAGCCCAGGCCACGGGTGCCAAACTGGCCGAAGTAGGTCAGGTCTTTGCGCAACTGTGTGGACTTCACCCCCGCCGCTTTGGCTAGAGCTTCAGAGGAGACCGTCTCCATCATGTTGTCCTTCAGTTTCTGCAGGCATCGCTGGTAAATCGAGAGGCGGTAAACTGTTTTCCGGGGGATTTCGATTCTTGTCACTTGTGAAATTTCACAAAGGAATTGGCTTTGTCAAGAACCCCCACACAAACAAGAAGCCGGAACCCTTGCGGATTCCGGCCTAACGTATTCAGTTTGAGGAAGGTTTACGAACTCAAGCGTAGGACGACTCCACACGCGACGCCACGTCTTTGTAGCCGTAGTCGTTGTTGTAGATCTCCTTCATGCAGTTGAGGTAATCGTCAGCTTTACCCACCTTTTGGTAGGTCTTGCCCAGTTCGTAGAGGATCTCCTTCTTCTCGTTGTTGAAGGCCGGGATTTCCTTCACAGCCTCGGTCATCGCGTTGATGGCCAAGTCGTTCATGTTGAGCTTCTCAAAGCACTTGCCCAGCATGAGCAGCGCCTTGTTGCGGATGTGCGGGTTGCTCTTGGCCTGCTGAAGCTCGGGGATGGCCTCGCGGTACTGCTCTGCCTGGAAGAGGATCGTGGCGTAGTCGAAACGGTACTGCTTGTCCGTGGGGTTGCGTTCCACCTTGGACTTGGCCTCTGCGAGAAGGGTGGAGAGACGCTCGCGCTTGGTGGCGCGAATAATCTCCCGCTTCTCCTCGATGTCTTCGGCGTCAGGATTGGCCTCAATCTCAGCTTCCATCTGCTGAATGTGCTTTTCGCCGGCCTTGTTGCGCACCTGCTCGATACGGGCCTGCAGTGCCACGTCACCTGGGGCGAGTTGAGCGGCCCAGTCGTAATAGCTCAGGGCACTGTCCAGATCGTCGAGGCGGTCGTACAGATCGGCTATCTTCCTCACCACGTTGACGTTGTTCGGATCCTTTTCGTAGTCCGCAGCCAGCTGGAGAAGCAGGGATTGCATCTGCTCTGGGGTCATCCCTTGCCGGTTGAGAGCCTCGTCGCGATTGGACTGGTCCTTGTCGCGCTTTGCCTTGTCGAAGCCACCCTGATCCTGCCAGCCCTGGCGCATCATGGAAGTCTTGGCCGCCGCATCCTTTTCGCCCTTGATGGCGTCCATGTCGGTCGGATCATGCTTCAGGATCTGGCGATAGGTTTCGCTGGCCTTCTCCGGCTCATCAATGGCCATGTAGTGCACAGCCAGCTGGTGCATGTTCCTCGTATTGGTCGGCTGCCCCTCTTTGATGGTCTCCAGCGCCAAGGAAGCCAGATGGTTCTGCCCCAGGCGCATGGCCAGGTCATACAGTGTCTGGTTGGCCCCCGCATTGTAGGGATCCTTCTGAAAAACATTCTCCTCCAGATCAGCGATCTGTTCCCACGGGTCCTTCTTGGAGGCAGGCCCCAGCTTGATGCCACCCATGCTCAAGCCACCGCCGAAGAGGCCCTTCTTCTGGCTGCGGAATTTCTCACCTTCGGCCCGGCGCAGCAGTTTACGCCCGTCCAGGAACTCTGGTGCCTGCTTGACCACGGTAAGCACAAGACTGATGGCGTAGTCAAAGTTCTTTAGCTGATAGGCACTGACACCTTTGAGCCACAAGTTTTTCTGCTGAGGGGCAAGATCGGCTTCTGTCATGGAATTGATGGGAGTCTCGTGAAGTTTGGACGTTGTAGGTAAATAAGGAAGCAGACGGGGGAGCTATTTTGCCGCGGGGGGAGCCGGCATGGCAGGGGTGACTGGCTGCGGCCCCACGGGCTTGCCAGTGACGAATGCCGCAAGATTGCGCCATTCACCCTTGAATCCATCGCGAAAACCCGCCCACCCGAAGCCGTGCTCGAAGGCCACCATCCAAGAGTAGGTGGCCAGCAAGAACGCGACGATCCAGAGAATACGGGCGAAAAAACGCATGGCAGAATTGAAGTTTAAAGGCAAAACGCGGCGGGCGTCCAGCCTTGAATTCATCTTGAAAACAACTCGCCAGCCAGCAACTCGGCCTCCCGCACGAAGACTTCCGCCGGAGCCGTGAGTTTGCCCGCCCAAAGTGCGCCGAAGGTGACAGGCGGCGCACCGGGCAAAGGCAGCTCTCTGACCCCGGGTGCCATCTTCATCTTCGGCAGCTGGAGGCTGAGTCCCACGCCAAACCCGCCCTCCACATACCGGTTCACCAGATCCAGCCCGCCCAGCTCCAGACCAGGCAGCCAGTCCACCCCCCGGGTACGAAGGTAGGCCTGGAAGGTGCGGCTGACGCCTTCGAAGGAACTGAGCGTGATGAGGGGCAGCTCAATTCGATCCTGCTCCAGAATCTCTTGGGCATGCTGGATGCCGCTCGATTCGGAGACCAGCAACACCATGGAAAGCGTGGCCACCTCGCGAATCTGAATGTTGGGCCCTGCTTTGTCGGTCAGCACCGAGAGGCCCAGATCAATCTCCTGAGACTCCAGCAGAGCCTCGATTTCCTGCTGCCGCCCCTGCGTGAGGGTAAAATGAAACCCGGGCACACGCTGTTTCATCCTGACCAGGAGCTCAGGCAGGTACTCCCGCTGCACGATTTCAGGCGCGGCAATGCGGAGCCGGTTGTCCACCCCACCCCGCAGACGCCGGGCCATGTCATCCAGTCCTGCGAAAAATGGCTCTATATAGGCGAAGAGGACCTGCCCCTCCCTCGTGAGCTGGAAAGGTCGCCGCCGAAACAAGGTGACACCGAGGTTGTCCTCCAGTTGCAGAATCTGTGCGCTGATGGCTGGCTGCTGGATGCCGTAGGGGATGTGCCGGGCGGCCGCGCTCACCCCGCCATGCCGGGCCACGTAGAAAAACAGCTCAAGATGGTGGACGTTCATGCAAGGTCGGTCTGGGGATGGCCCACTGTATTCAGTCCATCAATACACGGTCAAACTTTATCAATTTCCATTCGTCGTCACCCCGTCCCAGACTAGGGTTCTATACCGGGGCAACACCTGGCACGTCGTATGGAAGTCATTGGCCTTCTCTTTTTCCTCGCCTTTGTGGTGCTGGTCTTCGTCCTGCCCATCCGGGCGGCCATCGTCTCTCGCGCTGCGCGGGACAAAACTGCTGAGCTCGAGGAACGGCTGCGGCAGGCGCTAACCCGTCTGACCGATCAGCAATACCATATGAACCGCCGCATCGGCGAGTTGGAGAGCCAGTTGCGGGATGGCGCAGCCCCATCTGCCAAAGCAGCCCTGGCAGCAACGCCCCCGGAATCAGCCGGACCTCAAACGGTTTCCCCGCCTTCAACGGTGCCGCCACCACAAGCGCAGGAAGCGGCGGAGATAAAGGCAGAGCTGGCGGAAACGCTGGAATCTGTCCCGGCTCCTGCCGCAGTGGAAGAAACTGTCCCCGCCCCGCTCGCTCCTCCGCCCCTGCCTGCTGCCACCACGCCGGCCCCGATTCCGGCAAGCGAACCGGCAACGCCTGTCATGCCTCCGCCCATGCCGTTGCCCGCAGCGGCCCGGAAGCCGGTTCAGGAGAAACCCGCCTTCACCCTGGAGCAGTTCATGGGCGTGAAGCTCTTTGCCTGGCTCGGCGGTCTGGCCCTCTTCCTCGGTATCGTCTTCTTTGTGAAGTATGCCTTCGAGCAGAATCTCATTCCGCCGTCGGTCCGCGTTGCCATCGGATTGGTGTTCGGCATTGGCCTCACCGTGGGTGGATTGAAGTTGAGCGCCAAAAAGACCTACACCGTGCTGGCCCACACCCTGAGCGCCACGGGAGTGCTGGTCCTGTACGGTGTAACCTTCGCCGCCCACGCCCTGTACCGGTTCCCATTCTTCAACGCGATCACCACCTTCGGGTTCATGACGTTGATCACTGCCGTCGCCTTCCTTCTCGCAGTGCGGATGAATGCCATGGTGGTGGCGGTTCTGGGCATGGTGGGTGGTTTCCTCACTCCCATCCTGTGTTCCACTGGCCAGGACAACCCTTGGGGATTGTTCGGTTACATCACGCTGCTTGACCTGGGTTTGATCGCTGTGGCCAAGAAAAAACGCTGGCTCCACCTCACCGCACTGGGAGCCACGGGCACGATCCTGATGCAACTGGGCTGGATGTCGAAGTTCTTCTCTACGGAAGGCTACATGTACGGGCCCAAGACCTGGATCGTGGTAGGTGTCTTCCTCTGGTTTGCCGTCCTCTTTACCGTCGGGGCCTGGTGGTCGAAGCGTCGCGAGGACGAGGACCTCTATCCGGTGGGCGCGGCCCTTGCGCTCTGCAGCAGTGCCCTCATCATTGGCTTCTCCTTCTTTGACGTCCCAGAAATCACCCAGCGCCCCGGCCTGCTGTACACGTTTGTGCTGCTGGTGAATGTGGCCGCCCTGGCCATCGTGTGGATCGAACCCCGCGTCCGCGCCGCCCAGGCCATCGTTGGACTGCTCACCTTCACCCATCTCTCGATCTGGAGCACGCATCAGTTGACGGCTGACATGCTGCCCGCCGCGCTGGCGATCTATCTGGTGTTCGGCTTCATGCACACTGCCTTCAGTGTGGTGTGGGCACGTCGCCACCCTGGGACACCGCAGACCATTGCGGGTTTCGTGCCTGTCGTGGCGCTCCTCCTCATGATTCTTCCCGTGCTGAGGCTCCCGGCAGTGCCCTTCGTGCTCTGGCCCGCCCTTCTGCTGGTGAACCTGCTCATCATCGGTCTCGCGGTGGTGACCCGGGCCCTGCTCCCGGTGCTGACGGCCATCGTCCTCACGCTCTTCACCACCCTGGCCTGGCTGCTCCGCCTGCCTGCCACCACCGGCAGCATGCCCGGCTTCCTCACCATTCTTTGCGGTTTCGCCGTGGTCTTCATCGCCGCCAGTTGTTTCCTCTCACGCCGGGTCCTGGCTTCCCAGCCGACTCAGATTGGGGACCGCGACCTGCTCCCAAACAGTCTCGCCGAGTGGCTGCCCATCAGCTCTGCCACCCTGCCCTTCCTGCTGCTCATCATGGCATCGCTTCACATTCCGATGCCGAATCCGGCACCGGTCTTTGGCGCAGCGTTGGTCCTGACTCTCTTCATGCTTGGCCTCACCCGGGTGAGCGGCATTGGCAGCCTTCCACCCGTGGCCATGCTGTGCAGCCTGGGCCTGCAGATCTCCTGGCATGTGCACCGATTTGACATCAGTTCCCCCTGGCAGCCGCTCTTCTGGTACCTGGGCTTCTATCTCCTGTTCACGCTCTATCCCTTCATCTTCCGTAAGGTCTTTGAGCGGGCAATCCTCCCCTGGGCCGCTGCAGCCCTCTCCGGAGTCGGCGGCTTCCTGCTGGTTCATGACTTGGTGAGAATCACCTGGCCCAACGACGTAATGGGCCTGCTGCCCGCCGCCTTTGCCGTGGCGCCACTGCTGAGTCTGGTGATGGTGCTGAAGCGTCACGATGCCGCCAATCCTGCCCGCGTTTCGCAACTGGCCTGGTTCGGCGCGGTGGGGCTATTCTTCATCACCCTCATCTTCCCGATCCAGTTCGACAGACAGTGGATCACCCTCGGCTGGGCCTTTGAAGGAGCCGCCCTCTGCTGGTTGTATCGTCGTGTGCCCCATGGCGGACTCCGCGCCACCGGAGCCGGCCTGCTTGTCGCCGCCTTCGTCCGCCTGGCACTCAACCCCGCCGTACTTACCTATTACCCACGCAGCGAGACGCCGATCCTGAACTGGCACCTCTACACCTACGGCCTGGCCGCCGCCGCGCTCATCCTCGCTGCCTGGTGGCTGGCTCCGCCACGTCACAAGCTGGGGGACATCAATTTGCGCAGCCTCTTCTGTGCCCTGGGCGGAGTGCTCCTCTTCCTGCTGTTGAATATTGAAATCGCCGACTACTTCACCGCACCGGGCCAGCGATTCATCGCCTTCAACTTCGACGGGAATTTCGCCCGCGACATGACCACCAGCATCTCCTGGGGCCTGTTCGCCCTCGGCCTGCTCGGGCTCGGCTTCTGGCTGCGGACAGCGGCGACCCGCTACGCCGGCATCGGCCTGCTCGCGATCACCTTGTTGAAGCTGTTCTTCCACGACCTCGCCAATATCGGCAGCATCTACCGCATTGGGGCCCTCATCATCGTGGCTCTCATCGCGCTCGCCGCGTCGTTCCTCTACCAGAAGTTCCTGGACCGCAGCCATCCCACTGACGAAGCATGAAAACCCAGTCTTCCATTCTGACGCGGTGGCTGCCTCTCGCTCTGATGCTGACGGTGGCTTCCGCCCGGGCGCAAGACAGCACGCCCCCTCTGACGGACTGGCGTCACGTACAGAATGTGAGGCCGGCTGCGGCAGGTCTAGTGCGAATCGAGATTCCCTCCACCACTCATGGTGCTGCCCAGCAGAACTTGAGCGATCTCCGCCTCATTAACCCATCGGGAGTGGAAACCCCTTTCCTGCTGCAGTGGCCTCATCTAGAAACGATCACCACGCGGGCCGTTTCCGGATTTCGGGCCCGCATCGATGGGGACAAGACCTGCCTGGAGATGGTGCCGCCACCCGGTGAATCCATCCGCGCCCTCACCCTGGAGACCGCCACCCCCACCTTCATCAAGGCAGTGACCCTGGAGGGTTCCCAGGACGGAGCCACCTGGCAGCCAATCGGTGAACCCGGCATTGTCTTCCGCCAGCGGGATGGCAGCAGCCGCCTCCGTCTTGTCTTTCCAGCCGGATCTTGGAAACAACTCCGCGTCACCCTCGATGATCGCAGGTCGCCGCCCGCAGCTTTCACGGGTGCCACCGTGGAACTGCCCCAGACCGCCTCAGCCACCATCAAGGAAGCCATCACGCTGACAAAGACAGAGGAACTCCCCGGCATCACCCGTCTTCATCTTACTCTTCAAACCCCGCATGCCTGGCTGGGCATGCTCCGTCTGCAGACCGCGGATCCTGTCTTCAGCAGGAAGGCGGTGGTCCGCAGCGCGAATGCCTCGCCCCTCGCAGACGGCACCGTGTTCCGGCTGCAAGCAGACGAACTCAACGCCACCTCACTGGAAATCCCCGTGCATCGTCAGGCATTGGGGGATCAACTGGTGTTGGACATTGAGAACGGGAACAGCCCGCCACTGAAAATCGACGGCGTCCAGGCCACCCGCTATCCCGTGCATCTGCTCTTTGCCGCCCAGGATTTGGGCACCTGGAAGCTGTACAGCGGCAACCCGCTGGCCATCGCGCCGTACTATGATCTCGCTGCACTTTCCTCTCATTTGCAGTCGGCCCAGACCAGCCCCGCGACCATCGGGGAACTCCAGTCCAACCCCAGCTACCGCAAGGATGGTGTGCTTGGCCAGTTTGCCGAATCAGGAAGCGCCATCGACACCAACGGCTGGCGGCGACGCAAACCGGTGCAGATCACGCAGCCAGGCGTGCAACTCCTGGAACTCGACCTTGAGGCAACCTGTCATCATGATTTCGCTGATCTACGCCTCGTTCAGGACGGGCGTCAACTGCCCTACCTGGTGCTTCAAGAACGGCTCACACGCACCATCCCCCTGCCTGCGACTCTCGCACCGGATCCCAAGCGCCCCACCTGGTCACGGTGGAAGTTGGAGCTGCCTTTTGAAGATCTCTCGATGCAACGGCTGGAGATTGACACCCCGTCACGGGTTTATGAAAGAACTCTCAACATCCTGGAGACACGCCCCAACCGTTCCGGCTCGTCGCAATACTATTCCGCCATCCTGGGCAGCGTGACGGCGAGAAACCTTGGGGAGGGGAAGACTGTCACCGTGCCGTTGAACACTCGGGCGGCGGGCAGGGAGATTTGGATCGAGACGGACAATGCGGACAACACGCCCATGGAGATCACCGCCGTGCGGGGAGCTTATCAAGTGGCGCAATTGAAGTTCCAGGCCCTGCCCAGCGGGGCTCCTGTGTATTTGTACTATGACAACCCGTCAGCACCTGCCCCGCGCTATGACCTGCGGCTCGTAGAGCGTGAACTCCATCTGGCCACCCCATCCACCGCCACCCTGGGGCCGGAGGAGGCCGTCGCACCAGGGAAACGCAAAGCAGAAGATGAATCCGGTGCTGGCTCTGTCTTGCTGTGGGTGGCTCTCGCCGCCGTCGCGGGTGGGTTACTGTGGGTCGTGGTGAAGTTGTTGCCCGAGCAGCCGGGCGGCGGGAGTGGTTCGGCGTGATGGGAATAGAGGTCGAGGGGGGTGTCAGGGATCTGGCAACGCGATGGGCCTACCGCTCCGCGGTAGAGCGCATTTCTGCAGGATCCCTGGGTAGGGCTCGCTACACTCGCCCGACCCATGGCGAATCATGGAGAACCCTCCGGGTTCAATGCGTCGAGATGCGAAGCTTGTAACGTGGCGCTGTCTATTCGAAGCCCGGGAACGTCCAGACCATCATCAGCCACTCTTCCCCAGCACCTCCAACCGTCGCGAAGCGTCTTGGAGTACGGTGGCTCGACACCGTTTTCTGACCGCGACCAAACGCGAAGAACGACAACACACCAGCGAAGCCCAACGCCACCGCATACGCCAGCCAGCCGAACCAAGGTTCAAGACGCCAACCACCTCCATCACCCGGCGAAAGCGGCGTCAAGCCGCCAGCACTCCAAGACGCTGCCGCGATCTTTGAAGTGCCAACAGAACAACCCCACCCCTACGCCATGAGCTCACGCACCACCTTCGGTCCGTCTTCCACACCCGTGAGGCGGAAGTCGAGGCCGGCGTACTTGTAGGTGAACTTCTCGTGGTTGAAACCGAGCAGGGCGAGGATGGTGGCGTGCAGGTCACGGACGTGCATCTTGTTCTCCACGGCCTGGAAGCCGAACTCATCCGTGGCCCCGTAGGTCTGGCCGCCTTTCACACCGCCCCCCGCCATCCACATGCTGAAGCCGTAGTGGTTGTGATCGCGACCGCGTTGTTTTCCGGCATTGGACCCCGGAGTGGGCAGTTCCACAGACGGGGTACGACCGAATTCACCGCCCCAGAAAAGGAGGGTTTCATCAAACAACCCACGCATCTTCAAGTCGGTCATGAGCGCGCCGATGGGCTTGTCCGTGCGCTCGGCGAGCTTCTGGTGTTCCAGGATCTCATCGTGGTTGTCCCAAGGCTGGCCGTCGCCGGTCCAGAGCTGCAGGAAACGAACGCCACGCTCCAAAAGACGGCGGGCAATGAGGCACTGGCGGGCAAAGGCGTTCTCCCGGCCCGGTTTGGCCCCGTACATGTCGATCACCCACTGGGGCTCTTTGCTGATGTCAAAAGCGTCGCTGGCCTCCATCTGCATGCGATAGGCCAGTTCATAGCTCTGCACCCGGGCCTCAAGTTGCTGGTCCTTTTGACGCTCTGCGAGGTGGCGCTCGTTGAGTTGGGTCAGCAGATCCAACTGGCGACGCTGCTGTTTGAAGTCCAGCGAGGGGTTCTTGATGAACTCCACCAGCTTCTCCACCTCTTCATGGTTGGTGTTGATGTAGGTGCCCTGGTAGGCGCTGGGAAGGAAGGCAGACTGCCAGTTCTTCGTACGACGGATGGGCATGCCGCCGGGGCACATGGCGATGTAGCCAGGAAGGTTCTGGTTTTCTGAACCCAGACCGTAGGTGATCCAGGATCCAAGGCTCGGACGGTTCAGGCGGGACTCACCGCAGTTCATGAGACCAAGGGAAGGCTCATGGTTTGGCACATCCGCGTGCATCGACCGGATCACACACATGTCATCCGCATGCTGGGCGGTATGGGAGAACAGATCGCTCACCTCCAGACCGCTCTGACCGTATTTCCTGAACTCGAAAGGAGACTTCAACCCTGCGCCCGTGGGACGCTCCGTGCGCAACGTGTTCGGCAGCACCTTGCCATCATACTTGGTCAGCATGGGCTTGGGATCAAACGTGTCCACATGAGACGGGCCTCCGTTCATGAACAGGTGCACCACCCGCTTGGCCTTGGGCGCATACTGGGAACTGCGCTGGGCCAGGGGATTGCTCACCGCCGCAGACGCCATACCGCCAAACAACTGGCCCAGCGCCATCGTACCAAACCCCATGCCGATGCGATTGAGCATCTGTCGGCGCGTCAGGAAGGAGTGTTCTGGATTAAAACCGTGGTGGGACATAGGGAATGCGGAATGGGAAATGGGGAGTTCGGAATGCGGAATGCTCGCGTGCTTATTCGACAAATTGAAACTCGTTGCTCATAAGCAGTACGTGGGCGAGCTGCGAAAGGGGGCTCTGGGGGCGGGCGAGATTGAGGGGCCAGTTGCCGGGGCCGACGAAATCGCGACCGGCATCGGTCCAGACGGTGAACCCTGTGGCGGCGGAGTCCTGGCGCTCGATGCGGGGGGTCCAGCGGTAGCCGTCGTTGGTATTGTCCCTCTTCGGGCCAGCGGTTGCGCAGAAATCGAGCACCTCACCTGCCTTCACCTCCAGGCGGTCCACACCCATGTTGCGGCCCGTGTTGGGGGCCACTTGGACCTCTTTTACCACCCCAGTGCGGCTGCTGATGATCCACCCGGTGACACCATCGCCATGGGGGCTGCCATGCTGGAGTGTGCCAGAGATGCGAATCACAGCATTAGAAGGAGCAACCCAACGAACAATGTTCGCCATGTCACCATCACCCACGTGGCTGGTGATCGTGCTGGCTGACAGGCGGGCAAAGGTGTAGTTGGAAACCGGATCAGGGACCTTGTCCCCCCCCTGCCAGACAATGCCCATTTTCTTGTCGTTAAAGAATTTCTTGAAGGCGTTGAACTGCACCTGCACGGGGCCGTTCGGGGCGTCGCGCTTCACATTGCCGTAACCGTATGCCCAGGTGAAGGGGCTGTTGCTCTGGAGAGAGGTCGCATCATTGACGAAACGGCCGGCCAGCTCCACCTCGTCAGGGGAGGGTTCGCGCAGCAATACCTGACGATACAAAACCTTGAGACTCTCCGAGTCGAGGCCGCTGTTGTTTGCGGGCACCTTCTGCGCGACCTGGTCAGCCCGGGATTTCATGAACGGGCTGTTCATGAGGAACAACGTCTGCTGCGGCACGGTGGTGACGAAGCGCTGCGGGCTCAGCGTATCAGGGTTCGCGAAGTCAAACGTGGCAGGCACAGTGGCCTGCTCGTACCGGTTCACAAACAGATACACGCTGCGGCGGCTGTCGGCATCCGGGGTCTCTGGCAGGGTGGAGCGGCCGCCCACCTTGGCCACATTCAGAGCGCCACTGACCTGCAGGAGATTGTCGCGCATGTTTTCATAGTCCATACGCTGGCGGTTGAAGTGGGAAAGGAGGTTGTTCTCCGCGTCCTTGACCTCCTTCTCTGGCGTGGTGGTCGAGCTCTGCTGATAAGTGCGGGAGGTCAGTATCAGACGGTGCAGCTTTTTCAAAGACCAGCCCTGCTCCATGAAGGTCGCAGCCAGGTAGTCCAGAAGAGCGGCCTGATCCGGCTTGGGTGTCTGCACGCCGAAGTCACTGGGCTGACTGACAAGCGGCTTGCCAAAGTGGTGCATCCACACGCGGTTCACGATGACACGCGCCGTCAGCGGATTGTCCTTGCTGGCGATCAATTTGGCGAGCTCAAGGCGTCCGCTGCCTTCGCTGAACTTCTGGCCACCCAGGGCGGTCAGGAAACCGCGCGGAGCTGGTTCGCCCTGACGCCCGGGATTCCCACGGATCATCACTTTCACATCCGCGGGCTTTTCCTTGTCGAGCATCACCATGGCACGTTGCGGAGCTCCCTCGGAGGTCAGTTCCAGTTTGGTGATCTTGTTCTCCAGCTGGGTCATGTGCTCCCGGTCCTTCCGCGTGAAAAAGCGGTCAATCTGGTCCACCGGCACTGCCATGGGAGACCGGCCATCCATCAGCATGGCGCGCACCGCCTGCCAGTCGGCATTGTCCGGCTCCTTGCCATTGATGCAGGTCACAAACACATCGCTGTAAAGCCCCGCCACATCGTCGAAGGTCTTGGGCGCAGGCCGCTTGGCCAGCTCGTTCTTCACCACCGCATTGACCGGGCTCTCGGGTTTGGTGAGCTCCTGAACCACCGCCGGGGCCTTCGCGGCGAAGTCGCCGTCAGGCAGGTCGGAGAGCTTCTTCCACGCCAGCATCACGGGATGCGGCTTGGCCACATAGGCATTGCGCTTCACCATGTCGCGCAGTCCGTCAGCGTAGCGGTCACGCAGCTTGGCCTTGCCCGCCTCGCCGCGGAACTGTTCGCTCTGAAGCTCCAGCGCCTTGCGGGCGAACACGAGATACTCCTTCAACCGGGCGCTGTTGCGGATGTCGCCATAGACCTCCTGACGGAAGGTCTGCATCTCCTTCTCAATCACCGCCACCTTGCTCTTGAAGTCCTCGGCAGCCGCCTTGTCTGCCGCCTCCCCGATCACCGGGAGCTTGTCCGGCGTCTCGCTGGAGTTGAAGACGCTGTAAAGAGCGTAGTAGTCCTTGCTCGGGATGGGGTCATACTTGTGATCATGGCAGCGGGCGCAGGTGACCGTCAGACCGAGCAAGCCACGGCTCACCACATCGATGCGGTCGTCATTTTGCAGCAGCCGGTCCCCAAGGAAATAATCGCCGATGGTCAGGAAGCCCATGGCCGCGAGCGAAGGATCGGACCGCCCCTGCGCCGGAGGGAGAAGCTTGTCCGCCGCCAGCTGCTGGGTGATGAACTGATCGTACGGCAGGTCTTTGTTCAGCGCCTGCACCACCCAGTCACGGTAGGTGTAGGAGTACGGCAACCGGTTGTCCACGCCGCCAGCGCGATAGCCGTCCACATCCGAGTACCGGGCCACATCCAGCCAGTGCCGCGCCCAGCGTTCGCCATAGCGGGGTGAGTCCAGGAGCTTGTCCACCAGCTTGGCCACCGCATCGGGTGACTGGTCTTTCACAAACTTCTGCAGGTCTTCAAACGTCGGCTGCAAGCCGGTCAGATCCAGATAGAGACGCCGACCGAGCGTGGCCCGGCCTGCCGCAGGGGCGAAGGCCAGGCCAGCCTCCTCCAGTTTGGCGGCCACATGCTTGTCCAAGCCGTTTTTCACCTCACCCTTGAGCTTGGTGAGGGTGGGCTCTGCCGGTTTTGCAACCTTTTGGAAAGCCCAATGCTCCTGCCAGGACGGCTTGTCATGGTGACCCACTGCCTGTTCCTTTTCCTGCGGCCAGGGAAGCCCCATGGCCACCCACTTCTCCAAGGCTGCCACTTGAGAGGCACTCAGTTTGTCCCTTTTCTTGGGCATGGCCTCCACACCCGGAGCGTGCTTCACCGCCTTGAGGAGCTTGCTGCCCTCGGGGTTGCCTGCCACCACGATCTGGCCGTAGTCGCTACCACGCAGGACGGCGGCCCGGGAGTCCAGCCGGAGGCCGTTCTCGTGCCGATGTCCGCCATGGCAGTCCTGGCAGCTCTCCACCAGAATGGGGCGGATGTTCTTCTCAAAGAACTCGATCTGATCCCCGGGAAACGTGGGCTGGGCTTCTGCTGCAGCTAAAAATCCGGGAGCAGCGGCGATCAGGCCGCCCAGAAGGGTGCGAATGGAGAATTTTGGGGCCATTGGGAGGGGATTCCGCAGCAGAGTGAGTAACGGGCGGCCACGGATATAGGATACGCGTGCCAGCGCCCATTCTTTCGGCCTGCCAGGCGGTTGCGGGCAGCAACTAAGCTGCCAGCAACCGACACCATTTTCGCTCCCCCCGAAAGTCCCTATGCGCCCTCAGGAGCACCATGAGGCACGGTATGAGGCAGTTTCAGGGACTCCGGGGTGTCCTTGATCTCCTTGCGATCCTTCATGAACTTGGCGATCACCACGTAGAAGACCGGAGTGAAAATCAGGCCGAAGAAGGTGACCCCGAGCATGCCGTAGAACACGGCCGTGCCCAGAGCATTTCGCATTTCCGCCCCAGCCCCTTTGGCCAGCACCAGCGGAAGCACGCCGAGGATGAAGGCAAAGCTGGTCATCAAGATGGGGCGCAGGCGCAGGCGGCAGGCCTCAACCGCCGCATCGAACCGGGACATGCCCAGATCCTGCTGCTGCCGGGCGAACTCCACGATGAGAATGGCGTTCTTCGAAGCCAGTCCTACCAGCACTACCAGACCGATCTGGGTGAAGATGTTGTTGTCCATCCCGGAGATCCACACCCCGCCGATGGCGCTAAGGAGACACATGGGCACGATCAGGATCACCGCCAGCGGCAGGGCCCAGCTCTCATACTGCGCAGAGAGCACGAGGAAGACGAACAGCACGCACAGCGGGAAGATGTACACGATGGAATTCCCCGCCAGGATCTGCTGGTAGGTAAGGTCGGTCCACTCGTAGTCGAAGCCCTCCGGCAGGTGTTGCTTGGCCAGCTCGTCCACGCGTTGAATCATCTCACCCGAGCTGATCTCGGCCGAGGTGCTGCCACTGATGTCAGAGGAGACAAACATGTTGTACCGCTGCACACGGTCGGCACCCCCGATGCGCTCCACCTTCACCAGGGCCCCGAGAGGCACCATCTCTCCATTCATGTTCCGGGTGCGGAGACGCCCGATGTCCTCCGGCTTCATGCGATTCGCCGGCTCTGCCATGGCCATCACCTGCCAGGTGCGGCCGAAGAGGTTGAAGTCGTTCACATACGTCGAGCCCAGATAGGTCTGGAGGGTGTCATTGATTGCGGAGATGGAGACGTTCATCGTCTTCGCCCGTTCGCGGTCGATCACCAGGTTGAACTGAGGATTGTTCGACCTGAAACCGGTGATCATGGAGGAGAAGCCAGGCTCTGCTGACAGGGCATCCAGGAACTTGCGCGTGGCAGCCTCCAGGGCTGGCAGACCGGCATTGTTCAGGTCTTCCACCTGAAGCTTGAAACCCCCGGCATTGCCGAGCCCCCGCAGTGGCGGCGGCGGAAGGACGAGCACACGTGCTTCCTGGATATCGGCGAACTTCTTGCGAAGCGTGGCCATCAACGCATTGGCGCTGAGCGACGGATCCGTGCGCTTCTCAAACTCATCTGGAATGATGAAACAGGCACCCAGATTGCTCTGGTTGGCCTGGAGCACGTTCGAGTAGCCGGAGATGGCAAACGTGTGGGCCACGCCAGGGGTTTCGCGAGCGAGGGCATCCACCCGGCGCACGATCTCATCAGATCGCTCGAACGAGGCCCCGTCCGGCAGCTGGATCACCGTCATGAAATAACCCATGTCCTGCGCTGGAATGAAGCCTGTGGGCACCTTTTTGAAGGCGTGCACGGCAAAGGCGATCAGGCCGCCATAGATCAGCAGGGACAGAACGGCATGCCGGATCACCTTGGCGATGCTCTTGGCATACATTTCTGACATGGCACCGAAGGCACGGTTGAAGATGCGGAAGAACCAGCCCAGCAACCCTTCGATAAGCCGCGTCATGATATCAGGCTTGGCCTCGTGGTGGCGGAGGAGCAGAGCCGCCAGAGCCGGGGACAGTGTGAGCGAGTTGATCGCGGAAATCACCGTGGAGGCCGCGATGGTGAGGGCAAACTGGCGGTAGAACTCACCGGTGATGCCACCCAGAAAGGCGGTGGGCACAAACACCGCGCAAAGCACCAGGGCGATGGCCACCACGGGGCCCGTCACTTCCTTCATGGCCCGCAGGGTGGCCTCCCGAGGCGTGAAACCCTTGGCCAGATAGCGTTCCACGTTCTCCACCACCACGATGGCATCATCCACCACAATCCCGATCGCCAGCACCAGCCCGAAGAGGGAGAGGTTGTTTAACGAGAACCCGAAGGCTGACATCACCGCCAGGGTCCCCACCAGCGACACCGGCACAGCCAGGAGCGGGATGACGGAAGCGCGCCAGCTCTGCAGGAAGACCACCACCACCAGCACCACGAGCAGCACGGCTTCCACCAGGGTGTGAAGCACCGCCTTCATGGAGGAGCGCACGAACTTCGTGGGATCGTAGTTGATGCTGTAATCCACCCCGGGCGGGAAGCGCTTGCTGATGTCTGCCATGGCGGCATACACGGCATCCGAGGTCTGAAGCGCATTCGTGCCGGGAAGCTGGAACACCCGCAGTGAGACCGAGTTCTTGCCGTCGCGATAGCTCTTCACGGCATAGTCTTTCCCACCCAACTCAATGCGGGCCACATCTTGCAGACGAATCACATCCCCACTGCCTCCCGTGCGCAATACGATACGACCAAACTGCTCCGCGCTGCGCAGACGTCCCTGCGTCGTGAGCGTGTACTGAAACTGGAGTCCGCTGGGAGCAGGCGGTTGACCGAGCTGGCCCGCTGCCACCTGCACGTTCTGCTCGCGGATGGCACTGACCACATCCCCCGCCGTCAGATTGCGCACTGCCAGCTTCTCAGGATCCAGCCAGATGCGCATCGTAAAGTCCAGACCGCCCAGCGTGGAAGCCTCCGCCACACCGGGCACACGGGCAATGCGGTTCTGCACCTGCAGGTTCACATAGTTCGCCAGATACAGCACATCACGCGTGTCATCAGGCGAATAGAACTGGATGGCCATCGTCAGGTCTGGTGACCGCTTGAGGGCTGTCACCCCAAGACGTCTCACCTCTTCCGGCAGACGAGGCAGCGCGGCATTCACACGGTTTTGCACCAGCACCTGTGCCTGGTTCAAGTCCGTGCCCAGCTTGAAGGTCACGGTGATCGACAGTCGACCGTCACTGGTCGAAGACGAGGAGAGATACAGCATGTTCTCCACCCCGTTGATTTCCTGTTCCAGCGGTGTCGCCACCGTGTCCGCAAGCACTTCCGCATTGGCTCCCGGATAGGTCGCACTCACCACCACCGTGGGAGGAACCACCTCCGGATACTGTGAAACGGGCAATTGGAAATAAGCCAGCCCACCCAGGAGCGTGATGACAATGCTCACCACGGCAGCAAAGACGGGGCGATCTACGAAAAACCGGGGAAGATTCATCAGAGAATTATAAATTTGAAATTAGAAATGATAAATGAGCTACCCTTTGGCGGTCAGTCGTTTAGAGACGCTCTTTAGTATGGAGCAAAGCAGCCGGATTAGTTCCTCAACCTGGGACAGAAGCGGATTGAAGTCGATGTTGCACAAACTGCTACGATCAAGGAGCCGGAGCCAATATCTGGATTCTCTGGCCTCTTTGCAGGCAATGGAAAGTTTACTGATGAAATCGCGAGTACTCTGTGCGGCTTGGGCTTCCTCGACGTTGGCACCGATGCTGGTACCGCAGCGCAAAAGTTGTTTAGAGAGAACCAATTCACGCTGCGCCACCATCTTTTTGTAGGCATCGATTACTGCCAACGCAAAGGCATAGCTCTTATCCAAAACAACATTCTCCCTGCCCTCTGGAGTTCCACGCATCCCATTTATAATTTAGAATTCTCAATTTATAATTCCCCCCTATCGCTTCGCAGTCGCCTGCTCCACCGGGCTCGCAGGGGGGAGCGCCATCGGCTCCTCAGAGGCTCTCACTGTGACGCCGTTGCGGATGTTCATGAGACCGTTGATGACGACCTTTTCGCCCGCCTTCAGTCCGGAGCGGACCACACGGAGACCGTCTTCCATGGGGCCTACATCGACAGGGCGGTACTCGGCCTTGTTCTCGCCGTTGATGACGAAGACATAGGTGCGGCCCTGGTCGTTGCCGATGGCGTTGTCGCGCACCAGGAAGGCTTCGTATTCTCCTGAACCCGGGATGCGGACACGAGCGAAGAAGCCGGGGGCCATCAGCTTGTCGGCATTGGCAAACACGCCACGGGCGCGGATGGTGCCGGTGTCAGGACGGAGCTGGTTGTCCACGAAGTCGATGATGCCCTTGCGCGGAAATCCGGCCTCGTTGGAGAGCCCCATCTGGGCTTCCACGGTCTCAAAGATCGCGCTACGACGCCTGCCCTCACGGTAGAGCTGCCGGTATTTGAGCGCGCTCTGCTCATCAACCTCAATGTAACAATAGATCGGGTCCAAGGAAACAATGGTCGTCAGCAGCGTGGAATCCTTCTCGCCCCCGGTCACGAGGTTCCCCTCCGTGACAGGGGCATTGCTGATGCGGCCGCTGATGGGAGCCCGCACGCTGGTGAACTCCAGATTCAGCTGGGCCGTCTTGAGCGCCGCATCCGCCACCCTCACGGCGGCATCGGCTTCTGCAGCGGCTTTGAGCCGGGAATCATAATCCTCTGCCGCGATGGCGCGGGATTTGATCAGTGTTTCCGCCCGCTTGGCTTCATTGCGTGCCAGTTCAGACCGGGTCCGGTTGCGGTCCAGCTCGGCTTTGGCCCCCTCCACGGCGGCTTCGTAGGGGCGTGGATCAATCGTCACCAGCAGGTCCCCGGCGTTCACCTCAGCACCTTCTTTGAAATGGATCTTTTCCAGATAGCCACCCACACGGGCGCGCAGGTTCACCATCTTGGGCGACTCAAGACGGCCCACAAACTCGTCCCATTCCATGATTCTTTTCACCACCGGTGCGGCCACGGTAACCTGGGGGGCGGGTGCCGCGCCAGCTGTGCCGCTGGCCTTCTTCTGGCATGAAGTAATGGCCAGGCCAGACAGGCCTGCAACCGCGAGTAGGAACAATGGGGCGCGTTGGATCATGTGGAAATCGTGGGGGTATTTTTGCCAGCCCTGCAGGTTGGACCACCCGCATCCAGCGAGAGCGGGGTAATGGCTGTACGTCTGAAGAGGTCAAACAGTTGCAAGTGTACACTTGCATTCTGACTTCGGAAAAATCTGCATGGGCATCCTACCAACAGCCGTTTTCAGCCGGGCTGGACACGAAAAGTCCGTGACATCTTTGCCCTGAAATGCCTTCAGGCTGGGGACGCAGCACATTATGCCCGGGGATGAGCATCTTCGTACACTTCTTTCATCCGCTCTGTGGTCACGTGAGTGTAGATCTGGGTCGTGCTCAGGCTGGCATGGCCCAGGAGCGTCTGCACGCTGCGCAGGTCCGCGCCATTGTTAAGCAAATGGGTGGCAAAGCTGTGCCGCAGCTTGTGAGGCGTCACCTGCACGGGCAGGCCGGATAGTTTCCAGTATTTCTCCACCACATTGTTGATGGCCTGATTCGTCATGCGCTTGCCCACCTTGCTGCGAAAGAGAGGGCCAGAATACACTCCCAGACGGCTTTGATACCGCTGCATCGCCCGGATGGCGGGACCACCCACGGGACAGATGCGCTCCTTCCGCCCCTTCCCGATCACTCGCAGGGTCTCCGAGTACACATCCACATCCTCCACGTTCAGCGAGGCCAGCTCGCTGATACGAACACCCGTGCTGTAGAACAACTCCAGGATGGCCGCATCCCGCTCTGGTGCCCACGCCGGGGCCTGCTTTTCACGAGGGGTGTTCAACGGGAGATTCAGGAGCGTCTCCACCTGGCTGAGAGTCAGCACCACCGGCAGCTTCTTCTCGGGCTTGGGAAGTTGCACCTCCAGGAGAGGATTCTTCACCAGACCCCGGCGACGCGTCAGGAACTTGAAGAACGACCGGAGGGCCGCGAAGTGCAGCCGGATGGTGGCGCGCCCCAGTTCCGCCTTCATCTGCTCGTAGAGATACAGGCGAAAGTCGTCTGGCGTCAGCGACTCCCAGGTCATGCACGCCGGCTGGCTCTTCCGGAACGTACTCATGGCATGCCGGTAGTTTTCCAGCGTCTTGGGCGAAGCCGATCGCTCCACCTCCATGAACGTCAGAAAGTCCATCTCCAGCTCCGACCGCGCCATGCCTTCAGGCTCCCGACGGGCGGGGACCACTTTCTTGCCTGACTTTCTGGGTGCAGCGGCGGCCATGACGGCCCCATCTTCTCGCAGGATTCGCTTTTTTGCCAATCTGGTCTAACCAAGATATTCAACCTTTCCCCTTTTCCCACCCGTCTCTCATGCTCACGAAGCGCATCATCCCCTGCCTGGACGTCAACAACGGCCGCGTCGTCAAAGGCACCAAGTTCCTGGAACTGCGTGATGCCGGCGACCCGGTGGAATGTGCGGTGGCCTACAATGACCAGGGCGCAGACGAGCTGGTCTTCCTGGACATCACGGCCTCCAGTGATGAAAGACGGACGATCATCGATGTGGTGGAACGCACCGCAGAGCGCTGCTTCATGCCCGTGACAGTGGGCGGAGGCATCCGCACCGTGGCCGACATGCGCACCATGCTGCTGGCCGGTGCCGACAAGGTCAGCCTGAACACCGCGGCGCTCTTCAATCCCAGCGTGATCGATGAAGGCGCTGCCGCTTTCGGCTGCCAGGCGCTCGTGGTCGCGATCGATGCCAAACGCAATGACCGGGGATCCTGGTCCGTTTACACCCACGGCGGACGCAAACTGGCCCTGCGGGATGGCCAGGAAATCGATGCCGTGGAATGGGCCGCCGAGGCCTGCCGCCGCGGTGCAGGCGAAATTCTACTCACCAGCATGGATGCTGACGGTACCAAGGCAGGCTATGACCTGCCCCTGAACCGGGCCGTGAGCGAAGCCGTCACCATTCCCGTGATCGCCAGCGGCGGTGCAGGAAACCTCGACCACATGGTGGACGTCCTCCAGGAAGGCAAGGCGGATGCCGTGCTCGCCGCGAGCATCTTCCACTTTGGCGAGTTCACCGTGGGTGACGTGAAGCGCCACCTGGCCAGCAAGGGCATTCCGGTGCGGCTGTAGCACCGGTTGCCGCTCTCGCCTTAAGCT
The DNA here is from genome assembly GCF_000172155.1 of Verrucomicrobium spinosum DSM 4136 = JCM 18804. Lineage (NCBI taxonomy): Bacteria > Pseudomonadati > Verrucomicrobiota > Verrucomicrobiia > Verrucomicrobiales > Verrucomicrobiaceae > Verrucomicrobium > Verrucomicrobium spinosum. The sequence goes on along the minus strand of NZ_ABIZ01000001.1, from coordinate 902,000 downwards.
CCTGACAAGGCCACGAGACGCTGCCTCCAGCACCGCAGCCCCTCCCAGTCCCGACATCCCACTGCCGCGAGGATTGCCACCTGGGCGGCAGCGCGGCTGGGACTCAACTCCCAAGCCTGCTCCGCCAGCGCAAGAGCCTCTTCAGGCTGCTGTTGGCGGAGGGCCCGGGCCCCCAGAAGTCGCAATCCTGCTGCCGCAGCATCCAGACTCAGGAGCGGCTCCAGGTCGGCACCGCAACGACGGCAGGCAAGGTTGTCATCCTCGATCTCATTGGACTTGCCACAGGCGGGGCAGGTGATGGAGCACGCGGGCATGGGAGTGTGAGCCAGGGCCAAGTTAATCTTCGAGGTAGAACAGGACGTCGCCCAAGGCGTCGGAATGCTTGCCCAGGCTGCTCCAGTCCTGGCTTCCGATCGCCGTGCCAATGAGATCCAGCAGGCGACGGATCTCCCCTGCGTCATCGTCAGACAGGCCTTTGCCCAAAAGCGATTCCGCCCGCTGCCGGAGTGACTTCGCCGTGGCAAGCAGGGACTGCTGATCCAGGTCACTGTCCTCTCCGTCGGCATCACCCTCTTCTGCCGACTCGCCAGTGATGGCGTCGTAATAGCTCGAGAGATTCGCCCGGGCCGCTTTCAGATCGAGCAGGTGCTGCCCTCTCGTGTCAAGCACCACGGTCTTGACCAGACCCGTGATTTTTTCCGTCGCGGTCACCTTGAGCATGCCATTGAGGTCCAGATGGAAGTCCACAATGATGGGACTGTCTTCCGGAGCAGTGGGGGAAAGTCCGGCAACAATGAAATCGCCCACGAGGAGATTGTCTTCAGGCAGGGAGCCCTCGCCCTGATACACCTCCACCCTCACCTCTTTCTGACCTGGCATCAGGGTGTAGAATGTCTTGGCCCGCTTTGCCGGAAGAGGCGTATTCCGGTTCACGATCGGCACACAGACCAGGCTGTGCGCCACGTTTTGGTCCAGCACGGCCACGCTGTACGAGTGGGGAGTGATGTCCACCAGAATGGCCCGCTGGGGCTGTCCGGCGATGATGGCCCCCTGGACGGCCGCCCCCATGGCGACGATGAGATCCGGGTTGATTTCAAAATGCGCTTCAAGCCCCAACCGCTCCCTGAGCAAATCCTGCACCGCTGGCGTCCGAGTGGCTCCACCCACGAGCATGATCTTGCCCACCTCCGCGCTGGTCATGCCAGCATCCCGCAGCGTGCTGTGCAGACAGGTCAGCGTCCTGTCCAGCCAGGGCGCGATCATTTCCTCGTACTCCGCACGGGAGATTTCAGTATCCAGGTGCTGTCCAGCATGCAGGTATTCCTCCTGCACTTGGACAAATGTCTCTTCTGACAGACGGATCTTGGCCGACTCCATCGTCCCTTTCAGACGCCGCTGCACCAGATCAGGGAGGTCCCCTTCCGTCCGGTGACGCGTGCGAAAACGCTCGGCAGCAAGCCGGACGAGCTCCGTATCGAAGTCATCGCCACCCAGATGGGTGTCTCCATGGCTGGCCTTTACTTCCACCACTCCAGACTCCACCCGTACCAGAGACACATCGAAGGTGCCACCACCCAGGTCATACACCAGCATGGTCTCCCCATCCTCACGGCCAGCACCATAGGCAAGTGCTGCAGCAGTGGGCTCATTGATGATCCGGACCACCTCAAGGCCGGCCAGATCTCCCGCCACCTGAGTGGCCTTGCGCTGGCGCTCGTTGAAAAATGCGGGCACCGTGATCACCGCTTTTTTCACCGGTACACCCAGCTCCTTCTCAGCGGCCTGTTTCAGCTCCTTGAGGATCAGCGCGCTGACCTCTTCCGGAGAAAGTTGCCTGTCGCCCAGCGTGACCTTCGTGTCCTCACCCATCAGTCTCTTGATGGAGGTGATGGTGCGTTCTGGCGCGGAGATCTGCTGATTCTTGGCGGCCTGTCCTACGATGAGTTTCCCTGTGGGGTCCAATCCCACGGCACTTGGCATGGTGGGCTGGCCGTGAACGGGAAGGATTCTGGGCACACCGTCCTCCACCACGCAAACGGCAGAGTTCGTGGTCCCAAGGTCGATGCCTGCAATAACTTCGTACATGATGTAAAATTCTGTGGGAGGGAGGTTCTATGCGGAACGGGAAACGCGGACCTGGGCGGCGCGAATGACCTGGCCGCCCCGCTGGTACCCAGGCAGAGTTTCCTCGATCACCGTCTGATCTGGCACTGTTCCATCCACCGTCACACTGACGGCGGTCATCACGGATGGGTCAAGGATTCTGCCGCGAGTGACAATCCTTTCCAGCCCGGCCTTTCTGAGCTGTCCGTCCACATGGCCGGACAGAATGGCCAAAGCCTCGCCCTGCACTTGCCACGCATTGCGCCAGGCCTGCAGGCCAGCACGGGCAGAAGGCCACCAGGGGGAGGCTGTCTGCGGGGGATTCTCGAAGGCGCTCTGGATGCGCCGGATCTTGTCAGCCGTTTCGATCAAAGCCAGACACCAGTCTGAAGGAAGCGCCTCTCCCTGCTCCTCTTGCGACCGTTGCAAACGCAACTGGCGCGTTTCCTCCCCCAGGGCTGAGAGCGAGTCCCCCAGACGTGCCAGCACATCAGCCGTGCGGCGCCCCGAGCGACGCCACTCCGTGGTCGCCGTGGTGAGTTGTTCGTAAAAAGACCTCAGGCTGGGCGCTTCATCAGCTGCTGCGATATCCACAGCCTCCGGCTCGGCCATTTGATCCACGGATTCAAGCCAGGTTTCGAACTCTGCACGCAGGGCTGACTTCCACTGGACGCCAGAAGGAGACACGACCGCGCCGGGAGGGGAACTTTCCGGATCTGCATCGGATCCGTAAGGAAGGGGAAAAGAGGGATTCATTTTTGGGCACAAAGACGGAGGTACTGCTTGAGCCGGGCGGCGGGCATGGGTCGGGCCACACCGGATTGTTGAAGATGGCGGGTCAGGGCGTCCAAGAGCGATGCCCCGGGGGCGGCGTCACGGAAAAGCCGCCACATGTCCCTCAGATCAGAGGTGCGGACCCGGTCGTACGCTGCATTCAGCACCTGGAAACCTTCAGGATCGCTTTCCGGCGAGCGCGTTTGAATGCCTTTCAAGTAGGCGAGGCGTATTTCCTCGTCACTGGCATTTTCAGCGACACCCAGTTCAAGGTAGGGATTCATGAGTCAACTTAGGTGGTGGTTTAGAACAGGTCGAGCTGGTCTGGGTGAGAGGTCTTCCCGCGCCCCTTGGGCTGGCCTGGCCGGTAGGCAGGCCCACCTTCATACCCGTCCATCCCCGTCATCATGCCGGCAAGCTCTTCTGCGGTAGCATTCCTGGCGAAGTCCACCAGCATGTCGAACGTCGCCACCGGGATCACCTTCTCTCTGACCACCATCTTCCGCATGTCAGCAACGTCCTGCGGGAGGGAGGCCTTGATCTGGAGGATGATGTCCATGAATCCGCGAAGGTCTTCGAAGGAAGGCCCAGGCTTGCTCTCAGGCAAGCTGTCCGGCCCCGGCCTGATCACTTCGACGAATGGATCGTCAAATTCCGGCCTCCTGCTGAAGTGAAACTCCTTCACCTTGTGCAACAACTTGCGCGCCCTCTCCGCCACCACCGGCAAACCTGCCGCGGCAGCATCTTTCGCCAGGTCCTGAAGGTAAGATAGCGGGTCATAGATGGTACCGTTGAAACAGCGCAGATCGTCCAACAAAGCGACCGCAAGCCTCAAGCGAGGGTCCGCTTTTCGCTTGTGACACTTCGAAAGGTGCCGCTGGTGCAGGAGAAAAATCAGGTAGTCGCACAGTTCCGCAAACTGGAGATCCTTCTTGTCCTTGGTGACACGAGACACCAGGGCATCGGTCAGTTGCAGCAACGCTTCTGGAGTGGCGTGTTTTGTATTCAGTGCGGGGATCGCGGACTCCAACGCCCCCCGGACCTGACTCCTAGTGCCGGAAGCCTTGTGCCTCACCACCCAGTACTCATAGACATCCAGCAGCTGGATGATGGTGTCGGCCTTCACGGATGGAAGCACAGCCTTCCATCGCGGGCCACTGTCTTTTGGCACCGGCAGCGCAAAGCAGAGGCAGGCCAGACGCTCAAAATAGACCGCCACAAGGGGGTGAGGTGCCATCTGACTTCCCTCTTCCCGGAGGTTTGCTGAGAGCCCACGACGTTGTCCGGCCCCCTGGATCACGCGCATGCACCACCGGGACCGTGCCTGAACCTTCGGTTCATCCACCAGCAGAGGCTCCAGCAGGGCCCATCCATCCCGCGGCGCACTGCCCCCTGCTTCGAGGATCTGACCTGCCTTGGCGAACACCACTTCATCCAGTAAACGGGTGTCCAGCGGGTCCAGCCGGAGCGCCTTCTCGAGATGCACCACCGCACTGGCAAATTTCTTCAATCCCAAGTCGCTCTCCCCAGCCAGCATCATCACGCTTTTGTCGTCCTCGAACCGCTGGCACATCTCGGCAAGGAGCTTTTCCCGCCTGGCCATCTCACCCGTCCGCTCAAAGATCCGGCACAACCCCAAATAGGATTTCACCCGGCCGGGCTGGAGTTTGATGGCCTTCTCGAACTCCGCCTGGGCGGCGATGGGGTTGCGCACCAGGACTTCAAAGCGACCCGGAATCCGCATCGAAGGCACCACTGCCTCATCGGCCCATTTCGTGCCCATCCATTCCCGGGCCAGAGCCTCTGTCTGAGGTGGCAGCCCCCCTTCATTTTTCCACAGCTTGAGATAGAGCTCGAAAAGCAGGGAGATGTCCGATTCCTTCAGGAAGTCCAGGTTCAACATGACACACCGCAGCAGGGCCAGCGTTTCATGGGTCCGGGTGTGGGCCCGTGGCAGGTCCGCAATGACTGCAGCCAGCAGTTGATCACGCCGATCATCATTCACTTGCTGAGTGCAAAACACCAAATCCGTGAGGGTCCCTGCAGCGTTTGCGACAATGGTGGGGAACTTGCCCTTGGCACCTTTGCGAAGATCACGATACACCCGGCAGACTTCGCCCTTGTCCCAGTGAGATTCGGCCTTTGCGACTGCGCCTGCCCATCCCGGATCTCCCCCCGACAGGGCCAGCAGGCCAAACGCCAGCTGTTCATCAGACGGCTTGGACTCAAGAGGGATGGGTTCCTTCAGGAGAGCCAGGTAGGGCGCGGAGGCACGCGAAAGTAATGAGGAAGGCTCCAGGGACCTGAACCCTCTCAGAGCCTTCTCCCGCTCTCCCTGGTGGCTGAAGATGACAGCCCGCAGGAACGCCTTCCAGTGTTGAAGGAGCGACCGCAACGAAAGCGGACGAAGCAGATCCTGCGCCTCCGAGAAATTGCCTGCGCCCACCGCGTCAATCGCCCGGGACACTGCCGTCATATCCTGGACAACCTGAGGGACCTCCCCCTTGGGGGCGGGCAGGTTCCTGCCCAGACCATCTGCCACCCAGGCGTCCACCCGGCTCCAATCAGACGCGGCAAGTTCCTCTCCAGAACCGAGCCTAGCCGCAAGTCCGGCCACCTCCTCCACAGTTGGCACCCGGGCTGCCCCCGCGCCCTGCGGACGCACCACCGACTGCTGGGCCAGTTGGACTTCCTTCTGCCCCAACATCTCCTTCTTCAGCTCATCCACGAATTCCTTGGGGGCGATGGTGGCCAGGTAGGCCAGCACCTGTTCCGCTTCAGAGATCTGCTTCTTGGCAATCATCTCCCTGGTCAAGCCGGTATTCGCTTCGATCAGCAGAGGCAGAAACTTGGCTTTGTCCGCCTTGCACCCTTGCTTTGCCTCGTCCCGGGCCTTGCGCCACTGCTTGGCGTCCAACAGGGTGCGCACTCTGTCGGCCACTGCGGACACAGACGGGGGTGGGGATGATGCAGCAGGCTTCATGCGGCGGAAAAATTTCTTTATCCCACCCACCGCCATGCGCAAGCTTTGACCGCCGGGCAAGCCTCAATTGTCCGCTGACGGCGTTAACGCGCCACTTCAAAAGTCCGCTCTACCGGCTCGGCACTCCGGAGTCTGGGTTCGATAGACCGACCCCACTGCCAGGCCACCACGGTGACCTTCACAGGAAACCGCGTGCGGGGCGGCACCGGGGTGAGATGCAGGGTATCCCCTTCCACCCGTGCGGGCCCCTCTCGCACGTAGAAGCGGACCTTCTCACCCGAATCTGAGGTGGCCACCAAAGGCGCCGTGGTTGTTCCGGACTTTGGATTGGGAAGCGGGGCAAAGGTGATGCGCTGGGCAGGGCCGGCAGTGTTGCGGACCGGGATCTTCAGAAGCGCCTGCTGCACGGCGCGTTTGTACTCTCCATCTCCCGGATGGCTTGCCATCAGCCAGATCTCCCCCGAGCGGCGGGGGTTGTCGAAACCAAGCCGCCCAAAGCCAATTTGAAACGTCTCGGGATCGAGTTGGGTCACTGGGCCGCAGATCCTCTGGATGACCACCGGGCCGCCGCTGGAGGCATGACCGATCTCCGCACCAGCGGGAAGCTGGGTCCATTTCACAGGACGCCCTTCTGGCACAGCTTCAAGAAAGGTGCCGCGCACCTTGAAGGTGATGCCATCTGGTTCAGGCAAGAACGGCAACGTGACCTGCTGATGGGTCTTCTTGTCCTGCCCCACCTTGACGCCTGCTTGCTCATAACCCACGAGTTGGGCTTTCTTGTTTTCGTGCTCGTTCCCGAAGGCCTCGATTCTCTGAGCGGTTTCCTGATCGAAGCACCAGAACGTCTGCCCGGGATCTCCACCGTACTGGGCCACTGAACCAGCCGCCGACTTGCGGGGCTGATCGCGTCGCCAGCGTTCCACCAGCCACCCTTCACGGCGGGGATCCAGTGGCACGAGAGGCTGTCCTTCTTCGGTTGGCAAGCGATGGTGAGCGGCCTTTTGCAGATACAACGCCAGGAACTCCACCTTGGCCTCAGAGACATCGAAGTGCCCGCCCCCGGGCTCCGCCAGCAGCGAGAGCGGCAGCCGGGGATGTTCACGACGTTGTTTGAGGCCCTCTCCCGCCCGATCCGAGGCCCATTCATACTCCCCCATAATCACCATGCCCGGCACTCCATCAAGAGCGTCCGCAGACAGTTTGGGAATGCCTGGCCCCGTGGCGTACGGCCACTGCCCGCTGATGGAGATGGCAGCCAGAGTCCGTTCTGGCTTCCATGCAGCAAAGGACCAGGGGAAGGAGGCCGCAGCCGAGTGTCCAATGGGGACCACAGGCACCGTGCCCAGCTCGGTGTACCCGGAAATCGCGCCCAAGGCGCTGAGAATTCCCTCGAACCTCCCACCCAAGGCCGTATCCGCCTGGAGGTCCATGCCCAATGGCGGAGTGATCCAGACGGCGGCGAACTGCAAGTCTGCCAGCGCTTTGCGAAATCCGGGATGCTCCAGGATGGACTCCTCCTCCATGTTGTGCTGCCCCAGCACCAGGCCCCTCAGCTTTTGACAGGTGGGCGGGATCCACAGATAGGCGCGAGGAGCGGCCTGAGTCTCAGGGGAAACGGTCCCTTCCAGCGGAGCAGACCATTGCCACACTGCAACGTCTTCAGCCTTCAGCGGCAAGGCATGGCTGAACAGACCAGCCACCATGGCCAGCCAGACCGAAGCCTGGAGCATCGACATCATCTTCACCAGTGTCCGCAACTCTGCGGAAGTCATGCTAGCCTACGCCGGGAGCAGCCACCATAGAACATCTGTTCACCCTGGCCCTGACCGCCTAAAGGCCAATGCCACCTCAGGAGGGCCGAAGGCCCGGCCTCATCAAGCCTGCCCACGACGGACGTCCCTGCATAACCTCGGGCTTTCAGCCCTCAGCTCGTTCGCCAAAGGGAAATCATCGACCTCACCACCTTTCCCTGCCGGCATTGGTCCCGCATACGGGACGGCACTCCACCCTGGCTGGCGAAAACGGCAAGGAGTTCGGCGGGAAATCCTCCTCGTGAAAATCTCAGACAAGGATTCCCTTCCAGGAATTTCCCGTTAGAATCTGCCGATGCTGTTCAGCCGCCGCCGCTGGCTTCACACTGCCGCCCTGGCCTCCTTGAGCGGGACTCGGGCGCTCCGGGCGTCCCCCGCCCCGCAGCCGCTGGTGCGCAGCCGATTGGATGAGATCCAGGCGATGTTGGTAGAAGCCGTCAAGAACCGCCAACTGCCCGGTGCCGAGTGGTGGATCGAGAAGCAGGGCGTTGTGGCTTCAGGCTTTCACGGATCGCGAGCCCGCGTGCCTTCAGTGGAGCCGCTGACGGCGGACACGATTTTCGACCTTGCTTCGCTTACCAAAGTGGTGGCCACGACCCCCTCCGTGATGCTGCTGTATGAACAGGGCAGGCTGGACATCAACGACCGGGTCTGCCGCCACTTGCCGGAATTCACCGGCAGCGGACGGGAGTTCATCACGATCAAACAACTGATGACCCACACCTCGGGACTACGCCCGGGCATCACGCTCAATCCGCCGTGGACGGGCTGGGCAGCCGGGCATCAGTTGATCATCACCACCGAGCCATTTCACCTCCCTGACGCAGAGTTCCGCTACAGTGACATCAATTTCCTCCTTCTGGGAGAGCTGGTGAGTCGCGTGGCCAGACAGCCGCTGGACCAGTTTGCCAGACAGCATGTCTTTGATCCTCTGCGGATGAAGGACACAACCTATGTGCCCGGAGATGCTCTGAAACCACGCATCGCCCCCACGGAGAATGACGAGAACGGCCAGCTCCTCCGTGGCGTCGTGCACGACCCCACCTCCCGCCGCATGGGCGGGGTGACCGGTCATGCAGGGCTGTTCAGCACCATCGGTGATCTGGCAAGATACGCCCGCATGATGCTGCGGCAGGGGGAGCTCGAGGGCACCAGAGTCTTGCGCCCGGAGACGGTGCAACTGATGACCTCTGTGCAATCGCCACCCGCGATGGCCGACCAGCGGGGGCTCGGCTGGGATCTGAACTCCAGCTACAGCCGCCCCCGGGGCATGTTGTTTCCTGATGGCTCTTACGGCCACACGGGATTCACAGGCACGTGTCTCTGGATCGATCCTGCATCCGGCAGTTTCTACATCTTCCTCTCCAGCCGGCTGCATGGCACTAAAGGCCGCACCAACATCCTTTCCATCTATGAGCGGATGGGCACCCTCTCCGCCCAAGCTGCAGGGTATGTGCTGACGGGCGGAGCAGGCCTCTGAAACTTACGCACCACCCTGCTTGCGACCGGGCCCGGTGTGCACGGCTTCACAAATCTGGCGATAGACGCCCGCCACCTGTCGCACGGGGAGCTTGATGCCTTTCACAGGTGCCATCACCTTTTCCGCCGCAGCCACGCGTGAAGCTGCGGCCCCGTTCTGACGAGCGGACTTCTCCCAAACCTCGAAGCAGCGGGTCAGCAACTGGCCACGAGAAATGCCCCTCCGCAGCAGGCTGATCAGACCTGCGGTGGCTCCGTGACCGGAGACCACTGCCTCCGACTCCTTGCCCGCGACATCCTCCGCAGGCACCAGGCTGGAGCTGCTCTGCCAGATGAACAGGCCGAACAGAACCAGACCACCGATAAAGAGGCCCTGAAGATGCAGACGACGGGCGAGCGTCATGATGCCGGGAGACTCCACCGTGCCCAGATGGAACTCGTCAAAGATCACTTCACGCGAGGGGCCCACAAGCCACGCCAGGAACTGCGGGGCCCGCTCCTTCAGCAGTGCTTCATTGCTGGCAAAGTAGCTGTCCGTGGCCACCACCACACTCCCCTGGCCGATACGTTGCTCCGCAATCATGATGGACCCATTGGCTGCGGCAAGGGCCGTCCAGCGGTCGGAGGTGGACACCGGCTTTTCGTCTTTCTCCTCGTCCTTGCTCGAAGCTTCCGCCTTGTCTTCCACCTTATCCTCCGCCTTGTCATCCACCGCGGGCTTTTTCTCGGGGATTTCCTCGAACTTGAGGGACGTCCGGCTGTACCACGCCGGCAGTTCGCCGTCCTTCAGGGGCAGTTGGGGGGACTTCTCCAGTTCAATCGCCCCCTTCGCCGTCATGACAAAGTTCTGTCGTTCCACCGTCAAACCGAGCACCGCCTTCAAGGATCTCGACTTCAGCAGCCAGGCCATTCTCTCCTGCAACTCCTCATGCTTGCGCTGGTCCTCACCGTTCTTGTCTGCTGGTTGAGCGGGAGCATCCTTTTTCGCAGCCTGTTCGCGTTCCCGCTTCTTCTCCCGTTCCTTCCGGCGCTCTTCCCGCTGTTCACGCTCGCGTCGCTCGGCATTCTCGTCCCGCCGCTTGTCCACGCGGTTCTCCATCTCCTTCCAGTTGCCCACCTGGCCGTCCAATGTGATCACCACCCGGCCACCACGGGCGGCAAAGGCCTGCACGTCCTTGCCGTTGAATTCCCGCGAAGCAAACACCTCGGGGGTCAGACGCAGCAGCAGGAGGGTCTGACCGGGGCCACCTTCCAGCTTGTCGAGGCTGCGGTAGTTGCGGAGCGCCTGTGTGCCATCCAGACGGTCGAGGGACTCAAACAGCACTCGCGATCCCAGGGGATCACTGCGCAGCGAGGAATAGGGCGGATACGCATCCCCCGCCGAGAAACGACGCCCAATGATGCTGGAGAGACACCAGACGGCAAAACACCCCAGCAGAACCAGGATGACGACAGGGACTGCGTTGTTACGCTGCATGGCGGGTGATGCGCTCGTGTTCCTCCTGGAAGCTGGTCATGAGTTCCTGTGTGACCTCGTGCCAGCCGTACCAGACCCGGTCAAAGGTGCGAACCTGACGCAGAAAGCTGGCCTGCACATCCTCGTGCCCCCGGGCCTTGCGGTTGATCTCCCGCACATAGTCTCCGTTGGACTTGGTGCCGCTGATCTGGAGCATGCGTTTCTCGCCGAGATGCGCCAGCGTGGCGAGGAAGAGGGCGCGCAAGGCCAGCCTCAGCTCCCCGGCCTCCATTTTCTCGCGGGCCAGGCGCAACCACTCATTCTCGGGCAACTGCGTCGCCACCACGTGCTCGCTTTCCAGATCGATTTCCGCCGGGGCAGCTTCAGCCTCCACCACCTGGGTGAGACGCGACTGCCGCCAGTTGCGGTAGAACAGCCAGAGCACGCCGAGGACCAGCACGACTGCCAGCACGATCAGGAACTTGGGCATCATGGCCATCCAGGCCGAGCCCCCAGGGGCATCCGTGGGCATGTCGGGCATCTCCTTCCCGCCAAACAGCCAGTCGATGAGATCCCCGATGGCATTGCCAATGTGCTCCAGCATGCTGTTGATCCAGGCCCCCAGTTCTTTAAATCCGCTCGCAAGCCAGGAGCTCTCCTCCTCCACTTTCGGCCCCCCGTCCCGCGGCATGCGCCACTGGTATTCTGAGCCCTGTAGCACGCTCTCGATGTTCTGCGACAGCTCGCCCCCACGCCCAGGCTCTGTGGACGGGGCCGGGGCCGCGGCTGTGGACTGAGCGGCGGCCGGAGTCACCGCGGCAAAGGACCCTAGCGCCAGCAACAGGGTCACCCCCACCGTAGCCGCCCGCAGGGAGGTGATGCGTCGCAGAATGACCGCGAGGTCCGCCCCTGTGGTGCGGGATTCGCCGTAGAAGCACCTCAGAATGTAGATACTCTTCACCAGGGGGTTGATCCCCAGATAGCAGATCATGACCAGCAAACCCTGAATGCCGGTGCTGAAGAGGAGCATCCAGTTCATGCTAAAAGGGTTCTCAATGCCGGTGAAGGACTTCAGCAGCATGGCGCCCATGCCGAACCCGATGAAAACATTGAGATACATCAGGAAGGCCACCAGCTTGATGATGCCGATCGTGGTGGCGTTCTGCAGCCATTCCAAATGAGACTGCCGGGCGGCAATGCGAACCAGTTCCCGCGTGGTACCCCCCTTGCGGAAATGGTCCACCGACAGAATGGTCACGTTGTGGTAAAACGCGTAAGTCCACGGGAAGGGCAGCATGGCCAGAAGCGCAATCACCAGCACCCAGGGAGCCGTGGCGTGAATGAGCATCTGCGAGGCCACCAGTCGGCACCATCCGCGGAAGGGCAGTGACCCCGGTTGAGTCCGGCCTTGCACGACGGCCTCCAACTGGTCGCAATACAGTGCCTGGCCCACCTTCATGCCCCCGTAGAGGAGGGCAAGCACCAGGGACGACTCCATGACATGGGCTCCCGCACTGGCTGAGCGGGACATGTCATTGAGGAAATAAAACAGGTAGAGTGCGAACGGGATGGTCGAGGCGTAGTAGGTCAGCCACGCCGACGCCGGGGAGCGTCGCAGCAGGTGGGTGGCCTCCTCCAACAAGGTGATGAGGGTCGGCAGGGTGGATGGCTGGCGGTGGGCCATGGGGGGGGGAACTCGGGAGGGAAAGGTCTGTGGCGATCCGGCTACATGCCGGAGAATTTCATCCAGATGGTGCCCTCATGCACCTCGGCGGGGATGTTCAGCAGGATGCGCCCCACGGCCCAGGTGGTGAACCACAGGATCGCCACCCCCAGCACCGCCTGCAGGCCAGCGGTCACCAGGAACCAATCCCGCTTGGGCTTGTCCTTGACGCTGGTCTTCTCCCGGTGACAGGCCACGCACACCATGCGCCCGTCCAGATCCGTGATGCATTCACGACAGAAGGTGTTCCCACAGGAAGTGCAACGGGCCGCTGCTTCCCGGAGGGGGTGATTGAGACAGATGGCGTTGGACACGGGAGAGAGGGATTTAGGAACGAAGCCGGACTCTTAGGCAGCGGGATCCAAGGGGGGCGGTATCGGAGGAGTGGCGGGGACAGCTTTCGGGGCGAGCCGACGGCCCCGCCCTCCGTACACAACAATACTCAAGCCCAGAATGAGGATCAAGCCCCCCAACACCACCAAGCCCCAGCCCCAAGGCTCGCACTGCTCCATGGAGTAGTCGGCCAGGAAGGAGAGGATGCGCTCGTTTCCAACCGTTTTCTTGCCAAACATGTCTTCGGGATGGTTCATCCCCTGGTGCATGACCGCCGCGATTGCCAGAATATACATGCCCAGACCGGCCAGCAGATCCACCACGAGATTCACCCAGAGACAGGTCAGCAAGGTGCCTGGGGTCCGGTAACGGGACGCGTGAACGAGGCCGATGATGCCCAAGACTGTGATCAGGGTGCCCAGCACGACGCTGGAGAGGGTGAGCGCCAGCCCGGGAACAAAAAGCTCTGCTGCCAGCGCAGGCCCCCACAAGAGCATGAGGAGCCCGGTGAAGAAGGTCCAGTTGCTACCTTGCCACGGGGGTTTGCCGCCCGGAATGGAGGCGCCTGGCAGCAAGGGAGGTGGCAGCGGCGAAGCTGCCCCAGACACCGCATCTGGTTGAGCTGGGGAAAGGGAGGCCGGGACCAGATGGCTCTGCTGCCTGCGGCAGAGATCCTCCAGCAGACGCATGACTGGCTCCGCCTTGTTCACACGGACGAGAGGTTTCAACCGCAGGACCTGCACGGCCGTCTGGAGCGAACAGCGGCAGGTACGCCCGCGAAACACATTGATCAACAACAGGACCGTGAGCATCACCCCTGGGATGACCAGGGAGATCGGGAGAAATGGCTCCTCATCACGACTCAAAAACGCCAGCCCAAGAAAGAAGAACGCCGCGAGCCCCATGCCGATGGAAGCCCAGATGTAAGACTTCGTGGTGACCAGAGTCAGGGCTTGAATCTTGTCGTAGTCCACCCGGCGGTACACCTCACTAAACGGGAGAAGGAATCCACGCCCCTCCACCACGAGCAGGTGGTCAGGCCCCTGCCAAAGGCTGCCCTTGCCCCCGGTGCCGCCGGCCAGATGCTTGTAATCGTCAAAGGACTGCTTCATCTGCCACCTCAATTAAAGTTCTTGGACACAACCGCGATGAAGAGCACCACCCAAGTCGCACACTGAAGAAGGCTCAACAGCCCGGCCCACACCACCCGCCCCCGCCCACGGGGTACCAGGCTGCGCGGCTTGCCCCAGGCAAAGATGGCCAGGCCCAATCCCGTGGGGGCAGTGATGAGACTGATCATGACACACACGGCGATGAACGCCACCCCGACCGGTCCCAGCAGCAACAACGGGATGCAGAGGAGGAAGGGGGCCAGGGTCGTCAAGAGGGCGATGTTGTCCCAAAGCACGCGCCGTGACTGGAAACGGGAATCCTGCCGCTTGAGCCGGAGATTGTCCAGACACTTGAAGCAGACCGTCTCCCCTCCCCACTGAGCCGCCCAGGCATCGGAAATAAACACGCCGCAGTGGCTGCAGGACGTGGTAGCCCGGCGCTCGGGATTGTAGAAACAAACATTGTCCCCCGGACCAGGAGGATCATCCGGCAACGAGGGTGGCCGGGAGGCGGCGGGGTTAACTCCCGCACCCGCAGCCAAAGCCGGGAGCACCCATGCCTGCGACACCCGCCCACAGAGCGGACAGGGGGCGCTTTCGCGCCCCTTGAAAGCTTCTTGGGGGATGGCGTAGCCGCAACTGGTACAGCGAAGAGTGGCCATGATCACTGCCGGGGTTTTTTCTTTGGGGGGGCCGGACGTGCGGCTGGCACTACTTGCGCACCACGCGGGTCGCGCAGATCCGGTCATGCAACGCCCGCTTTTCTGGATCGAACGCCGCCATCCACCACGGGAAGGAACCCAACAGGAAGCCAACGAAGAGGGAAGCGATCACGCCAAAGGCAATCCCACCGGCGAATGCTTCTTCATTGCTTTCCATGAGAGATCTGAAACCGCCAAAGCCCAAAGCCATGACCAGCATGAGCAAGACGAAAACGACAATGCCCAAGATCAAGCCACTAAGCAGATAGTCCGCCGCAAAACGTCCGAGCGACCGAAGGTAGGACGGCTTGGTGCCGTCGGCATTGACCACCTTGAAGCCCAGAGCCAGCTTGCCGAGCGTGGCACTGTATTTGCCCGTCATCCAGGTGTAATAGCCCGCCCAGATGACCAGTTGCAGGAAATTCATGACGAGCTGGCCGATAATCTGAATCCCCGCTGCCCCGGCAGTGTCACCGCCAGAGGCACTTGCCATCCCCAAGCCAAAGGCGATGGGCAAGAACAGCAGGCAGCTGCCCACAGAGACTACGATGTAGTCAATGAACCGGGCCAGGAAACGCCACCAAAAGCCAACGTACTCCATCGCCCCGGGATGGGTGGCCTCGGTGACCACGCCTTCCCGCATCTGCTGAAGGAGGAGCCCTTTGTCATACACCGGCACGCCACCGATGGTGGGGGTGGCGGGGCTCACCTGGGTGAGGTCTGGCCGCACTTGGGAGAGCGGCTGCCAGTCCGGCAGGCCTTCCCTCCAGACCAGAGCTGAGGTTGGGAGGGTCCCACCACGCACCAGCGTGGTCAGTTCCATGTCAGAGATCGGGCCCTTTTGTTGTCCGTTGTCAGAGTAAAACCAGTTCATGTGTCGGCGGGATCTGTCTTGGGTTGGGAGAAGCGTGGAGAGCGGAAGCACCCTCGCTGAGAGAAGCCGTGGAGAAAAGCAAAAAACCTGCGTGGCTCCTCAATTCCTTTCACGTCCGAATAGTCGCCCAAAGAGCCCCGGCTTCTCCCTGTGGGATTCTCCTGGAGAGCCGCCGTTTGCGGCCGCATCGGAGGAGGGCACGTCCAGAGGGACCGGGGCAGTGGCCTTTGTCACAGACGCGGGCTTTTCTTGGGCCTCGCGCACACGTTCGAGCAGGTCGGGATGCAGCTTCTGAAGCGGAGCCCATTCCTCAAGTTCCGGCCGCCAGACCAGGGTGTCTCTCACCAGCGCGCCTTCGAGGGCGAGCTTCTCCAGCGCCTCCTCGCTTACGGGCCCCAGCGCGTGACCCTCGACTGAGTAATACCAGTTCATGCCAGAAGGGATACTGCCCCGCCCCTCCGGGGTTTGCAAGACTTGGGTGCCTGGTGATCAAGTTTCCTGCACCAGTCTGACACGCCCCCGGGAGCCATCCACACGCACCCGCTGCCCGTTGGTCAGCCGCGAGAGGCAATCACGCACAGCCATGACCGCCGGGATGCCCATCTCCCGGGCGGTGACCGCCCCGTGGGACAGCGGGCCACCGCTGGCCGTGATGACCGCACTGGCCAGATAGAAGAGCGGGGTCCAAGTCGGACTCGTGGTGTGAGCGACCAACACAGCGCCTTTGGGAAACTTCGCGAAGTCGTCGGCCGATAACACGCGAAAGACTTCGCCCTCGGACTCGCCCGGACTGCCTGCAAGTCCGGTCATGTCTCCCGACTCTTCCAAGGGCTCCTGAGCCGACTCTCCCAGATTCCACTCCGGCTCCCGCGCGGCATCCGCCAGGCAGGCGGCTTTTTGTTCGCGCACCTGTTCTCCCAACAGCCTCCAGGCGGCACCGCTGCCCGTATGCACTGCGGTTTCGATCTGCGCCTCATGCGCATAAAAGATGTCCATGGCCTCTTCCAATACGCCGCGCGCCACGAGCCGGTCCCCCAGCGCCCGCAAGCCCATGCGGAGGGGCTGGTTGAGCCGGGTGGTCTGGTAGTGTTCCAGGTCATCCAGGCTGGTGTAAGCCCGCGCCAGGCGGAGGATCTCCGAGAAGAAGTAATGGGCCTCCTGCGGGAGCTTGCTGAACAAACGAAACTCCGCCTGCTGTGCCGCCACCTTCACTTCCCGCTCCTTTTTCACCGGGGCCGCATGCATGGGCGAAGCGAGGATGATCTTGAGGTTGTCCAGCACCACCCACGGTGCCTCACGCCAAGGGGGCTGATAGGCATCAAAGTCGATTTCACGGTGCCCGTGATTCTCGATAAAGCGCTCAAACTGGGCGTTAAACTCCTCGAACGGTTCGAGCAGATGATCCTCGATGATCTCGCGTGAGGGAACCTCCTTCAGCAAGATTGCCAGATTGGGCTTCTGCTGGGCGCGATGCGCCAGCTCAAACAGCTCCCGGTTGATCTGACCGGTCTTGGTCTCACACCAGGACATCAGGGCGTCAAAGATGGGTCGCGCGTCCTGCTCACCGACCACGTATGCAAGCAGCTTCAGCAGCAGACGGCACAGCACGGACTGGGTGATGGAGATGGCGATGTTGGGCCGGAAATACCGTGCGCCATGCGCCACCACCTCCTTCACATGCGCCCACAGGGCGGCTTCGTTCATCTCCTGAAGTGGCACCATGGAAAACACACCCAGACGGATGAGGTAGCCATCCAGATCCCGCATCCATGTCACCGGCAGTTCCTGCACCCAACGGTATTCCTCCCGCAACCGGGGCATCTGCCCCAGCAGATCCTCCAGGTTGGTGAAGTGGAAAGGGGTGCGTCCCGCATAAAGTCGCACGGCATTCTGGTTGCCATAGATGTAGTGACCGAAGCTGGCGAACCATTTCCCGCGGAACGCCGGGTAGTCCATGAGGCGGAAGGAATAGTGGAGAGATTCGTGAAATCCGGCCTCCACGAAGTCCCAGGTAAGCGGCGTGATGACATTGGGGAAACGCTCGGCCGACTCGTCCCGGGTCCACTTGGGCGGGATGGTGGTGATGGGCCGGGACTGGAGCAGGTGCAGTGTGCCGCCGAGCAAGCCCCATTCGATGTCCTGCGGAAAGCGGTAGTGACGCTCCACACGGACCAGGAGCGCCGCCAGTTCGGCAAGCTGCGCGTCACTCAAGCAGGCGCAACATGCGGCGGCATCGTCCACCACACGATCCACCGTACCCTGGTCTGAGGAAACCACCATATGCGACTTGGCGGCCACCGTGCGGGACTTCACCGTTCCCGTGGCCTTGTCGAGCTCAAAGTGGTCCACCTCCGCCTCCCCGCTCACGACCGACTCCCCCAGTCCGTAGTTGGCATCCACCACGATCGTACCGAGGTCACCATTCACGGGATTGATGCTGAAGGCCACGCCTGCGACATCACAGGGCACCATCTGCTGGATCACCACCGCCATGCTGGCATGCGTGTGGTCAAAGCCGTGCTCCCGCCGGTAGGCGATGGCGCGGTCATGCCAGAGGGAAAGGAAACAAGCCTTGACCTTCGCCAGCACTTCGTCTGTGCCAATCACATTGAGGAAGGTATCATGCTGGCCCGCGAAGGCAGCACTGGCCAGATCCTCCAGGTTGGAGGAGGAACGCACCGAGTACGCCTGCCCCGCCGGGCGGGCCGCCAGGGACTGGCGCACCTCGGCAGCCACGGCCTCCGGGAGCGGTGCGCGGGCGAGTTCTTCCCTCAGGCGCGCACCACCCTGCTGGAGGCGAACCGGATCCCCGGCAGAGAGATCCGCGGCCTGGGCAAGCACCTCCCCCAGTCCTGATACAAACTCCTGGTACGCGAGGGTGGTGACCACCATCCCGGGTGGAACCGGGAAGCCATGCTGGGTGAGCAGGGCCAGGTTGGCTCCTTTACCCCCGCAGAGATCCACCCGGGTGGCGCGTTGATCGTCAAAGGGAAGCAGCAGGCTCATGTCGGAGTGAGGATGTCGGGTGTGGGTCGGGGGCATGAAGGTATCGGGTCAGCCAGAGGGCAAAGCCGGCCAGGGCAAACCCAGCCACCACGTCCGTCACATAGTGATAGCGGAGGTAGATGGTGGAGAGCCAAAGGCCAACGGTGGGCACCAGCCAAAGACGGAATCGGCCGGGTGCAAAGCGAAGGTCAAACCCCAGGAGGAACGCCGTCACCGCCGTGTGGAGGCTGGGAAAGACATCCACCCGGTTGCTCCCCGCCTCCACGAGGGCAGCGTTCCACTTGGTGAACACCCAACCCTCCAGCGGCACGGTGTAGCGGGCGGCAAAAGCGGGGTCCAAATGCGGTCCCGCCGCAGGAATGAGGGTATAACCGAGGAAGCCCAGCCCGTACACGGCAAAAAATCCGGCGGTGAAGAGCCGCGCCAGGTCCAGCCCCCGGCGGTAGTAGTGAATCCAGCTGAAGAGCAGGGCGAAGAAGAACGTGAGATAGCAGAAGCTGAAGACCTCCGTGACCAGGGGGTGCACATGGGCCTGAAGCCAGAGGGAGGGATGACCGCCGAGGATTCTTTCATCGATCCCCTGCAGCTCCGCGTCCCAGCGGCGCGCCGTCATGGCGGGCACGGCCGTGCGCATGGCCCCATAGGTGAAGTTGATGGCCACCGGGTAGTACAACAGCCGGGCAAAGGCGAGGCGACGACTCCGCTCCCACTGGCGACAGGCCACAATGAGGGCGACGTTCACCAGCAGCAGCACGGTGAACAGGATGGCATCCTGCTGCCAGCCCGTGACCCAGGCGATCCGGATGGTGCTGCTGATCCAGAACAGGCCGAAGACCCACTCATGAGGAAGGATCTTCCAGTGATCAAGCCGGGTCATGTCCCACCTCCTCAAGCAAACGTTGATGAAAAGCAAGCGCCTGGAGACGCAGAGCAGGGTGACGCAAGGCGTTGTTCACGGCGATGGTGACCTTGGCAAACCGATGAGTGAGTTGGAGGCTGACCAGGGTGGACAGGAGATAAAAGACCAGCCACGCCAACTGGCCTGCCGCAAGCAAAGCCACCACCAGAGCCGCAAACCAGAGGAGAAAGACCGGCACGCCCACCATGGACTTCCAAAGACTCACGACGTTCTCGTCATCCGCCAGCTTCCGGGCCGCCAGCCAGCCAGCAAGAAGCGGGGGCAGATTTAGCAGCACGCCGGGCAACCAGATGATGCCGAAAACGAAGAACGCCGCCACATAGACGGGGACCGGCTTGATGGGAAACAGCGGAATACCCTGGTGAAACAGCAGCCGCACGCCCGGGGCCGCCGCCTGACGTTCACGTATCGACTCCTGAAACCCACGCCAGGCCTCCAGCATGGGAGCCGGGACGCCCCGCTCCAGCCGCTTCATCATGGCAAAGTATTCATGCTCTGTGCCCAGGGTCAGGGCGTAGGCGATGCGCTGCACGTCCTCCTGATCGGACGGGGTCGGCACATTGATGCCCACATCCCCCAGCGCCAGCGTCATGCGCCGACGGATCTCCACCAGCCTCTGTCGCGCGGACATTGTTTCATCGATCTCCAGAGGAATACGCGGGCCTATCACCACCTCGACCCGGCGGCGGAACAGCGAGGGCTCCTCGTAGTGGACACCCAGAGGAATGACCTGCAAATCTCTGCGCCCAGAGTCCAGAAAGTCCTGGATCAGATGCACCGCTCCTGCGCGGAAGGGCAGGTGCTGCGGCCCCAGAGTGCTGGTGCCTTCAGGAAAAATGGTGAGTCGCCCTCCCTGCAACAGCAGACGCAGGCATTCTCCCATCGCTTCCCGGTTGATCCGGTCAGCATCCGGAGTCCGGGCGCGATCCTTGTCCCTCACGACCTGAATGCCCGAGAAAAACAACCGGCCAAAGAAACTGCGACACAACTGGACTGAGACCATGAACCGCGTGGGGGCCAGCAGCGAGTGATAGACAAAGGCGTCCACCGCCCCGTTGCGATGCAGACAGAGGAACAAAACGGGACCCGCATCAGGCGCAGGCAGATGCTCCCGCCCGGTCACCGTGACCCGGTCGAAGTAGAGCCAGGAAATCAGCCGGTGAAACCCGGCATGCCAGCCAGGGCGCATCGTGACACGGTCGCCCTCTGCCAGAGGCAGCGGCGCGGAGGAGTCAATTGAGCGGGAGGGAGGCACGGCGTGGGCAGTCGGGGATCTCCCCCGACAAGACATGCATCGGAAAATGCCGGCGATTGTGACACGGCAATGAGTTTCTCCGTTCGATTACCGCCGCACTGGGGAATCAGCCGCCGTTGCCATCCACCCAGCGCACATTTGCAGTTGTCGCCAAGCAACCGATTTCGGCTCAGTCCTCAGCCAATCCCCGAAGGGGATTTCTAACACAGCCCAGCGGTTGAACGAGCGCTAAGCGAGTCAACCCTGGGTACCTGCAGAGTGGATGATCAGGTGTGGAGGCCGACTGCCTCCGCTCTCTCCCACCGCCATCAACACCTCCACGTCAGCCTATCGGGTCCCCTGGCTGACAATCATTCGCCCAACGTTCCATCTGTCGGCAACGCCATGCCAGCCCCACGCTCCTGACGCCATGGACGGTCACTTCATACAATCACACACTCTGCCATCCCCCTCCGCTCCCCAGCGGGGCCGGAGACCCCGCCTCCTTTACTCCCGCGAGGTCAAGGGGTGGCTTGCTTCCCATCATGCCCAAACACAAAAAAGCCCCGTCATGCGAAAACATGACAGGGCAGAAACGTGGCAGAGGCAGGTGAAACTACTTCTTTTCTTCTTCCTTGGTCTTGGCAGCGGCCGTGGCTTCCGTTTTCGGCTTGGCGTCGTCAAACAGATGGAGCAGCCCACCGTAGCCGGCTTCCTGCATTTTGGCCTTGGGGATGAAGCGCAGGGAGGCGGAGTTGATGCAATAACGAAGGCCGCCTTTGTCCTTGGGGCCATCATTGAAAACGTGGCCCAGGTGCGAGTCCGCGCGATTGGAGCGGACTTCGGTGCGGATCATGCCATGGGAGGTATCAGCGAGTTCCTTGACCTCTTTGTCATTGATCGGTTTGGTGAAGGCGGGCCAGCCGCATCCCGAGTCAAACTTGTCCTTGGAGGAGAAGAGCGGGTCTCCGGAGACGATATCCACATAGATGCCCTCCTCGAAGTGATGGTCATACTCGTTGGTGAATGGGCGTTCCGTGCCGCTCTGCTGGGTGACGGCGAACTGGATGGGGGTGAGCTTCTGCTTGAGCTCTTCCTTGGTAGGAAGAGGGGCCCGGGGTCCAGCAGCGTCAGGTTTGGCAGCAGTTTCGGTCTTCGGTTCTTCCTTTTTCTCGGGTTCAGCTTGGGACATGGTGGCGAGGGAAAGGCCGGCAACCAGGGTCAGGGCGCGGGCGGCGTGAGCGAGGACACTGCCCCGGACGGCGGAGATGGGGTATTGGCGAACAGTGGACATGAGTAGAATACGAAAGGATGGACTGGTTCTGATCGGGATTGCAAGCCGGAGGTTCAAACAAACCGCGCACTGCATCCCTGCTCTACCCTTGTAAGACGAACGAGCGGCGGAATATTCCCAAGGAAAGTTGTCCACCGCCGCAATCTGGTTGCATTCGTAGCCTTCCTTTAGAGGTTCAACTATGATTCGATTTTCCCTATTTGGCTTCCCGATTGCCATCCACTGGATGTTCTGGGTGACAGCAGTGCTTCTGAGCGGCGGAGCGCTGGCCAAGACGCCAGACGACTTCCAGTACTTGATCGCCTTTGTGCTGGCGGCTCTGATCTCCATCATCATCCACGAACTGGGCCATGCCTTCCTCCAGCGCCGCTATGGCGGCAAGGTGCAAATTATGCTCGTGGCGCTGGGCGGACTCGCGATATCGGACCGCGGATTCACCCGGCAGCAGCACATCAAGATCAGCCTGGCAGGACCCGTCATCCAGATCCTCCTGGGTGCCCTTGCATGGAAGCTCCTCCGCATGAGCAGTGGAGACGCGCAGTTTGTGGTCCACTTTCTCAAGGCGTTCACATGGGTCAGCATCGTCTGGGGCGTTTTCAATCTTTTCCCGATCTACCCGATGGACGGCGGCAAGGTGCTGCTGCATTTCCTTGGCCCCCGCATGGAAAAGGTCACCTACATGGTCGGCATCATCGGAGCCGCCGTGCTCGCACTTTGGATGCTGTCCCGTGGCAGCACCTTCAGCACCCTCCTACTCGGCATGATGGCGTACGAAAACTTCCAGCGCTATCGCGGTGACCGCCCCGCGGGCATGCTCTACCCCAACTGATCGCGTCCCGACAGCCCTCCTCCTCCCATTCATTTTCCCATGAGCACTCCCCTCGAAGATCTTTTCACCGTATTGCGCTTCCCCAGCGTCTCCACCGACTCCTCCCGGCGCGACGACACCCGAGCCTGTGCCAACTGGCTGGTGGAAAAGCTGGGCCGCATGGGGCTGAAGACCGAGCTGCATGAAACCTCAGGTCACCCGGTGGTGGTCGCCCAAAACGAACACCGCCCGGATCGCCGAACGGTGCTGATCTACGGGCACTATGATGTGCAGCCAGCAGAACCATTGAGCGAGTGGCGCACCCCGGCGTTTGAACCGACGCTGGTGGGCGACCGCATCCTGTGCCGCGGTGCCGCAGACAACAAGGGCCAGTTCATGGCTCATGTGTGTGGCGTGGAACAGGCCCTGCGGGAGCACGGCGACCTGCCCGTCAACCTGACGTTTCTCATTGAAGGTGAGGAAGAAATCGGCAGCCCCAATCTCAAGCCCTTCCTGCTGGCCAACAAGGAACTGCTCAAATGCGATGTGGTGGCCATCTCCGACACAGGGATGGTGGCGCAGGGCAAAGGCACGTTCACCTACGGCCTGCGGGGCATTGCCTGTGTGGAAGTGACGGTGCGCGGTCCTGGTATTGACCTGCACTCGGGCCTGTTTGGTGGAGCGGTGGCCAACCCGAACATGGCATTGGCGAGGATTCTCTCCACCTTCCACGATCCTGAAGGCAGGGTCTCGGTGGAGGGCTTCTACGACGACGTGCGACCGCTGGCCGACTGGGAACGGGAGTCCTGGGCCACACTGGGAGACTCCGCCGCAGAGACGCAGAAGCTGACCGGCGTACCGGAGCTCTTTGGGGAAGCGGGCTATTCTGACATGGAGCGCCGCTGGGCGCGGCCGACAGCCGAGATTAATGGCATCGGGGGAGGTTATCAGGGCGAAGGCTCGAAGACGGTGATCCCGCGTTCCGCTTTTGCCAAGTTCAGCTTCCGTCTCGTGCCTGACCAGAGTCCGGACGACATCCTGGCCAAGGTGGAAGCCCATCTGCGCAAACACACCCCTCCCGGCGTGAGTCTGGAGATCGAGCTGGGCCACACAGGCCAGCCGTACCTGATGGATCCCTTCTCCCCCTTCGGCAAAGCGGCTCAGAACGCCCTGGAAGCGACTTTCGGAGGCAAACCCGCCCTCATCCGTGAAGGTGGCAGCATTCCGATCGTGCAGGCTTTCCGCGATGTGCTCGGCGTGGACACCCTCCTGCTGGGGCTGGCGCTGCCCGACTGCCAAGCCCATGCTCCGAACGAAAACTACCCGGTGGCGAACTTCGAAGCAGGCATCCGGCTCAACCAGCATCTGCTGCGCGAACTGGCCAAGTGACCGTCTGCGGATGACCACGCAGGTTTTTTGTCACACGGGCCGTGCGTTGCACAAGCAGCGATTGTCCCCCTCGTCACATCATCCTGACTGATCCATGAAAACACTCTCTCTTATTGCGATGGCCGCAGTCGCGGTTCTCTCTGCTTTCCAGCCCGCCCAGGTGCAGGCTGACACCGTGGATGGCAAATCCTCCACCAAAGATCTGGTGTGGGTTGCCCGCTCCACCAGTGATGGCGGCGAACTCTTTGTCTCGTGGGCGCATGGCGGCACCGGTGCCAAGGTGGCCGATCTGGTAGGCCTGGGCGCGCTGAAAGTGCACTTCTCCTCTGATGATCGCTGGCTCTTCGTCACCGATGGGGGCAGCAGCCTGGGGACGACGGTGCGCCTTTTCAAGCGCTCCAAAGGACTGGACTACAAGGAGGTGAAGGAGTTCGACTTCGACTTTGCCGTACAGCGTCTGGCCGCCCAGATCGAGGGTGGCAAGGAGATCAAGGACACCATCCTGGACCGCAGTTACCTGCGCTGCGTGGGCTGGAGCAAGGATGGCCCGCAGGCCTTCCTGGCGATCAGCGGCAAAGGCACGCTCAATGGCAAGCGGTTCGAGGTCGAAGACTTCACGTGTGTGTTTGACCCCGTGGCCCGCGTGTTCTCCGCAGTGAAGAAGTAGCCCGGCAGGACATTCTTTCCCGAAACCCATTCACAAAAAAACGCCGGTGGTCTGCAGCCACCGGCGTTTTTCATTCAAAGAGGATAACGGGTATCAGCGTCCGCCCAGCTTGGAGTCCACCGAGAACTTGCCAGCGCCGGTGAAGAAAAGGGTCACAAATCCGGCGAGGTAGATGAAGGCGAGCTCTCCGCTGCCCGCGCCGGAAAGCGCGGCTCCATGGGCCAAGAAGAAGGCCACGGCCATGGTGACGATCAGGAACACTGCGGCCACGCGGGTAAAGAGTCCCAAGACCAGCAGCACGGAGCAGACCAGTTCTGCAAAGAGGGCCAGCATGAGCTCAGGTTTGGCCCCCAGGCCGATCATGGATTTGAACTGGGACAGGATGCCGTCAAAGTTCTTGGCTTTGACGAGGCCGTGAAGCACTCCCATGGAGAGACCCAGCCAGACTCGGAGGACCAGGAGGCCAAGATCTGTGCTGCGGGGAATGAAGTTGAGCTGAAGGAATTTCATAGGTGGGAGTGCTTACGTTCGAGGGTAGCGGGTTGGCGCTCCATTAACAGCCCTTTGTTCCAAAAATTTTGCCCGGCTTTGCAGGCTCGCAGATCTGGGGCTCTCAGGCTTTGAGCTTCTTGACGAAGTCCAGGAACCCCTGCACCTGGGACTTGAGGCGGCCGACCACATCGGGATCAATGACCGTGCCATCATCGCCGAGCAACGAGTTCACGCCGGGCATGAAGACCCGTTCCGGAAACACGAAGGCATTGCGGTAGCCAAAGATGGCCTGGAGCTGCTCCACCGGACGCAGGGCACCCCACATGCCAGCCCCGAGGCCGGTGAAGGCCACAGGACGGTGCTCGAAGCTCTCAGGGAACTTCAGCATGTCGATGAAATACTTCAGCACGCCCGGAACACTGCCATTGTACTCCGGCGTCACCACGTGGAGGCCGTCACTGGCCAGAACCGCGTCGCTGAACCGCGAGAAGGAGGCCGGCTTGCTGGCGTAGGAGGAAGGATGAAAAATCTCCGGGGGAAGGTCGGCCAGATCGAGAATGTCCACCGGCTGGCCCAGATCAGCGTAGAGGCGGGCGATGTGGCTGACGACTTTGCGGGTGTTGCTGCCGGGGCGGTTCGTGCCGCTTACAAGAGTGATTTTCATAAGGCGAAGACGGAAAGGGTGACTTGGGCGGAGTTCGCACAGAAGGTTCCAGTTGTCGTCGGGTTTCCCCTGCCAAGGTGGAAAGGGAAGGCGGATCAAGGGTGCCTGAATCTGTCGAAACTTGCAGACGCTTCAGCCAGTGCCTGGGAAACTCGGGGAGCGCACGCATCCTGCATGCTGTTTGCGTCATCTTGCCGCGAACGTCAGTCATCGCATGACCTCAGGTCCAACCGACGTGGAGGTGTTGATAGCGGTGGGGAGAAAGCAGATGCTGTCAGCCGGCCCACCTGATCCTCCTCCGCGGTGGCACCCAACGTTGACTCGCTTAGGGCTCGTCCAACGTTGGGCTGAGTTAGAGATCCCCGCTGGGGATCAGCTTCGATCTGGGGCGGCCGCCAAGGAACCATCTTCTGCTCAGCCCGAAGCCAATCCCTGAAAGGGATTTCTAGCACAGCCCAGTGGTTGTACGAGCCTCAAGCGAGTCAACCCTGGGTACCTCCGCGTAGGACGATCAGGTGGGAAAGCCGACGGCATCCGCTTTCTCCCCACCGCCATCAACACCTCCACGTCAGTCCCCCAGGTTCCTTGGCAGGCACTAACTTCCCCATATGCGATGTCTACCTCGCCGAGAGCGACCGCGTGCCCAAGGGGTGCCACATGGCCGCGAGGCTGTGGGTTGAAGAGACCTCTGGATAACACCTTTGCTTCCCGATGAGGATGCGGATTTCTCTCTTCGACATGGGATTCTCCACTTGCCCCCCTTACACCGCCACCGCCGTTTCAGGCTCGGCTTCCCGTTTTACAAGGGGCATGCCACCGCAGTCGTGGCAAGTCTCTGCCTTGTCGCCATAGGTGGCGAGGCAGCGCGGGCAGTGCTTGCTGGCACCTTCAGGCAGAGCAGGCGGAGTTTCCAACCGAGACACACCCAAGTTCACTTTGGCAAAGAACAACCGCAACGCCTGCACCTCAGGCCCATCCCACGGACGTTCCGAAATACTGCCCACAGGCCACCGGGCAAGTCGCCAGGCCTGGGCGGCCAGTTTCTCCGCCGCCTCCCGCTGGCCAAATGTGAAGGCCGCCAGCAGCGGATGGATCTCAGGGCTCTTCATCAGACAGACCCAATCTGCCGAGCGGATGGAGGAAGGCGGATAAAAGGCGGCCCCAAGAATGTGGCTCCACCGCCCGTATTTCAGGCGGGGATCACGACGGGAGATCCACCACAGCGTCACTGCCTGACAGAGCATCACGAAGTACAGGGATCCGATCGCGACCAGAGTGGGGAGCGTATCGCCGAACCGCCAGTAGGTGTAGGGCAAGATTCCCAAAGCCCATAGGACCAGCAACGTGCCATTCCACCGGAGGCTACGGGTGGCGCGTGCCACCTCCACCCCGGCATCCCGCAACAGTTGCTCCTCCAACAAGGTCGCTGCCTTGGCAAGGAACTGGGACTCGCGATCCTCTTGGGGCAGGGGCTTCCAGCTCTGGATCAGTCGGGCCCACTCGGCGGCCTGCCAGCCGTGAACACATCTCACGGCCCGACCGGGGGCAACACGCAGAGTGGCCTCTTCAGCAGAGGCGTTCACCTCCGACCACGGGATGTGGCTGGCGGAGCCATTCACCTCATCCCAGAGACACAAGCCTTGGGCATGGGGCACCGCAGGCCAGGCTGCCGTCACCAGGTGAGCCCCGACTGGTGGCAGTGGCGGGAGCAGGGCGAAGGCCCCACCCCGTGTGCGAAACAGTTCCAAGGGGGCGATGCGACTCCATGCCCCGGGCTCCGTGGCTCGCCCAAACAATTTCCAGACGATGGCCCGGCCGGGAACCCAGCGCAGGCACTCGTACAGATAGAGCAGGGCGAAGATGAGGAGGAGGAACTGTCCGTCCGTCATGCAGATGACCCCTTACCGGTACTGGGAGTTGTCCCGGCCACCGAAGAGTTTCTTGATGCCCACGAACAATGCCAAGACACCCGCGATGATGAACTTGTAGAACTTGGCAAACACCACACCCAGCTTGGCAAAGAGACCTGCCTTGCCAGCGGCAAAGGCTGCACCGCCGGCCACGAGGCCCACGAGGCCGTAGGTGGCCACCTTGTCCCCCTGGCGGAATTCCGCATAGGTCTCACCCTGGTTGAACTTGAACCCGGTCAATACCTTTTGGTAGTCGGGCTGGACAGCTTCCAGCTCCTCAGGATTGCAGAGCAGGGTGGCTTGCATCACGCCCTTGCGGCCCAGCAGCTTGGTGTTGTGGTTGACCTGCTCGCCCGGGGTGCCTTCGAAGTTGAAGCGGATGGCCCACTCCAGGTTGTTGGTGTCAGGATTGTACCGGGGAGGAAGGGTGAAGCCCAAGGTGTGCTGTGCGGAGAGCCCTGCCTCCTTGCGGGCCTCATTCACCGCAGGCTCGTTGTCCTTGAACATCTTCATCATCTTGTCCGCATTGAGCTCGTCTTTGTCGTCGTCTTTCACATAGCCGACGTCATCAAACTCGAACACCACGGACCAGCCCTTCTCACGATTCATGAGCAGGCCGTCTTCATTGCCACCAATGAGGTTGCCCCACTGTTTGAGAAGCTTCTTCGTGCCGGAGGGCCCAAAGAAAATGTAGCCTTCCGGAATCTGCACTTCGGCGCGGGATCCGATCTTGCCGGTCCCTTCAAACTGGGCCCCCAGTTCCTTGAGCATGGCCGCCTCTTTCTTGGCCTCCTCCTCTGCCGAAGGTTCCGCCTCGGCGGCAATGGGAGCAGGTGCCGGGGTCTGGGCCGGGACAAAAGCGGGAGCGAAGGCCAGACCGAAGGCAACCGCGAACGCAGCGAAAGAAGATTTCATAGTGAGATATAAGGGACGTCCTGATGCAACAGGATGTCATGAGGGCCGTCAAGGGAGTTCGCGTATCGCTTTCGCAGCTCTTATGGAAGTGAGGCCCCTGCCGAGGGAATTAAAGAACATTCATACGACGCAATCCCAGCAGGCGCAAGATTCCATGATTGTCTCCCGGAAATTGTCTGTCGGAAACACCCGCCATGATCGAGAACCTGAAAGCACTCCGCCGCCACACGCCCGTTGCGGTGCTGACGGCCTTGATCCTGGGAGACGTGGCCCTGCTCCTCTGGGGACCGCGACCAGCAGAGCATCAGGCTGCCATCGCCACCGCGCTTGCAGCCGGGGACAAGCCGGACTGGTGGCACGATGCGGCCATGGGCATACACTATGGAGCCTGGATCGGGCTGGCTGGGTGGATGCTGCTGGCGGTGACCCACAAGATATGGGCACGAGGTTGGGATAAAGCACCTCCGGGGCAGCCGTCCGCCCGCCCGATATCCAGCCCCCGGTGGTTCTGGCCGCTGGTGCTGATGGCGATCGTGGTAGGGTTGGGGCTGCGGTTGCCCATGGCAAGCCGGAGCCTCTGGTGGGATGAAGCCTGGGCCATACAACAGGCATCTCATGGCAAATGGAAGGAAGATCCCAAGAAGCCAGACGGGCTCCGCTTTCTTCCTCATGACTGGAAACGATGCGCCTTCTACTACCAGAAGCCGACGAATCATGTCCCGCTGTCTCTGGCACAAAAAATCTGCCTGACTGTCTGGCAGAAAATCACAAAAGCAAAGCGTGAGTCCTTCAACGATCTGGTGGCCCGGGTGCCTGCACTCCTCGCTGCGGCCGCGGCAATCTCGCTGATAGCCTGCCTGATGCGAGCATGGGGACACCCGGGGGCCGGCATCGCGGCCGCGCTGGCGCTGGCGGTGCATCCGTGGGCCATCCGCTATGGCGTGGACACGCGCGCCTACTCCCTGATCCTGCCGCTCTGCCCGGCGGCCATGCTGGCGGCGACGGCGGTCGTCCGGAGTCGAGGGCGGGGCATTGGTGGGCTGGTGGCGCTGGGTGGCGTGGAGTTTCTCTGGCTCTGGGCCTTCCCCAATGCCCTAGTTGATGTTGCGGCACTGAATCTGGTCACGCTCATCTTCCTCCTCCGAGTTCAGGAAACCGCCCGAGACCGGTGGACTGCCTGGTGGAGGCTGCTGGCCACGAATTTGTTTGCGGCACTGCTGCTGACCCAGGTCTTCCTGCCCAACGTCCTACAGGCCCGGCGCTGGGCGGGGGCGGAGAAGGACCATCACGTGCTGACCGGCCAGCTTCTGGATCAAACCGCCTCCAACCTGCTCTCGGGACTGGACCACTACATCCCCTCACAACTGGTGGAGGCGACCGGCATTCCCGCCCTCAGCGCCCACGGGCTGACCGCCGGCGTTCTGGCTCTGGTGATCGCTGGCAGCGTGCTCTATGGAGCCTGGAGGGCTCAGGTTCGAGACCATCACCTCCGCTGGACGCTGCCGGTCACGTTCCTGGTCTCCTCAAGCGTGTTCGCCGCGCTGACCCAACTGGCGGACAGCTACTTCTATCCGCGCTTCATCATTGCCGCCCTGCCCTGCCTGATCCTGGTCACGGTGCAGGCGATGTCCGACCTGAGCACCTGGCTGGGGAAAAGTGCCGGCAAAACACTGGGCATCACGCCCGCCCTCGCCGTGGCGGCGCTCTACGGATGGGTGGTGTCTCCCGGCTGGCAGCTTCTGCTCACCCACCCCATTGAGCCTTTGCATGATGTGGCGACATTCATCCAAAAGAATGCCCGGGGTCTCAAACCCGCGCCCGTCATTGTCTGCTACGGTCTCGGGAAAGAGGCCATGCCGCTCTACGAACCTCACTGCCTGCCGGCGGGCTCCGGTGCAGAACTTGCTGCCATTGTGGCCAAGGCCGAGAAGGAGAAGCGCCCGCTCTATGCGATCTACGGTTACGCCAACTTCAATCGCACCGTGTTGCCTGAGGGCTTCAAACAACTGGACGACAAGTCACTCTTCACAGAGGTCGCCGCATTCCCCGGCATCGAGCCGGACTTCTATTTCCGGGTGCTGAAGCGCGTGGATGTTCCCCGGTGAAAGGTGGCGGAAGCTCTATCGGATTTTGATCGTGGTTGGGAAACAACACCTGGTGACGAAGTCGCGGTGGAGTGCGTGCGTGAAGCGCTGCTTTCGCGCCCCCATGTGGGTTCAATGAAAGAATGACATCAACAGCGAGGCGACATCGTGCCGTGGGGGGGGGCGGTCAGCTGTGCTGCACAGTCCTGCATGCGCAGGGTCGCCAAGTTTACGGGGTTACCCCACCCGAGCCCGCGACGATGATCCCGTGTTTCGGCGGAAGCCCACGCCAACGGCGTGATACAAAACAGCCCAGGGTCAGACCGCAAAGCGGTCGCCACCCTGGGTTTCGATGCGATAGTGCGGGAACTCCCCTGTACCCACAGTGGCGGCTCGTTCCTGGGCTACTCTGTTTGACGCCCTTGGCGTCAGCGCACACTCGCGTGTGACAAAGGTGAGTCCCTTAACTCCTGACGCGCATGCGTATGCGGGACCAGACTGCGTCCATCAAACGAGGATTGGACTGGAGTTCCGCTCATCATGACTCACTCCGCCTCCTTCACCGCATCAAGCAGGTGTTTGGACAACACCTCATCCGCATTCACCATGAGGGAATGAGTCGTCGTCGGGGGCACGCGCGAAGCATCCTGACCGGTGAAATCCAGCCCCAACAAACGGCCATCACTCCAGACCACGACGCCGAGCCGACGGTCTCCAACTTGCACGAAACGATTCGAGGAAACATACCCCAGCCTCCTGGTCTTCGCACCGGCGATGTATTTCTGCAAATGAGACACGCCCCGGCTGTCGAGCTTGCCCACTTTCTGCACCTTGGGATTGGAAAGCGTCGCGTCGGGTGTTTTCTCGTACACCGTCACCTCTTTAGCCGTTTCCAAGGAAAGCTGAGGCTTGGGGACGGCGCAACTCACCAACGCGAATCCAGTGAGGGTGCAGACAAGCCCGTACAGTATGGGTTTAATGCAAGTCATTGGAGTGAGATTCCTGGTGCATTGCACTTCGCGTCGCATCTACCTTCCCTCCGTCTTGCGAGGTGCCAGCCTCACCGGAAGCGCCGCTGTGGACGCCGCGACGGTGAGGCGGAGGTGAATGAAGAAGAAGGGGCGGAATTGCTCCTTCTGGCCGCGGCCAATCTTCTCCCCCACCCAAATGGAGACCTCCGAACCTTTGGGCAGGACACCTGATTCATAAACTTGAGTGCAAAGATCCGCCACCAACGGCTTCTCAGGACGCAGGAAAACCCCGCTTCCCAGGGCCAGAGCATTGCGCAGTTCCGCCTCGGTAAGGGGCGGCTCAGAGGTCGCCGTAAGCTCCGCACGATAGCGCTGGTTAAAACGGTTTGCGGCCTCCGCCAGGGTGACGGGTTCTGTCAACACCCAGGGCTCAAGGTTCCCCATCGGCGCAGACTGATGCTCATCCCCCCGGAGCCATGCGTCAGCCTCCCGCACTCCGTTCGCCTTGGCCTTTTCGAACCACTTGACGGCCTCCTTCCGCGATCCCGTGGAAAGCTGGTAGTAGTAGCCCAACCGCATCGCCGCCCCACCGTTGCCAGAATCCGCCAGACGAGCAAGGCTTTGCACCTCCGCTGCGGAGAGATTGTACTCCTCCGCCGGAGCGGGTTTGGAGAGGTCATTCCTTCCGCACGAACCTGCAAACAAAAGCCCTGCGGCTGCCGAACAGAGAGCCAGCATCCGAATCCTGCCCAAATATCGTGGGGAAGCGTTTTGTGACATGACAGGACAATGATAGCCCATCCGTGCCGCAGGTCACTTTAATGCATTGGAAGCAATAAATTTTGCGAGCTCCACCCATGAGGGCATCCGCAGAATCTCACGGAAGTGACAGATCCAGCCCCAGGAGTTCCAGCGCCGTGTCAGGGGGGCAGGTAATGACCACCTCATTGAGGCCCGGGCGCAAGGCGGATACCGGCACGTTCCATGCGAGCCATTCGCCAGCCTGGCCGTGCATCTGGGTGTAAACGGTCGGGTAGGGTTCTCCCACATCAGGAGTGGCCGGCAGAAGCTGTCCGTTGATGCGGGCCTGCCAGATTCCTCCTTCAGGGCATGAGGATCGCGCCTGGAGCCGCATCTTCCCTTCCCGCCTCCAGCCTTGCGCCGGAGGGGCAAGATCGAGGACATAACGCAATGACTCCCCTCCCTTCACCCGGCGGGGAAACGGGTACGCGCGCCGCGGATCGTTGCGGTACATCAAGCCCACAAAGTAGTGCTGGGGCAGCGAGGCCATGGCCTCCGGCCTGCGCAGCACCTGAAGCAGCTCAAAGGGAGGCTCCGTGTACGGACCATCTCCCGCCGTCTGCCCAGGATCACGATAATCCCGGTAGTACTGGAAGTTGAAAAGCGAAAGCCCGTCTGCCCCGCGGGAATACGCGAGATGCGCGGTGGTGGTGGCAATCTCCGTAGTCGTGCGTCGGTGTGAGCGGTTCCGCGTGTCGCCATTGAAGGAGACGACATGGGTGAGTTCTAGGTAAATTGCAGCCCCGGGCACCAGGCGGCGGATCTCTGGCAGCGAAGTCGTCTGCTCCACGTGATAGGAGGCAGAGAGATTGAACATATCCACCCCGGCAGCAGCAAACGCCTGCACATCGATCCCCTGGGCATCATGGGCCGACAGCTGCCCGGGGATGCGCACGCTCAACCAGCGTCGGCGGCCGGCGCGGGCGTGATCGTCCAGAGTCCGCCGGACTCGTCCCATGAATTCTGTCATGATCTGGCGGCGCTGTTCTCGGGTGGTCTCCCCCGCCCGGAAATACGCGGCCGCGCGGTAGAAGTCGAGCTCGATGCCATCCAGGTCGTAGTTCCGAGAGAGTTCCTCGATGAAACGAAACTTAAACTCCCGCACCTCGGGAATGGTCCAGTTCTGGACGTGCCGGGCCCAGCTGATCTGGGTCTCGCGCGACTGTTCCCCCAGGCGGTATTGCGGATGATCGGAATAGAACTGCGGCACACTCGCAATGTGGCTGTTGCCTGGAGCATCCGCCGATTCCTTGTGATGCACATCGTTGAGTCGAAAGCTCACCAGACAGGCGGCTCCACGGGCGTGGCAGCGGTCCACCGTGAGCTTCAGGAAATCACCACCCCGGAGGACGTAGCTTGTGAAGCTGGTCGAGGCCTTGGGAAGGTTGAAACGTCTCTTGAACCATTCGCAATGCTCCGCCAGCGGCAGCACTTGGCTGGGCCACCACGGCACCCAGCCCAAACCGGGGGCGATGAGGAAGGCATCGGCACCCGCGTCCACGGCTTCATCCACCGTTTTTTCAAACATGAAGTCCGCAAGCGGCTCCTTGTTGGGACGCCAGGAACTGGTGCAGGTGAGAATGTGCGTGGTGTCGCTGTTGTAGAGCAGCTTGAAGGGGGCCTTGGCCCCCGGGGCAATCTCGGCCCCATGCGCACGTGGGGCCAGCCATCCGGCCACGCTGCCAGACGCGCCGGCAGCCAGCACCCGTCGCCTCGACCATGAAGATCTCTTTCCCATCTGCACTAGACGCCGGGCCGCGCCGTGATGTTGCGCAGGTAGGGGACAGACCACGTCAGAGCAGCCGGCGGGCATTGCGCAGACCGTCCGCCGTGACCACGCTGGTGCGGGAAGCCACCAGGAAATCCAGATGGTTTTGCCACTGGGTGGGGCGGAGAGCAGCCACCCCGCAGCCGGGCAGGGTGAAGGCGCAGTCGGCAATTTCCCAGCCAAACTCGGAGTGCCGGTTGCGATAGGCCAGACGGTGAATCCAGGCCCCATGCTCGTCCTTGCGCCAGACTGAGGGATCATTTCCCGCCACGGTGCGGGCGAACTGCCAAACCCGCTCTACGACCTCGCGGTCATATCCCCGTTCGGGCTCCAGGGTGGATTGTTCTTCGACGAGGAGAAACACGGCTGGCAAATTTCAAGATTCCATCTCACTTCAAACCCGGCCACCACCACGGGCAGTGGTCTCAACATGTCTTGAGACCACTCCCGATGGTAAAGTACTCAAGCTCAGGCGAGATTCCAGAACTTCTCCCAGTCGGCGGGCGTTTCTGGAGTTTCAATGCCATGCTCAATGCGGCCTTCGTTTTCCGGCAGGAAGACGGTGCTGGTGCCATAGACCATGATGAGATCCTGGGAGCTGGCACTGCGAATGGCATGGGCCACGCCGGCCGGGATGACCACACCCACGTTGCTTTCACCGCGGAGGTCATCGCCTTCGATGATGAAACGCATCTTCTTGCGCGGCATGCCCGCGCGTTCATCGATGAGGAACATCTCGCAGATGCCCTGGATGAAGAACATCACATCCCACTGTTCCTTGTCGTAGGGACGGAGCGCGTAGTTCGTGGGCTCTTCCACAAAGAGGCGCTTGAACCATGCCTCAGGCGTGGCGTCCGCCGGAATCGCAGGGGGATGAATGTGGAATCCCTTGCTGGTGCCGGAGTACATTTTGGCAGTGGCCCACTGCTTGGGCCAGAGACCGATCTTGCCCAAGAGAGCCTCCCCTTCGCGGGCGAACTCGGAGAAATAGCCGCGGTAACGCTGGTGAAACACGCGACGATGAAACACCTCCACCCCGGGAATGCCGACCTCAGCCGGAATGCCGCCCACCAGTTCCCGTGCATCCACACGGCCAGTCTGTTGCAAGCGCTCCCCCAAGGAGCCGCCGGAATAGTCACGAGTTTGCAGGGCGGCACGGGCCACATCGCTGAGACCGCGCCAAAGATCAGGGGAGGATTCTGCCATAGAAGAGGGAATGATTGATCGAACGAATGACAACAGTGCGCGAGGGGATTGCACCCCTCCCGGAACCGTCATCATTGGAGGGAGGAGGGCGTTTGGCAACCCCCATTCGAATGCCCACTGGCAAGATGCGAACTCATTTTGCTTGTTCAACAGCGCCGGAAGGCCACTGTGGCGCGCCAACATCTCTCTCTATGAAAACACTAGCCGTTCTGCTGCTTGCCCTGCTCGTGGGCGCCACCACTCCCACCCGCGCTCAAGACCCGAATGCCGAGAATCCAGTAATGCACTCGTTTGGAGCCATCGGTGCCCAGGCGGTTTTCTGCAACTACATGGCCATCGCGGAACTCGCGGACCTTCATGGCAAGCAGGTCTATGAGAAGACCAAGGTGGTGCAGCTGGCCAACATGTATGCAGGCCTGACGACTGCGGCAAAAGAGAGCCTGAGCGACCTGGTGGACAGCGGCAAGCTGAACTCTGGCGACGACGCAGCGGTGAAGGAAATGATCATCATCAATGATCTCCTGATCAGCACCGCCAAAGGGATTATCACCTATGTGGAGACCCCGTCCCCAGAAACCCAGGCGGCCTATGAGAAGAACCGCCAAAAGTCCTGGAAGGCAATCTCCAAGTTCCTGGGCATCGAGTAGGGACGGCCAAGACATCCGGGCTGCTGCGAATCAGACCGCCGCAACTCGCAAACATCCTGACGCCACGGGCGTCAGGCAAAATAGAGCCCAGGGTCAGGCGAGGCACGATCCGCGACCCTGGGCAAAACGACAGGTGGACCAGAACTCCGAAGCGAGTTCTATAAACCGTGACAGTATCCCTGAAGGTGCCACCGCATGCAGGATGATCGCATCCAGCTGATCTGGACGGTTTGTTGAACTCCCTTGGAGTTCCAGTGCCCCCCCCTCGATACCCGGGGTGGCGACCGCTTCGCGATCTGACCCCGGGCGTCTATTTTGTATCACGCCGCTGGCGTGGGATTTCCGCCAAAGAAACAAGTGATTACCTTCAGGGTTTGGCCGTGCGATTGTAGGCTACGAAGTCCACGCCGCCCTGTTCGTTACGGATGAAGGTGAGCGTCTCGCGGACATCGCCGTTTTCATACTCGCCGTCTCCCTGCAGGATGAAGGTCATGATACCGCCTTTGACGCCAAAGTCGGTGGCCTTCTTGTCTGGCACAAACTTCTTGAGCTTGCCGAAGACCTGGTTTGATTTTTCCAGTTTCTTGATGAACTCGGGGCGGGAGATGGACTCGAAGGTGCGGTCGCTCATAAGCGCGACGCCTTCGGCAAGCCGGCCGGCTTCCATGTGATCCACAAATTTCTCTGCCACTGCGACGCACTTGTCGAGATCGACTTTGATCGCTTTCGCGAGCTCGGCATCGCTCATGGCGGATTTCTCATTTTTCTTCGTCATCGGCTCACCGGCGACAGCTCCGGCACTGGCTGCCAGCAGCGCTTCGGCTTCCCCGCCGAGCTTTTTGATCTCTGCGATCCATGAGTCGTAGTTCTTGTCCTGCTCCGCCTTGAACTTCTTCTGGGTGTCAAACGGAGGCTTGTTACGCAGCACAAACTGCGCACTGGCCACACCCGCGGAGGTCTTGCGGTAGTTCCAGAGGTTGAACTCCACATCTCCGTCGGTCACGAGGATGAAGAGAATGGTGGCCGTGTCCGGCTCCATCTCGATCTCGTTCACGAAGCTGCTGGGGTGCTGCTTCTGCACCTGTTCCAGCGTGGCGCGCGCCAGGGTGGTGGCATCTGCGCCTTTCACATTCTGCATGCGCAGCCCCACCAATTTGCGATAGCTGGCCCAGTCTTCACCTGGCTGTAGGTACTCACGCAATTCACTGGTGGCCTGACCGGGCGCGCTCTTGTTTTCCATGAGCTGATAGGTCTGACCTCCGAACACGACAGAACGCCCATCCGAGGCGGGTGCCTTTGCCATCGGTTCGGCCCCATCCCCCGGCAGGCTCCAAGTCTCCTTGCCGGGCGAGGTCATCTGGGTGGTCCCCCATACGCCAGCGATGTCGTCCCCTTTGGGAGCATAGGCTGCCACGCCGAAATACTTCTTCACGTCCCCCGAGGCAGCCACGAGCACGTCCCCATGCCGGACGCCGATGCCCTCATAACGCCCCGCCTGGAGGTCCCACACCACCTTGTACAAGCCTCCTTTGCCTTGGGTGAAAGTCACATTGCCCGCCGTGCCATCGGTGAAGTTGCACGTGCCTTTGAAGTCGCTGCCAGTCAGCGTGTAGTTCCCAGCTTCGCCGGGCTTGGCCGAGGTGATCCACGTGGCATGGATGCTCTTTCCTTTAAGCTCATACACAGCCATCGCGTAGAGGGCCTCTCCGCCATAGGCGGCACCGATGGCCTTGTCGGTACGAATGACGATACCATCGGTAACTTCCTTGTTGGTGCCCGTCACCCAGCGGATTGTTCCTGAGGACGTGCCCGCTTTGGTGAGCTCCACCGTGCCTGAGTAGCCACTCTCCCCGCCTGGATTCTGTCCGGCAACCTGGAACTTGAGGACCTCCTGCGCAATGGCAGGGGACGTTATGCCAGCCAGACAAAGGGCCAGCCCAATCAACACTCGGCGAAGCTTGGGGAGCATGGCATCATATATCCTCCGACACGCGGTGGCTGGTCAACTGGAGTTTCTCCATTTCTGGTGAGATTCATTTGGGCTGGTAAATCTCCGCATTCCGTGTCGTTCTAGACATCCATGAAACTGCCTCGCACCCTCCGACTCACGGCCCTGGCCGCACTGCTCCCTCTTGGCGGCCTGAGCGCCGCCCACGACCAGTTGGTTTACATTGGCACCTACACCGGGGCGAAGAATGCCAAGGTGGAAAGCAAGGGCATCTATGTATTTGGGTTCGACTCCGAGTCCGGCAGGCTGGAGCCCATGGGCCTGGCGGGCGAAGTCAAGAGCCCGAGCTTCCTGGCCATCTCTCCATCCCGGAAATATCTCTACAGCGTATCTGAGGCACCGATGGGTGCTGCAAGCCCGGGCAAACCCGCGACCGGCGGAGTGAGCAGTTTCTCGATCGATCAGAAAACGGGCAAGCTCACCCTGCTGAATCAGGAGTCCAGTGGGGGCAGCGGCCCTTGTCATGTGAGTGTGGACCACACCGGCAAGACCCTGCTGGTGGCCAACTATGGCAGTGGCCATGTCGCCTCTCTCCCGGTGAAGGATGATGGCTCCCTGGCCACCGCGGCCACGGTGTACCAGCATGAGCCCGCCTCCAAGGCGAACCCGAAGCGTCAGGAAGGGCCCCACGCCCACTCCATCAACGTGGATGCTGGGAACCAATTTGCCTTTGCCGCCGATCTGGGCTGCGACCGCGTCTTCATCTACAAACTGGATGCCGCCCAAGGCAAGATCACCCCCAACACACCCGCATTCGGCACCGTCCCCGCTGGCGGGGGGCCGCGCCACTTTGCCTTCCACCCCAACGGCAAGTACGCGTATGTCTGCAATGAGATGACCTGCACCGTCACCGCCTTTGAGTACGATGCCGCCCGCGGCGCGCTGACTGAGAAGGACACCGTCTCCACCCTGCCCGAAGGCGTCGCCGTTGACCCGAAGTTCTCCACTGCTGAGACCCAGGTGCATCCCAGCGGCAAGTTTGCCTATGTGTCCAACCGTGGCCACAACACCATCGCGGTGTATGCCGTGGACCAGGCCAGCGGCAAGCTGAAGCTCGTGCAGAGCGCGCCCACCGTGGTGGAGACGCCGCGCAACTTCGGCATTGATCCCTCCGGCAAGTGGCTGATCGCGGCCGGTCAGAGTTCCAGCAACCTGGCGGTCTTCGCGATCAACGCAGGCACGGGCAAGCTCACCCCCACGGGCCAGACCCTTGAAGTGGGGTCACCGGTGTGCGTGAAATTCCTGCCTGTGGAATGAGCTTTTTGCCGCGCGAGGTTGTCGAACGGCCCCATGCGCGTTTCAGCCATCCACATGTTCCGTTCTGCCAACACGGCGGTTGCCCTCGCAATCGCCGTGTTTGCATGGGTGCCCCCGCTCAATGCTCAAACAACCAATGGCCCCAGAGTGCCCGAGCTGATTCAACCTCTGGTGAGCCGGGGGCTGAAGGTGACGGTGGACACCTCTGGTGCGCCGGAATGTGCCGACTGGGCGGAACGGGCGAAGGAGATGGTGGAACTCTGGCATCCCATCGTGTCAGCCTATCTGGATGCCCCCCTGGATCCAAGTGAGAAGGAGATCCATCTGGTGTTCAAAGAGATGAAGGGTGTGGCCGCCACCTCGAAGAACGTCATCACCATCGCTTCGGGCTGGGTGAAATCCCACCCGAATGATCTGGGCATGGTGTTGCATGAGCTCGTGCACGTGGTCCAGGACTATCCGCCCACTCAATCTGTCTGGCTCATAGAGGGGATTGCCGACTACATCCGCTTCTGGATGGCAGAACCGGAAGGTCAGCCCAAGCAGTTCAACCGGGCCAAGGACAACTACCGCAATGGCTACCGCACGACCGGAGCCTTCCTGGCCTGGATCGAAAAGCAGTACAAGACCCCTATCGTGCGCGACACGAATCTCGCGCTGCGCCGTGCCACCTACAAAGACAACCTCTTTGAGGAGAAAACGGGCAAGAACCTCGACGCCCTCTGGGCGGAGTTCATGGACCGCACTGAAAAACCCACAGCTGAGACCAAGCGGCCCACCTAGGCCGCATTCTTGTCCACACGCTTGCGAACCAACGGCGGGCGGTCGCCTTTGACCACCGCTTCGGTGAGCGTGACGGCGCGCACATCGCGACGGCTGGGAATGTCGTACATGACATCCAGCATGATGCGCTCCAGGATGCTGCGCAGACCGCGGGCACCGGTGCCACGCTTCAGCGCTTCCCGGGCCATGGCGATCAAAGCATCGCGGTTCACCTGGAGGTCCACGCCGTCCATCCCCAGCAGCTTGGAGTACTGCTTGATGAGGGCGTTCTTGGGCTCAGTGAGCACGCGGACGAGTTCTTCCTCCGTGAGCTGCTGCATGGCCACCACCACAGGCAGACGGCCGATGAATTCCGGGATGAGGCCAAAGCCAAGCAGGTCTTCAGGCTGGACATCCTTCGTCAGGTCGGCGTCCTGCTGTTCACGATTGAGCATCTCGTTGCCGAAGCCCATGACCTTACGGCCACGGCGCTTGGCCATGAACTGGTCCAATCCCACGAAAGCGCCCCCGCAGATGAAGAGGATGTTCTCGGTATTCACCTGGATGTACTCCTGCTGCGGGTGCTTGCGCCCGCCCTGCGGCGGCACGTTGCACACGGTGCCTTCCAGAATTTTCAATAGAGCCTGCTGCACCCCTTCCCCACTGACATCCCGGGTAATGCTGACGTTCTCTGTCTTGCGCCCTATCTTGTCGATCTCATCGACGTAGATGATGCCCATCTCAGCTCGAGCCACATCGTAGTCAGCGGCCTGGAGGAGGCGGAGAATGATGTTTTCCACGTCCTCACCCACGTAACCGGCCTCGGTCAGCGTCGTGGCATCGGCGATGCTGAAGGGCACATTGAGAATGCGGGCTAGCGTCTTTGCGAGAAGCGTCTTGCCGCAGCCCGTAGGCCCCACGAGCAGCACGTTGCTCTTCTCGATCTCGACATCGTTGTACTCGCCGATGGCCGCCGTCTTGCGGTCAGCACTGGCTTGGGCACTGAGGATGCGCTTATAGTGGTTGTGAACCGCCACACTCAACACCTTCTTGGCATGGGCTTGGCCGATCACATGGTGATCCAGCGCGGCCATGATGTCGGCCGGGCGCGGCACCACCAAGGGCGGCTGCGCATCCAGGTCATTCGTCGTCTCCTTGTCCAGAATGGTCTTGCAGACGTGAATGCAGTTGTCACAAATGTACACCCCGGGGCCGGCAATAAGCTTCTTCACTTCTGCGTGGCTCTTGCCGCAGAAGGAGCAGATAGTGAGGTTTGAGGCTCGGGCCATGCCTGGGGAAAAAGTTGAAGAATGGAACGGTCTAACTGGTTGAACTGTCGCATACAGCGCGCTCAACGCGCAAGTCTTTTATCCAATCTTGATACGGGTGGAGGCTGCTGCCGGCGTCTGGTCAAACATGCATTTTCTCCTAACAACAGAGGGCTCTAAACCATTTCACGGCAAGGGCGGATGCACGAAGTGTTCCGCCTTTCTGGTCCGTTGAGATTTTTTTCATTTCGCTTCGTCCCTCTATGCGCACGTTCCGCTCTCTTAAACAAATCG
The DNA here is from genome assembly GCF_000172155.1 of Verrucomicrobium spinosum DSM 4136 = JCM 18804. Taxonomy (NCBI): domain Bacteria; kingdom Pseudomonadati; phylum Verrucomicrobiota; class Verrucomicrobiia; order Verrucomicrobiales; family Verrucomicrobiaceae; genus Verrucomicrobium; species Verrucomicrobium spinosum. Next base: position 860,287 of record NZ_ABIZ01000001.1, on the reverse strand, counting down.
CGTTTCCCCTGGTGGCTGGTCTGGCCTTGGTGGGAATCGTGGAGGCGAAAAACTACCCTGCCGCCCGAAGCTTGGCCGGACAGCTCTCTCCCCAGGGCCTGACCCCCAGTGCGGATCCGGGTGGACTGGGCAAAGCCCGGGACCAGATCCAGAAGGTCCTCACTGGCATGGAGCAGTCCCAAGTGGCAGGAGGGCCAGGAGCCACTGATCTGCTGGAGACGGCGTACAAGATGTTCGTCCCCCAGGTGGGGCCCGCCCACCGCAATGCTGCCGTGGGAACCCTGACGAGTATGTGGATCGAAGCCCGTGCCCTGGGGGCCTTCGACGAGCAGAATCGGTTCACGGGCAAGATCACCAAGGGGGCGGATACCGGGCAGGCGGTGGTATTTGAGTACATCGTGCCCATGAATCTGGCCCCCAAGTTCTCACGTGATGTGGCCAATGTGAGGCTCGTCGCCCCTAGCAGAAAGCGGGCGGAGGGGTCCAAACCTACAGACCGTGAACTGGCCTATGCCAACACGTTAAAGGTCATCGAGCGCGAGATGAGCGGCTTGAAGAGCCTGGCATCGATCGAGAACGGCCCCAAGATGAATGGGCTGGGACAGACCAAGGCCGAAGCTGAACAGCTCTGGAAGGAGCAGCAGAAGCTGGCAGGCGACAAGGCCCAGCAGAAGCCCAGCATCCTGATCCAGAGCCGCCTGGCCTCCACGCCCAGCAAACGAAACGACTACAAATGGGTGGTGCAGGCGGAGGTGACGAACATGTCCATGTTCCCCACGGAGGTGGAGGTGGAGTGCATCATCCTGGGAACGACGGACAAGTACCGCCAGAACTATGTGATGGGGCAACCCAAACAGAAGCTCCAGATGCGGGCGGGTCAGGCAGAGAAACTCGTGTTCGAGACACCCATGAACGAGGGGGCCTACAAGGGGCGGGCCGATGACTTCGAAAAGCTGAGCAAGCCCGAACGGGCGGGCTCGCAAGCCAGCTTCCGCGGGGCCATCATTCGGGTGAATCATCCCAAAGGCACCGCCGCCACCTTTGCCACCGACCCGGTCATGCTGGATCTGCTACAGGAAAATGCCGAGGTGAAACTGGATGCCCTGCCCAAGCTGTATCTGGATGCGAAGACCTGGCCGCCGCTGAGCACCGGAAAATAGGGTGCCACGCGAACACCAGTGCGTGGAGCAAGAGCTGGCGGTGTCGGGACGTAAGGGTCTGACCATGTCAGACAACGCTCCCTCCCCTGCTCCACAACCCACCACGCCCTCCCCCGGTGCTCTCAGCCGACGTCGATTTGTCACCACCACGGCTGCCGCAGCCTTTGGCTTTCAAGTCGTGCCCCGGCACGTCATCGGCGGCCCAGGATTCACGCCGCCCAGCGAGAAGCTCAATCTCGGTTGCATCGGAGTGGGCGGTCAGGGGGCAGGCGACATCGCCGACATGGTCAATTCAGGCTTGGTCAACATCGTCGCCCTCTGTGATGTGGATCTGAAACAAGGCGCGGGCACCATCAGCAAGCATCCCAACGCCAAGCTGCACCGCGACTACCGCCGCCTGATCGATCAGCAGAAGGACATTGATGCCGTGGTCATCGCGACCCCAGATCATGTGCATGCGCCAGCCAGCATCCTGGCCCTGCGCGCCGGCAAGCATGTGTATGTGGAAAAGCCGCTGGCCCACTCCATTGGCGAGGCAAGGCAGATGGCGAAGGTGGCCAAGGAAAGCAAGCTGGTGACCCAGATGGGCAACCAAGGGCACGCCAGCGAAGGCCTCCGCCTAACTCGCGAGTGGATTCAAGCCGGGGTCATCGGCAACGTGACCGAAGTTCACGTGTGGTCCGATCGCCCGGGCAAGTTCTGGGACAGCCAGGGCAAACCCGCTCCCACGGATGCCCCGGTGGTGCCGGACACGCTCGATTGGGATCTCTGGCTGGGACCAGTGGCCAAGCCGGTGAAGTACCACCCCGAGTATGCCCCGCGCAAATGGCGAGGCTGGTGGGACTTCGGCTGCGGCGCTCTGGGTGACATGGCCGTGCACAATGCGGACCCGGCTTTCTACGCACTGGATCTCGGCTCCCCGGACTGGGTGGACGCAGAGAGCGCCCCCAACAACAACCAGTCCTTCCCCGAGTGGAACATCATCACCTACCACTTCCCTGCCCGTGGCACGATGCCAGCGGTAAAGATGGTGTGGTACGACGGTGGCAAGCTGCCCCCCAAGCCTCCGGGCATGGAGGCCGAACGCAGCCTCGGCGACAACGGCATCTACTTCGTGGGCGACAAGGGCGTCATCCTGGCCGGCGGCTGGGCAGGCACCCCGCGTCTGGTGCCCGAGGCCAGGATGAAGGAGTTCGTGATACCGGCCAAGTCCATCCCACGCTGCACGGTCGGTCACCGCCGCGAGTGGATCGAAGCCTGCAAGGCCGGCAAACCCGAGGACGCGCATTCAGGCTTCCACTACTCCGCTCCGTTTACGGAAGCGCTGCTGGTCGGTCTGCTGCCCGTCCGGTTTGGCAAGAGGATTGAATGGGATGGGGCCAACCTGAAGGCCACGAACGCGCCGGATGCGGATGCGTTCATCCACAAGGTGTACCGGGATGGATACGGAATTTGATAAGGGGAAGAGGAAAAAACTCAAAAATCCAAAGTTCAAACTTCAAAGGGGGCGGTCGCGAGGCCGCCTTCTTTTGTGACATCCCACATGCCGATGCGCCCCCAAGGAGCGGCGGTTTGTGTGCACAACCGCAGGAGGTGGCCAGAGGAAGGCCTCGCCCCAACACAGCAAGCAGCGACGGACGCTGGGTAAAGGGAGGTTACATGCGGGATTTGCGCTATAGACGCTTCAGCTAGTGCCTGCCTGGGAAGCTCGGGGAGCGCACGCATCCTGCGTGCTGTTTGCGGCATCTTGCCGCGAACGTCAGTCAGCGCATGACATCAGGTCCAACTGACGTGGGGGTGTTGATGGCGGTGGGAGAAAGCAAATGCGGTCGGCCTTCCCACCTGAACATCGTCCGCGGAGGTACCCAGGGTTGACTCGCTTGAGGCTCGTCCAACCACTGGGCTGTGTTAGAGATCCCCGCTGGGGATCAGCTTCGATCTGGGGCGGGCACCTCAAGGCGGTTCCTTGGCTTCCACCCAAACGCACGCGGTTGGTCCATTCTCCTCACGCCGACAACTACAGGGCGGCGTTGTTTGCTCAAGGGCAGAGGGAAAGTTAAAGGAGCCAATGCATGCGTAGCCGGGCTGACGGCTGACGCCCTGAATGCCCCCCACTGGTCATTGAAGATCAACTGCCCAGCACCAATGTAGTTGACGACGTGAGGAGGCACTAGCTGAAGCGTCTGCCACCTCTCTCCCGCCCAGCATCTCCGCAGACCCATGTTCCCCCTCCCAACGTAGGGCTTGCAGCCACATCCTCCTCGAGTAAGAGCCTCGACCGGTTCATGAGCCAACGCGCAATCAACTGACGCACTGACGCACTGACGCACTGACGCACTGACGCACTGACGCACTGACGCACTGACGCACTGACGCACTGACGCACTGACGCACTGACTAAACCCACGCCGTCATGCGGCCAGACACCCAATCCACTTCCTCCTGAAACACGGTGTGATCACCGCCGGGGAAAATGTGGGACGTGACACTGGCACCCAGCCCCTTGAGAGTCTGCACGCTGGATTTCACAAACTCCAGGGGGATATGAGGATCTCTCTCCGAGCAAGCCACGAGCACCGGCACCGAAGCCAGATCCACCACGGGCCGCCCGGTTCCTTCCGGACCAATGAGCGCACTGCTCATGCCGGCAACAAAACCCAGCCTGGCCGGCTGGCGCACAAGATACTCCAGGGCCAGGCAGCCGCCCTGGGAGAAGCCCGCCAGCCCGATCCGCTCCAGAGGCACTCCGGACGCTGTAATTTCCTGTACCAACTCATGCAGCAGCGTGAGACCGCTGGAGAGCCAGGGTTCGTTCATGGCCAGGGGCATGAAAAACCGCTGGGGATACCAGGCGCCCTGGGTGGCATCGGGCGCGAAGAAGGCAACCCCTTCCTGCGGCAGCACATCCGCCAGTCCGGCGATGTCTTCCGCAGAGGCTCCGCGCCCATGCACCAAAATCACCGCGCCACGCGCCTCCTTGAGCGGGGCGCCAAACCGCAGGGTGTTCGAAATCTGGTGAATGGACATGGTGCGGGAAACTACATCCCTGGCCCTGGGGAAGTCGAGCCTTTACTTCGCCGCCAGCTTGGCCGCCACCTGCGCGAGGTGTTTGCCCTGATAGCGGGCGATGGCCAGTTCGTTCTCACTGGGAAGGCGCTGCCCCTGGGCGTCCGTGATGGTGGAGGCACCATAGGGGGAACCGCCGGTTATTTCCTTCATGTTGAGCAGCTCCTGGGCGGCATAGGGCACGCCCACCACCACCATGCCCTGGTGGAAGAGGAAGGTCTGCATGCTGATGAGCGTGGTTTCCTGGCCGCCATGCTGGCTGGCGGTGGAGGTGAAGACCCCGCCAGCTTTGCCTACAAGAGCACCGGACATCCAATGGGAGCCAGTGGCATCAAAGAAAGCCTGCATCTGGGCGGTGGCACTGCCAAAGCGGGTGCCGGTGCCGAAAAGGATGCCATCCGCTTCGTTCAGCGTCTTGGGATCGGCAATAGGGATGTGGGCGAAAGCCTTCTTCGCCTCCGTGGCCCCCATTTTGGCAATGATCTCTTCGGACAGGGTCTCGGCCACCTGAAGCAGCTCGACCTCCGTGCCAGGCACCTCCCGGGCACCCGCAGCCACCGCCTCTGCCATGTGATAGATGTGTCCGTACAGGCTGTAGAAGATGACTTTGATGCGAGTGCTCATGAGGGGATGATTGAAGGGTGAAGGTTCCTATAGTCCAATGGGAAATTGCGGGAGATCCTGACAAAAAAGTCTAACGCCCTCAAGCATATTGCCGGGGCGGCTCCAAAGGAGGAAGCGCAATCTCAATTTTCTCCCGCAACGGGGCATACTGCTTGGGCAGCCTCAACTCCGTGCCGAGGGATTCAGCGGGCTCATCGACCGCAAAGCCAGGCGACTCAGTAGCGATCTCGAAGAGGATACCGCCGCGCTCACGGTAGTAGATGGAGTGGAAGTAGTCGCGATCCATCACAGGTGAGACTGCGAAGCCGCTGCGATGCAACCGGTCCTTCATGACGAGTTCCTCCTCATCGGTGGCCACCCTCCATGCGATGTGGTGGATGGTGCCCACCCCGCCCATGCCAAAGGGGCCTGTCGCATCCACCACGATATCCGCAAAGCGGCCGGAGCCACCGGCGCCGAATTCATAGCGCGAGCGGTTCCCCGCCCGTTGGACACAACGACAGCCCATGTCATCCATCATCAGCTTCTCCGTGGCAATGCCGCTGCGCACCGTCAACTGGGTGCTGTGCAGCCCACGCAGGGCCTGCTCCACAGGAACGCCCGCCCCCGCCCACCCCGGCCGGGTGTCCTCTGCCACCGCCACGATCTCCAGCGGGATGCCGTCGGGATCGCTGAACGCGAGTGTTTCTTCCTCAAACCGGGTCCTGCGTTCTACGCTCACCCCATTTCGCGAAAGCCGGTCTGCCCAGTAGTCGAGAGCAGCGGGTGCCGCGGAAAAGGTGATGGCCGTCATCTGCCCGGCACCGACCTGCCCCTGAGATCCCATGCCCGGCCAGTAGAAGAAGGTGACAATGCTGCCCGGTGAGCCGGATGCATCCCCGTAGTACAAATGATAAGCAGAGGGATCGTCGAAGTTCACCGTCCGCTTCACCAGCCGAAGTCCCAGCAAGCCGGCATAGAAGTCGATGTTGCGCTGGGGATCACTGGCAATGGCCGTGACATGGTGGATGCCGGTGACGGGATGGCTCATGGGTGCGTTCTGCGGGGAGTTTAGGAGATGGGGATGAAAAGGGAGCGCCGGACGCCGGGGCTCAGCTGTCGTGTGCGATGACCGCGACCCGTGACGTCTTCCAGCAACAGGATGCTGCCGCCCGCGAACTCCCGCGTCTCTCCATCGCCGGTCTCAAGCGAGATACGACCATCCAACATCACGAGCCATTGTTTCCGGGGCGCTGGGTGCCAGTCGTAGTCATACGTGCCGTCCGTCTCGCGAAAGATGATGCCAGAGGCGGGGAGGACTTCCGAAAGCCGACCGATGGGCCCCCCATCGGTCAGCGGGACCTCCACCTCGTCAAAGTGGGTAAGACCATCGGTGCCGGTGTAGATGCGCGTGGCTTTCATGTTCCGGAATGACGTATCGAAGCTGATGCCGCGCCAGGATGCCCTCAAGAACCCGATTTTCTCAAGTGTTCATACAGGATGCGTTTGATCTCCGCCACAGCCTCCTGTTTGCGGAAGGAATTGTGGCCGGAGCGTACGACCAGTTCAGACTCGGCTCCGTCCAGGTGGCTGCTCTTGTAGGTGACAATGCCGTCACTACCCAGATCCAGCGGACCGGCCCCCTTCTGGCCGATGATGCTGTGGAACGGCACCTCTGGAGGAAGGGTGGCCAGCATCTGCAGGGAGGGACTGCTGGCCGAGAGGGTGCGGATGGAGCTGAACTTGCCCTCGTCATAGAGCCCCACCACGAAGGGATGCACAACCTCCCGCTGGACCTCGACCAGATGCCCGAACACATCCGTGACCTTGCGATCCGGGCGGAACAGCGTCTGCCCCAGATCACCCACAAAGTTGTCCGCCCACGTGCTGCCCCGGTGCGGCACGGAGATGAACACCACCCGCTTCACCCGGGGATCGCGGTGAAAGAGAAACACGCCCTTGAGCTGGGCCAGCGATTCAGGCGGCATCTTGACCTTGTCGGGGCGGACGTTGATGACTGCATCCCAGAGCTTGTAGCCGGGCTCGGAGACCAGCGTGTGGGTCAGGATGCCCCCCATGCTGTGGCCGATGACGACAAGATGGTTCGTGGCGAAGTCGTCACCCTGCGGGTCAATCTCCTTCAGGGTCGAGGAAAGCACTTGGCGAAAGTTGGCGGCATTGAGCAGCACCGGGGTCCCGGTGGGGTAGTGATAGTGCCAGATCTGGTAGCGCCGCCGCACCATGGGATCGGACTGAAGGTCATTCGTCAGGTTGATGAAGGCGACCGGGGTGGATTGCAACCCGTGCACCATGAGAAGCGGGATTTTCTTCGGATCATAGGGCTCCATGAGGTAGAGCTTTTCCCGCCGCTTGCTTTTGGTGGGGGACAACATGCCACCGAAGCCGCTGCGGGCGAGGGGCTTCGCTTTCTCCACCAGCTGCGCAATGGGGGCTGAGTAGTTAGCCGCCACGGTCACGGCCTTGCCCCCGATCTCCAACGTCGAGTGCTCAACCGGATTCACGAAACGCAGCGTCCACCTCCCCTCCCCTGCTGGCAACACCACCGCCGTATAGGGCGCAGAGAGCCCCTCTGGAGGACGGTGATTGTCCAACCGGCCCGTGCCGTCGTTTGGCCGCCAGGCCACCACCGGCACCCCTACCCCGGGCCGGGTGTGATACTGGTCCAAGAGCCCCGTGCGAAACTCATCGGAAGGCGTGAACCGGTGCACCCCCTTTTCCGCGCAGGGATCGATCACCACCTGGATGCCAAGCCTCTCACACTCGGCCACTTTGCGCTCTGGAGGCAGTGCGTCATACCACACCACCATCTCCCGCACTGCCTTGTGGTACGCCGTAAGCGTCTCTGGAGGCAACGGCAGCGGGGTCACCGGGCCCTCAGCCACAGTCGTGACTTGCAGTGGCCGCACCGCCCGCGTGAGGCTGGCCAGTTCAGGTCCAGTCGTGCAGGCGGCCAGCCCGGCACAGACAAGGCCAAGCAAAGCGGCGCGAGAGAAAGATACCGGCGGGAGCAGTCGCATGGGTCAAGCAGCCATTCAGCATTCGGTCGCCGCCCTGCAGGTGCAACCAAATTGTTCACACTGGCAACGAAACCGGAAAGCCGCTAAGTAACTCCCTCAGAAGTCATGGACGACGCCTTGCTTTTGCGATTGAACCTGCAACTCGCCGCCCTGCTGCCCCCCGGCGCGGCAGGCCGGATCGATCGCATCCGAGACGCGGATGGTGCCAGTCTGACGGCGCTGGAACTCGTCGGCCGGGAGCGTGCCGTGCCCGCAGTCAAACGGGCCAGCGGGGCGGCCCGACGTCTTGCCAAGGCACTCTGCGCTCAAATGGGATTCCCCACGGCGGAGATCCCTCGCGGCCCCAAAGGCATGCCCCTCTGGCCACCTGGAGTGTTGGGTTCCATGGCACACGATGACAGCCTGGCCGTGGCAGTGACCGCCGCCACGAATGGCACCTGCTCGGGCTTGGGGGTGGACATCGAACCCGCCATACCCCTGGATGACGGACTGCTCCCCATGATCGCCAGCCAGCGGGAACAAGCGGCGATCCAAGCTGGACAGAGCACGGGCAAGCTCTTGTTCTGCATCAAAGAGGCGGTCTTCAAGGCAGTCTATCCCACGGCCAGGGTCTTCCTGGAATTCACGGAGGTGGAGATCGACTTCTGCCAGCAGACCGCCCTGACGAACTACGGGCGAACCGTCTTCTGGCGGGCCATTGCCGATCCCCACCATGTGGCCACCGCCTGGTGGTAGCGCCCGTCAGATGAGCTGGTTCAAGACCTTCACCGTGGGGGCACTCTCATCGCGAATGTAGGTGTGGTGATTTCCAGAAACCGCATGCAGATGAAGCCCGCCCAGGGCGAGCCACTTCCACCCTGACGCCACAGCCTCCGGGTCCTTGAAGCCGGTGGACAGCACCAGATGGATCTCACTGGCGACCGGGCGCGGCGTCCAGGAATCCAAAAGCTGATGGTAGTGCTCCACACGATCCGGCAGCGTTCCCTCACGGGGCCCCCACTCGTCGCCACCCGCAGCACCGTTCCCGCCGCGACGCCAGGGCAGCCATCGGCTCCAGGCAGAAGTCGGCGGAGTCGGAGCCGGACGATCCATGAAGATCAGGCGGCCGGGCGGTTCTCCTTGCGTCTCCAGGAGGTTCACCCACTCCATTAGGCGTGGGCAGTCGCCGAATCAGGGCCGCCATGGGACGGCGTCACCACAGGGGCGACCGCCGGCTTCTTCACGCCGAGCTTCTCCAGCACCACATAGAAGATCGGGGTGAGGAAGAGACCAAAAACGGTCACGCCAATCATCCCGGCAAACACGGCCACGCCCATGGCGTGGCGCATCTCCGCACCGGCCCCTGTGGCCACCACCAGGGGGAACACCCCGGCGATGAAGGCGATGGAGGTCATCAAGATGGGGCGCAGGCGCAGGCGGGAGGCTTCCAGCGCAGCTTCGACGATGCCCTTGCCTTCCTCGCGAAGTTTCACGGCGAACTCCACAATGAGAATGGCGTTCTTCGCGGCGAGACCGATCAGCACGATGAGGCCGATCTGCGTGAAGATGTTGTTGTCCCCCTTCGTGAACCACACCCCGGCCATGGCCGAGAGCAACGCCATGGGAACAATGAGCAGCACGGCAAAGGGCAACCTGAAGCTCTCATACTGGGCGGCCAGCACGAGGAACACGAGGACGATACTGATGGGGAAGACCAGCATGCCCGTATTACCCGCCAGGATCTTCTGATAGGTGAGTTCCGTCCAGTCCAGGGCCAGACCTTTGGGCAGCGTCTCTGCGGCCAGCTTCTCCATGATGGCCTCGGCCTGACCCGAGCTGAAACCAGGGCCGGGCATGCCGCTGATCTCCGCAGCGGGGTAGCCGTTGTAGCGCATGGCCCGATCCGGACCATAGGTTTCGGTCACGGTCACCAGAGAACCGAGGGGCACCATCTCGCCTTTGGCATTGCGGGTCTTGAGCCGCAGGATGTCATCGGCATTGGTGCGGAACTCCGCATCCGCCTGGGCCACCACCTGATAGGTGCGGCCGAACCGGTTGAAGTCATTCACATACAGCGAGCCCAGGTTGATCTGCATGGTCTCGAAGATGTTGGCCAGCGGCACGCCCTGCTGCTTGGCCTTGGCGCGATCCACATCGGCCTGCAACTGGGGGTTGTTGATCGTGAAGCTGGTGAAGAGCCCCGCGAGGCCTGGCGTCTGATTCGCTTTGGCGATCAGGGCCTGCGTGGCATTGTACAGCTCGTCATAGCCCAGACCAGCGCGGTCTTCGACGTAGAACTTGAACCCGCCCGTGGTGCCGAGACCGTTCACGGGAGGCGGAGTGAAGATGGCAATGAAAGCTTCCTGGATCTCGCCAAACTCCTTGTTGAGCTGGGCAGCGATCTCGGCACCGGACATGCCAGGGCCTTTGCGCTCTTCAAACGACTTGAGCGTGGTGAAGGCAATGCCAGAGTTGGGGCTGTTGGTAAAGCCATTGATCGACAGGCCGGGAAAGGCCACGGAGTCGGATACGCCCTCGTGCTTCATGGCGATCTCCGTCATGCGACGAATGATCTTGTCCGTGCGCTCGATCGAAGCGCCTTCGGGAAGCTGGGCAAAGGCGATGAGGTACTGCTTGTCCTGGGCTGGCACAAACCCCGCAGGCACCTTCTGGAAAAGGTTCGCGGTAAGCACCAGCAGGCCGCCATACACAATGATCGCGATGGCACTCACGCGGATGATGCGGGCCACGCCGTTGGAGTATTTCTGGGAGGCCCAGTCAAAGAAGCGGTTGAAGGGGCGGAAGAACCAGCCGAAGGCCCAGTCCATCGCCTTGGACAGCTTGTCCTTGGGCGCATGGTGGTCCTTCAGAAGAAGAGCGCTCAACGCAGGGGAAAGCGTCAGGGAATTGAACGCAGAGATCACCGTGGAGATGGCGATGGTGATGGCAAACTGCTTGTAGAACTGCCCGCTCAACCCGGTGATGAAGGCCGTGGGAATGAACACCGCGGAGAGCACCAGGGCGGTGGCCACAATGGGCCCCGTCACCTCACTCATGGCCCGCTTGGTCGCCTCCACAGGTGTGAAACCCAGGGCGATGTTTCGCTCCACGTTCTCCACCACCACGATGGCGTCATCCACCACAATCCCGATGGCCAGCACAAGGCCGAAGAGAGAGAGCGCATTGATGGAGAACCCGAGCGCACTCATGATGGCAAAGGTGCCCACCAGGGAGACGGGCACCGCAGCCAGCGGGATGATGGAGGCACGCCAGGTCTGAAGGAAAAGAATGACCACCAGCACCACCAGGATGACGGCCTCCACCAGCGTGTGTACCACGGCCTCAATGGAGTGCCGCACGAACACTGTGGGGTCATAGGCAAAGGCGTACTCCAGACCGTCGGGGAAGGTCTTTTTCAGCTCTGCCATCTTTTCCCGCACGGCATTGGACACGGCGATGGAGTTGGCTCCGGGAAGCTGGAAGACCGGGATGGCCACGGCCGCTTTGTTGTTGAGCAGAGAACGCAGCGCGTACTCGGAGGCACCGAGCTCCATGCGGGCGATGTCCTTGAGCAGCACGCGTTCGCCGCGCGCTCCAATCTTTACCACGATGTCGCCGAATTCCTCCTCCGTCACAAGACGTCCCTTGGTGTTGATGAGCAGCTCATTGTCACCCGCATGCGGGTTGGGCTGCTGGCCCACAGAACCGGCGGCCACCTGCACGTTCTGTTCCCGGATCGCCGCCACCACATCACTCGCGGTCATGCCGCGGGCCGCCACCTTGTTGGGGTCCAGCCACACGCGCATGGCATAGTCTCCTGAACCGAAGAGCTGCACCTGCCCCACCCCGGGCAGACGGGCCAGCACATCACGCACCTGGAGCGTGGCGTAGTTGCGCACGAAGACCTCGTCATACCGGTTGTCGGGGGAGAAGAGGTGCACCAGCAGAGTCATGTCTGGCGAGCTCTTCACCGTGGTCACGCCGATACGGCGCACCTCCTCCGGCAGCTTGGGCTCTGCCTGGTCCACGCGATTCTGCACCATCACCTGCGCCTTGTCCGGGTCCGTGCCCAGCTTGAAGGTCACCGTCAGCGTCATCACACCGTCGGTGGTCGCCTGGGAGAACATGTAGATGGAGTTCTCTACGCCGTTGATGGACTGCTCCAGCGGGGTGGAGACCGTCTCGGCGATGGTCTTGGGGTTGGCACCGGGATAGCGGGCGGTCACCACCACCGTGGGCGGCACCACTTCCGGGTACTCGCTCACCGGCAGCAGCCAGAGAGCAATGGCGCCCACCAGCAGGGTGATGATGGACAAGACACCCGCAAAGATGGGGCGCTTGATAAAGAAGTCTGAGAAGTTCATGACAGGACGGGTTGGCAGTTCAGGACGGAGGCAAAGCGGCGGCTGATCCCGGCATCAGAAGCCGGATCTCAATCAAAGGAGGTGATGGAAGCGGGGAGAGAAAGGCCGCCCCGAGGGGGAGACGGGGGGCCCGGACTGAAGCGTTATTTCATCGCCACAGCGGCGGATTCGGGGCTCACGATCATGCCGGCAGCGACGCGCTGGGTGCCGTTCACAATCACGCGGTCACCAGGCTGGAGACCTTCGCGGACCACGCGCTTGCCTTCCACCAGGGAACCCAGCTTCACGGACTTGAGCGCGACCACGTTCTCGGGGTTCACGGTAAGCACGAACTTCTGGCTCTGGTTGGTGCCAATGGCGCGCTCGCTGATCACCAGGGCTGACGACGGGGCGCTCACGGGCACCCGCACCCGGGCGGAGAGGCCGGGCACCAGCTTGCCATCCGGGTTGGCGAAGACCATGCGCAACACCAGGCTGCCGGTGCCGGGATCCAGGCGGTTGTCGGCGGACTCAATCACGCCGCGATTGGGATAACCCGTCTCACCGGTAAGCTGCATGTCCACCGGCACGCGCCCGTTTTCCGAAGCCAGCCGGTTCTCCCTGCAGAGCTGGTTGATCACCAGGTAGGAGGCTTCGTCCACGTCCGCATACACATACACTTCGCCTTCGGAAACGATGGTGGTCAGCAGCGTGGCACCACCGGGAGCACCGGACACGAGGTTGCCCGCGGTAACATAGGCACGACTCACGCGACCGCTGATCGGCGCCCGCACCTGGGTGTAGTCGAGATCCAGCTTGGCAGTATCCAGCGAGGCCTGAGCAGCCAGCAGCTCTGCTTTGGCTTCCTCCAGGGTGGAGGAACGGGTGTCCGCCTCCTCCACGGAGATGGCACGGCTCGCGAGCAATTCCGTAGCGCGTTTGGCATCACGCTCGGTGATGCGGACTCTCACGCGGGCCTTTTCCACACCGGCCTTCGCCAGATCGAACTGGGCCTGATGCCAGCGGGGGTCGATGGTAAAGAGCACATCCCCTTTCTTCACGGACTGGCCCGCCTGAAGGCGCACGTTTTCAATGTGTCCCGACACGCGGGGGCGAATCTCCACACTCTCGATCGGTTCCACCCGACCGAGGAGTTCCCGATGATCCGTGATGGTACGCTCTTCCACCGGGGCGACGGTCACCTTGGGCGGTGGGGGTGCCGTAGCGGCGGGAGCGGCAGCGTGTTCGCCAGCGGAGGCCGTATGCGCACCAAAATAGGCGGCCCCGCCCACGCCGAGGAGCGTAACGAGGGAGAGCCAGGCAAAGGCACGCACGCGGGACTTCCGAGGTGCAAGGGAGGCAGGGTTGGCAATAGGTCCAAGGTCAGTCGAGTTCATGGAATAGAGGCTTGTAGTTGACTATATAGTAAACAATTTCTTGCGAAAAAAAGGCACCAGGGCTAGGCCGCGACCTTCAGGGAACGGGTGCCCAGGATGTCCAGGGACGCGTCGGGAAGAGTGCGCAAGAAATCAAGATCGTTCTGGATACGCGCTTGAGCGAGGCTGCCCTCGAACAACGCAAAGAGGCATTTGGCCTTGGCCGCCGCATCTCCGGGAGGGACGGAACCCTCCGCTTGGGCGTCGCGAATGGCCGATTCAAAGTAGCGGATCTGGCTCTGCAGGATCTCCTGCGCCTTGGACCGGATGACTTCATCCTGCGTACTAGTCTCAGAACCAATGGAAAAGCAGGGGCAACCGAGCACTTTGCCGTGCTCCTTTTGCACCTTCACCTGCCCATCGTAAACCGACTGCATGAACCCGCGAATGCGCTCCAGCGGCGGCAGGGAAGCAGAGAAAAGGGCATCCCACTTGGCCTTGCCGTCCTGGATCCAGTTCTCATTGAGCGCGGCCACCGCGAGGGTGGACTTGGAGTCGAAGAAGTAATAGAAACTCCCCTTTTTCACCCCGGCCTTTTCGCAGATGGCGTCAATCGTCACCACCCCGTAACTGCGCTCCCAAATCAGGTCGAGCGCAGCCTCAAGGAGGCGTTCTTTTGCGTCACTGGTACGGCCCATGGCTGACTGATGATAGTTGACTAGATAGTCAAATACAAGTCGAAATTCGAAAATTCTCGACTTCGGTCTGGATTCACCGTACCCGACATCTCCCTGTTTGCCATGCCTGCCGACGAGCTTCTCAAAGAAACCGAACGCTTTCTGCATGCGCAGATCCCGTTGACCAAGGACATGCAGGTGCACGTGGCATCCTTCGACGAAGCCCGGCTCGTCCTGACCGCCCCCTTGCAGGCGAACCACAATCACTTGGGGACTGCCTTTGGTGGCAGCCTGGCTACCTTGGCCACGCTGGCAGGCTACAGCATGCTCTGGCTCCTGCTGGAGGACCGGGAAGCCCACATCGTGATCAAGGACAGCAAGATCCGCTACCTGGCACCCGTCAGGGGTGAACTGCATGCTGCCTGCAAGCGGCCGGATGCCAAAGCCGTGACGAAGTTCAAGAAGCTCTTCGCGAAATCCGACAAGGCCCGCATCACGCTGAAGGTCGTGGTGGAGGAAGGAGACCGCGTCTGTGTGGAGTTCGAGGGAACGTTTGTGGCGTTGAGGTGAGGGCGGGTATTGAGGAGATTGGAAGCTGTTCGTAGTACAAACTTTAGTTTGCTCAGGACGCGTTACGGAAGATCGACTGAGCAAACTAAAGTTTGTACTACGAACAGTGCCCGGCTAACGAAAATCAGGAACAATCCACACACCCTCCCGGCACCGTAGCCGCCGAAGCTTTTGCCTTGGATCGCGTCACGTTGATGAGCACCAAAGTCGTGGTCAATGCCAGCACCACCACGATGGCTGCGGCGAGGCCGACGTTTGCAAGGCCAAAGGAGTCCAGCACCCGCCCACCGACGATGGCTCCAAGGCCGATGCCAATATTGGCACCGGAGATGTTCAATGAAGCCCCCAGGGCCGGGGCCTGGGTGACGGCCTTCATCACCCTCACATGGGATCCCGTAAAGAGCGCGGCCTGGCAAATCCCCCACACAACCAGCACAATGCCCAGCAGGACGTGCTGATGGATCACCGGCACGAGCACGGCCATGGCGACGACCATGGGACTGCCGAAGAGGAGGGTCACCCCGAGCGGTCGCTTGTCCACGATGCGGCTGGAAAGCCAGTTCCCGAGGAGGCCCACCGCGCCGAAGCCCATGAGGCACCAGCCCACCGTTGAACCATCGAACCTGGCCAGCTTCTCCAGGATGTCTGCCAAGTACGTGTAGGCGGTGAACATCCCGGCGAAAACGAGCATAGACAGGACTACGTGCCCGACAATCAGAGGATCTTTCAGTACTGCCAGCTGGCGGTTCACGGAAACGGGTTCCTCATGAGGGCGCACCGCCGGCATGAAGATCTGTAGCAGCACGGCTTTGAGCAGGGCAAGGCCCGCCAGCGCCCCAAAAGCAAGCCGCCAGCCAAAGGCATCGGAAATCAAGGTGCCAATGGGAATCCCAAAGATGGTGGCCACCACAATGCCAAACGAGACCATGAAGATGGCCTTCCCCGACTTCGCCGGTCCGGTGATGTTCACCGCTGTCTCACTGGCCAGTGACCAGAACACCGGCAGCATGACGGCGGGAATGAACCGGGCGAACGCCATGATGCCGATGTTGGGCGCGAGCGCTGCGATAAGGTTCGACACCGCAAACAAGAGCAGGGTCGCCACAAAGAGCCGCTTGCGATCAAACCGTGAAACCCACGCCGTGAGCGGCGGCCCCACAATCGCTACCGTGAAGGCGAACAAGGTGACCAACAGCCCGGCCTGGGAGACGGTGACCTTCAAATCCCGCGCCATGGGCGGGAGCAACCCCACAATGACGAACTCCGTGGTGAGGATGGTGAAGCCAGCGGCGGAGAGCAGATAAATCGGGAACCAGGAAGGCCGTGGCGAAGGGGAATCGGACATGGGAGATGTGTGATTACGCCTGACGACCTTGGAGGGAGACTAAAACTGAGGTTAAACCACAGAGACCCAGAGGCCGAAACTGAGGTCTAGACAGAATTAACAGAATTTACGGAAATAGAGTTCAACTTCTGGATGCCGATCTATGCGCGCGACAATCCGCAGCTCGAATCTCAATTTTGTTAATTCCGTTAATTCTGTCTAAAAATGCATTCCTCTGTGTTCTCTGTGCCTCTGTGGTTTAACCGACACTACCGCCCTGCTTATCAAGCACCAAAGCCACCATCAATCGTCAAGCTGGAGCCGGTGATGTAAGCCGCCTCGGCACTGGCGAGGAAGGCGACGAAGGCAGCGATTTCTTCACCTTTGCCGTAGCGATCGATCGCCATGAGCTTCTTCAGGCTTTCTGCGAAGGGGCCCGTTTCGGGATTCATGTCTGTGTTCACAGGGCCCGGCTGGACATTGGTCACGGTGATGCCACGAGGTCCGAGATCGCGAGCCAGCCCTTTGGTCAGGCCAGCGACAGCCGCTTTGCTCATCGCATACACGCTGCCCCCGGCGAAGGGCATGCGGTCGGCATTGGTGCTGCCGATGATGATGATGCGGCCGCCCTCTTTCATGTGACGGGAAGCTTCCTGGGAGGCGACAAACACACCGCGCACGTTCACCGCGAAGGTGCGGTCGAAGTCCTCAAGTTTGAACTCTTCCAGCGGGGCCATGATGGCCACGCCGGCATTGTTCACCAAAATGTCGAGCGCTCCCAGAGCTCGGACCGTTTCATCGACGGCATTCTTCACCTCTGCGGCATCCCCGCTGTCTGCCTTGATGGCGAGGGCCCTGCCACCAGCAGCCTCAATGGATTTGACCACCGCTTCCGCCTTCTCCTTGGCACTGGTGTAGGTGATGGCCACGGAGGCACCTTCAGCCGCAAGGCGGATGGCGATCGCCTCGCCAATGCCGCGAGATCCTCCGGTTACAAGGGCCACTTTGTTGGCGAGTCGGGGAGCAGGCGTTTCCGTTTTCATGTTCGTTCGTATTATTTACTGACTGGTACACATATCAGCGATGGACAATTGGGCGTCAATGATTAATTTACCAAAAGGTATGAAACCAAAGAAAACTCCCGCCGCGCCAGGTCGGCCCCGCGCTTTTGATGTCGATCAGGCGTTGGAGACGGCGATGAACCTGTTCTGGAAACAGGGCTATGAGGGCACATCCCTGACGGACTTGACCGGGGCCATGGGGATCAACCGGCCCAGCCTGTACGCCGCCTTTGGGAACAAGGAGGAGCTCTTTCGCAAAGTGGTGGAGCGCTACGGTTCCGGTCCGGGAAGGCATGCGACCACCTCGCTGGCGGAACCCACGGCCCGGCAGGTGGCGGAGGCGATGATTCGAGGCTCGGTGAATCTGCTGGGGGACAAGAGTCATCCGCGTGGGTGTCTGATGGTGCATGGCGCGCTGGCCTGTAGCGAGGACTCTGCGGAGGTGCAGCAGGACATGTCCACCATGCGCAGCTCAGCGGAAACGCAGCTGCGCGAGCGTTTTGCCCGGGCTCAAGCAGAGGGCGACCTTCCTGCCACCGCCAATCCCGCTGATCTGGCGCGGTTCGTCCAGGCTGTGACGCAAGGCATGGCCGTGCTGGCGGCCAGCGGGGCTACGGGAGAAGAGCTTGCCCGAGTGGGAGATCTGGCCATGCAGGCGTGGCCGAAGTAGGCCTCCCTCCCACCCGGAGCTCCGGCCGCGAAGTCACGGCAGACAAACGTCCGCGCCATTCGTATGCAAGGGGACAGTGGCTCCCTCATCCTCGTCAGCAGGCACCGCGTCCTCCCCCACCCTTTCGGCGTCCCCCTCCCTGACCGAGGCTGCAGCCAGGCCACCGCTCCTGCTCATCCTGCTGGCCTTTGCCGCAGTGTACCTGATCTGGGGCTCCACCTACCTGGGAATACGGCTGGCGACCGACACCATGCCGCCGTTTCTCATGGCTGGGAGTCGATTCGTCCTCGCAGGTGCATTCCTCTATGGGGTGCTCCGTTGGCGGGGTGAGGCCAAGCCTCCGACTGTGGCCTGGAAGGATGCGGCCATCATCGGCGGCCTCCTGCTGCTGGGTGGGAACGGCGGGGTCAGCTGGGCCCAGCAATACGTTCCCACCGGAGTCTCGGCGTTGATCGTCGCTTCCGTGCCCCTCTGGATCGTGGTCACCGACTGGTTGCGACCTGGCGGGACCCGCCCCCGGGCGACGGTCATGATCGGCCTGGCCCTGGGATTCTTCGGCGTGGTGCTCATGGTCTTGGGCAAAGACTCCAAAGGCCATCCCGTGGTCATTCCCCTGGGCGCGGCCGTGCTGGTGCTCTCCACTATCACCTGGGCGCTCGGCTCCATCTACTCCCGCCATGCCAAGCTGCCGGGATCCGCTCTGATGGGGATCTCCATGCAGATGATGGCGGGCGGGGGCCTGCAACTGCTGGTGGGGACGCTCCTGGGTGAGCTGCCCCGGCTGCGTTTTGACCTGATCAGTGCGACCTCTGCCTGGGCTTTTGTTTACCTGACCTTAATCGGCTCCCTCGTGGGTTTCACTGCCTACGTGTGGCTCATGCGCACCTGCAGTCCTGCGCTGGTCTCGACGTATGCGTATGTGAATCCACTGGTGGCAGTGGCCCTGGGCTCGCTGGTGCTGAAGGAGCCCGTGCCCCATGCCATGGCGACGGCCGGCGGGCTGATCCTGGCGGCGGTGGTGCTGATCACACTGACGAGCAAGCGACGGGCGAAGGGAGGGGATGCCACGCAGGCCGGCGGGGACTCACTTCGGAGTTCTGGTTGACCTGCGCAATGCACCCAGGGGTGGTGACGCCTTTTGCGTCACCACGGCCCACCATCATTGTGGCGAAGCTCCATGGTTCATGAACTTACACCACGACACCTCATCACCCCTTGCGAACCGGACGGCCCTCGTCGGCGTCGATGAAGTCGAACATGGTGGCGATGTTGCCATCTGGACTGAGGCCGGCCTCGTTGAGGCGGAAGACCAGACGGTCATGGCTCTCATCACGCCAGCCGCGCTTGGCCATGAAGCCGTTCCACACCTCGATCTCCTCATCGTCAGGCTGGCCACCATGGTCGAATACCCAGTCCAGAATTTCCTCGTCCGTGCCGCCTTCCAGCGTGCGCTTCACGAGGTCGTCATACCGGACGCCAAGGAAATGGAGGCAGCGACGGTCAAACACACCCGGCTTTTCCCCCACAAAACTGGCGTAGTCCGCAGGAAGCTCCCCCAGGGCGTTGAGACGGATTTTGTCGAGCATGCGACCGAAATAAACAATGCCCCCCACTTTATCGTAGGGGCTGCGGAGACCGGGAACGTGAGGCATGAGAGAAGAATAGAGAGACCGTGCAGGTTCGCACGGGATTTGTGAGAAACGAGTTCGAACACGTGGGTGGAAGCCGCCCTCCACCCTGTTACATCACCCACTAGATGGCGGGTTCCAGCGGGGTGGATTTCCCGACCCCGGCCTCGCCGGCCTCTGCGGGCTTTTTGTGGGGCTGCACAAGGCGGTCGAAGAACAGGTACACCACCGGGGTGGTGAAGAGCGTGAGGGCCTGGCTCAAGACCAGGCCACCGACGATGGCATACCCTAACGGCTGGCGCAGTTCTGACCCGTCCCCATGCCCGAAGGCGAGCGGGATGCCCCCGATCATGGCGGCCAGGGTGGTCATCATGATGGGGCGGAAGCGCTTGATCGAGGCCTCATAGATGGCATCGAATGGTGACTTGCCACGGTCCCGCTCCGCCTCGATGGCGAAGTCAATCATCATGATGGCGTTCTTCTTCACAATGCCGATGAGGAGCAGAATGCCAATGATGGCGATCACGCCCACATCGTGCCCGAAGGCCCACAAGGTGAGGAGCGCACCCAGACCCGCAGATGGAAGCGTGGACAAGATGGTGAGCGGGTGGATGAAGCTCTCATACAACATGCCCAGAATGATGTAGATGGCGATGATGGCCGCCGCGATGAGATAGGGCTGTGACTTCAGCGACGACTGGAAGGCCTGGGCCGTGCCCTGGAAGCTGCCGGTGAGGGACGACGGGGTCCCCATGGCGTCACGAGCACGTTCCACAGCCTCCACTGCCTGGCCCAGAGCGATGTTGGGTGCAAGGTTGAACGAGATGGTCACCGCCGGGTACTGGCCCAGGTGGTTGACGGAGAGTGGCTTCGTGCTGCTCGCGTTGAGCTTCACCAGCGAGGACAGGGGCACCTGCCCGCCAGTGAGGGGGGATTTGAGAAACAACTTGTCCAGGGTGGAGGAGTCCTGCTGCAGTTCGGGCGACACCTCGATGATCACCTTGTACTGGCTGAGCTGGGTGTAGAACTGCGTCACCTGGCGCTCGCCAAAGGCATTGTACAGCGCGGCGTTGATCGCCTGGGTCTGGATGCCGAAGCGCGACGCAGCCTGGCGGTCAATCTCCAGGTTCAGGGCTGGGGAGGTGGACTCCTGGTCAGAGGTGACATCTCGCAGCTCTGGCAGGGCTTTGAGCTTCTCCACTACGCGGGGAGCCCAGGTGTTGAGCTCGTCCACATCGGCATCCCGCAGGGTGTACTGAAACTGGGTCTTCGAAGTCAGGCCGCCCACATTGAGATCCTGCTGCGGCTGGAAGTACATGCTCACTCCGGGGATGGAGGCCGTCTTCTTCCTCAAGCGTGCCACCACCACATCCATGGGGTCACGCTCATGCCGGTCCTTGAGCGTGATCCAGTAGCGGCTGCTGTTGCCGCCGGCGCTGCTACGCCCGCCGGAGCCGATCCGGTTCTGCATGCCCAGGATGGCCGGGTCCTCCATCAAGATCCTGCCCACCTGATCCGCCTTTTCATACATGGAGGTGAAAGACACGTCAGGGGCACCTTCTGCCGTCACATTGAGCATGCCCGTATCCTGCAGAGGGAAGAAGCCTTTGGGCATCTTGACGAAGACATAACCTGTGAGGCCAATGGTGGCGACGAGCGACAGCAACGTGAGCCGCTGATGACGCAGCACCACCTTCAACATGGATTCATAGATGCTCTCCATACCGCGAAAGAGTTTTTCCAGAATGCCATCCAGCCATCCCCTCAGCGTGCCTTTCTTGGGCAGATGGTGCGGACGGAGAAAGAGCGAGCACATCATGGGAATGAACGTGAGTGACACAAAGCCTGACACCAGCACGGCCACGGACACGGTGACGGCAAACTCACGGAACAAACGACCGACGATGCCGCCCATGAGCAGCACGGGAATGAACACGGCAATGAGGGAAAAGGTGATGGAGAGAATGGTAAAACCGATCTCCGCCGCGCCCTTCAGTGCGGCGTCCATGGGTTTCATCCCCTCTTCAATGTACCGGTAGATGTTCTCCAGCATCACGATGGCGTCATCAATCACGAAACCCACCGAGATGGTGAGCGCCATGAGCGAGAGGTTGTTGAGGCTGAAACCGATGACATGCATCACGGCAAAGGTGGCGACGATGGAGATGGGCACCACCGCACTGGAGATGAGCGTGGCGCGGCCGTTGCGCAGGAAGGCGAACACCACCATGGTCACCAGCGCCACGGTGAGCACGAGGTGCAGCTCCACCTCCTCCACCGAGGCGCGAATGGTCCGGCTGCGGTCACTCAGCACGTCCACCTGCATCGCAGGCGGAATGGCCGCCTGAAGCTGGGGCAGCAGTTCCCGGACACGGGCAATGGTATCGATGACGTTGGCGTCCGCCTGCTTGCGGATCATGATGCCCACACCCCTCTCGTTGTTGATGAGGGCCGCAGAGCGCATCTGCTCCGGCCCATCAATCGCACGGCCCACGTCACGCACCCGGATGGGAGCTCCGTTGCGGTAGGCAAGGATGAGATCGTTGTAAGGCTCTGCCTTCAAGATCTGGTCATTGGCGTAGATGGCCATGCTCTGCTTGGGGCCGTCGAAGCTGCCCTTGGGCGAGTTCACCGTGGCTGCGGCGATGACGCCGCGCACATCCTCAAGGCTGAGGCCCAGGGAGGCGAGCTTGACGGGATCCACCTGCACCCGCACGGCCGGCTTGCGCTCGCCCATGATGTCCACCTGGGCCACCCCTTCCAGCTGGGAGATCTGCTGGGCGATGACGTTTGAGCCATAGTCACTCACCTCTTCCAGAGGCAGTACTTTAGAGGTGAGGCTCAGCACCAGAATGGGCGCATCGGCCGGGTTCACCTTGCGATAACTGGGCGGACTGGGCAGGTTGGTGGGCAACTGCCCGGCGGCGGCGCTGATGGCGGACTGCACCTCCTGGGCGGCGGAATCAATATTAACATTCAGGTCGAACTGTATGGTGATCGACACGCTGCCCAAACCACTCGCGGAACTCATCTGCGTGATGCCCGGAATGAGCGCCAGCTGGTTCTCCAGCGGTGTGGCGACGGAGGAGGCCATGGTCTCCGGGCTGGCACCCGGCAGACGTGCCGACACCTGGATGGTGGGGAACTCCACCTGGGGCAGCGGTGCCACGGGCAGAAGCGGGAACGCCACCAGACCCACCAGGAAGATCCCGATGGTCAGCAGTGCCGTGGCCACGGGCCGCCGGATGAAGGGGGTGGACATGCTCATGACACAGGGTCGGCTTTGGCAGTGCGGATCTCCGAGGCACCACGGTTCCCCGCAGGAGCGGGCTCGCTCTGCATTTTTTCCCGCTGCGGGGTGACCTGGGCCCCCGGCTTGAGCTTGCTCTGGCCCTCGCGCACCACTTTCTCCCCTGCGGAAAGGCCATCCTCCACCAGGGTCGCTCCCTCAAACGTCAGACCAGTCTTCAAGGTTCGCGCCTCCACCGTGGAGTCCGCCTTCACCACATAGGTGAAAGGGCCGTCGAGACCGGGCTGGATGGACTCGGCAGGCACCACGATGGCGTTCTTGTGAGTCTCCACCAGCACTCGGGCGGAGACGAACTGGCCGGGCCAGAGGGCCAGCTTCTCATTGGCAAAGGTGGCTTTCAGCTTGAGCGTGCCCGTGTTGCTGTCGATCTGGTTGTCGATGAGTTCCAGGCGGCCCTCGTCCAGCACCGCACCCTCATCATCCAGCGCCTGGGCCACGAGCGGAGCGGCCCCAGGCTGCATGTGACGGCGGAGGAAGGGCAGGTTCTGCTGAGGCAGGGTGAACACGAGCGAGATGGGCTTGAGCTGGGTCACGACCACAATGCCGGCCCCTTGGTTCGCGGTGACAACGTTGCCGGCATCCACGAGGCGGACCCCGGTGCGCCCGGCGATGGGCGCACGCACCGTGGTGAAGTCCAGATCCAGCTGCGCCGACTCCACTGCGGCCTGGTCTGCCTGCACCATGGCCGTGAGCTGGGCCACGGAGGCCAGGGACTGGTCCAGCACCTGCTGGCTGACGGCGTTGTTCTTCACCAGGGACTGCACGCGGGTGAGCTCCAGCCTGGCATTCGTGAGCTGCGCCTCATCCTGCGCCTTCTTGGCCTGGGCCTGGGCAAGCACGGAGCGATAGGGGCGCGGGTCGATCTGCGCCAGCACTTCGCCCTGCCTCACGGTCGCGCCCTCTGTGAAGTTTACCTGGTCCAGCGAGCCCCCCACGCGCGGACGGACGGTGACGGTGTTAAATGCTTGAACCGAGCCAATCCCAGTCAGCCAGACAGGTACATCACGGGACTCAGCCTGCGCCACCAGTACGGCCACCGCCTGGGGCCCAGCAGGTTTTGCACCGGCTTGCCCAGCACCCGCACCGGAACCAGAAGCCCGCGCCCGCCAGAACACAGCAGCCCCGGCTGCCACCAGGACCAACAGAAACAAAAACCAGCGTGTCTTTTTCATGCGAAGAAGCGTCAGCACCCGTCTGGAAGGTGCCAGGGAGTGGCCCCCACCCAGACGATGCAACCCATAGAGGATAACATACAGAACCGGACGAAGCTTGCCATCCGGCCGCCTTTATTGTCGCGAATTGTCGCGGATGAAGCGGGCCTGACACACTTTGATACAATTTCGCCAGCACTGGCAGCGTGCCACGCAAGTATCATTCTGTGGTAACAATGAACCCTCCGGACCCTGCTCCTCTCATCTCTGTCGTGGATGACCACGGGGAGATCCGCGAACTGGTCGTGCGCTATCTCAGCCAGCATGGGTTCCGTGTCACGGCCGCCCAGGATGCCACAGATTTCCGCCAGCAATTGGAAAGAGAGAAACCAGACTTGGTGGTACTGGACATCATGATGCCCGGTGAGGATGGGCTGGCCCTGTGCCGCCACCTCCGGGCGGAGACGCAGATCCCCATCATCTTTCTCACCGCTATGGCGGAGGATGCAGACCGGATTGTGGGGCTGGAGCTGGGAGCAGATGACTACCTGGTGAAGCCGTTCAACCCCCGTGAACTACTGGCGCGCATCCGCGCCGTGCTGCGTCGCGTAGGCACCCTGCCAGAGATCCGCAGCACGCATCAGGCCGTGCAGGTGAAATTTGGAGACAAGACCCTGGATGTGCGCCGGCATGAGGTGACCGGGCCAGATGGAGTGGCCATCCCCCTGAGCACTGCGGAGTTCCGGCTGCTCTGCGTTTTTCTGGATCATCCGGGCAAGGTGCTGAATCGCGATGCGCTGCTGGACCTGACCAGCGGACGAGAGGCGGATGTGTGGGACCGCAGCATCGACAACCAGGTGAGCCGGCTGCGCCGGAAGATCGAGCCTGACTCCAAGAACCCCACCCTCATCAAGACCCACTGGGGGGATGGTTATTGCTTCACGGGGAAGGCGGTGGTGGAGTGAAGGCCTTCTGGACGCGGCGTCTCATTGGCCAGTGGATCATGGTGATGCTCCTGGCACTGGGGATCTCCCAAGTCTTGTTTTATTTCATCTTCCGCGCAGAGCAGATGCGATCCCTGCGAGAGGTGCGGCGGGAGGAGTTCCTGGCGCGCACGGCCTCGGTGGTGCGCCTGGTGAACACCGTGGGTCCTGAGCTGCACTCCGAGATCCTTGGCGCAGCCAACACCCCGGTGGTGCGGTTTTGGTTCACCACCGCGTCCATTGAGGATCCGATAGCGTGGCAGAACGAAGGCCGCAACAAGATGCTGGAGCCCCCCCGCCCACCGGCGGCAGCGGACCTCCCCCCGCAGGCGGACGCGAAATGGGACAAACAACACCCCAATGAACGGCCTGAGACGGCGAGCGCGAGGCTGATGCACCTGGAAGACTGGAACGGATTCGGACTTCAAATGCCAGTGGGGCCGAATCTGTGGCTGCAAGGGGTGTATGCCAAGCCCGCCTCCACCGGCCCTCCCTGGTACTACCATCTCTCCATGGGCATCTCGGCCGTGCTTCTCACGCTGGGCGCCGTCATGCTGGTCCGCCGGGTGGGCCGCCCCCTGGAGCGGCTCGCGGAAGCCGCCGAAAAAGTCGGCCGGGGGGAAGAGATGGCCCCGCTGCCGGAAGAAGGCGCTGACGACATCCGCCACACCACCGCGGCCTTCAACCGGATGCAGGAGCGCCTGCGCCGTTTTGTGCAGGATCGAACCCAGATGGTGGCCGCCATGAGCCACGATCTGCGCACCCCCATCACCTCCATGCGCCTGCGGGCAGAGTTCATCTCGGAGGCTGACACCCGGGAGAAGATCATCGCCACGCTCGATGAGATGAAAGCCATCGCAGAGTCCACCCTGGCCTTCGCCCGGGAGGAGGCGGCGACAGAGCCGACCCGAACGGTGGACCTGAATGCCCTGCTGGAGAGCCTCTGCGATGATCTGGCCGGGCTGGGCTGGGACGTGACCTTCGCCCCCGGCAACCGGACGCCCTGGCGCTGCCGGCCCGATGCCATGCGGCGGGCGGTGCGCAACGTCGTGGAAAACTCCGTGCGCTACGGCCACCGCGCTCGCGTGGCCCTGGAAGTTCGGGGACAACGGGCTCTCATCACCGTGGACGATGACGGCACCGGCATTTCCGAGGAGGACAGCGAGCGGGTGTTCAACCCCTTCGTGCGCCTGGAGAGTTCACGCAATCGCGGTACTGGCGGCGTCGGCCTGGGTCTGTCCATTGCCCGCACCATCATCCGCAGCCACGGTGGAGACATCACCCTGGCCAACCGCCCCGGTGGCGGCCTGAGGGCGAACATAGAACTGCCCAACGACTAAGCCGCCCACCGCCGCACCGGGTCAGTTTTTTGCCAGCCTTTCCTCGAACTCGCTCCGCACCAGGGGCGAGAGGGCCTCGATCTTCAGTGCCCGGCGCAAGTCTGCAGGAGTGCCTTCGTGCAACCGGTGCATGCCCAGCAAAGCGCGGACCGTGACCCCCTCCGGATCCCGCGCCAGGACCTCGACCGGGTCACCCGCCGCCACCATCCCGCCCTCCACAACGCGATAGTAGAATCCGCTGCGACCGCTCTGGAGAAACGGCTTCAAGATATCAGGGCGGTTCAGTTTATGCCCCAGCTTGAAGCAGGGGATGCGCTCGCAGGTGACTTGCAAGACAGAACCGCCGATCCGGTGGACGTCGCCAATGCACACCTCCGTTTCCAGCAAGCCGCTCACGGTGAGATTCTCACCAAAGGTGCCTGGTTCCAGATGGTCACGGTTCAACTCCTGCCGCCAGTGGGCATAGTGCTCTGCAGGATACGCATAGACGGCCTGATAGGGACCGCCGTGCACCTTCAGATCGGCCTGCCCATCCTCTTCCAATCCCAGCGGATACACCATGACGGGGGCAGGCACCGGCTCCTTGTAGATGCCAGTGGGAACTTCTTTGCCGTTGACCTCAACGAGGCGGACCAGGGACCGGTTGACGGAGAGAACTTTCATGGAAGGCAGGGACGGGGCCTGCTTCGTGAAGAAAGAACAGTGCCACCCCACCCCCACAATACCGACACTGAACGGCTAAGACGAGAACCGAGGCTGGCGGCCTTCATCCATGTCATGCAGGTCCACATAGGTCTGAATGTCGTTGCGGTCCTGCCAGCCGTTGGCAGCCTTGGCCTCGATGATCCCCGGTGAGCCGCTGTCACGCCAGCCACGTTTGATCAGGAAGGAATTCCACACCAGGATCTGCTCATCGTTGGGGAACTTGCGATCACGAAAACACCAGGCGAGCAATTCCTCATTGGTGCCGCCCTCCAGGGTACGAACCACCAGTTGATCATAGTCCACCTCCCAGAAGCGACAAAAGCGGGCATCGAGGCAGGTCTGATCCATGAACCCGCGCAGATAGTCCGGGGCGAGCTTGCCTGCGGCATGCAGGCGGATCTTGTCCACCATGCGGGCAAAGAAGACGATGCCCGAAGTTTCCTCGTAGTCGCTGACAGGGATCTGATAGCTCATGGGACAACTTGATGAGCGGCGGCGACTTGGCAAGGAACAGGTGATGCCCCTTCCGCTCTAGTGGTCACGCCCGAGTGGCAAGTCTGCCGGAGCAGGAGTGCCTAGTCCAGGCAAACATCCAGGATGCTCAGCATCCGCCGGTTCGTCGCGGCATCTTTGACCGCGAAGCGGAGGGCATGGGTGCCCAACTGGCTGCCCATGCCGGCGGCATCGCGCAGATAGAGGCCAAAGCCACGGCAGGCCTGGACCACCTCTGCGGCGGAGGGACCTTCGACCGGGAGATGGGTAAGCAGATAGTTGGCGGAACCGGGGACCACGTGGAAGCCGCGGTAGCGCAGGGCGGCCGCCAGATTCTCCCTCAGCTCCCGGGTCTCCGCCCAGCGGGCGGTGTAGTAAGCGGGGCTCTGGAGGGCTTTGACCGCTGCGACCTGAGAGGGCAGGCTCACCACCCACGGCGGCGTCCAGGCGCGCAACTCCTCAAGCTGATGAGCAGCGGCGCAAAGATATGCCACCCTGGCCCCGCTCAGGGCATAGACCTTGGACATGGACTTGCACACGATCAAATTCTCGCTCTGGGCCGCAGCGGTCTCCAGAGACTGGGCCGGCTCCACAAAGTCCACGTACGTTTCATCGATCCAGACCCGGGTCGAAGCCGGGGCGGCAGCCAGAGTTTGAAGCAGGTTCTGCCGGGTGATGTGCCTGCCCGTGGGGCTGTTGGGATTGACCAGCACCACGAGATCATACCCGCGGCCCAAGGCAGCCTTCAGGGTCTCCAGCGGCACCTCGTAGCGGTCCTCACGCTTCAGAGTGAGGCGGTCCACCTGGCAGCGAATGACCTTTTCCAGCACGTGAGCATACTCTCCATAGGAGGGGTCCAACAGCAACACGCGGGAGGCAGGCGTGAGCCAGCGGGAGAAGGCACGGAAGATGAGATCGGAGGAGCCAGCCCCGGGCAGGAGCTGCGCGGGCCTCACCCCACGCGCGGTGGCAATGACCTCCAGCAGACCGCCACAGTCAGTGGGTGGGGAGGTGCGCAGCAACCAGGGCAGGTGCCGCTCCAGAGTTTCCTGAACCGCGGGCGCGGGAGCATACCAGGCATCCAGCACATCTGCATTGATGATCCCCTGGGCAGAATCCAGGCGGTCGAAGCGCGGACCGATCCGGTCAAAAAACGCGCCCCCGTGAAAACAGGCCGCGGGCTTGCGGAAAGCGATCCCGAGCTGCCAGTTCACATGCCGCTCCAGGCGATCCAGCAAACCGGTCATGCGGTCCGTCTCGCGGTGGAGGGCCTCCACGGGAGCATGCAGCAGGCGATACGTCACGGCCCCGGATTGCACACTGGCTCCGCAGTCGCGAAGCCCCGCCTTCAGGTAGATGGAGAGCACCTCCTCCCGGCCGATGGCCATGATGTGGGTGCCGCCCCGCGACTCCACCCATCGCAGCGCCCCGTACATGAGCAAGGCTGCGATCTCTGACCCCCGACTGGCCTTGAGCACCGTGAGCAGGCGCACTTCGTAGAGGGTCGCGTGAACCTGAATTGGCAGTTCCTCACGGCTGAAATACTTGTCGATAGAGTAGGAAGGGCTCTGGGGCGGGGTGATGCTGATGAACCCGGCCAGGCCACCATCCATCTCCAGCACGAGGTAGTGATTGGTGGCATCCAGGCGGTCCGTGAGCTTGCCGGTTGGATTTGCCGGATGCTGCCCGATCTCCTGGGCATACACCTCATGCCGGATGGCGGAGACGCGTTCCCGATCCGCTGGAGTGGCGGGCCGGAGGGTCATGCGAGAACCGCGGTCCCGGTCGGAGCGGTCAGCCGTGAGGTGGGGAGTCCGGTACAGCGTTTGCATGGCGGCCACTCTGGAGAGAGGCGGCAGAGCCCGCGACTTGATAAAATCAATGGCCCTATTGACCGGGCCAATACACCATCAGTCCAAAAAAGCCAGCATTGCACAACGTCAGGCCATCACGGCCAAAGTGGCGGCAATGGGATGCAGCCCACCTATGCAGGACTTCAAGTGATGGCTGATGCCCGGGAGGAACGCAAGAGAAGGCGCATCGCCCGAAATGGCTCCAGATTGACGTAATTCTGGTGCTGGGCAGGTCGTTTACGGGGCTTCCCTGTACTGCCATGGCTACACGCTTCCGTTTTCCCCTCCACTTCATCGCCCTGCTCTGCGGCTTCACTGCCACGTGTAGCGGGGCGCCCGCGGCCCCCAATGTGCTCTTCATCGCCATTGATGATCTGCGCAATGATTTGGGAGTTTTGGGAAACGAGCGCGCCCGGACGCCCAGGATGGATGCCTTTGCCCGGACGGCACGGACCTTCAGCCACCACTACGTGCAGGTGCCCACATGCGGGGCATCGCGTTGCGCGCTGTTGAGGGGGCGCTATCCGCAAACTGCCGCGCAACTGGGCAATGGTGCCATCGCCAGCACCCAGGGCCAATGGGGGGACGCCAATCTGCCGGCATGGTTCCAGCGCCACGGCTACAAGACCTACGCGATGGGCAAAATCACGCACCACCCCGGCGGTCGCACCGGCAGGTTGTGGGCAGAGGGTCCCGAGGAGCTGCCGGGTTCATGGGACAGGTGCTGGATTCCCGAGACGCCCTGGGGAGCCCCGCAGCATCTTATGCACGGCACGGCCAACGGCAAACCCAGGGTGCCAGGGGTGACGCTGCCGTTGGAGTCCTTTGACGGCCCGGACCATTCTTATCCCGATGCCTTCGTGGCCGATGAGGCGGAGCGCATGCTGGCAGGGCTTAGCACGTCTCAAAGCCCCTGGTTTCTCGCCGTGGGCTTCTTCAAACCCCACCTGCCCTTTGCCTGCCCCAAGTCCTACTTCGATCTTCAAGGAATATCACCCTTCCCAGCCCCGGTCGAGGCGGCAGCCGCGAAACCTGGCTGGCCCTCCACCTGGCACAAGAGCGGAGAGCTTCACGGAAACTACGCGAGGCTCGCCGGAGACGACACGGACCTGCTCCCTGAAGTGGCGGCAGAGGTGCGGCGGGCATATGCCGCCTGTGTCAGCTATGTGGATGCCCAGGTCGGCCGGGTGCTGACCACCCTGGAAAAACTGCACCTGGATGACAACACCATCGTCGTGATCTGGAGTGATCACGGCTTTCTGCTCGGAGAACACAACATCTGGGGCAAACACTGCCTGTTTGAAAAGGCCCTCGTCAGCCCTCTGATGATCCGTCACCCGAAGATGAACGCCCCGGGAGTGACGAGCAGAGCGGTGGTGGAAACCGTTGATCTGTTCCCCACGCTGACGGATCTCTGCGGATTGCCTGCACCAAAGGAACTCGATGGAAGGAGTCTTCGCCCCCAGATGGATTCGCCCTCCGCTCCTACCAGCAAGCCCGCCCGCTCGTGGTGGACGCAGGGTTGGCGGTCACTCCGGGATGATCGCTGGCGCATCAGCTCACGCCCGGGTACGAAGAATCAGCCTGAAGCCGTGGAGCTCTTCGATTACCAGACGGATCCGGATGAGACGCGCAACCTCGCTGGAGAACAGCCGGAGATCGTCTCCAGGCTGATGGCCCAACTCCAGGAGCTGCCTCCCATACGTGTAGTACCTGGCACCAAGTCCAATGGTGAATGAGCCTCCTCTGCGCTGCGCTCGCTGAGTCACCATCTTCTCCATGCCCCTTTTGATCGCCATGTACCGTTTTCTCCTTGCCACCCTGCTGCCACTGATCTTTGCGTCTTGCTTAAGCCCACTAAGGGCTGCGCCAGACCGCCCCAACATCCTCTGGGTGACCAGTGAGGACAACAGCCCCTATCTGGGCTGCTACGGAGATGCCCTGGCTCTGACGCCAAATCTGGACAAGCTGGCCGCGGAAGGGGTTCGATACCGCAACGCCTATGCCAACGCTCCCGTTTGCTCGGCCGCGCGCAGCACCCTGATCACCGGCATGTGCGCCTCCAGCCTGGGCGTGCAGAACCACCGCAGTGGCGTGGCCATCCCGGCCGGATTCAAGCTCTACCCCGAGGTGCTGCGTGCCGCCGGGTACTACTGCACCAACAACGTGAAGACCGACTACAATGTGGCGGGCACAGGAAACAACGTCTGGAGCGAAAGCAGCAAGAAGGCGCACTATCGCCACCGCGCTGCGGGGCAGCCGTTTTTTGCCGTCTTCAACTTCACGTCCAGCCATGAAAGCCAGGTGGCCCCCAAGAAGGGCAAGGATACCTTCCGCGTCCCGCCGGAAAAGATCGTGCTGCCGCCCTATCATCCTGACACGCCGCAAATCCGGAAGGACTGGGCCAACTACTACGACCAGATCACCCTGATGGACAGCCAGGTGGGCGAGGTGCTCAAGGAGCTTGAGAAAGAGGGTCTGGCGAATGACACGATCGTCTTCTACTACGGCGATCACGGTGGCGCGCTGCCGGGAGGCAAGCGACATCTGCATGACGCTGGCACCCGAGTGCCTCTGATCATCCGCATCCCGGAAAAGTGGGCCTCATGGCGTCCGGATGCGCCCGGGAGCTGGGTGGAGCAACTGGTGTGTTTCGCCGACTTCCCCGCCACTGTCTTCAGCTTGTGTGGCATCGCCCAGCCCGCCAACTACGAAGGTCGCGCCTTTCTGGGCAACAACAAAATACCACCACGAAATGATGTCTTCCTCTTCCGGGGCCGCATGGATGAGCGGTATGACACCGCCCGCGCCATCCGCACGGGAAGCCATCTCTACATCCGGAACTACAGCCCTCATCGTCCATGGGGCCAGCCCTACAGCTACCCATTTGAAGTGCAGCCCAGCATGCGCTCCTGGTTCGCGGAATATCAGGCAGGGCGGTGCAATCCCGCGCAGTCGGCGTATTGGCAGCCCAAGTCCGGTGAAGAGCTCTATGATGCCAGCGGGGACCCGTACAACATCAAAAATCTGGCCGCAGCGCCAGAGCAGGCCGCACGGCTGCAGGAGATGGCGAAGCTTTTGCGTCAGAAACTGCTCCAGACTCGGGACACCGGGTTCATCCCGGAAGGCATGTACACACGGCTGGCGGGAGACAAGACACTGTACGACTATGCTCAAAGCAGCAACTATCCGCTGGAGCGCATCATTGATGTGGCCGATCAAGCCTGTTCAGGGAAAGCAGACGGCCTTCTGATCCTGATCAAGGCTCTGGAGGATCCCAACCCCGTCATCCGCTACTGGGCAGCGACCGGATGCCTCGTTCTCAAAGAGAACTCCGCTCCCGCCAAAGACAAACTGCTGGGACTGGCGAAGTCGGATGACTGGGCAGACGTCCGCGTGGTGGCAGCGGAGGCTCTGGGCTGGCTGCATGGCGAACGCGAAGGTCTGGCCGCATTGAAGGAGGTCATCGCCAGCGGGGGTCCGTATGAAATACTGGCCGCACTGAATGCGTTGGATTTCATGACCGACGCCGGCCATGTCCCGCTGGAGGAGGCCCAGGCAGTTGTGCGAGGACTGACTCTTAAGGAGCCTGCGGACCGCATCCAACGCCGTCTGTTGGAGCGTTCGCGATAATTCCACGCCCACCTTTCCATCAATCAGTCATTCACAAGGATGAACCGAATTCCCCTGACCCTCGCCGCGATCCTTCTGGCTGCCAGCGCAGCCGCTGCCGCCACCCCGGAGCGCCCCAACGTTCTGCTCTTTCTCGTGGATGACTTGGGAAGCCAGGACCTGGGCGTGGAAGGATCCAAATTCTATGAAACCCCGGCGATCGATGCTCTCGCGGCATCAGGGGTCCGCTTCAGCAGCTTTTACTCCGCTCATCCCGTCTGCTCCCCCACCCGGGCCGCACTCATGACCGGCAAGGTGCCCCAACGCGTGGGCATCACCGACTACATCAAGCCCAAGTCCGGCGTGGCCCTTCCCACCGCTGAAACCACGATTGGCGAGGCCTTTGCCGCGCAGGGTTATCAGACGGGCTACGTGGGGAAGTGGCACCTGGGTGAGGCCGATGCAGACCAGCCCGCTCAACACGGCTTTCAATGGACCGCCGCGGTCAATCGGGGTGGCCAGCCTGCGAGCTACTACTACCCCTACCGCAAGAAGGATGGCAAAGACACGCTCTGGGACGTGCCCGATCTGGAGCCAGGCACCGAGGGAGACTACCTGACGGATGCCCTGACGGGAAAGTCGCTGGAGTTCTTGAAACAACGGGACACCACCAAGCCCTTCTTCCTTTGCTTCTCCCACTACGCCGTACACACCCCCATCCAGCCACCCCAGGAACTGGTGGCAAAATACCAGGCCAAGGCCAAGGCGATGTATGGCGACGCCCCCGCTCCTCCAGTGGAGGCTCCATTTGGAGCCCAGTCCCGCCCCCGCCAGGATGACCCTGCCTACGCCGCTCTGCTGGAGAATCTGGATACCAACATCGGCCGTGTGCTCAAGGCCCTGGAAGAGCAGAAGCTCCGGGAGAAGACCATCGTGGTGTTTACTTCAGACAATGGCGGACTGTGCACGCTGGCCAAAGGTCGCACCGGCCCCACCAGCAACCTGCCGTTGCGCTGCGGCAAGGGCTGGAACTATGAAGGCGGCATCCGTACGCCGTGCTACATCTCCTGGCCGGGCCATCTGAAAGGCGGGACCGTGATCGGCACCCCAGCCTACACGCCCGATCTCTACCCCACCCTGCTGGAGTTGAGCGGGCTGCCCCAGTTGCCAGAGCAGCACCTCGATGGGCGCTCCCTCGCCAACCTGGCTGGCACCGGGACAGACGACTCGCTCCAGGAGCGCCCCCTTGCCTGGTACTACCCCCATGAGCATGGCTCCGGCAGCCAGCCCTCGGCCGCGCTTCGGCTGGGTTCATGGAAACTGATCCACTACTTCACCACCGGCCAAAATGAGCTCTACGACCTTTCCTCCGATCCCGGGGAACACCGCAATCTGAGCGCCCAGCAATCTGAAAAGACCCGCGACCTGCACCAGGAGCTGATGAAATGGGTCGCCACGACGAACTCAAAGCCCAAAACCAAAACCGTCTCCTCTGCCAAATGACCGTCACCTCCCGATTCCTCCTCCTGGCCACTGCTGCGGCGGGGCTCACACTCAGCCCGGGCTCGCAGGCTGCTGACCGGCCGCCCAACATCGTGATCATCTTTGCCGATGATCTGGGCTATGGCGATCTGGGCTGCTATGGCTCACCCACCATCGCCACCCCGCACCTCGACCAGATGGCGGCCGAGGGGCTGCGCTTCACTGACTTCTACGTTGCCTCGGAGGTCTGCACGCCCAGCCGGGCCGCCCTGCTCACGGGCCGCTACCCGGTGCGCAGCGGCATGTACGGCAAACGGCGGGTGTTGTTTCCCAATTCCACGGGCGGACTGCCTGCGGGAGAGATCACTCTACCGGAAGCCCTGAAGGCCCGTGGCTACGCCACCGCCCATGTAGGCAAGTGGCACCTCGGCATTCACGAGGGATCACGCCCTCTGGATCAGGGGTTCGACCAGAGCTTTGGTCTCCCGTACTCCAATGACATGGATGCCCGCCCCGACCTTCCCAAAGGGTCCACCGGATCCCCCACCCCACCAATCGATGGCTGGAACGTACCCCTGCTGCGCAATGGCGAGGTGGTGGAAAAGCCCGCCGACCAAGTTCATCTCACCGGGCACTACACTGAGGAGGCCGTAAAGTTCATCCAGCAGAAGAAAAGCCAGCCCTTCTTCCTCTACATGGCCCACAGCTTCCCGCACGTGCCGCTGTTTGCGTCGGAGAACTTCAAAGGCAGGAGCAGGGCCGGCATATATGGCGACACGGTGGAGGAGCTGGACTGGAGCGTCGGACAGGTCCTTCAGACATTGCGCAAGGAAGGACTGTCTGAGAATACCCTGGTATTCTTCACCAGCGACAACGGCCCCTGGCTGATCATGGGCGCTCAAGGAGGCAGTGCCGGACCACTCAAAGATGGAAAAGGCAGCCATTGGGAAGGCGGCATGCGCGTCCCCGGCATCGCGTGGTGGCCGGGACACATCAAGCCAGGCGTGAGCCGCACACCCGCCAACTCCATGGATCTGTTTGTCACCTCCGTGGCCCTCGCAGGAGCTGAAGTCCCCAAGGATCGGGTGATCGACGGCACCGACATCCGCCCCCTCCTGCTGGAGGGCAAAGCACTGCCCGAACGCCCCTTCTTCTACTACCGCGGTGACCAGCTCTATGCCTGCCGTCTGGGTGAGTGGAAAGCCCACTTTATCACCCAGCCAGGCTATGGTCCCGGCAAACGTGAAGTTCAAGATCCGCCTCTGTTGTTCCACCTGGGCCTGGACGCAGGTGAAAAACGCTCGCTTGCAGCCGAGCATCCCGATGTGCTCGTCCGCATCCAGGAGGCTGTGAGCCAGCATCGCACAGGGGTGATACCTGGAACTCCACAACTGGACTGACCAGTCCGTTTTAGCACCTTCGTCATCATGAAACGACTCTTTCTCCTCTTCGTCGCCGCCTGCTGGGGCGGTCTGACCGCCCTTTCACTGCCTGCGGCCGAGACCAAGCGCCCCAACATCCTCTTCGTCTTTGCGGATGACTGGGGACGCTACGCCAGCATCTACTCCGAGATCAACGGGCCGGGAGGAATCAACGATGTGGTTCGCACCCCTAACTTCGACCACATTGCCCGCGAAGGGGTGCTGTTCCGCAATGCCCATGTGAATGCGCCCTCCTGCACTCCCTGCCGCAGCTCCCTGCTCTCCGGCCAGTACTTCTGGCGCACCGGTCGCGGATCGATCTTGCGCGGCGCGGTGTGGGACGAGAAGATTCCTTCCTACCCCCTGCTGCTGAAGGATGCCGGATACCATATCGGCAAGTCCTACAAAGTCTGGGGACCGGGCACTCCGGCAGATGCCCCGTACGGCGGGCAGAAGTACGCCTACCAGAAGGCGGGCGGCAGGTTCAACAACTTCTCTGAGAACGTGTCTGCCCTGGTGGCCCAGGGGAAGGATATCGAGGCCGCGAAGCAGGAGATGTATCACGAGGTTTTAGGAAACTTCCGCGACTTCCTGTCCGCCCGTGAAGCCGATGCTCCGTTCTGCTTCTGGTTTGGACCCACCAACGTCCACCGCTCCTGGAAGCAGGGCAGCGGCAAGGCGCTCTGGCACATCGATCCCGACACCCTCGAGGGCAAGATGCCGCCCTTCCTGCCCGATGTACCGGAAGTGCGCGAGGATCTCGCCGATTACTTTGGCGAAATCCAGGCGCTGGACACCATGCTGGGTCTGCTGATTGAAGATCTGACGAAACGCGGAGAACTGGAGAACACCCTCATCGTCATCAGCGGTGACCATGGCGCACCCGGCTTTCCTCATGGCAAGTGCAACCTCTATGACTTCGGCACCGGCGTGAGCCTGGCCATTGCCGGACCCGGTGTGAAAGGAGGTCGCGTGGTGGATGACTTCGTGAACCTCCCTGACCTCGCCCCCACGTTCCTGGAGGCAGGAGGTGTGGCTGTGCCCGAGGTGATGACCGGCCGGAGCCTCTGGCCCGTGCTGAAATCAGACAAATCCGGTCTGGTGGATGAGAACCGCACCTGGGTGGTGACCGGCCGGGAACGCCACGTGGAGAACGCCCGGGCTGACTACATGCCCTATCCCCAGCGGGCCATCCACACGGCAGATCACCTCTTGATCATCAACTTCAAGCCCGACCGCTATCCCATGGGCGATCCCTACCGTCTCGACAGCAGCGATCCGCCCACGTACGAGGAAATAAGAGATGAAACCCGGGCCACCTTGCCCGATGAGGACTCCGGCCCCACCAAGGCCTGGCTCGTAGGCCAGCGCAACAGCCCCGAATGGAAGGCGCACTTCGAGTGGGTGTATGGCAAACGTCCACGCGTGGAGTTGTATGATCTGAAGAAGGACCCCCACCAGACCAAGAACGTGGCCGAAGATCCGGCCTATGCCCAAGTGAAGGCAGGATTGGAAAAGCGGTTGTTGGATGAGTTGCAGCGCACCGGCGATCCGAGATTGGTGGAAGATGGGAAGTTCTTCGAAACCCCGCCGATGTCCGGGCCGTTGAATGACGCGGAAGGCAAACGTGGGGCGGGGAGGAAGAAGGGGGCGGGGAAAGTGGAGTAAGGCGGGAAGGCATTCTTCTCGGCGGCATCTGATCCCTGGAAGGGATCCGTAACACAGCCCAACGTTGGACGAGCCTCAGGCGAGTCAACGTTGGGCACGGCCCAGAAAGCGCCGACATCCTGCAGCCAATCCCCGAAGGGGATTTCTAGCACAGCCCACCGTTGGCGAGCCTCAAGCGAGCAAACGGTGGGTTAGCAGGCGGAGCCGTTCCAACCTTGAAAAGGTTGTCTTGATGGTTCTCGCTCACCTTTTCCATCAATCCCAGACATACCGCTCGTCCCACTCCACAACATGCCGCTTCAGCAACGCGCGCAATTCATCCTTGAAATCGGTCTTCTGGTGATGCTCCTCCTGATTCTGAATGTAGTGCCGCACCGCCTCAATGTTGGAGACACTCACTGAAAAGGCGGCATAACCACCCTGCCATGAAAAGTCCTTCAGCACAGGCACCTTTTCCTTTACCCAGACATTCGAATTGCGTTTCAGCTCTTTGATTGCATCTGCGACAGTCATTGTTTTGGGCAGCCTCACAAGAAGATGGACATGATCTTCCACACCGCCCACCTCCAATGGAACACAATCCAATGATTGGGCTATTCCTCCCAGAACGGCGTGCATTTCGTGGCGAACACCTGCATCCTTGAGGAACGGACGACGATCTTTGGTGGAAAATACCAAGTGCAGATAAATGGCGGAGAGGCATTGTGCCATTGAGGTGGAGAAGTGGTTTGTGCTGACGATGCGAGCTCTAAACGGGTGAAGCATCTAGACAACCTTTTCAAGGTTGAAATCTCTCCTCAAAACCACCCAACGGCGACTTCGCTTGAAGCTCGTCGGCGTTGGGCTGTGCTAGAGATCCCCTTCGGGGATCGGGATACTATGGGTGTCACAGTCCTGGATAGACCCCAGACTCCCCCATCTCTCCTGAAATGCGCCCTCACCCTTTCGCGTTGAAATTCCACCGCAAACTCGCCCCGCGCCGCGCTCTCACTCTCCGCACCACAAGCCCCATGCCTTCCTCACACCGACTCTCTTTCCACGGTCTCCTATTCCTCGTCATTCTATCAATCCTTCCCGCTCTCACTCCTGCCCTGTGTGCCGCATCTGAAACCCGTCCGAACTTCCTCATCATCATCACCGATGACCACGGCTATGGCGATGTCTCGGCCTATGGTGCCAAGGATGTGCAGACGCCCTACATCGACCGGCTCGCCACGGAGGGCATGCTCTTCACGAACATGCGGGCGAACTGCACGGTGTGCTCCCCCAGCCGGGCCGCCATCCTGACCGGACTCTATCCCGACCGGGCGGGGGTGCCCGGGGTGATCCGTACGCAACCGGAGAACTCGTGGGGATACCTGAAACCCAATCTCCCGACTCTTGCCAACCGATTGCATGATGCAGGCTATCATACGGCGGCAATTGGCAAATGGCACCTGGGTCTGGAATCCCCCAACCGGCCGAACGAGCGCGGATTTGATCTCTTCCATGGCTTTCTGGGAGACATGATGGACAGCTACACCACCCACCTGCGTCATGGAAACAACTACATGCGCCTCAACCAGGAGGTGATCCAGCCTGAGGGGCATGCCACGGACCTCTTCAGCCAATGGGCCAGCGACTATCTCAAATCCCGTGCATCGAACGCGGACAAACCGTTCTTCCTCTATCTTGCCTTCAATGCCCCGCACTTCCCCATCGAGCCGCCGCAGGAATGGCTGGATCGGGTGAAGCAGCGGCATCCGGATCTCGAACCCAAGCGGGCCGCCAACGTGGCATTCGTGGAGCATCTGGATGACCGGATCGGTCAGGTGCTGAAGACAC
This sequence comes from Verrucomicrobium spinosum DSM 4136 = JCM 18804, assembly GCF_000172155.1. NCBI lineage: Bacteria > Pseudomonadati > Verrucomicrobiota > Verrucomicrobiia > Verrucomicrobiales > Verrucomicrobiaceae > Verrucomicrobium > Verrucomicrobium spinosum. Next base: position 820,951 of record NZ_ABIZ01000001.1, on the reverse strand, counting down.
TGGATGAAACGAGCCTCGCCAAGGAGACCGTCGTGATCTTCACCGCGGACAACGGGGGCTCCCTGCCCCACGGCCAGAGCAATCTCCCGTGGCGGGGAGGAAAGCAGGACCACTACGACGGCGGATTGCGAGTGCCCTTCATCGTGCGCTGGCCGGGGCATGTCACCGCAGGGTCACGCCAGGACTACGCAGGGTTGGGCTTCGACAGTGCCGCGACTTTCCTCGAACTCGCAGGTGTTGCGCAACCTCCAGACACCGATGCAGTGAGTTTGGTTCCCGCGTTGAAAGGGCAGACCATGCCGGCGGGGCGCGAGCTCTATTTCGTGCGCCGTGAAGGCGGTCCTGAATATGGCGGCAAAAGCTATGAGGCCATCATCAAGGACGGCTGGAAGCTCATGCAAAACGGGCCCTTTGCCCCACTGGAACTCTACAACCTGGAGGATGATCCCAAGGAGGAGCGCAATGTCATGGGCAAGGCACCCAAAATCACGCGGGAGCTTTCGAGTGCGTTGCGGCGGCACATTCAGAAGGGCGGGGCCGTACCCTGGCAGAAGCCGGAGTAGCGGTCCGCCCAACGGCCGGGCTACTTGGCCTTCTTCTCTTTGCCGCGCAGGTCTTTCTCGCAATCTGCATCGGCCGGCACGGGCTGCCCCACGGCGTCCACCGGCTGGTTGAAAAGATAGCGCCAGACGTCTTCGTGGATGAATTCGCCTGCGGCGTTCTTCACCGCGGAGCCGCCCGGCGTCACGCTGCCGTGGGCTTTGTTGGCGTCATTCTTCACGTCGGCATCGGTGATCAGGCGGCGCGTGTTGCCATAGGGAGCCTTGACCCGGTCCACATTCACAATGGGCCCGAACTGGTGCAAGCCGATCATCTCCCAGGAGCGGCAGTAGTGATCCCCGGTCCAGCCCCCGTCGAGAACATGGCTGAAGCCAAAATAGCGGTTCTCCGGCGTGGCGGAAGGAAGTCCCTGCCAGGTCTCGAGCTGGTCGCGCGGACCGCAGAACATGACCACGCGGTCCACTCGCTGATGTTTGGCAAAGCGGGCCGCGGTGGTCGCCCCGTGGGAGGCACCGGAGATGATCACCTTGTCCCAACGCAGGCCTTTGCCGTCCTCAGTGAGGAAGGTCTCCCACTTGCCTTGCGGGTTCTCCTTGGCGAGCCACTTCACGAACTGGTAGGAACGCTCCATCATGCCGTCGGGTTTGGGGATTTCCACCGCTGAGCTGAAGTCTTCGCCCGTGGCAGCTTCCAGGCGAATCTTGCCCAGGTACTTGTCATCATCCGCCGGCGCGAGTTTGGAGAATTTCCCAAACCAGCCATTGGCATAGTGCACCTGGATGCCGTGCAACCCGTAGCTGGAAATGCGCTCGAACAGACCACCGTTGTATCCCATGAGCCAGATGACCAGCTTGCCCTGGGGCTTCACCCGGGTATCCACCATGGCCCGTTCCGTATCGGTAGGTTTGTCCTTCTTGGTGAAGACGAACTCCAGTTCCGGGTGCTCTTTGGCCCGGGGATCGATCTGGCTGGCCCGTGCGGTGAGCTCGTACCGTTGGGGTTTGGGGTCGTTTAAGGTCAGCTCAGGGGCCGCAGTGAGCGTGGAGGCTCCAACCAGCAACAGCACCGAAGGTATCAGATGGGGCAACAACTTGATGTTCATGAGATGGTATGTTTGAAATAACCTAAAACAAGCTCACTTGGCGTTGATCGCTCCAAGCACTGACTTTGCGACCTGGCCTCCGAGCAGCTCGTAGCCCTGCGCGGTGAAGTGCACATCCTTGGGGTTCTGCACAGTGCCAAGCTGGGGAAGGATGAAGGCGTGGAGATCATCAATGGCGACGCCCTCACTCTTCATCAGCTCCAGGGCGATCCGGTTCTTCTCATCGATGGACTCCGTGGCTTTGGGGCCGTCCTTGGTGTCGGGTGGGATGGGGGTCGTGGTTGCCCAGACCACTTTGGCCCCCGTCTTTTTGAGACGCTCCACAATCTGCTTCAACCGGGTCAGATATTCCTCGTTGGGCGTTGCGCGATCATGAATGCCGAAGTTGAAATGGATGACATCCCACTTCCCCTCCCCCAGCCAGATGTCGAGCTTCTTCAAACCATTGGCGGTGGGGCCGCAGTTCTCAGGGGCCCGATGCACATTGGCCTTGCCCTTGAGCGCCGCCCGGGTGGCGAGTGTGTAACCACGCGACACGGAGTCGCCGATGAGCAGCACGCGGGGGAGCTTGGCGTCATCTTCCAGGTAGTCCCAGGCCGTGGGGGTGGGCGGAGTCTTGATCTTGTCCTTCTGGTAGAGGGGCAGGTAGAAGTTGCCCAGATTGTTTTCGAGCACTGTTTCCCAGGCCTGCTGCTTCTCCGGCAGGCTGGACTTCCACGCTGCGAACTTCGCATTCAGCTCCCTGGCTTCGGCCGCCTTCTTGGCCGTCGCCTCATCAGCGTTGGTCGGTTCGCCGGCAGGGACCGGGGTTTGGGCTAGAGCCGGAACGAATGCGGCGGAGACTATGATGAGGCATGCGGCGAGAGCCAATGGAAGAATGCGTTGGTTTTGCATGAAGAAATCGGAGATGGATCAAGATAACGCGGCGGGATCACGACCTTGTTCAAAACATTCCGGTGCCCCCCTCCCGGGAGCAATCCGCTCTCCTCCGGTTACAGATTCCTCAACCTTCGCTGGACGACGGAGGCGCAGATGGTTTTGCCACTGTTCATTTCCTCCAGCCCACGATGGATTGCCAAGAACGCATCCATTTCCCCGATCAAAGGTCCAATGTTCTCTTGGCAGGACCTGTCAGGACCTCCCGGTTCAGCGAACTCATTGACGGTGCACGCCTCACCCCTCTCTGATGTCTTGTCTCCGAAGTGTTTCCTGGCCATCGGGCTAAAAGTCGGCAGGGAGCAAAGGCTCTCAAACTGAAAATGCACGAGATTGATCGTGGATAAACCATGCGTTTCCCTGCTATTTTTCGCCAATGGCGGCACCGACGATGTGATGAGGTCTCAATGAATGCCTCCTGCTCCGTGCCCAAAAACGTATCCCGGCCAGCCGCATGAATCCTCATCCCTCCTCTCAGCCAGACGCCGGCACAGCCAGTACTGCCTTTGGTGCGCCGGGCATCCCACCCCGCTGGACCTCCAGCGCGAAGGAGGGCCTGGGCACCTCTTACCACACGAGCTGCCGGGTGTGGTTCACTCTGAGCCACGGCATCATCAATGAGATCTACTACCCGCATGTGGACCAACCGAACACGCGGGACTGCCAGCTTCTCATCACCGATGGGAAAACGTTTTTTCATGAAGAGAAGCGCGATCTGAGTCACGAGATCAGCTACCCGGAGAAAGACTGCCCGTTCTACCAGGTCATCAACACGGCTCCGGAGGGCCGCTACCGGCTGGTGAAGCAGATCCTCACCGACCCACATCGCTCCGTGCTGCTCATGCAGGTCCGGCTGGAGGTGAAGGATGAAGCGCTGAAAGGGAAACTGCGTCTCTACGTGCTGCTGGCACCACACATTGCCGGTCGTGGCGAGGGCAACTCGGGCTGGTGTTGTGACCTGGGTGGCGCGGAACTGCTGCATGCGGAACGGGCGGGCACGCATCTGCTGCTCGGGTGCAGCTCTGGTTTCACGAAGCGATCGGTGGGATTTGCCGGAGCCAGCGATGGCTGGCAGGACTTGTCCGAAAACCTCCAGATGGACTGGCAGTTCAGAGCGGCGGAGCACGGCAACATTGCGCTCACGGGAGAAATCCGACTTCCTGAAAATGGGAAATTCACGGTGGCGGTCGGCGTTGGAGGAAGTTGCCAGAGCACGGCGGCCAAGCTGCTGCAGTCCCTGGCCACCCCGTTTGAGATCCACCGTGAAGGCTATGTGCGGCAGTGGCAGCGGGCGGTGATCGATGCCAAGTACGACTTCAGCCACAACACGGCGGATCATGGCAGCATGTACCGCCTGAGCCGGTGCATCCTGCTCTCTCATGAAGACAAGATCTTCCAGGGGGCGCTGGTGGCCTCCATGAGCATCCCTTGGGGCGAATCCAAAGGCGATGACGACCTCGGCGGTTATCACCTGGTGTGGACGCGTGACCTCGTGCAGAGCGCCAGCGCGCTGCTGGCCACCGGGCAACACAGCACGCCGTTGCGGGCTCTGATCTGGCTGAGCACCATCCAGGGCAGGGATGGCAGCTTCCCGCAGAACTCCTGGATCAACGGCAACGCCTACTGGCCAGGCATGCAGTTGGATGAGGTGGCCGCGCCCATCCTGCTGGCCTGGCGGTTGAAGCACAAAGGCAACGGACTGGGCCTGTTCGACCCGTGGAACATGATCCGCCACGCCGTCGGTCATCTTATTCAGAATGGTCCCGTCACCATGCAGGAACGCTGGGAGGAGAATGCGGGCTACTCGCCCTCCACCCTGGCGACAGTGATCGCAGGGCTGGTGGCCGCTGCCGAGTTTGCCCAGGAACGAGACCTTGGCGACACCTCCGACTTCATCCTCGCCTATGCCGACTGGCTGTCTGACCACCTGGAGGAGTGGACTGTCACCACGCGGGGCGATCTGGTGCCGGGGCGATCCCGTCACTATGTCCGCATCACGCCTGCGGACCCGTTGGCTCCTGATCCCCATCCTGACCCTGACTCGCTCGTGCTGCTGGTGGCCAATGGCGGCGGCTATCACCCGGCCCGGAACGTGGTGGGCGGTGATTTCCTCCACCTTGTGCGGCTGGGCATTCGCCCCGCCGATGATCCGGTCATTCTTGAGTCACTGGAAGTCATCGACCGCGTCATCAAGCGCGACCTGCCCCAGGGGCCCGGCTGGCGACGGTACAACCACGATGGCTACGGGCAGAAGTCGGATGGCGGCCCTTTCGACGGCGGCGGCGTGGGCCGCTCCTGGCCCATCCTCACCGGTGAGCGCGGCCACTACGAACTCGCAGCAGGACGTGACCCCATGCCCTATATCAAGGCGATGGAAGAGTTTGCCAATGATGGCGGCATGATCAGCGAACAGCTCTGGGATGACGCCCCGTCGGGTGAGCACTTGCGCCCTGGCTGCCCCACGGGTGCGGCCATGCCATTGTGCTGGTCCCATGCCGAGTACGTCTCCCTTGTCCGCAGCCGCAACGACGGGGTGTGTTTCGATCTGCTGCCTCCGGTTCGAGACCGTTACGTCATCCGGCGCACCCACGGCAGGCATGAGATCTGGAGCTTCCGCCATCCGCTGCGGCACATGCATGACGGCAAGACGCTTCGCATCGTGCTCAATGCCGGTGCCAGAGTGGTGTGGTCGTTGGACGGCTGGCAGTCCACTCAAGAGACAGAAACGACACGCAACGAAGCCCTGGGCTTGTGGTATGTGGACCTTCCCACCGCTGACCTTCATGTCGGCGGCGCAGCAGAGTTCACGTTCTACTGGCTGGCGTCCAACCACTGGGAAGGGCACAATAGCCGGGTGGAAATGGTCTGATTTCTGCCTGACATCTCCCCTCCTCCTTTTTCTCCATGAACACCCGCATCTTTCTCATTCGCCACGGTGCCACGATCCTCACGGCCGAGGACCGGTTTGCCGGCTCCATCAATGTCCCCCTCTCGGACCAGGGGCGGGAGCAGGCCCGCCGGCTCTCCATCCGGCTGGCGAACGAAAACCTCACCGCCGTCTATGCCTCGCCGCTGGACCGCACGATGGAAACCGCCCGCATCCTGGCCCAGCCCCATGGACTGGAGGTGCAGCCTCGGGACGGTCTGCGCGAAATCTCGCACGGCCACTGGGAGGAGATGACCCGCCCTGAAGTGGAGGCGAAGTACCCCGAAGAGGCGGCGGCGTGGGAGGAGGACCCCTTCACCTTTGCTCCTCCTGGCGGGGAGAGCGGCCTGGCCGTCACGGCCCGATCCCTGCCAGCTCTCATGGACATCCTGCATGCGCATCCCTCAGGGAATGTCGCGATCGTCTCCCACAAGGCCACCATCCGGCTGCTGCTCAGCTCCCTTCTTGGCTTCGACCCACGGCGTTACCGGGACAATCTGGACCAGAGCCCGGCTGCGTTGAACATTGTGGATTTCAAGAGTCCTGTTCGCGCCCGGCTCACGCTCTTCAACGACACCTCTCACTATGAGTCCGCTGGCTTGGCCATTCCCCCATTCCCTGGGGAGCGCCTCTCAGGGTGGTGGGCGGGGACGGATCAGAACCGTCAAATGTGAGCCCTCCGGCTCGGTTTGGATCGCCGCCAAAAATGGAAGCCTTGCCCGGGCGGGTGAAGCCGTTACATTCCCTCTGTTTCGCCCCTTTCTTCATGTCCTCCCCAGCAGTTCCCACGCAGTCCCGACGCACCTTCCTCTCCCAAGCCGGCCTGGCTCTGGGAGCCGCTTCCCTGCCCGCCTTTGGGCAGGATGCTGGCAAGGGCAAGACCGTCCTGCTGAAGTCCGCGTGGGACACGGTGAACATTGGCGACATCGGCCACACCCCGGGCACGCTGCGCATTCTTGAGCAACATCTCCCCGAGGCGCAAGTCATCCTGTGGGCCTCCAAGCTGGATGATCGCGTCGAAGCGATGCTTCGCCGTCGCTTCCCCAAAGTGGAGATCCTCCAGGGCAATCTGACCAAGCAGGACAAGAAGGGCGAGGCGCTCGTGGAAGCCTTCAAGCGTGCGGATGTGGCCATCCACAACTCCGGCATGGGCACGGACACGTCGTTCATGAGCTACTGCCGGAAGATCGGAAAGCCCTACGGTCTCTACGGTCAATCATACTTCCCCGACTTCGTGCAGGGCGAAAAGGCGGCTGAGCGGATCGAGCTGCTGAACAACGCCGCCTTTGTCTATTGCCGCGAAGGTAGGACCCTGGAAATCCTGCAGACCGCAGGGGTCAAAACGCCGGTGCTCGAGTTTGCCCCGGACGGCTGTTTCGGCATCGATGTGCGTGATGATGAAAAGGCGCTGGCGTTCATGAAACAAGCCGGCCTGGAACACCGCAAGTTCATCACCCTGCAACTGCGCACCCACACCGCCAAGCACCCTGGCGTGCACAATCCGCCGCTGAATCCCCTGCACCCCACTCCGGAACAAGTGGCCGACGACGAACGGCGCGCCGGTGTTTACCGCGAACTCGTGACGCTGTGGGTCCAACGCACGGGGTACAAGGTGTTGATTTCGCCCGAGGTGAAGAAGGAAATGGTGCACAACAAGCGCCTCATCTATGACCTGTTGCCAGCGGACATTCAGAAGAACGTAGTGAATCTGGACACCTTCTGGAACGCCGATGAAGCAGCCTCCGTCTTTGCCCGGGCTCACACGGTCGTGTGTCACGAGCCGCACTCACCCATCATCGCGCTGGCCAACGGCACGCCGATCATCCACACGTACTCAGAGTTCCACAGTCCCAAGTGCTGGATGTTCAAGGACATCGGTCTCTCCGAATGGCTTCTGGAGTTCGACTCCACGCCCGCAGGCAAAACCGTTGACACCCTCCTGGCCATCAACAGCGACTATCCCGCCGCCCAGGCCAAGGTGAAGAAGGCCATGGACTTCGTCCACGAACGCCAGGCCGCCACCATGCAAGTGGTGAAGAAGGCGATCGAGGCATAGGAAAACGCAGGGATGTCAAACACCGGACGCGATCTGAAGGAGGGAGAGTCCGCGTCCGGCAGCGTCTCCACCGTGACGCGATTCGGCAGCCGAATCCGACGCCCCGTCGGCCCGTGGACACCGGCCGTCCACGCGTTGCTGCAACACGATTCCGCCAAAGGCTAGCCTCATTCGCCGCGTGTTTGGGGATGGAGCCGGGAGTTCGAGCGAACACTGTATCTCGCATCGGCTGGCACTGAGCCTTGGGTGGGCTTCCGCGTCAGGGGCGATGTCGCATCTATCGACTCCGATATGAAGTGGCTGGCAGACTTCACAACCAGCCAGCGCATCTGATTCCAACCGTCTCGTTCCTGCGTCAAGGCGCCGTCACGACATGGGCAGAGAGATCCGCCGATGGATGCCAACTTCTTGAAGAAACACCTCATCATGACTGACCACGAGCAGAGCCCCATCATACCCGCGGAGCCCGGCCTCCACCGTCTCAATGGACTCAATGTCCAAGGAGTTGGTCGGCTCATCGAGGATCAACAAAGGAGGCGGATGAGTGCCGCCGAGGACACAGGCCAGCCCGGCCCGCAATTGATTCGTCTGGAGGATTCCCAGCTTACCGGGAAACAATCGAGCGTATGCTTGCGCTCACGATGTTTTGGCATGGAATGCAAGGACGGACTTGCCATGAAAGCTTTCCTTATATACCGCACGGAAAAACCAGATGAAATCAAGGAGGTTGTCGTTTCAAACTGTCGCCAGCATTCTGTTAATGCTCAACACCTTCGTTCTCGCCCAAGACCAATCGACTGTTGAGCCAACTCCCCGGCAGGTGCTCCAGCAAATCACCTACTTCGAAGAGGGACGGAAAGTGACTCTACAACGGATCGCCCCGCCATTATTACCAACCACGCAACAGGCAGAACCAGCGGTTGCGGCTCCAAGTCCACCCGAGCCCCCCGGTCCCGAAAAGTCCCACCATCTTCTAGTCTTTTCCGTCACCGTCTATGACGGCACAATAAGTGTTCTGGATTGGATCGTAGAGGGACGCAAATACAGAGCGCAAGTGAATGCCGACATGGCGGATCTTGCTGGAGTTGGCGTCTTCGAGACCACTGATGCCGCCTACTCCATTCTCTTTGGCCTCGGTAAGAGCACCTCGGAAGAACTCACGATCCAAAACGCTGAGGCTTTATCCTCGGGAGCCTCGCCAAGCGAGCTAGTCCAGTTGCCAGCATTGGACACATTTCCCGCCGGATACACCAGCTATCAACTCAGCGGACCCGCGCCCTCTCCTGCTCACCTAGACGCCGATTGCCAGGGCCTCGAAGACTTGTTGGCCTACTACGACACGAACAAACTGGCCCTTCAACAGGCGCGCCAACAAAGGGAGACAGAGCAAGCAGCCCGTGAACAATGGCTGAAGGATCATCCCCCAGCGCCGAAGGATACGGTTATTCAAATCTGGCCCATCAAGAGCAGCCGCCACCAGACTGGGGGCACAGAACAATGAAACGTTTTTGCTTGTTTGCCGTCTGGATCTTCCTGGGTGCGTTTGCGGCCCTTTCCCAGACCGCTGACGATCTCAATTCCGGGCTTAAGCTTGATCGAGATCCAGAATCGGGCACCTATACACTGTCATGGTGGGGCGCGGCAGGCCGTTCCTACTACATCCTACAGTCTGAAGACCTCCGAACGTGGAACTACTTTCCTGTTGAGGAGCATGGCAACGACAGCGTAATCACCTGGGGTTTTGCCAACACATCAGAACGGAGCTTCTTCAAGCTCAAGCACGTTGAGAACCCCGGAGGAACTACACCGTTGGACAGTGACGGGGATGGTCTGTCAAACTGGGACGAAGTGCAAGAAGGAACAGACCCTTTCAACCAGGATACTGACGGGGATGGATCGTATGACGATGAGGAGAAAAACTCCAACACCGATGCCAAAGATCCAGAAAGCAAACCCGAATTGCTTGACCCCGCTGGCTACGTGGAGGTTCAGGCCCGCTCCATCAATGCGTACTATCAAGACGCCGGAGGCCAGATCGAGCACACCTACTGGATGTACTACTCCCCCTTCGACGAACCTTCCTATATGGGCTCCTGGCAACCCTATTCAGGCTGGACGGAGTATGTGACGCCGCTGAAGCAAGGCAGCGCCTCTTACAGCGACTTCCGGGAAACGCCCGTCTATGAAAGTCTGGAGGCCACCCAGGCGACACTGGGTGACCTTGCCAATGTGGAGAACGGCTGGTATTCTGCTTACGGTCTGCTGTCGGTGAACTCAAGCTTCAGCAGTATCTCACAAGGCAGCGGAGGCGGATCACCACCTGCCGGTGCGTACTCCAATGGAGCCACTTGGGAAACCTCATATCAGATGGACAGTGCCCTGAACTGGTCTGGCGGAGCCATGGAGGTGCGCCTGAAGTGGCGGCCCAACAAGCCCAGGGCGGAGCGTCTCTCACCGGTGACGATGGCGTTTCTGAAAGTGACCAGAGAGAACGGTGAAGTGCAGAAGGCGGCGGCGCAGACACTCACCATTGCCCCGAACTACTCCACCTCGGGGGCCGGAGGAGAGCAAAACAATGGGACTATTGGTCTCAAAGCGGACACCACGGCCAACGGCAATTCGGTGTCGGAAGATCTGATGCCGATTGAAGTCAGGGATGGCGATCGGACACTGACCTCGCTCCCGCTAGATGAAGATTCGTGGACCACTGCAAATCTTCAGAAGCAGATTCCAGATTCGACCATTGCATTAATCAAACCGCACGATGGCTTCGGCGACAGGCCGGAAATGCCCCGCATTGAGATCAGCATTCCGCAGGCTCCGACGTCATTGGAAGTAAGCTGGAAGATCGAGATCGAATACAAAAGAGGAAACGGCTATCGCGCCTCCTACGTCCAAGATTTTTCACGACCGGAAGACAAGGTCCGCCTTCCTGAACTTGAGGCGGGGGCGGACGGCATGCTTGCTCCGCGCCCCGCAAACGAGGTGTGGAAAGTTTGGGAGTCGTCCGACTGGGAGCGCCAGCTCGATGAGAATGGGTTTTTCGGAGGGATCGCAAAGGTTTACGCGATTTTCTCAAGTGACCCAGCCCACCCCCCCAAGGAAGTATTCCGGTTTCGGATAGGGGGCAAAAATCCTGAGGAATCAAAAGCCCGGCAGTACATTGATTGGAAAGCAGGTGCTACGTTTTGGTACGCTTATGCTATCGCAAAGCATGAGACTTTTGGGAGAGTCCGAGGTCGCTTCTACAATCACTTTTATACAGATTACCAAGGCATAGGGGGGCGCATTGGCGACAACGCTGGTGACATGGGATGGGCAGCATGGGCCAAATCTTGGCCGTTGTACAATCTGGATCGAGGGTACAACCGCGCTACAGGCTACAATCAAAATGGGCCGGGCGGCTATGGCATTTTCCAGGTGACGCTTGGACCAAAGACACCCGACGGCAATCAGACAAGCGAGGGCTTTATAGACCGGAATGAGATTTGGAACTGGCAGGAAAACTGCAATCGAGCCATTGGAGAACTACAAGGAAAACTTCCTGCCGCACAAAGACTTGAGAACGGTCTCACGAACACATACAACCAAAATGGCCCACTGCCTGCAAAAGGTAGGTTGTCCGGGCTTGAGGCCATAACCGCCACCTACTATAATGGCACCGCTGGCCTGCCGAGCCGAATTGTCAACGGCAGCAATCGTAGAACACCATGGACTCCTGAAGCAAGAGTGCAAGGTGGGCAGACCACGAGATTTTGGCAGTTCCACGAAAACGTGAACGACTATTGCCAACATATTAATCAACACATCGAATAGCCATGAGAATATTTTTGATCCTGTTTAGTCTTGCAGTGCAAGCGACTGCTTGCGCACAAGTGTCGAATCCCCTCTCCAATTATAGACAGATCTTTTCATCCCTCAGTCCCTCAGCAGCGCTTGTGAAATGGGAAGCCGACATTAACGGGGATGGCCTAAACGAAGTGTTCGTCACTGACAAAGCCAGTTACGACAAAGCTTCAGCCACCAACGAGCCTGCCGATTGGCTCATTTACATAGCAACACCTGCTGGCTTCATCAAGTGTGACGAAGTCCATGAGGGCGATCAAATATCCTCTGGCGTTCTCCTGAGTATTGATCTGGGGGCCGTCTTTGTGGGTAACGTGTCAGAAGTTGGGAGTGCAAAGGCTATAGTATTTGAGCAGATCAAGAATCCGCGTGCAGGAGAGCCGGTCGCGATCATGCACGCTTATGTTATTGAAGGTGATCACTTGAAACGGACAAAGCTGGCTGAATACAACCCGACGCAGACCAACACGCTGTTTGACAAGTACCTCAAAGACGGAAAGCGAACGGTGATCACGCCTGTTGAAGTGAATCAGTGAGTTGCTGACGTTAAAGGGGCGATTTACATCGTCTTGATACCGAAACGCGGGGAGCGGGGCCACAATATGAGAGACTCCGCCGGGTGAGATCATGTTTCCCTAGCCGCTTAGCCTACTGTGTCCACTCGCTTCCGGCGGAGTCCGCCTTTGCGGCGGTGTCAACTTCGGCGGGTGGCCACTCTCCGGCCATGATTGCCGCCAACAATCCAATCACAACGGTGTTGCGTCCGACCCACGGCAGCGATTGCGCGGCTTCCAGTCGCCGGGCGTTTCCAATTGAATGCATTCGACGGACACGCTCGCGCATACCGCAAGCATAGCCTCTTCGTGCTCCATCGCTGCCGCTTGGGCCAGCTCAAGGGCGGACCGATACCGCGACACATCACAGAAAAGGAAGAGCGGCAGAGTCACGCCTCCACCTCCCTGGTCCGCCAGCGTTTCGGGGTAAGCTCGCGGAGGATCGCCCGGAAGAGGGTCAGCACGCGCGCCGGAAGTCTTCCAGCGCGTCCCGGTGTGGGTTGCGTTCCAACTTCTGCCGCTCGCGTTCTTGGTCCATGGAGTGCTTCAAGCAAGCATGCTCCTGCCAGAGTTGTTCCGCCACCTTGCACCAATCCGGCTCTGGCAACGAGGAGCGACATCGGCTCCCGCCGCCCTCCTGAAACTCATCTTCCAGGCCAAGAGCCTCCAACTTTGGGGCGGGAGCCATCCAAACGCCGTTGAGTCGGATGAGAGACAATCACGAGGGAGCTACCGAGGCAAAGCCAGCGGTTGCCAATCATGTTGTTTGGATCTTCCTTGGTGTTGTAGTCTAGCAGGTAGTCCAGCCTGATAGGCTCCCCAAGGTTTGCCGTATTGCGAACTCGCTCGAAGTCCGCCCAACTCTTCGCTCCCGGGTTCAAGGCGAGCAATCGTTGCTCCCTCACTTCACCTTTCTCGGTGCGCCGCCCCTCCGGGCACCGCGAGAGCCGCAACGGGTTGCGGTTGGAAGGTTCCAACGCGGCAGAGTCGAAGAGCCCATATACTGCGTCCACTCTCGCATTGTATTCCTCAAGGTTGGCAGCATCCACGCGCACCCAGGCGTGAACGCTCTTGTTTCCGCTGTCGAGGATGGCGGTGATTGGAAGACCAGAGTGGATGATTGCCCCGAGCTGCAATTCCTTTGGGATGTCCTGCCCTTGAGCGTCCTTGTCGAACTCCACGAGGGCATGCCGGAAGGCGGTAACGTCGTCATTTGTCCCTCATCGAGGATCAACAAAGGAGGCGGATGAGTGCCGCCGAGGACACAGGCCAGCCCAGCCCTTAACAACTGCCCGCCGCTCAAGGTGGCGACGGTCTGTAAGGCGGCGTCTGCCCGGAAACGGAATCTCGCCAGGGAGGACCGGCACGCATTTTCATCGCTGTCAGGGTTCAGCTTCCGGTAGTTATCCCGAATGGAAAGCTGGGGAATCAACAGACTCACCTGCTGATCCAGCATGGCAAATGGCACCCCCAATCTAACACTGCCGGCCCACGGAGCAAGCTTGCCGGAAATCACCTGCAACAAGGTGGTCTTGCCCGAGCCATTCCGGCCCTGAACCGCCACTCGTTCCGGTCCGGTGATGGAGAACGAAACATCCCGCACAATGGGCTGTCCCGGTTCATAGCCAGCCGTGACTGCATTCACCTCCAGCACGGTCTTGCCAGCAGGAAGACCCGAGGGTGCCAGGGCCACGGTGAAGGGCTGGATCACTTCCAGACGACCCCGCGCAGCGGATAGCCCTTCCGCCGCCTCCGACCGTCGGCGCTCCGCCAAACGGGCACCAACCCCTCCTGAGTCCTCTGCACGATCTTTCCGGGCCCCCAGCAGGATGGGCGGTTCCCCACCCTTTGCGCTCTTGCGCCGGCCTGCCGCATCCCGCCGAGCTTTGCGCTCCACGGCAACCTGCGCATCACGACCCACCTCCGCCAGACGCTTCTGCGCATGAGCGAGATCATGCTGGGCGGCCTCCAGTTCCTGCGCCTTGCGCTCCCGGTAGTGGGACCAGTTGCCACCATATTTCCTCGCTCCCAGTGACGAGAGCTCCACGATGACGTCCATGTTTTCCAGCAACTCCCGATCGTGACTGATCACAATCGCTCCGTGCGACCATTCCTTCAGGAGGGTGTGCACCGCCTCCCTGCCCTCGCGATCGAGATTGTTGGTGGGCTCGTCCAGCAGCAGCAGATCAGGTTCTGCAAACCAGACCGCCGCGATCCGGCCCGCATGCGCTGGCCGCCGGAAAGCTCCTGCAAAAGAGTGTCCGGACCGGCATCAAGGCCGACCTTGCCCAGCGCGGCATAAATACGCGCCTCCAAGGTCCAGTCCACGTCCCCCAGTTCATCGAGTTCAGCCGTGCCTGCCTCGGCGCGGCGCAGCAGGGCGAGTCCATCACACACCCCGAAGAGCGCGGCGACTGTCTGGCCCTCTATTTCCTGAACCACCTGTTCCAGGAACGCCACCCGACCTTGGACAGTGACCTTCCCGGCATGCGGCCGGAGTTCACCCGCGATGAGCTTGAGCAGCGTGGACTTCCCCACGCCATTGCGGCCGACGAGGCCCGTCCGACAGCCCGTGAGGGCCAGGGTCAGATCTGTGAAGAGAGGGTCACCATCAGGGGTGCACCAAGTGACATTGGCAAAAGAAACCGAGGTAGACATGAGCATGGACCCGCGTCATCGACATGATGAGGCGGAAGAGCAGGTTGGCGTTGACAAGCAGCCTGTGAAATCACCTCGCCGCTGCCCGGGCTCATCAATGGAGCGCGGGATTCAGGAAACCACTTGGAGTCTGATGCTCTTATTCTGTCATCGGTGAACGAAGATACGACAGGAGATCTAAATCGCAACCCCTTTGCGTCCAACTGCCTATAGATCGCGTCCTCACGATCATTGCCGGCCCGTACCTAGTTCTGGGATGCGACATTCGCTATCTGGAACCTTGACATTCCAAAATATGGTATTACCAGTGATACCACATTGCGCGTCGTTTTGGATACAAATATCTTGGTCAGCGCCCTCCGGTCATCGAAGGGAGCTTCCCATGCAATTTTAGGGTCTTTGCCAAATTCGAAATTCAAAACCGTGCTTTCTGTACCCCTATACTTTGAATACATTTCGGTTTTGAAACGCCCAGGCTTGTTGCCCGAGGAGATTCTCCCATCAGATATCGATGCGGTGTGCCAGTACTTCACGCGCATCTCACACTTACAGGAGATATTCTACCTGTGGCGCCCCGTGCTTTCTGATCCCAAAGACGATATGGTGCTGGAACTGGCAGTTGCCAGCGGTGCCGACTACATCGTTACCCAAAATCTCTCCGACTTTAAGCCCGCTACCATGTTCGGCATTCATTCTGTAAGGCCTGGGGAGTTTATCAATCAAATCGGAGGACTCACATGAGCGCACTAACCATCCGGCTACCGGACTCGCTTCATAACAAAATCAAGGAACTGGCGCGTGAAGATGGCGTTTCGATCAACCAGTTCCTCGCCTCGGCAGCCGCCGAAAAAGTTTCTGCGCTTCTCACTGCCGATTTCCTCAAGGAACAGGCAAAGAAGGGTGACCGGAAGCGCTTCGAAGCTGTGCTCAAGAAGGTTCCTAGAAATGCCCCGGACCCGGGGGATGAAATTCTATGAACAAGCTCCTCATCGTGCGCGGCACTGGAGACCGCTAAGGATGCCGTCCAATACCATGTCCAACCGTTTGCCGACATCCACGGCAAGATAACGCAAGACCATGATGCCGTTCATCTGGAGCAGGGCATCCTTCCTTCGATCTCTTCGATAGGCGTCCTCACTGCTCAGATGCTGGCCCCCATCGATTTCTACCGCGAGCCGCGCCGACTCGCAATACAGGTCCAACTCCATCTCGCTAGCGCTGTCGAAAGGAATAGAGACCCTGTGATTCAGCCGGAATTTTCCGTTTGTCTCCCCTAGGCTTTCGAGCCTCTCAAACAGAAAAGCCTCCGATGCACTCCTGGCTCTCTGGACCCCGGTGGCGTCTCGCGGGAAGTCTCTTGCCACATGGACAAATAGACTCGCCAACGGCTGTTGCACGCCGTCTCGAATCAGGCGGCGCACACTAGCCGCATAGTCACTCTTCCACTGATCCTCAACCGGCAGAGGCACTTCCGGAGGCCACCCAGGAAGAGCACTCGCCGGAAGCAAGATCGTATAGCCGACCGCCTCATATCCCGCGCATCTCTTGTCGAACATGCGAGACAACATCGGCACGTCCAAATCCGCGTAGTCGTAAATCTGGACATCTTTCTTCCCCTCATAGAGACGGTGCAACCGCCCGGCATATTGCGCGACGGTGCCGCGCCAAGAGACGGGCATGGTCACAAACAGTGCATCAAGCCTTGGGTCATCAAATCCTTCACCCACGAACTTCCCGGTGGCGAGCACGACCCTGTCCACGTCCGCCGGAATGCCCGCCAGACGTTCCAGTTGCTCCTGAAGTTGCCTTTTCCCCATTGCCCCTTGTAACGTGATGACATTGGCAACGACTGGTCTCAGCAGGCTGTGCAACACCTCCAAGTGGTTGGTTCTCTCCGTCAGCACGAGCGGGGACTTCCCTGCTTTCACAGCCGCCAAGACATCATTGCAAATCATGGCGTTTCGAATGTCTGATTCGATCAACCCGGATGAGAGCCTTTGAAACTCCATCCTCCTGTCGGGATCAGATTCTCCCATGGCCTTGAAAGCAGTAGGCCGCACGATTACCTGATGCCCAAACGGCCTCGATTGGGCCGCGAGCCTCGCATCAACTTTATACCGTACCGGGCCGCACTGCATGAAGACAATTGGATGATGTCCGTCTTTTCGGTCCACCGTGGCTGACAACCCCAGGACATACTTTGCCTTGGCCCGTCGAGCCACCAACTCGAAGCTCCGAGCAGATACATGATGGCACTCATCCACAATGAGTTGCCCGTAGTTGGCCACCAGATCGTCAACTTCACCTTTTCTCACGAGGCTTTGTACCAACGCAACATCCAGTCTTCCGTTCGGCTTCTTTTTGCCGCCACCCCACCGGCCGATCTCTCCAGACGGCACACCAAGAAACTGCGACAATCGCTCCACCCACTGCTCAAGCAATTGCTGACGATGCACCAATACAAGAGTGTTGACATTTCGCATGGCGATCAACCAGGCCGAGACCACGGTCTTGCCGAATGCCGTTGTTGCAGCCAACACTCCCGTATCGTGGTTGATCAACGCATCGGCGGCCTTCTTCTGGTCATCTCTCAGTTGCCCTTGAAATCCAAGGCCCAGCCGCATCCCAGCATACCGTTCATCCTGAATCTCCGGATGAATTCCCATGTCTTTGCACATTTGAAGGCATTCGTCGAGACATCCGCGCGGCAAGCCAATGTGATCTTGCAACTCTTCGGCACAGCCAATCAATCTTGGTTTGTCGTAGGTCGGCAGCCTCATTGCCTGGGCCTTGTAGAACTCAGGATTCTGGAACGCTGCAAGCCGCACAATATGATTGCGCAATCCTGGGGACAGGTCCGACTTGCGAATATAAATCTGGTCGGCAAGCACCATCAACAGAGAGGATGGCAACGTCGCTTTGGGTAGCGCCGCGCGCCGCCTGGACGGAGAAAGTGTCCATGGCTGGGGCTCGCCCTCATCGTCCGGCAAAGCGGAGGTGACGCCGATGATCCTGCCCCGCCCTTCGGCTGCTCGCACGACCTCGGAGAGCTTGTTTGTTCGAACTCGCCTTATCGATGCGAGATAGGCCCACTGATCTTGGCAGGATGCAAACAGCGCCTCCGGATCCACAAATTCGCTGTTGCCGTCATCTCTAGCCGCCTTTTGAAGAGGAAGGGCAATTAGGTTCCCAAATCCTCCTTGAGGCAGGGTGTCTTGATTGGGAAACAATCGATCATAGGACTTCAGACCGATCTCGGGCCTGCCCTCCATGGCTTCTGTGAGAAGATGAGCGCCCAGCTTTCTTGCCAATGCAGCTGAAACGGGCTGCTCAAAGAAGAACCACAGGTGTCCCCCATTGCCAGATCTGGATCGTTCGAGTGCTCCCTGCAACCCCAGCCCCTCGCACACCTCGATGACCGCACTCGCATCCTCCTTCCAGGTCTGCCCGTCAAAGTCTATCGCCAAAAAACAGCAGGTTTCATCCAACAACATCGGATACACGCCCGCCACAAAGTCCTCGTTCCGCTCGTTTTTCCCCATCAGATGCCAGCGGATCACTTCATCAGTCAGATGAAGGAATCTTTGATGAAGACACTCACTGCACTTGATGCGGGGCTTTTCGCAAACCCCTCGCACCCATTCGTTCCCACAGGCCGGTTGATACCCGCTTGCCCCTGTTTTCTTTGAAGTGAATCGCCTGGCATAGACATCCGGACGACCTCTAAAGAGCTGCTTGAACAGTGCCACCTTCTCACGAGACGAAGACCCGAAGAACACTCTTGAGAGAGGATCATTGCCGTCGCGATATGCTGAGGCGTTCATCCAACCACCTCACTTCTCCCTCTTCTTGGCCTTCTCTTTTTCTGCGTTCCGGTCTTCGCGCAGCCACTTGAGCAGGTCAGGCAGGAAGGCTTCGACGGGCAGGGCATAGTTGGTGACGCGGTCCACTCGGGCCACGTTGATGGCGATGGCGCGGCCATGAAGATCGAATACGGCACCGCCCATGTCCATGGGGCCCAGGGGCAGATCGTGCTGGATGATCTCCGGATAGTTGTCGGTGCGGAAGGAGGTGCCGTGATTGCCAAAATCCTCGCCCGCCCAGTTCATGAGCACGCGGCTCTTGCTGGCGAGCCGGACTTCCGTCTCCTTGTCTGCGCCGGACCGGCGGTACTTGATCTTGATCAGATCCCCTGGCTGCCGGCCCGAGACGATGCGGGCCACGGCTTCATTCTTGGAGACACCCTTGCCATCGACCGCCAGGATGAGGTCATCCTTCAAGATGCCCGCCACGTTAGCGGGACTGTCTGCAGCCACTTCCTCCACGATGACGCCCACGTCGGCGTCATCCAGCCCGAAACGCACGCCCAGGACCGCCCCGGAGTTGGGGATGGCACGACGGTTGGCACTCACCACCCCCAGTCGCACCTCGCTGCCATGCTCGGTGGGACACACCACCCAGTGGCCGATGTCCAGGGAGAGCGATTCACCCCAGGCCGCAGGCATAAAACCTGCCCGGTCCACTTTCAGGAGCAGCAGATTGAGCCGGTCTTCGCGCTTGACCTCGCGGACCTCAGCGCTGGTTCCATCCGGGAGGAAAGCGCGCAGCGGCTTCAGCGGTTCTGCCTCGCTGGCGAGAGTCAGAATGTACCCGTCTGGCGTTGCCACCACCCCAGTGAGTGTATTGTCCTTGCTCTTGCCAAGCTGGATGGCGCTCTGCATGGCCAGATTCTTGACTGGCTGGACCGCCTTGAGGCTACCTGCGCCGTTGGTGCGCAGTTCGTCGGGCAGGACTTCCTGGCCGAACACACTGCCGTCCAGCATCCAGCCCCCGACCAAGGCAAAGCACACCAACGAAACAAGCGACCGGCTGAAGCACCCCGGTCTTGGAAAAGATGGAATCAGTCGCATGATGGTCCTCTCGATACCGATCTACTGCTCTGGACGCTGACCGAGCTTCACCTCAACAAACCGCTCCCCGTGCGGCGAGCGGATTTTCAGCGTGATCAACTGGCCAGCCGTGCGATTCCGAATGGCCTGGGAGAAGTCCACCGGAGCGGCCAGCTTCTCATTGTTCACGCTCATGATCACATCGCCCTCCTTGAGGCCAGCCTTCATGGCGGGCGAGTCCGGGGCAATGGCCCGAATGCTGAGCCCACCCTCGGCTGCCTCCGTACTGAGGCCGATCCAGCCGCCACTGCCCTGAGCCCAAGCCGTGATGACCTGCCCCTTTTTCATGACCTCCCACGCGCGGAGGAAGGGGGCCATGCTGACGTGGAGGTTCTGATCCCGACCCTGCCAGATCTGGCTGTGGATGCCGATGACATCCCCCTGGGGATTGAAAAGCGCCCCGCCGGAATCGCCGCCCATGAGCACGCAGTCGCTCTGGAGCATGTTGGCCGCCACCTTGACGATGCGACCGATGCGCAGAACGGGGCCGCGGGCGACGTCCCACCCGCCAGGATGGCCGAGGGCGTAGCACCAGTCGCCCACCTTCACCTCGCGGGTCTCCCGGCTGATGGAGACGTACGGCCAGGCTTTGGCCGGGGCGGGCAGCTGGATCATTGCGGAATCGGTGGCCGTATCCAGGCCCAGAGACGTGCCTTCCACCGTGCGGCCGTCGGAGAGGATGACCTTCACCTTGCGATTCGGCTCACCCGTCACATGGGCGGCCGTGAAAACGAGACCGTTGGGGCTCACGATGACGCCGCTCGCGGTCCCGCCCCCGCACTCAATGGCCACCAAGGCCTTCCGGGTGCGCTCCTGCACAGACTGAATCTGGGTCTGGAGGGTGAGCAAATCCTCCAGCGAGGTCTCGACGGTGGAGGGCCCAGCCAGGGAGAGGGATTGGACCACAACGAGGCCGCCCAGCCCAAGCAGGGAAAGGAGGCGGCGGGAAAACTGGCGGAACTTCACTAGGGTGGAAACGTAATACGAGTCCCGCCGGATTCAAAGCTGATCCTGATGGACGGCTCGGGATCGTTTCTCGCGCCCGTTTGCAAACCCCCTCTCTTTGGTGCAAGCTGTGCGCCCCTATGCCCGAACTGAGCAAGACCTACACGTCCAACGAAGTGGAAGAGCGCTGGTATGCGCAATGGCTGGAGCGTGGCTGCTTCACCGCTGATCCCGCCCGCGTGAGCGACAAGCGCCCGGCCTACTCGATCGTCATCCCTCCGCCGAACGTGACGGGCATCCTCACCCTGGGGCACGTCCTGAACAACACCATCCAGGACATCCTGGCCCGCCGTGCCCGCATGCTGGGCAAGGAGGTGCTCTGGCTGCCGGGCACGGACCACGCCGGCATCGCCACCCAGAACGTGGTGGAAAAGACCCTCAAGAAGGACGGGGCCATCAAGCACCGCGACGACCTCGGTCGCGAGAAGATGGTGGAGAAGATCTGGGAGTGGAAGGAGAAGTTCGGCGGCATCATTCTCAAGCAGTTGCGAGCCCTCGGTGCCTCCTGCGACTGGTCGCGCACGCGCTTCACGATGGACGAGGAGTACTCCAAGTGCGTGACCAAGGTGTTCGTGGACCTGTACAACAAGGGCCTGATCTATCGTGGCAAGCGCATGGTGAACTGGTGCCCCTCCGCCCTCACCGCGCTGAGCGATGAGGAAGTGGAAATGCGCCAGCAGAACGGCCACTTGTACTACTTCAAAGTGGAGGTGGTGGAGGAGCCGGGCACCTGGCTGACCATTGCCACCACTCGCCCCGAGACGATCCCGGGCGATACCGCGATCGCCGTGAGCCCGAAGGATGAGCGTTATGCCCATCTCATCGGCAAACACGTGCGCCGTCCCCTGCCCCTGGAAAATCAGGCTGGCATCCCGATTGTGGCGGATGACCACATCGACCCGCAGTTCGGCACGGGCGTGCTGAAGGTGACCCCGGCACACGACAAGGCGGACTTTGAAATCGGTCAACGGCACAACCTGCCGCAGATCGACATCATGAACCCCAATGCCTCGATGAACGACCTCGCCGGAAAGGACCTACAGGGTCTGGACCGATTCGAAGCCCGCAAGAAGGCCGTGGAACTGCTCCGTGAAATGGGCGACCTCGTGAAGGAGGAACCCTACCAGAACAACGTGGGCTACTCTGAGCGCGCCGGTGTGCCGATCGAGCCCCGCCTGAGCGAGCAGTGGTTCTTGAAGTACCCCAGCGTGCCTGCCTCCCAGGCCGTGGTGGCCGAGGGGCGCATGCGCTTCTTCCCCGACCGATGGGCCAAGGTGTATGACCACTGGATGGGCGGCATTCAGGACTGGTGCATCAGCCGCCAGATCTGGTGGGGCCATCGCGTGCCCGTGTGGTATCGCGAGGGAGAGGTGTACTGCGGCGAGACCGCGCCGGAAGGCGATGGCTGGACGCAGGATGCCGACGTGCTCGACACATGGTTCAGCTCCTGGTTGTGGCCCTTTGCCACCATGGGCTGGCCCAAGGAAACCAACGACCTCAAGGCCTTCTATCCCACCACGGACCTCGTGACGGGGCCGGATATCATCTTCTTCTGGGTGGCCCGCATGATCATGGCTGGCTACGAGTGGATGGGTGAGATGCCGTTCAAGAACGTGTACTTCACCGGCATCATCCGCGACAAGCAGGGCCGCAAGATGTCCAAGTCCCTGGGCAACTCGCCGGATCCGCTGGAGCTGATCTCGAAGTTTGGTGCCGATGCTCTCCGCTTCGGCATCATGCGCAGCGCCCCGCTGGGTGCTGACGTGCTCTTCGATGAGAAGAACGTGGAACTGGGCCGCAACTTCTGCACGAAGCTGTGGAACGCCGCCCGCTTCCGCCAGATGCAGGGCGGAGCCTCCGAGGGCGAGATCAAGCCCGAGCTGCTGAGCAGCGACGACAAGTGGATCCTCGCCCGCCTCAGCGATGCCATCCAGGAAGTGACCACGGCATTGGAGGAGTATCGCTTCAGCGATGCCGCCGCCACGCTCTACCGCTTCTTCTGGAGTGAGTACTGTGACTGGTATGTGGAGGCTACGAAGGCCGTGCTGAACGGCAGCGATGAAGCCCGCAAGGCCAACACCCTGGCGGTGATGGACTTCGTACTCGGCCATACGCTGCGCCTCTTCCACCCCTTCCTTCCGTTCATCACGGAGGAGCTTTGGCAGGGCATGGGCTTCAACAAGGAAATGCCCGCCGACCAGGGCGGCGACACCATCATGTTCGCCCCGTGGCCCAAGTCATTCGACGAAGCCGAGCGCACCTACTTTGGCATCACGGCGGAGGAGGAGAAATTTGCCGCCGCCAAACAGGAAGTGGTGAACCTCGGTCGCGGCCTCAAGAGCGGTGCCAACATCGCGAGCAACAAGCGCGTGCGCTTCGTGCTCAAGCCCGCCTCCGAACTGGCTGCTCACGAAGTGGAGGTGGTGAAGATCCTCCTCAACGCGGAGACGTTGGACCTCGATCCCGCCTATGCCGCGCCGAAGGGCACGCCGGTGGTGCTCACGCCGTTTGGCGAGCTCTTCCTCCCGCTGGAAGGCCTCATCGACGTGGCCGCAGAACGGGAGCGCGTGAAGAAGGAAATCGCCAAAGTGGAGGCCGAACTGGAGAAGGTGCGTGCCAAGCTGGCGGATGAGAACTTCACCTCAAAGGTGCCTGCCAAGGTGCTGGACGATCACCGCCAGCGTGAGACCGACTGGGCCACCAAGCTGGGTCAGCTCCAGAAGATGGCGGAAGGGCTGCAGTAGAATGTTAAATTCGAAATGATAAATGCTAAATGGGTTCGGCAGGAGGAAGGGCACTATGGCGACATCTGATCCCTCACTTGCCGAAGCCATTCAGAACACCCGGGCGCATCTGCTGTCTCTGCGGAACGCCCGGGGGCACTGGGAGGGGCATCTGTCCAACAGCGCCCTTTCCACCGCCACGGCCATTGTGGCGCTGCATCTGGTGGATGCCCCGCTGCATTCGGCCCGCATCGCGCAGGGGGTGCGGTGGCTGGTGCTGCACCAGAACAAGGATGGCGGCTGGGGTGACACCACGCTGAGCAAGAGCAATCTCTCCACCACACTGCTGTGCTGGTCGGCCCTCAGCCTGTGCGAGCCGGACCGCACGGAGCCGATTCAGCACTGCGAAGCCTGGATCAAGGAAAGAACGGGGTCCCTGGAGCCGGAGGTGATCTGCCGTGCGGTGGTGGCGCGCTATGGCAAGGACAAGACCTTCTCCGTGCCCATCCTCATGCTGTGCGCCATCGGCGGCCGCCTGGGGCCGGAGAAAGAGGCCTGGTCCCGGGTGCTGGCCCTGCCGTTTGAGCTGGCGGCCATGCCCCGTGAATGGTTCGGAGCCATTGGCCTGCCCGTGGTGAGCTATGCGCTGCCAGCGCTGATCGCCATTGGCTATGCGCGGTTTTACCACGCACCGCCGTCCCTGCTCAATCCGCTGCACGCCCTGCGCAAGGCTCTCTGGCCGCGCATCAGCCCCATGCTGAAGCTCCTGCAGCCCAGCACGGGCGGCTATCTGGAGGCCACGCCGCTGACGAGCTTTGTCACCATGGCGCTCGCCAGCGCGGGTGAAAAGTTCCATCCCTGCGTTCCTGAAGCCGTGCGCTTCCTGGAGGATTCCCAACGCCCTGACGGCAGTTGGCCGATCGATACCAATCTCGCCACCTGGGGCACCACCCTTTCCACCAAGGCGCTCACCGCAACCTCGGAAGGCCGTGAGGCACTGGACATCCCCGCCTTGAAATCCTGGCTGCTGGAGCAGCAGTATCAGGAAATACACCCCTTCACCAATGCCGCCCCCGGCGGCTGGGCCTGGACCGATCTGCCCGGCGGCGTGCCGGATGCGGATGACACCAGCGGCGCTCTCGTGGCCCTCTGGCATTTGTGCGAAGACGAAGCCGAGCGCCAGGCCCTCGCTCCCGCAGTCGCCAAAGGCGTGCAGTGGCTCATGGATCTGCAGAATCGCGACGGCGGCATCCCCACCTTCTGCCGGGGTTGGGGCACCCTGCCCTTTGACCGCAGCACTCCAGAGATCACGGCGCATGCCCTGCATGCCTGGGGCCTGTGGCAGGTGGTCCTGCCGGAGGAGCTGCAGCAAGAAGTCTCGCTGCGCATTCCCCGCGCCATCGCTTTCATCGCCCGCCCCCCCTCACGAGGAGCCCCAGGGTTCAACCATGTGCCCTTGTGGTTCGGCAATGAGCATGCCAAGGAGGAGGAGAATCATGTGTATGGGACCGCCCAGATCATGAATCATCTGCTGAGTTCAGGACTCAACACTCCGGAGATCAAAGTCATTCTGGAGACCGGGCACCGCAATCTCCTGGCCTGGCAGCAACTTGACGGCGGCTGGAGCGGAAGCGAGACGGGACCTGCGAGCCTGGAAGAGACCGCCGTATCAGTTGCCGCGCTGGCCCTTCACACCCTGCACGCAGGAAACCGCACACGCTCGTCAGCAGAAGACGCGGTGGCAAAAGGAACCCAGTGGCTCGTCCAACACACCGCGACCGGCACCACCTTCCCCTCAGCCCCCATTGGGCTCTACTTCGCGCGGCTCTGGTATCACGAGCAGCTTTACCCGGTGATCTGGACCTTGGGCGCATTGCACGCTGTCGAAACTCTTTCCGCCGCCGCCCTGCCTCTTCGCGCCCGAGCCTCCGCTCCGCCCCAACATCCTGGCGTCGTTCGGACAAAACCGATCCACATTGCGCCCCCCTCTGATCCGTGACGAACGACAAAGGCACGCAGACGTCATCCCGTGCTGGCACCACACGAGCGATCTGGGCCAGGGCGTCACGTCTCGCGGACACAAGACCAAGACACCTGCCATTTTGGAAGGAGAGCTAGTGATGCTCCGGAGCCCTTCGCCAGACAGAAGAGCCCTTCGCCAGACAGAAGAGCCCTTCGCCAGACAGAAGAGCCCTTCGCCAGACAGAAGAGCCCTTCGCCAGACAGAAGAGCCCTTCGCCAGACAGAAGAGCCCTTCGGGCATGGGCAGGTTTGGAGAAGCGCCTGATCCCGGCCAGCCATCTCTGAACCCTAGCTGGGGTTGGAAAGTTCAAGAATCCGCCTCGCGGCCCTGGCATACAGTTCGTCTGCCCCCTGCTCCACGCCCCACCCACCAACGACACACCCCACCCGGTCCGCAAGGCGTCGGGCAGCAAAATGCCTGCGGAACTCTGGCACCCGCTCCACCGCCTGCTTGAGTGTCTCCACATAGGCTGCTGACGAATGAAATTCGAGCAGGCGTTTCCGGCCATTATTCCCCATTTTTCGGTACATTTCAGGATTCGACAACAGCTCCTGGAGATGGCGGTAAATGTCTGCCTGCTCATTCTGCACATCCACAAACCCCACCACATCCTCCGGCAGGGTGCCGTACCATCCGGTGGGGGTGACAAGGGTAGGCAGGGCATGCTCCCAGTAACGGAGCTGGCTCAGGGAGCCCTCTCCCATGCTGGGATAACGGAGATTGAATGCCAGATCACATTGGCTGAGCTCACGATCCAAGTCCTCTTCAGACACAAAACCATGCAGCATCACCTGCCCCGCCAGCCCCATTTTTGCAATTTGCCTCTCAAAGTGTGAATGCAAAGCGACCGCACCATACACATCCAACCTAAACCGATCCCGGCAGGGGAACGTTGCCAATGCAGTCAAGATGGACTCCAGCCGACGGTTCGAACCAATGTGCCCAACCAAAACGAGTCGGATTAGCTTCTCGGGCTCTGTAGGGCAACCCGGCACCTTCCTCTCCGGCTCCGGCGTGGAGGGATCATAGGGAAGCGCGGCATGGACCAGAGGCAAATGGGCGTTGATGCACAATTGTTCCAGCGCACCTGTCGTGTGAACCACCACAGCCAGCGCTTTTTCCACGGCATGAACGGTGAGAGGGTACTCCTGGGACACGGATTCGATCGTCCGGTTTCCCTGAAGCAGATCCAGGGCTGCCTCACGGCCATTAGCTCCGTACCACCGGGCCATCTGATTCACGTATCGCCCTCGTGAAGACGTGAGGTGAAGGTAGTGGCCGTAGAAGAAATGTTGCAGGTGCGAGTCATGCAGAACCACAATGCCCGGATGTCGCTGGGCGATGTCCCAAATCCAGGAATGAAACAGGTGGTTGTTTCCTAGGTGGTAAAAATTGGCATCTGCTTCATGCAATTTAAAGAGGGTGTTGCCATCTGCTACACGAACGTTCGCATGCGTCTCCAGACGGGGGTCCCAGCCGTCACAGTTCGTCCAAAGGGTGATTTCAGCATGCGCGGCCAGCACAGGCAGCAAGTTGGCAGTGTAGTCGGCTATGCCGCTTCCCGCAGGAGGCAGAGGGGCGAACCAGTTCCATTTCATGCGTGATGAGTCGTCAGGGTCCCGCTGGGTTAGCGCAAGAGTGTGCTCACCACATGATCCCAGGTGATATCCATCCCCATGTAGCGGGCGCGCCCTGCGAGCCCCATGCGGGCTGCCACTTTCCGATCCAGCCAAAGCCGGTCCATGGCATCGGCCAGCGAGGCAGGATCTGATTCGGCAATGATGCCCGTTTCTTCATCAACCACAAACTCCAGCGGCCCCCCGGCGTCAGTGCACGTGATGACCGGCTTGGACGCCAGCATGGCCTCCAGCGTCACATAACCATAGTCCTCATCCAGTGGCGGATAGACGACCCCCAAACTCTGCGCATAGAGGGCTCTCTTGTCCTCTTCACTCACTGATCCCAGCCATTGAATGCGATCCTCCACGCCAAAACGCGCCACGAGTTGGAGGATCGACTTCATCTGTGATTCCGAAGTCGGGGCTCCCGCGAATCGCACCCGCACTGGCTGCCGGGTCTTGGCCAGTGCCTCGATCACCAGGGACTGGCGCTTCACCAGATCCACCCGGCTGGGGAAGAAGAAATAATCGCCTGCGGCATCACAGGTGTAGAGCTCTGCTCCGGCCGGGGGATTGTAGAGTGGCCGGGACTCCACTCCGCAATAGTGGCGCAAGCGCTGGCTCACATTGCCCGCGATGGTGTAAATGTCTCCCGATTCGGAAAAGAGCTTCTTATCTGCCCGATGGATGACCTCCTTCACCTGAGCGCCCATGGGGTCGTTGTTGAGGCCGAACTGGGTGCCCCACTGATCGTAAGCCTGCCGGTGCTGGTGCATGAGCCACATCGTTTTCCTGGGATGAGGAATGAGATAGGCGGGGAATTTCAAACCGATGACCTTGTCCACACGACAATCGTTGAAGTCGGAGACGTCCAGAAGTCCGCAAGCCAGCATCTGGTCGGGGATCACCTCGGCTGGATACCACTTGAAGGGAATGGCAACGATCTCCGCTCTGTGGCCAGCGCCCCGCAGGGCCCCGAGCAAACTCTCCGCCAGAATCTCCGCACCGCCGCGAACAAAAGGAACTTGTACCGTCGCTAAGAGAATGTTCATCAGGCAGGTGTCCGGGCGATGACCGCGTAGTCCCGCGGCCCATGGAAGAGTTGATTCAGGAGTTGGGAAACCTTGGGGGAACCCTCCTCAGGAAAAGTATCGCCGCCCTTTTCAGGGTGCAGTTCAAGGACTTGCGTTTCCGTGAGCCCAACTGATTGACACAGGAACTCCAACAAGTGCGATGGAATGGGCTGACGATGGGTCGGGTCCAAATGGAACGTGAAAGTCGAAACCCTGAGGTTGGCGGGATTGGGAGTCTCGAAGATGGCCATGCCGCCAGGAACCAACACGCGGGCAGTTTCCTCGATCAACACAAGCAGTTCGTCGATCTTCAAATGCTCCACCACATGGAAAGCAGTGACCAACCCCAACGAGGCGGAAGGAAGGTTCCGGAGATAGTCGAGACCATTGCCAAGGGTAATTTCCAGCCCCTGCTCTATGGCATGTGAGACCATCCCAGGATTCGCATCCACGCCGCGAGCGATCACCCCGTGCTGCTTGAGGAGTCGCAGCCACTCCCCCCTGCCAGATCCGATATCGAGCGCGACCAACGGCCGGCTGCCCGGGCAGGCTCGCTCCAATATGGGGAGGTACTCTTTCAAGCGCTCTGTCACTTCTTCTCCACTGCCGCGAAAGCGACCTTCGAACTCCAGGTAAAGTGACTCGAAATCCGTGGATGAGGAAGCCGGAGCCGTCATCGTTCCTGGGGAAGAAGGCACCTCTTCTGGAGGCCCTGACACCGACCGCCGAGTGGGTTTGTTGAGCTCAATCGCCTGGCGTGCTGAGAGAGACTCCAGCCTGGTCACTCTCCGTCGTAGAGCGCTGGCCCCCTCATTGAGCCGGGAGATCGTCTGCGACTGCTGCTGAAGCAAGGAGAGGCACTGACGCAGTTGGCCCTCCATTTGATCGGCCCGACGCGAGACATGGAGGAACTCCCGCTGCAGATCGACGGCCGAGTAGTGCAAGACTTCCACCTTGGGAAGAAGGCGGCGCAAGACCTTGTCGTGCTTCCGCAATCCTGCATCGAACTTGCCCGCCATTTGGACCAGCTGCCTGATAACACCGATCAGCCCAGCATCAATGCGAGCCTGACTGCGGAACCAACTCCGGGGCCATTTCCGGTACCGCTCAGACTTCCTTTCAGTCACCTTGAGTCCAGCTTTCGCCTTGACGAATGATACCGCTTTATAGAAGGCCTTGGAGGCAGACAGGGTCCACCTGGTGGCCGGATTCAGGTCCACGGTTGGTTGTTTCTCATCTCCCACTCCCGTCGCAACTGCACGGGCACTGGCATGCATCTGGCTTGCCAATGTTTCAGCGGTCAGGTCGGGCATTCGAATCTCTGGCATGAGGCGATCCAGCGGGGACAATGCTCACTTGCCGTAGTGTTCACGGCGAGAGGAGTCAAGGGAAACTTGCCTGTGCGAGAGCGTGCCAGATTGCACTTGCAGTGCGCTGGCATTTGACGCACCCGGTTGAAGTTCATCAAAGCCCCATTCACCCCTGGCTTCTGGCACGACTCGCGGAATCAGACTTTCGTCCCCACTACAGGAATGCACAACAAACCGGCTGCAGGCTACTTTGAGAGGGCTGTCTCGCATGCCGTCACGTTGCTTTCCCGTGCCGGTCTTTCCCGATGGCGCAAAAAGGCTCCTGCCAATGCCAACAACAAAGATCTGGACATCTTTGATCTGGAAGCAGTGTCACGTCATCTGAAAAAACTCGACCCGACGTTGCTGGAGTGGTCCGTCGCTGATGCAGAGCGTGATGTCGCCGGAGCGAGCCGACTTGTGCTCGGATTGTTGAGAGAGCCTTCTTTGCGACGCAAGTTTCCCCTGGCGCTGAGGGAGGGTGAGCAAGGGAGTTTTTGCCGCTGGCTCACAGGCCCTGGTGCCGCCAGGTTAAAACTGTCCCCGCAAGCAATCGAACATGTGCGGCTCGCCTTTCAAAAGGATCCTGGAAACCGCACGCAGCACATCTACCTGCAACTGCCGGGCGTTCACAAGTCACAACCACTGGCAGTGACCCCGGCAGGCGGGCGTACCTTTGTCAAATGGCTGCTTAAACAGGGCCGGCAGAAGTACCACCTCGCGGACGAGGAAATCCTCTGGTTCATCCAGGGGAACATTGAGGACCCGTGGTCGATGCTGGTCACACACTATCTCGTCCAGCCGGAGTGGCAGAAGGAGCATCCTCTTGCCCTGACCGCCACCGGTCGCAGAGAGTGGCTGGCGTGGTTGGAACGCCAGCATCAGGTCCGGGTGCCAGCCTCCGCCGTCTCGACCTTGCACCTCTCACCCGTTGATGAAGTGCGATTAATTGGCCGCCAGCATCAGCAGACCAAGCCATCCCCATCAGGAGGCCAGCCCGATTTTGAGACGCTGGTCAAATCGGTCACTGCGGAGGTCCCCCCCCCATTGCAAAGGGCCTGGAACAAGAGACTGCAACGGGACATGGAAGCCGGCCTGCCGGACAAGCCCGGAGTCAATCTCATCGGCCACTTCAGCTATCCCAGCGGGCTGCAGCGGGCCGCCCTTGCCATGGCGCAAGCTCTGGAGCAAACCGGATACCGGGTCTCCAAACGAGATCTCCCTGCCGGACTTCGTAATGACACCCTGGACCGTTCGGCATTCCTCGGCGTCGAACTGCATGACATCACCCTTTCCGTCATCGCCCCCTTCGACTCGCTGGAGAAGCGCTACCAGCAGAGCGGGCTGCCTTTGCTGCCGGACATCCACCGGGTGGGCGTCTGGTACTGGGAGCTGGACCAGTTTCCCGCAGAGTGGATCGAACGCGCGGCCTCCATGCAGGAACTCTGGGCCCCCACTCGCTTCATCGCAGAAGCGATGCGACCTGTCATGCCGGTGCCTGTCTTCGAAATGTCCCCCTGCGTGACCATCCAGAAGCCGGCTCAACTGAAACGCCAGGACTTCGGGCTGGCTGAGAAAGACTTTTGCTTCCTGTTCATGTTCGACATGTGCAGCGTGATGGAACGGAAGAATCCGATTGGCGTCATTCGTGCATTCACCGAGGCGTTCCGAGGCCGGGAAGGTGTGTCCCTGGCGATCAAAGTGATGCGGGGAAGTGCCTTTCCGGCCGATTACGCCCGTCTACAGAAAGCTGCGGAGGAGGCGGGAGTTGCTTTGATTGATCAGTCGCTGGCCCAGCAGGACGTTCTGGGCCTGCTCAACTTGTGCGATGCCTATGTCTCGCTGCATCGTTCCGAGGGATTCGGCCTCACCCTCGCAGAGGCCATGCTGCTGGGGAAACCGGTGATCGCCACCAACTACTCAGGCAATCTCGACTTCATGACGCCGGAGAACAGCCTGTTGGTGGATTATGAACTGACCGCCATCGCGGGCGACATCCAATTCTACGGTCAGGGCAACCGCTGGGCCGAACCCTCCGTGGATGACGCGGCCCGGAAGATGCGTTGGGTTTTCGAGCATCAGGCTGAGGCGAAAATCATGGCAGCCAAAGGGCGCGACGAGGTGACAGAGTTGCTCTCTGTGACCAGCGCGGCGGAACGCATGACCGCAAGGCTGACCACCATTCAGTCAGCCATCGACCAAGCCCGGAGGTCCTAGCCCGCTACTCACGGGCCACGGAGTCGGGCTTCTTCCGCACTTTCAGCAGCACGGGGAAACTGGTCGCCGCAGCATCAGCTTTCACGGCATCATTGCGGGCACTGCCCACCACCATGTGGCAAAGGCGGTCCTGCTCCGCCACCCAGGGGGCGCAGGAGAGAAAGACTTCCCGCTCGCTTTCACCGGCACGGATTTGCACCCCGTTGAGGCCGATGTTGTCCACGATGACGCCGTGAGGGAGGTTCTCGATGTCCACACCAATGAGAGCGTCATCGCCACGACGGTCCACGCGCAGCCAGGCTGAGACGAGCTTCCCGGGCTCGATGGTGATTTCATAGGGCCCTCCCGGTGCGGTCTTGCCGTCACCAGCGGGTTTACCCGCCATGTCAGGCTCGACGAACAGGGAGCGCTTCCCAGCCGCCGCCACAGCGATCTTCGGCAGGCCATTGACCTCCTTGACGACTTCGCGGCCATTGATGATGCCCTTGGCGGTCACCTTCACGCCGCTGAAGTCGTGAATGCCCATTTTAGCCTCCGGCCGGGCGTACAGCGCGCCAGCTGCGTCCAGATGCCCGCCCTCCACGACGATGGGCGTGGACACATAGAACCCGTCCGGCACTCCGGACAGCTCCACTTGAACCGGTCCCTCAAAGCCGTCATCCCGATCCACCGTGACGGCCAACTGCACCCCGGAACCCGCCGGAACAGATACCGTGGCAGGCATGAGCAGGCGGGGTGAAAAGTCGGGCCTAGGGTCCCGTACAATGAGCTGGTAAGCCTGGCGCTCACTGCTCCAGCCGCGGGTGTCACTCACCCGAACCTGATAGGTGCCATCGGCCGGGGCCACGAAGGTGAGTCGGGAATCCCTGCCCAGCTTGCGTTCCCCATCGTCGTCATTCATGTAGTACAGGGTGAAGACGGGCAGCCCGTTGGGGACGATGCGGGCGTCAAGCGCCCTCGGTTCCACGGCATAG
Source organism: Verrucomicrobium spinosum DSM 4136 = JCM 18804 (assembly GCF_000172155.1). Taxonomy (NCBI): domain Bacteria; kingdom Pseudomonadati; phylum Verrucomicrobiota; class Verrucomicrobiia; order Verrucomicrobiales; family Verrucomicrobiaceae; genus Verrucomicrobium; species Verrucomicrobium spinosum. The sequence goes on along the minus strand of NZ_ABIZ01000001.1, from coordinate 788,380 downwards.
CACAGGTCATCCAGACCATGGCCCGCCGGGCTGGTGTTGAAAAACGCCTTCCGCTTGCCCGCTCCGGCGTAGTAGATCATGTCTGCGTCCGGGCCCCGGGCGAGGCGGTAGATCTTCAGCACCTCGCCATTGAAGTACATGTAGTCGTTCAACTCCATTTCCGCGAACCTGCCCAGCCGGATGGCGGGATCATTGGCATCCTCGCTCCGCAGCGTGATCCAGGAATCCTTCGTGGCCTGCATCTTGATCATCGGCACCAGCTCCCCTTTGACGTCCAGGATCTCGAGCTTCGTATCGGCCGGTGAGCCCAGCATGGCGGCGCGGGTCTCAAAGACCAGCTGTTGCCCTTTCGTGGCCTCAAACGGGAACAGGTCCGCATCCGGCTCCCCCGGTCTGGTCGATTGCAACCGGGCGTTGACCAGGCTGGGCACGGTCAGCTTCGGACCATTGGCGACGGCATCATTCGGGTCTTGTTCCGTCTGTTGAGGCAAGGGGCTCACCTGGGCCCGCATGTTCACCCGGCTCCGATACTGGTCAGAATCCAGGGGCAAACTCACCTCCCCCTCCGCCGGGCTGGTCACCATCACCTTTGTGTCCTTCAGATTGTAGCCGACAAGCTCGATACGGCTTTCCTGGTTGGGTGGCACGGCCAGCGGCCACCATCCGGTCACATAGGGCAACACGCCTGCGGTGAGGCGATACACATGATCCTCAGACCCCGCCAAAGTAATTTCCCGAACCAGGACCTTGTACTCCCCATCCGCCGGGGCGGTGAAGGCAACAAAGGGATCACTGCCGCTGTCCAGCCCGTTGTTGGCCGCCAGCAGACGGCCGTCAGCATCCACCACCTCCAAGCGAGGCGAGACGGCCTTGGACTCGATGCGCGCAGCAGCCAGATCAAAGATCACAGTCTCGCCTTTCCTTGCCCCGAAGATCCAGGCATCCACCTGACCGGTCTGACGGAGAGTTCCCCACACATTGACCGGCAGCGCGGGCAGACGGGTGCCTTTGTCAGACGGAACCCCCACGAGCTGGGGCAGATAGTCCACCAGCAGACGTTGCTTTGCGGTCTCCCCTCCCGCGGTCACCAGGGAGACGTCCACCTGGGTTCGGGGTACGTTGGTACCCGCTTCGATCTCGATCTCGGCAATCGTTTCCGCCTGGTTCACGGACACAACGGACGCCTTCAAGTCTGCATGCCCGAGCTTCACCGTGCTCAGTCCTTGGAGGTTCTTGCCCGTGACCTTCAACGTCGTGCGCGTGCCACTCTGCACCCCACGCGGTTCGAGACGCACCAGTTCCGGCTTGGCAGCAGGAGCTGGCTTGCTCTTGGCCATCGGTTTGGGAGTGGCCGGGGCGGGAGTTGCAGGCAGTCCGGTGGAGATCAGATAGACGGCGAGTGAACCGTCGAGTCTGCCCTCCAACAGCTTGTCGCCTCCCAGTGCCGCCATGGCCGGCACCCAGTCGGACTGCTGATCCATGAGATGTTCCTCGATGTAGGTGGCGCTGTTCCAGATCTTCGCCGTACGGTCCGCAGCACTGGTGAAGATCTGCTTGCCGCCAGGCTCGAATCCGACGCTCAAAATCGCGCCTTCATGCGCATACCGGGTGGCCAGGAGCTGGTTGGTTCCTTCAACCGCCTCCGCGCTCACCTTCCACACGCGCAGCCGGTTGTCCGCACCACCGGCGGCCAGCAAACGGCCATCAGGGGAGAAGGCCACGGCCGTCTGTTCCTTCAAAGGTTGGGAGAAAGTGTCCAGCCGGCGGCCCGTGGCCACCTCCCAAAGCTTGACCGTGCGGTCCGCACTCGCGCTGGCGAGGACCTTGCCATCGGGACGGAAGGCGAGACCGAACACTCCACTATTGTGCCCCGTGAGGGCGCGCACCTCCGCCCCGGTGCTCAGGTCCCAGAGCTTGATCTTCTGATCGTAGCTCCCCGTGGCCAACAGCTTGCCATCCGGAGAGATGGCCATGCCGTAGAGAGCATCCGAGTGCCCCTCCAGCTTCCTGACCAGCGATCCGTCTGTCGTCTTCCACTGGTAGGCCACTCCGCTGACGCCAGGAGTGCCCGCCGCCGCAAAAACAAAAGCACCATCAGCGGAGAAGGCCACGGCATTCACCTTGCCCGCCACCTCCTTCATCTCCCTGACCGTCTGCAAGCTATTCGGATCGATGAGACGCACGCTCCCGTAGCCACCTGCCACCACCAGTTTGGCCGGGGCGGAGACGCTCAACGAGAGCACGGATTTCTTGATGGCAGTGCGCGGGGAGATTTTGGGCAGCGTGGCCAGCGCATCCGCCGGTTTACCGGGCGCTGCGGGAGGATGCGCCCCGGCATCAATCCACTGCCGGATGATCGCAATTTCCTCCGGCTTCAAATGCTCTTTCTTCCCGGGCGGCATGAACTGGTTCTTGCCCTCGCGACCGCTGCGGCCTTCCAGGAACTTCACGAGCAGCGAATTCTGCGCGTCCCCTGGGACAACCGGCTTGCCCGCCTTGCCGCCTTTGATCAGTGCGTCAAAGGTATCGAGGGCGAACTCGCCATCGGCATCATCTGCCGCATGACAGTCCACACAATGCTCCTGAAACAGAGGCATGACCCGGGCATCATAGTCCACCGGAGCCGGGGCGGCGTGAATGCCCGCCAGAGCCATCACCGGGAATGCTGAAAGATGTCGCAAAGAAGGCATGAGGAAGGTCAGGATCAGTGATTGAAAAGGAATTCACGCGAGCTCATGAGACCCCAGAAGACATCTTCCAGAACCAGTCGCTTCTCTGCGGCACTGGGGGCTTCGGACAGGACCTTGAGCACCCCCTGACGTTCGTTCTCCGTGGGCGGACGACTGACACACCAGAGGTAGGCATCCTCCACCAGCTCCACATCGGGGCGGCCGGAGGCGAGCAATGTTCCAATGCGGTTGTCCGCCTTGCCCAGCTTCAGGTTCAGGGTGTCCCCATTGGCAATGTGCAGGGCCTGGGCCATGCTGGGTTCATTGGTGCGCTCGCAGTCGCAGGTCTGCACCCGGTCCGGCCGGCCGAAGCTATCAAGGAAATAACTTGAGGTGTGAGAGTCCGGCAGCTGCAGCGCACGGTAGCCCATGGGGTAGGCGCTGCCGATGCCCTTGTTGGCATTCCGCTTGTCCATATTGAAGGAGGTGGGCACCGCCGTGACCTGGGAAACCGCATCCAGCATGACCTCCGCCATGAGGCGGCGTGGATAGTAGCGGGAGTAGTAACGGGTGTCCCCCTGGTTCTCCGGCAGCGCCACGCTGCTGCGCTGGTAGGTCTCACTTTCCAGAATGGTGCGGATGAGCACCTTGAGGTCAAACTTCTGCTTCACCAGGTGCGATGCCGCCGCGGAGAGGAGCGCCTCATTGCTGGCGGGATTGGTCATGCGCAGATCATCCACGGCCTCCACCAGCGCGGTGCCGAAGAAGTTCTTCCAAACGCGGTTCGTGATGGCACGGGAGAAGTACGGATTCTCCGGGGCCGTCAGCCAGTCGGCCAGGGGCTTGCGACGATCTGACGTCGCGGTGAGAGACACCGGCTGGGCATCCAGCGGCGTGGGAGCGAGAGCCTTGCCAGAGAGCGGCTGCACGAGGTCCCCATCCGTGCTGGCAAACACCACCCGCTCATCCGTCACCACACCGTTCTTGGATCGAACCCGGGAGAAGAGATTGGCAAAGGCGTAGTACTGGTCGTGCGTCCACTTCTCCATGGGGTGGTTGTGGCACTTGGCGCAGGCGATGGACATGCCCATGAACGCGGTCGAGACTGTCTCCGCGAGGCGGGTGGGCTCATCGTGCAGGGTGAAGAAGTTCCCGGCGCCGTTCTCCAGGGTGCTGCCGGTGGAGGTGAGCAGGTCCCTCACCATCACATCCCATGGCGCATTCTGCTCCACGTTGCGACGGATCCACTGGTAGTAGCTCCACATCGGCTGGACCGGGAGCTTGTCGCTGTTCACCAGCAACAGGTCGCTCCACTTGTAGCTCCAGTAGTCCACGAACTCCGGTCGCTCCAGCAGCGACTGGATGAGGCGGTCCCGCTTCGCGGGTTGGGCGTCCGAGACAAAGGCCCGGGTCTCGTCCGGTGTGGGAAGAATGCCCAAGGTGTCGAGGAAGGCCCTGCGGATGAACTCTGCGTCCGTGCACTGCCCTGAAGGAGGCAGGTTGAGCTCCTTGAGCTTGGTCACCACCTCGTGGTCGATGAAATTACGTGGCTTGAATGCGTCAAACGTCGCGGCAAGGGGCGGATGCTCGTACGGTGCCGTGATGGTGGCGATGGCGAGCTGGCTGAGATACCAGGCCGTCACCGTCCCTTCGCCGTTGCCCACCACCTTCACCACTCCGTCGTCATCCACCGTTGCCACAGACGTGTTGCCCGCGGTGTACTTGGCCCACCGTGTGACGTCCTCCTGCCGGCCGTCATTGAAGTAGGCCGTCACCTTGAGGGGTTGTTGCTGCCCGTTCTTTACGGAAGCGTGCAACGGACTCACGGTGATCCGCTGAATGCGGGCATCCTGCTCCTGGGGTCCGGGGGCACCATGAGCGATCCAGTCCGCGAGCACTTGATACTCCGGCCAGCCTTCCTTGATCTTCTCCCCTCCCTTGTGCGGGACACGTTTGGTCGCCTTGAGCAGCAGCAGACTCCGGGCGGGATCTTCCAGCGTCACACGCCGCCCTTGGGCAGAACGGGTGATGCTCAGGTAGTCCCCCGCATCATCATAGCCCCGCAGGGAGAGACGAAAGCCCCCCTGACCGGCCGCAGACCCATGACAGGCTCCGCTGGAGCAGCCGTAGCGCGCCAGGATGGGCTGGATCTGGTTGCGGAAGGAGGGGGCAGCCTCCTGGGCGTGAGCGCCGGAAGCGCTGACCAGCAGGAGGATGGATGAAACAACAGAAGACAGACGGCCCGGCATGCGGCGGAGAGGAGTGAAGAGCGGAAACAAAGGCTAGAAGAGCTGGCGGATCGGATCGAAACCGCGGTCCACCACGGGGAAGGGCCGGTTCTGCGGCCCGGGCAGCTCGGTCTCCAGGTCGATGCCCAGAGACTCGTAGATCGTGGCCACGACATTGGCCGGAGCCGCCGCGTGTTCCGCTGGGTAGGCACCGATCTCATCGCTGCGACCGATCACGCGGCCGCCCTTGACGCCGCCGCCGGCGAAACCCACGGTCCACACTCCAGGCCAGTGATCCCGGCCTCCCGCGGGATTGACCTTGGGCGTGCGACCGAACTCCGCCAAGTTGCAGACCAGCGTATTTTCAAGCATGCCACGCTGGTGCAGATCTTCAATGAGGGCGCTGTAGCCCTGGTCATACATCGGGGCCACGAGATCGCGCATCCCCTCGATGCTGGTGAAGGGCTTGCTGCCGTGGATGTCCCAGGTGATCTCGTTGAACACCGTGATGAAGCTGTTCACCGTGACAAACCGAACCCCGCGCTCCACCAGGCGGCGTGCGAGCAGGCAGCACTGGCCAAAGCGGTTCATCCCATAACGCTCGCGCACCGCCGGCTTCTCCTGCGTCAGGTCGAAGGCCTCCCGGGCTGCGCTGCTGGTCATGAGGCGGTAGGCATCGTGGAAGTTCGTGTCCATGAGCTTGGCGGACTCGCTCGCTTCGAAGTTCTTCACCGACTGATCCACCAGGTCCCGCAGAGCCCGGCGACGGGCGAGTCGCACCTCGCTGATCTCCTGCGGCGGCAGCAGATCAGGCACCTTGAAATCCTTTGCCGAGGGATCTGCGTTCAGGACAAACGGGTCGTAGGTCTTGCCCAGGAATCCCGCATCCTGTCCATGAGGCATGTTGCCTCCAGTTGGCCCCATGGGCTCCGGGAGAATGACGTGCGCGGGCAGTTCGGATTTGCGCCCCTTGAGGAACTCCAGTGCACAGCCCACATGCGGGGTATTGATACCGCCGCTGAAGAGGCGACCGGTCTGCATCATCTGGTGCCCGGTGTCATGCACGGCCGCAGCATTGTGATACACACTGCGTACAAGCGAAAACTTGTCCGCAATCTTCGCCATGTGCGGGAAGATCTCCGTGAGCTGGATGTCCGCGCAGTTCGTGCGGATGGTCTTGAAAGGGCCACGCACTTCACGCGGAGCGTCCGGCTTGGGATCCCAGGTATCAATCTGACTGGGCGCCCCAAGGTTGAAGATCATGATGCAGGCGCGGTCATCCTTCTTCTTGTCCACCACACCGGAGGCCCGGAGCGCATTGAACTGGGGGAGGGTAAGCCCAATCGCCCCCAGAGCACCCGCTTGCAGGAAGTCGCGCCGCGACACGCCGTCGCAGGTGGAGATGGAGCCTTTTGCAGAGAACTTGAACATGCCTGGAAGAAGGGGTGAGAGTCTGGACTGCCCGATATTACGGGCTCCGGGCGCTTTCTTGAATGGAGAAAGCTGGGAGGGCCATGGAGTATCTGCGCAGACTTTTGCCCCTTTTTCCGAGCCAACCCACAGGGTATGCTCCGAGTTCGGAACAAGTATTAGTTCCAAGGGGCTGCGGAGAGCATGCTCGTCCCGTCAGCGCCACTTCCGGACTGACTCCCCTATCGAAACACCCAGCTTCCCAAATCCTATGATCACCGTTCGCAAATCCAATGACCGCGGCCACGCCAACCACGGCTGGCTGGACTCCAAGTTCAGCTTCAGCTTCGCCGAGTACGAAGATCCGAAGCACGTCCACTTCCGCAGCCTGCGAGTCATCAATGAAGACCGCATCGCCCCCGGAGGCGGCTTCCCCACCCACCCCCACCGCGACATGGAAATCTTCAGCTACGTGCTGGAGGGAGCCCTGCAACATGCCGACAGCATGGGCAATGGCCGCGTGCTCAAGCCCGGCCAGATCCAGCTCATGAGCGCTGGCCAGGGCGTGCGTCACAGCGAGTACAACCCCTCCCAGTCCGAGCCAACTCACATGCTGCAGATGTGGATCTTCCCCGAGCGCCGTGGGCTCACCCCGAGCTACACGGAGTGGCACCCGAAGCCGGAGCATGACACGCAGGCCAAGGTGCTGGTCATCTCTGAAGACGGGCGGGAGGACTCCGCGGTCATCCGCCAGGATGCCAGCATCTACCGGCTGAAGATCAAGGCGGGCGAGGAAATCACCCATGACCTCGCCGCCGGACGCGGGGTGTGGCTGCAGCTCGCCAAAGGCAGTCTGAGTGTGAACGGCAACTCTCTGGTCGCTGGCGACGGAGCCAGCAGCGAGACGGCTGGCACGCTCACCATCAAGGCCGATCAGGATGCGGAAGGCATCTTGTTTGACCTGGGTTGATCCCTCGACAGGCTTCTGGGAAAAGTGCCGCAGGCGCAGGCCTGCGGCACTTTTTTTATTCTGGCCTCTGGCGGCTGCTTTCGTATTTCTCCCTGTCACCCTCATGAGCATCCCGCTACACCTCTACGATCCCCGGCGGGGAGAGCCCGCCTTGCGTGTGGAAAGGCTGGAGGATGCGCGGTGGCCGGAGGGTGCCCAGCGTGCCAACTATTTCACGGTGTTGTGGCTGCCCCAGGGCGGCACTTACCACGCGGGGGAGACGACTCACGCTCTGTCCGGAGCCGCGTTGATCTTCTTCCAGCCCTACCAGATTTTTCAGGTGGAGCGGTCCCATACTGCACTGGTGAATGGCACCGTCCTACAGTTCCACGCGAACTTCCTCTGCATCGAGACCCATCACGATGAGATTGGCTGCAATGGGGTGCTCTTCAACGAAGTGTATGGTTCGCCTCACGTTCCCGTAGATGGAGACTTGATTGAGGGCATCACCAACCTCGTCGCCCAGATGCGTAGCGAGCTGGCCCAGGGAGGACTGGCCCATACGGAACTCCTGGTCTCCTACCTGAAGGTGCTGCTCATCAAAGCCACCCGGCGCAAGCTTGAACTTGGGGCCGGGGCAGAGGGGGCTCTGCCGGGCCGCTTCCCGGAGGTGGTGAACCGTTTCATCGAACTGGTGGAGCAGCACTATCAAAAGCGGCACGCCCCTGCCGACTACGCGATGATGCTTCATCTCACGCCCAAGGCACTGGGTCGCACCGTGAAACGGGCACTGGGTCGCACGCCCACGCAGATTGTGAGAGAGCGGCTCGTCAAGCACGCCCAGTGGCAGCTGCTGCACACCCTCCGCCCGGTGAAGGAGATCGCTGCGGAAGTAGGGCTGGAAGATGAGTTCTACTTCAGCCGCCTGTTCAAGCAGGCCATCGGGCTCTCGCCGGTGAAGTACCGGGAGTTCGAGACGGCCATCCGCGGCGGGCGCAATCTGTCCATGTAGAGGCTCCTGGCATCCATGGTCCGCGGTGCAGGCAGACGATATCGTGGGCCATGCATCTCTATTCGCGCTTTCTCACGCTGGCAGCGGGCTCAGAACGGCTGGGCATGACCATGACCCGCCTGGGTCTCATCTTGGTGCTCCTCTGGATCGGCGGGCTGAAGATCTTCAAGTATGAGGCGGACGGGATTGTACCCTTCGTGGCCAACAGCCCCCTCATGAGCTTCCTCTACAAACACCCGGCACCGGAGTACAAAACGCACATGAATGCCGAAGGCCAGCTCGTGCCGCAGAACCGTGCCTGGCATGAGGAGAACCGCACCTACCCGTTCGCCTACGGCCTGGGCGCAGTGATCGTGCTTTATGGATTGCTGCTCTGTCTTCACCCTTGGTCCCCCGGACTGGCCGCGGTGGGGAGTTTCCTCGTCGCGGTGATGTCCCTCGTCACGCTGTCTTTTCTCATCACCACGCCAGAGTCGTGGGTGCCTGCACTGGGAGATACGGAACACGGCTTCCCCTACCTGAGCGGGCGCGGGCGGCTCGTGGTGAAAGACGCCATCATGCTGGGAGCCGCACTCATCACCATGGCTGACTCTGCCAGAGCGGCGCTGGCACGACGTGCTTAATCAGAAAGCGACCGCACCGGCATGCACCGGGATGGGCCAGCCGAGACTCTCGCGTCTTGAATCAGCACAGAGCTGCTACACGGGCGAACGCAGCTCCGCAGTCGGGACAGGGATCATGTGGCCGGGCAGGGTCGTCTCCTCCACTACAGAGAATCAAACGAGCGCTCTGGCACGAGTTTGCCCTCCCAGCGTTTTGGGCTGCACAATCCTGCCTCTGGAGACCGTTACGGTTCTCCACGCATTGACCCTCTTTTCATGAAACTCGCCCTCCCTGCCCTCTTCCTGGCTGTCACCTTCGCCACTGGTACTCTGCTCAGCGCCGAGCCCAGCCACCCCGCCGAACTCCCCCTGTGGCCCAATGGAGCCCCGGGATCCGAAGCCCGTCGCAGCGAGCCGGAGAAGCTGGACGGCAGCAATGTCTCCAACGTCCACAACCCCACCATCACACCTTACCTTCCTGCCAAGGACAACACGGGTCTGGCTGTGATCATCGCCCCTGGTGGGGGTCACTCCAAGCTCTGCCTCGGGCATGAGGGGTATGCCCTGGCCGAGTGGTTCCAAGACCACGGCATCGCCGCCTTCGTCCTGAAGTATCGCCTGGCCCGGGACAAAGACTCCAACGGTGCCTACACCATCCAGGACCACGCCATGGCCGACACCCGCCGTGCCCTGCGCACGGTGAGGAGCCGGGCCCAAGAGTGGGGCATCAAGGCAGACAAGATCGGCATCATCGGCTTCTCCGCCGGCGGTGAACTGGCCGCCTTCTCGGCCATGAAATCCGACGCTGGCGATGCCAGCTCGGCCGATCCCGTTGAGAAGGTCAGCAGCCGCCCGGATTTCCAGGCCCTCATCTACCCCGGCACCTCCAACCTCTTCACCGTGGAGAAAGGCATGCCCCCGCTCTTCATCGCCTGCGGTTACGGCGACCGCCCGGACATCGCCGAAGGCATGGCCAGCCTCTACCTCAAATACAAGGCCGCTGATGTGAAAGCGGAGCTGCACATCTACAGCAACGCCGGTCACGGCTTCGGCTACAAGCCCGGCACCACCACCGCCGCCGGTGCCTGGCCCTTCCGCTTCCGTGAATGGCTTACAGACAGCGGGTTTTTGAAATAGTTAGTGACGCGATCCTCTTTGTTGCGGTGCTTGCTGAAGTCCAGCCTTCGGTCAAGCACTGCGTTCCCTCCCGTCCGGGCAAATACCTTGGCCTCTTGATCGCGACTCTTGCCGCAACGTCAAAGACCAAGAAAGGAGTGCGCGCATTCCGAGTGGCCATGAATGAACCCCTTCGGTTCAGTCCGCCGCCAATCCCCGAAGGGGATTTCTAACACAGCCCAGCGGTTTGACGAGCCCTAAGCGAGTCAACCCTGGGTATCTCTTAAGAACCCTACATCCCTCCACGACGACGCCCGAAGAGCACTGCGCTCAGCCCCGCGAGCAGCAACATCGCCCGGCCCGGCTCAGGGACGACCACGGTGATGGTGCCGTCTGTGAGGAACTGGCTGACATCCCAGTAGCGTGAAAGGGCACTGAGATCTGGCAGGTCAAATTGCAGGCCGTTGTCCTCGCTGCCGTTGCGGAAGTTGGTACCGACATTAAAGGTGCCGTTCAAGAGGCCCGCCCAGTCGAGGAGGTTGAAGGTGGCACCAATGGCAAAGGTCTGGTCGTATTCATCCCCTGTGAGCGAGCTGGTGACATTCAGATTGCCGTGCAGGGTCAGCCCGCCGCTGTTGACCACATTGATCCGGTCATAGCTGCTGGTGCCCTCGATTTGCAGCACACCGCTGCCGCCGACCGCGAGGTTCAGACTGCCAACATTCAGAGTGCCAGTCGCTGCGCCGCCGTTGTCGCCCGGACGAATAAAGCCTGAGGTAACGGTCACAGATCCCGCTGCGAGACCAGTCCCAGCCACCGCTGCGTTGACACCGTTCACCGTCAGCGCGCTGCCTGCCGCAGTCGAACCCACACCCCCGTGACCAATTTGCAGCGTGCCTTGATTGATCGTGGTGGTGCCCGTGTAGGTGTTCACACCCGAGAAGACCTGGGTGCCTGCACCGGTCTTCACGACGGAGAGGAGACCGCCGCCAGTGCCATTCTGCAGCACCCCACTGAAGTTGGTCGAGGTTCCATCGCTGCCCAGAGTGAGTGTCGCCGCGGTCGCGGTGGTATCTTCCACCGTGCCTGACCCGGAGAGCGAACCCAGGGTGACGCCATTGCCAGCGAGGCGCAGGGTGGCTCCCGAGTTGACAGTCGTCGCCGAGTTCACGCCGAAGGCACTGGCATTGCCAGCGATCAACGCACCTTTATCCACCACCGTCGCACCTGTGTAGGTGTTAGCACCTGTCAGAGTGAGCGTGCCGTTGCCGGTCTTCGTGATGCCCCCGGAAGTATTGGCAACCGTGGAAACAGTTCCGAGAACGGCGCCTGTCCCGCCCCCGCCCGTCAAAGTCACCGTAGGCGCGCTGGTGTAACCAGTGCCTGCGCTCGTGATCGTGATGGTGGCAATCTTGAAGGTTCCGTTGCCAGAGCCGTCATCCTCCATGTTGGCAACTGCCGTGGCGCCGCTGCCCGCGCCAGTGATGACGATGAGCGGAGGCCCCACGTAACCGCTGCCCCCGTTGGTGACTTCAATCGTGGAGACACCGTTCCCCGTGGGAGCCGCCAAAGCTTGCCCGACGGTGGTGTTGATGTTGTTGGTGTCGATCGTCACTCCTCCTGCATAGACATTTGCTTGAGTGTGGCCGGTCATGAAGCTGCCTGCAGCACCAGCACTCGTACCCGTAGCGACCCGGAGGGTGCCGCCGTTAAAGTTCACAACGCTGGTACCATTTCCCTTGGTGATCTGCCGCGTGATATACAGACCCCCGTTCAGGTTCAGGATGCCGACATCTCCAGCAGCCTGCCCTAGGGTGGTGGTGCCGTTGATCGTCACCACAGCCGCTCCAGCGACGGTTTGCTCACCACGAACCCCGCCAGAACTGCCCGTGGTGTTGTTGAAGCCAATCCGATTGGAGACAGTGGTAAAGGTCCCGCCGGTCAGATAGCCCACGCCTGTGGAATTGACGAAGCCCCCTGAGGCGTTGGCCCCCACTTCCAGGCCATTGTTGTAGGCGATGTTGATGGACCCGCCAGACTGGTAGAACACCCCGTTGGAATAGGAGCCGCCGCCACCCATGCGGAACCGGACAGTGTCCGCTCCAGTATCCGAAAACGTGCCCCCGCTCATGCCAAAGAAGCCATAAGAGGAGGTGGTCGAGTTGCCGCCCAACCCCAGGTTGATGTTGCCGTTGATCACCACATCACCACCCGTCTGATAGACCGCACCATTGGCCCCGGCGCCATTGCCGATGGCCAGGGCCATGTTGGTCCCCGAAAGACTCGCTCCCGTCTGGATGTTGAGCAGGCCACGGCCATTCGCCGCGGAAGCCACAGAGATGGCCCCCAGATAACTGCCGGACAGATTGACCCGGCCGCCATTGACCGTCAGGCCGCCCGTGTTGGTGTTGGCTCCAGACAGGGTCAGCGTCCCTGCGCCCGTCTTCGTCACACTACCGGAACCACTAAGGGCGCCCGAGATCACGGTGTTTCCTGAACCGGTCGCCGTCAGCGTGAAGGCACTATTGAAGATCACCGGCCCGCCGATGGAAAGCGTATTGCCGCTGTTGTTGGTCCAGGTCTGGGCCGTCGCCAGATTGAGTCCGGAGTTCAGGGTCACCGCACCGGCACCGGCCATCACATTGATGCCACCTGCCGCCGAGATCGTGAGGGTGCTCCCGTCGTCGTTCAAGGTGATGCCATTGGTGTCGCTCACAGTGAGCGAGGCGATGGACATGTTGGCTCCCAGGACCATGTCTGACTGATTGCTGGCACCAGTGGCGGAGAAGGTGATGGCCGCCCCGGAGCCGGGGACCAGTGCCGTCGCTCCGGTCCCATTGGAGTTTGTCACCCAGTTGCTGGAGGCACCGTCAGACAGGGCCCAGACGTTGTTTCCAATGCCCAGCCCCCCCTTCCAGTAGGCGGCGGTGAGGGCAGTGGTGCTGGCGACATTGACACTTATCGTGGTGTCCGTTGCCTGGAAGGTGCTGACGGTGGCATTGGTGAGGTTGTAGTAGGCAGCCGAGTACGTGGCACCTCCGGACGTCAATCCGCCACCGGTGTTCACCAGATTGTGTTTGCCGGCAGCGACTGTAACGCCGGGCGTGAAGTACACCGCCACCTTGACCGCTCCGCTGGCCGCTGCCGTTGCGGAACTGGAGATGACATTCTGTGAAAGCGTGTTGGTGAGGCTGGTGCCGATGGTGCTGCCTCCTTGCAGAGTCAGGACTCCGGTCCCGAGATTTAGAGCACCACTGGCAGTCGGGCGATACAGAAAGCTCGCTCCATTGGCGATGGCGAGTGAGTTGTCAGTGCCCAAGGCTCCAGAGTTGGTGGCAATGAGGATGCCACTGTTGACGGTGGTGCCACCCGTATAGGTGTTGACGCCGGAAAGGATCACGGTGCCGGTGGTGCTCTTCGCCAGACCGGCAGTCCCGCCCAGCTTGCCGCTCACGGTTCCAGAGCGCAGGTCAAAGGCCGTGGTGCTGGTGAGCGTGCCCGAGCCGGATATCGTGCCTGAATCCAGACGCACGCCAGCCAGGGTCTGGTCAAAGGCTTGAAGGTTGAAGGTACCCCCTGCCACCACCAGGCTGCTGGCCGTGTTGATCTGGGCTGACTGCATCAATTTCACCGAACCACCGTTCACCGTCACGTTTCCGGCAATCGACTGGGTGCCAGTGGCATTCAGCTGCAATTCGCCAGCATTCACGATGGTCATTCCCGTATAGGTGTTGGCCCCTTCAAACACCAGGGTGCCAGTGCCGGTCTTGGTGAGGCCACCCGCTCCAGAGAGAATGGCGGTGCTTTGAATCGTGGCGGTCTGGGTGCCGCTGACTCTCCACGTGTGCGTGCCCGAGACGTTGCCGCTGTTGTTCAGCACGATGTTGAGCCCGCCAGTGAGGCCATTCACGGCCGTCTTGCCATTGACAGTCTGGTTCGCACCCGCAACATTGCCGATCGTGCCATCCACCCAGTTAAAGTTGATGGTGGCGGTGTCAGCACCTGCCCCGGCACCCGTGGCACCGCGCTCGATGGTGGTCGCATAAAGCGCTCCACTGTAGAGATTGAAGGTGCTGGTGATGGTCTGGGCCGTGTTGGTGGCCAGTTTGTTGGCCAGTGTCAGCGTGGTGGTGGTGATGGCGCCACCGTACAGGCTGAGGGAGCCGATGGCATTGCCGGAGGAGTTGGCTCCGGTGACTGCGTTCTGCTGACCGACGACGATCGAGGTCGCATTCATCGTCCCTTGCCCCATGGCGAAGCTCGCCGTGGTGGCGGTGCCCGCCGTACCATTGCGGGTGTTTTGAGCGATCATGAGCGTGCTAACCATCGCGTCCAGCGTGCTGGCTCCCGTCACTCCCGTCACCAGGTCCACGGTGGAGGTGTTGCCCACCACCCCGGAGTCATGAATGCCAAGAGTGATCGCCGCCCGGTCCGTATCTGTACCGCCGGTGCCCCGGATCTTCAAAGTCGGGTTCAGCAACGAAGATTGAAAATCCAGCACAGAAGTCGCCTTGCCCACGCCTACCTCGATGGTGCTGGCATTGATGACCGTATTCTGCCCCATGTGCACCGTACCGGTATTGGGTGAGCTCTGTCCCGATGACACCGGGCTGACGGAGAACTTCGCCGCTGTGATAGTGGTGTTGGCCGCCATGTTCAGCGTGCCTGCAGAGCTTACGGCAAGTCCGATGTCCGCCCTGCCCCCGACGCTGAAAGTGCCGCTCGTATTCACATAGTTGAAGGTCCCTAACCCCGTCATGTTGACGGTCGTGGGATTGGCCCCCGTCGAACCCACACCGCCCCCGCCGATGTGCAGGTTGCCGGCAATCACGGACAGTGTGCCGCTGGCTCCCGTAATGGTGTAGTTGTTCGTGCCTGCGATTCCAAAGGTCATCCCACCCAAGCTCTGGTTGGTAGAGCCAACATCCAGCGTGCCGCTGCTGCCGGTGAAGTTGACCACACCGCCCCTGTAGAGCCGGTCGTTCCCGCCGCTCAAGGCGAGCGTGCCCGCGACAATGTTGGTGCCTCCCGTGTAGGTGTTGGCAGCCGTGAGTTCCAGCGTACCCGTGCCCAGCTTCACCAGCCCGAGGACGTTGGGGCCGTTGTCCGTGTTGGTCAGCGCCAGGTTATACACAAAGTTGCCGGCGGCGTTGGTGGTGTCGAGCCCAATGAAAGAACCACTTTGAAATCCGCCGGTGGTCGTGCCCAGGGAACTCAGCAGATCAATGTCCTGCACCGTGAATTCTCCCGAACCACCCACATTGAAGGCGGCGGTTGCCCCGGAGGACACCACCAAGTTGGGGCTCGTCCACTGGGTCGTGTCTCCATTGTAAAGACCAGCTCGTGTGCCGAAACGAATGGTGCCAGCGGCGACTTCGGTGACGCCTGCATAAGTGTTGGTTCCCTGAAACACCAGGGTGCCGGTGCCGGTCTTGCGCAGGCTGCCCGCACCCGAAAGGGTCACCGTGTTTTCCAGCGTCGAGGTCTGGGTGCCGCCAACGTTCCAGATATGTGTCCCCGACAAATTCCCAGCATTGTTCAGCACGATGTTCAAGCCGCCAGTCAGCCCGTTGACTGCTGTCTTGCCATTTACCGTCTGGTTGACACCGTTGATGTTGCTGATGGTGCCATCCACCCAGTTGAAGTTGATCGTGGCGGTGTCGGCTCCAGCTCCGGTCCCGGACGCACCGCGCTGGATCGTTGTCGCGTTGAGGGTGCCGCTGTAGAGATTGAGATTGCTGGTGATGGTCTGCACCGCTGCTCCGCTCAGCTTGTCTGCGAGCGTCAGCGTGCTCGCGATGACGGTGCCACCGCTGATGTTGAAGGTGCCTGTGGCAGCTCCTGAAAAAGTGTTGCCCCCTGTGAGAGCCCCCTGCTGGCCCACGATGATGGTTGTGGCATCCAGCGTGCCCAGCCCCATGCTGAACGTCCCGGTCGCGGCCCGTCCCAAGGTGGTGCTGTTGCGATTGTTCTGGCCGATGCGCAGAGTACTGACCTTCGCATCCAGACTGCTGGTGAGGGTTCCGCCGTTGGTGAGATCAAAGGTCGCCACGGTGGCGGTGAGTCCGCTGTCATTGGAGCCCACCGTGATCTGGGCGCGATCTGCATCCGTCCCCAGTGTGCCGCGGATTTTCAGCGAGGGAGTGGTCAGATTCTGGAAATCAACCGTTGCAGTGGTCTTGGAGGTGCCCACCACGATCGCGTTGGCGTTGATCGTGTTGGTCTGGCCCAGATGCACAGTGCCGCTGTTCAGGGAATCAACGCCTGTGGTGTAGTGGCCGACATTGAAGCTGGCTGCGGTGATCGTGCTCACAGCCGCCAGTGTCACGGTGGCGTTGCCGGTGATGGCGGCGCTGCCGATGTTCGTGGTGCCTCCGACGTTGAAGATGCCAGCCGCCCGGTTGAAGGTGAAGCTGCCCAAGCCGCTCATGTTCACATGGGTGACCACGGACTGGAGGGCTGCCCCGCCACCCAACACCTCAAAATTGCCGCCCGTCACCACGAGAGCCCCACCCGTGCCCTTGATGACATACTGGTTGTTGAGGGAACCCGCCTGGAACGTGACGCCTGCCAGGGTCTGGCTGGTCGCGCCCACGTCGAGCGTGCCGGATGGTCCATTGAAACTCACCGCGCCCGTGCTGAGCAGCCGGTTGTTTCCTCCACTCAGCGCCAGGGTCCCTTCAGAGATGGCCGTGCCCCCAGTGTAGGTATTGGCCCCGCTCAGCGTCCAGGTGCCCGCCCCGCTCTTGATGAGGGCCAGGCTCGCAGCACCTCCGTTTCCGATGACTCCTGAAACCAGGTTCGCCCCGGTGTTGATCCCACCCAGTGTCAGCGTTTCCGTGGCGGTGGTCGCCCCCGCCGAGATGTCACCTGCCACGACCAGGATGTTGCTGGAGTCGGCGGCCTCGTTCAACAGGGAAAAGATGCCTGCTGTCGTGGAGGACTGTGGAGTGAGCAGGAGCGGGGCGTTGATCGTGAAAGTCTTGCCGGTACCCGCCAACGAGGATGACACGGTAATGGACCCCCCGTCCCCCAGCGTCAGACCGTTGCCCCCCAAGTTGCCCAGTGCAAAAGTGCTCGCGCCGCCGGTGAAGAGGATGCTGTCCAGCACGGCAGCGCTGGACAGGGTGACGTCACCCGTAGCAATGCTAAACGTAGCCAGGTCGCCAGCTCCGGGCACCACTGCCGGATCCCAGTTCGCCGCCGTGTTGAAATCGCCGCCCAGCGACTGGTTCCATTGGATCAGATCCGCAGAGGCGGTACCCAAACTGGCTCCCACTCCAGCCAGAACACAGGCGGCCTTTCTCAGGAACGAAGGCGTGGGGAGGATGGCTTTGAGGCGACGGGAGGCCGACGCGAACACGGGCTTGAACATGGGGTCTTGGGAGAAAATTGGGGGGGACGGGCGCATCAGCAAACGGTCCCACTTAATCAGTGATTGCCAAAAATCTGCCCCTATTTCACGAGATTGGCCGCTTCTCTACGTGAGCTCTGGGCATCTGAGCCCATTTTTCCCGTGCCACTCCCGTTCCCTCCGCGTAGAATGGTCCGCCCTCCCGCCGCATGCCGTCCAAAGACTCCAACACCGCCCAGCACCCGCTCACGTTCCAGTGGGACGAGCCGGTCCGGCAGGGGCGTCGGCTGGGCTTCTGGATCTTCACGGTGATTGTGGGCCTGATGGTGTTCTTCTATCTGTTTCAGGTGGTGTACCCGCAGACCCAGCGTTTCACCCCCGTTCCCCAGCAGGTGGTGGTGCTCAATCCCGCGGATCCTGCCGCCATGGCCCTGCTGAGCCGGGTGCAAGATCGCGACTACCTGCTCCTGCCTTCAGACTCGGACGCGTCTGCCGGTCCCTCCCTCCAGGAACACGCCCCCGTGTTCCACCCGAGTTTTGAGGGCCACCAGTTGCGTGCACTCGATCTGCCGTACAAGGCCTTCACGGTGCCTCCCGCCCGCCTCCTGAACGTGGACAAGACCGTACTGCCGCCGCTGGACCTGAGCGAGATGAAGGCACCTCCCGCGGCCCAGAAGGACAAAACAGCCTCCGCCCTGCCTGCCGGGGGCAAGGGCAAACTGGCGGTCCGCTTCCTGGGAGACCTTGCCAATCGCCCGCTCGTGAAGCAGCCTGATCTCTCCCTCCTTTCGCTGGAGTATCCCGCGTCCTGTCGGTACCAACTTGGCGTGGATGCTGGGGGCCGGGTCGAGTTCATCGTTCCCGTGAGCACCTCGGGGAAGCCGGAGATCTCCCCCCAGGCCAACGCCGAGGTGCTGGACCAATTGCAAGTGCTACAGTTCCAACCTCTTGCAGCCAACACACCCACTACAGGAAAGCCCGCTTCCTCCACTCCGACCTGGGGAACGGCCGAACTGCATTGGGCTGACCCCGCCACGCCATGATCCACGTCTCCCTCACCACCCTGCTCCTCCTTGGCATGGCCGTGGGCATCGCCTTTCTGGGCGTGATCTGGCTCATCGCCGTGTGGATGGAGCGTCGGGATGAAAGTCGTGCGCGGGAGGACCTCGTGCTCTGCCGCATCTGTGGTCACATTTACGAGAATGCCGAGAAGAAGCCCATTACGGCGTGTCCGCAGTGCGGCTCACTGAACGAAGCACGACGACCGAAGCCGATCTGACCTCTCAAGAGGCGCACTCACCGGCGAGCCGGGCCTTACACGGGCGCTTGAGCGACAGCAGCCAACGGTTTCAGAAGGGCCACGGCTGCCTTCATCTGGCCGAATCCCAAGCCCAGGCCGAGCAGGCTTATCAATACGAGGACAGCAGCCGCGAGCGGAGCGCCTTTGCCCGCAGGGGCGTTTGCATTCTGGTCGTCTTCCAACAAGAAAGAATCGGGATGGCTCGTGATGCCGTCGTCCTCGCCCTCGTCCTCAAAAGACATGGATGAGGGAGATGCTGGAGAAACTCCAGCCAAGGCAGAGGACCCCATGGCCGCTGCCCCGGGGGCGAACTGACCGGAAACCAGCGGTGGGGGGTTCAGAGCCTGAATCAAGGCGGCCACATCCGCCGTCAATGGCGGCGGCGCTGGCATCTCAAGCTCGGGTGCCGGCGGAAAATCCGAGAGGAAGGAAGCAATTGCGGGGGCAAGATCGGCTTCCAGCGCGACCTCTCCCATGCTCGCTGGCGAGGGAGCGAAGGAGGTCACCTCCGGTGCTGAAGCCGCAGCCAGGGAGACATCTTGCAGACCGAACCACACGGTCTCACCCAAGTCATCCGTGGAGCGTGAGCCGCTGTCGCCACCTTCCCAGATGAGAGGGGAATGGGACACGGCCGCGGGGGCTGACTCAACCGCAGATTCCTGAACGGAATTTGCGTTCGAAGGGAGGGCAGCAGGTTCAGACTCCGTCGGCAATGGGGCTGGGGTGAAAGCCACCACGGGTGGTTGCTCCACAGCGTCTGACGCCGGAGGCTCCACTACCAGCGCCTGTTCCCGCCGTTTCTTCAGCAGCTGGTACCCGGCCACTGCGGCGATGCCGAGCCCTACCACGAGGCCCCACCGGGAACGGCGGCCTATGGAGACACCAGCGATCAATGCACCCACCGCGAGCGCGGCTCCACCCAACACGACGTTGGGGGCGGATGCGGCTGAAGTTTGGGGGTCAGACGACATCAGAGGCATCATAAGGGGATCTTAAGTATCTGTCACCCCTCTTTTTCAGGTTCTGCACGAGCGTCAATCCACCAGGACAAACTCGTTCGCGTTCAGGAGCAGGCGACAAAGCTGGGACAGACCGTCTTTCCCCACTACGGGAAGGGCCAGAGCCAGTTCCCCGGCATCGGGCGGTCGTTGCAGGACGAGCTCAAAGGCCAGCCGGACTTGGTTTGCTGAAGATGCGCCCACGCACCGCTCGATGCGATGGGCCAGATGTCCCGCCTGTTGCAGCATGAACTCGTTGTTCAGCAGGGAGAGGGCCTGGAGGGCGGTGGTGGTGGTGAGCCGCGCCGGGGTCAGGTTGGCAGGATCCGGGCAATCCATGGTGGAGAGGAACCGCTGCGGCGTGGTTCGCACGATGAACCGGTAGATGCTGCGCCGCCACAACCCTGGGCGGTCGGCAGTGACATGACGGTAGATGGGGGCGTAGGCCTCCTGGTACGTGAAGTCCTGATAGCCAGGTCCGCCCATGTCGGAATTCAGGCAGCCAGAGGCCGCGAGCACCGCGTCTCGCAGAGATTCGGCATCCAGCCGACGCGGATTCATGCGCCAGAGCAGGCGGTTCGAGGCATCGACTGAGGCCCCCTGCACCGTGTCGCTCTGCTGCTGGTAGGCGCTGCTGGTGACCAGCAGGCGGTGCAGGTGCTTGAGGCTCCAGCCGCCATGTTGAAACTCCCCGGCGAGCCAGTCCAGCAACTCGGGATGCGACGGTGCGCCCCCGCCCCGGCCGAAATCGCTGGGGGTATCCACCAGACCTCTGCCAAAGTGGTGATGCCAGAGCCGGTTCACCAGCACCCGGGCGGTGAGCGGATTGGCCGGATGAACAATCCACTCCGCCAGCAGGCGACGGCGCTCGCCCTCCGGGGTCTCATCGTTGCCGAAGTCTGGCACCGCATGACCGGAGCAGGACAGCCCGCCCGGAGTGACCGGCTCCGCAGGGGACTCGGTGTTTCCTCGCACCAGGACCTGCACCGGTGCCGCGGTCCTGGCCACCGGACCGTAGAGCTTGCCGCCCGCAGGCAGGGGCCGCTCACCCCGCTGCGTGCCGGCAAAGACGGCCCAGAGCCGGTAGTAGTCCGACTGGGGGATGGGGTCGAGCTTGTGGTTGTGGCAGCGGGCACAGTTGATCGTGAGGCCCATGGTGGCGGTGATCACCTGCGTGACCATGTCGTCCAGGTCATCGGCACGGGCAGCCCTCTTGAGCACCGGGCTGGGCGTCTCGTCATGGCCGACCTTGTCCCAGGGACCGGCAGCGAGGAACCCCGTGGCAATCACCGCGTCCCGGTCTGCAGGAGCCAACACATCCCCCGCGATCTGCTGCCTGACGAACTGGTCGTAGGGGAGATCACGGTTGAAGGCCTGGATCACATAATCCCGATAGGGCCAGGCATGCTCGCGCTTCTGATCCCGCTCGAAGCCGTGGGTATCGGCATAGTGCGCAATGTCCAGCCAGTGTCGCGCCCAGCGCTCCCCATACCGGGGTGAGGCCAGATAGCGATCCACCAGCTTCTCATAGGCATGCGGACTGGCGTCTGATTCAAACATGAGCACGTCTTCCGGGGAAGGCGGCAGTCCCAGCAAGTCAAAGCTCAGGCGACGGATCAATGTGCGCCGGTCCGCAGGCGGGGAAAAGTCCAGACCCTGCTCATGCAATCGCACGCGGAGGAAGGCATCCACGGGGTGCGCGTCTCTGGCGGGAGGCACTGCCACCGCCTTTACAGGCTGCAACGACCACCAGTCGCGCCCGTCTTGGACCTTCTCCTTCAACAAGTGATCCTCCGGCCAGGGAGCTCCTTCCTCAACCCAGCGGCGCAGGGTTCCCACCTCCGCCTCAGAAAGGCGGGCTCCGTTCTTCGGCATCTCCGCCTCCGGGCCGCTCACCATGGCCAGCAAGCGGCTGCGATCCGGCTGGCCGGGTTCGATGACCTTACGCCAGCCCTCCACGCCCAGCGCATGGGTGCGCCGCTGGAGGGAGACCTTGTCCTTCTGCACATTGGGCCCATGGCACTCCGTGCAGTGAGCAGTGAGGATGGGGGCCACCTCTTTTGCGAAGTCCACCGGAGCCTCTGCCTTCATCTGGCCTGTCGAGGCCCCGAGAAGCAGCACCCCCCAACGGAGTTTGGTTTTTGAGATTCGAAGTTTCATCCGCCGTTCCCAGTTGCCCGTTACGCAATGATCCGCTCCATCACCTCCCCGTGCACATCTGTGAGGCGGCGGGAGATTCCATTGTGGTAGTAGCTCAGTTTCTCATGCGGGATGCCCAGCAGATGCAGCGCCGTGGCATGAAGGTCATAGGAGTAGGCGGGGGATACCTCCGCCTTCCAGCCCATGGCATCACTTGCCCCGTGGCTGACGCCGCCTTTCACGCCCCCTCCCGCGAGCCAGGCGGTAAAGGCGCCCGGATTGTGGTCCCGGCCCCGGTTGTTTCCTTGAGCAAAGGGCTGGCGGCCAAACTCCGTGGTGCAGATGACCAGGGTGCTCTCCAGCAGGCCGCGGGACTTCAGGTCCAGCAGCAGGGCGCTGGCTCCGGAGTCCAGCACTGCGCCCCAGTAGCCGTGGTCCCGCACGATGTCTTCATGCGAGTCCCAGTTGGGCCGGATCTTTTTGGCCGTGGTGTTCTCTGCTCCGCAGTAGATCTGGACGAAGCGCACCCCTCGTTCCACAAGACGACGGGCCAGCAGGCACTGCCTGCCAAAGGGGCCCGCGTCTGGATCTTCCAGTTGATACAGCCGGCGGGTGGCCGCGGTCTCGCCGCGAAGCTCGGTCACCTCTGGCGCACTCAACTGCAACCGGGCCGCGAGCTCGTAGGCGGAAATGCGGGCCTCCAGCTCTGAATTGCCCGCCCGCCGCGCCAGATGGCTTTGGTTCAAAGACTGGAGAAAATCCCGCCCCTCTCCTGCCACAGGAGCGGCCTGGGTTGCAGGAAACAGATCGGCGATCGGGTCCCTCCCCGCCGCTGTCTCCAGCACCGTGCCCTGATGGACCGCGGGCAGGAAGCCCGCGCCCCAGTTGATCACGCCTCCCGGCGGCAGTCCGCGGGGGTCCGGCAGCACGACAAAGGCCGGCAGGTTCTCGTTCTCGCTGCCCAGGCCATAGGTCACCCAGGCCCCCATGGCGGGGAAGCCCGGGAGGATGAAGCCGGAGTTCATCATGAACATGGCCGGGCCATGCAGCGCCGTCTTGCTCTGCATGGAGTGGATGAAGGCCATGTCATCCACACACTGGGAGAGTCGTGGAAACAACGAGGACATCCACCGGCCGCACTCTCCATGCTGGCGGAACTCCCAGAAGCTCTTGGTATAGTTGCCCGCCTTGCCGGAGAAGAAGTTCTTTCCATCCGCCAGGTCAAAGGGGCGGCCATGCAGGCGGGCCAGCTCCGGTTTGTAGTCCCAGGAGTCCACGTGACTCATGCCTCCAGGGCAGAAGATCTGGATGACACGCTGGGCTGGAGCCGCCTCTGGGGAGGGACGAAGAGCCAGCGGGGAAGGCCGTTTCGCAGCCTCCAGCGTCCCTGCCTTCTGCAGCAGGGAAGCCAGGGCGATGCCGCCCAGACCGCCGCCCCCCTTCCAGAGGAACTCGCGCCGGGAACCGGTGCGGAGGGATGAGTCGAGTGGTTCTTTCATCGCTCCACACGGTTGCGCTGCCCTTCCAGGTGGCTCTGGAGGTCCTCCAGGGCCATTTCAATGTGATGTCGCATGGCGCGCGCCGCCGCCGCACCGTCGCGGTTCAGCACTGCCTCCAGCACACTCTGGTGGTGGCGGAGCGCCCGCTGGACCCCTGCCTGGGTGATGGTGGCCTGGCGGGAGGCGCGCCCCAGATCGGACAGGGTCTCCAAGACGAGACAAAAGACCTCATTGGCACTCGCCCGGACCAGGGTGCGATGAAAGTTCACATCCGCCTCCACCGCCTCCGGCAGGGAAAGGCCCGGATGCAGCGCCTCATGCGCCACACGCAATTCTTGCAGTTGTGCCTGGGTGGCCCGATGAGCCGCCAGCCGCGCCACCTCAGGCTCGATGGCCAGACGGGCTTCCAGGGACTGCCGCAATCGCTCCGGCTCATCCGGCACGCGGAAGGTGATGGAGCTGTTGAGGGGCTGGTGCAACCGGTCCGCCCGGCGGATGCCGATGCCATGGCGCACCTCTACCAGCCCTTGCAGCTCAAGCCGCTTTGTGGCCTCCCGCACGACACTGCGGCTCACCCCGAGCTGCTCGGCAAGCTGGCGCTCCGCCGGGAGCCACTCTGACGCCCCCTCCCGCAACAGTTCCTGCGCCAGTTGCTGACTGACCGTTTCAACAAGGGACTGGGGCCGGGCAAGGATGGAGAGGCTCATCGGATGACGTGGTCGGGTGGTCTGACCAGTTATACGGGAGGAGGAGAGGGAAACTTCAAAAAACAAAGTTCAAAGTTCAAAGTTCAAAGTTCCAACAGGAGGGCGGCGCACGGTCGCGCTCAGGCCGACCCGCTGCGCGGGAGACACAAGACTGGAAGACAAAAGACACCAGACTTGAGTTCTGACCATCTGAGGTCGCTACGGGCGTAGTCGGTTGTCCCAACCCCGCTCACGCTCCAAACGTCTCTTGATCCCCTTCCCGCTCCGGCCACCCCACAGACCGCGGGGCCGGAGACCCCGCCTCCTTTATTCCGCGGCCATCTGCCTTGAGGCTTGTTCACGGGTACAGGAGGCGGGGGTTCCCAGCCCCGCTCACGCACCAAGCGTCCCTTGATCCTCTTCCCGCTCCGGCCACCCCACAGACCGCGGGGCCGGAGACCCCGCCTCCTGTGTTCCGCGGCCAAGTCACCTTGTAGCTTGTTCCTGGGCAAAGGAGGCGGGGGTTCCTAGCCCCGCTCACGCACCAAACGTCCCTTGATCCTCTTCCCGCTCCGCCCACCCCACAGACCGCGGGGCCGGAGACCCCGCCTCCTTTACTCTGCGGCCATCTGACCTTGAGGCTTGTTCACGGGTACAGGAGGCGGGGGTTCCCAACCCCGCTCACGCTCCAAACGTCTCTTGATCCCCTTCCCTCTCCGCAGACCGCGGGGCCGGAGACCCCGCCTCCTTTATTCCGCGGCCAAGTCACCTTGTAGCTTGTTCCTGGGCAAAGGAGGCGGGGGTTCCCAGCCCCGCTCACGCACCAAACGTCTCTTGATCCTCTTCCCTCTCCGCCCACCCAACAGACCGCGGGGCCGGAGACCCCGCCTCCTTTACTCTGCGGCCATCTGACCTTGAGGCTTGTTCACGGGTACAGGAGGCGGGGGTTCCTAGCCCCGCTCACGCACCAAGCGTCCCTTGATCCTCTTCCCTCTCCGCCCACCCAACAGACCGCGGGGCCGGAGACCCCCGCCTCCTTTACTCTGCGGCCATCTGACCTTGAGGCTTGTTCACGGGTACGGGAGGCGGGGGTTCCTAGCCCCGCTCACGCACCAAGCGTCCCTTGATCCTCTTCCCTCTCCGCCCACCCAACAGACCGCGGGGCCGGAGACCCCGCCTCCTTTACTCTACGGCCATCTGACCTTGAGGCTTGTTCACGGGTACAGGAGGCGGGGGTTCCCAGCCCCGCTCACGCACCAAGCGTCCCTTGATCCTCTTCCCGCTCCGGCCACCCAACAGACCGCGGGGCCGGAGACCCCGCCTCCTTTATTCCGCGGCCATCTGCCTTGAGGCTTGTTCTTGTATACAGGAGGCGGGGGTTCCCAGCCCCGCTCACGCACCAAACGTCTCTTGATCCTCTTCCCGCTCCGCCCACCCCACAGACCGCGGGGCCGGAGACCCCGCCTCCTGTGTTCCGCGGCCAAGTCACCTTGTAGCTTGTTCCTGGGCAAAGGAGGCGGGGGTTCCCAGCCCCGCTCACGCACCAAGCGTCCCTTGATCCCCTTCCCGCTCCGGCCACCCAACAGACCGCGGGGCCGGAGACCCCGCCTCCTTTACTCTGCGGCCATCTGACCTTGAGGCTTGTTCACGGGTACAGGAGGCGGGGGTTCCTAGCCCCGCTCACGCTCCAAACGTCCCTTGATCCCCTCCCCTCTCCGCTCTCCTTTCGCATTCTCACGAATGCAACCACGAGCTTCTTCTGCGGCGGGCGCTTATCCTCATGTCAAAGGCATCCTGAAGGGAATGACAGGGAGGTCTCCACGTATGCCGCCCTACGCCTTTGCGGTGCCCCAGCGGTGATGCAGGAAGCGTTCCCACGGGGAGAACAGCACCTTGTCTGCGAGCAACCCGATGAGCACGATCACGAGCATGACGCCGATGACCTGGTCCATGGAGTTCAACTCACGGCCGAAGTGCAGCAGGTGGCCGAGGCCGTAGCCCGTCAAAATGGTCACGTAGATCTCCGCCGCCATGAGGGAGCGCCAGGCGAAGGCCCAGCCCTGCTTCATACCGCTCACCACGTACGGCAACGAGGCGGGAAGAATGACGGAACGCAAGGTGTGAAAACCCTGGGAGCCCATCGTCCGGGCCGCACGCACATAAATGGGAGGCAGATTGCGCACGCCATTGTCCACGGCGATCAGGACGGACCACAAGGTCCCCATGACCACGACGAAGAGCATGGCGGCCTCACTCTGGCCAAACCAGAGGAGGGCGAGCGGCACCCAGCAAACGCTGGGCAGCGTCTGCAGGCCGAGCGCGAGGACGCCGACGGTGTCACTCAGCCACCGGCTGCGGGCCGTGAGCAGGCCCATGGGCAGACCGAGGAGGCACCCAATGGCGTAGCCGATGAGCAGGCGCTTGCTGGTGACCCAGGCGCTTTCCGCCAGGGAGCCATCCAGAATGGCCGCCCAGAGATAACGCCCCACCGTGAGGGGCTCAGGAAGCAACACGGGTGACCAGATCCCCGCAGCACAAATGGCCTGCCAGATGCCCACCAGCCCTGCGAAGAAGGCCACAATGATCAAAACTCGCTTCATTCTGCAACCTCCTGGGCGACGTGGTGGCTCTTGAGCGCACGCGTGATTTCTGTGGAATGCGCGGCGAGTTCCACACTGTTGATGTCCCGGGGCCGGGGCAGCTCGACCTTGAACTGCTCGCGAATGCGGCCGGGGTTGCGGCTGAAGAGCACCACCCGGTCTCCCAGGCAGACGGCTTCACGTACGTTGTGAGTCACGAAGATGATGGTCTTCTTCCGGGCGGCCCAGATGCGCTGGATGTCCGTGTAGAGCTGCTCTCGCGTCATGGCGTCCAGCGCGGCGAAGGGCTCATCCATCAGCAGCACGCGGGGATTGGGTGCCAGGGCACGGGCCAGGGCCACCCGCTGCTTCATGCCGCCGGAGAGTTCGTGAATGTTGGAATGGGCAAAGCGCTCCAGCCCCACCAGCTTCAAATAGTAGGCCGCCACATCCTGGCGCTCCTTCTCGGTCAGGCCCGGTTTGAGCCGGAGGCTGAACATCACGTTCCCCGTGACATCCAGCCACGGGAACAAGGCATGCTCCTGAAACATCACCATGCGATCCCGGCCCGGACCGTTCACCGGGTTGCCGTTGGCCAGCAGCCGACCGGTATCTGGCATTTCCAGCCCGGCGATCAGGTTCAAGAGGGTGCTCTTCCCGCAACCACTGGGGCCCACCAGGCAGACGAATTCGCCCTCCCCCACCTCAAGGCTCACATTGTCCAGCGCCTGCACCTTCCCGCTCCTGGAGGAGAAGGATTTCGACACGCCCTCAACAATGAGTTTGGCTGGCGCGATGTTCTGAAGTTCATCGGTTACACTCATCTGGAATCATCAAAGCTTCGGGAAAAGGGCGTCGAGATCGGGGATGCCCTTTAAAAAGCCCACTTTATTGGCACTGGTGACCATCCGGTCCAGGGATTCCCGGGACACCTCCTTGGTCACACGCGTACGGGCCAGCGCCTTCTCGAGCATCGAGTCTTTGGGCGCGGTCCGGGTCAGTTCAGTGAGCTCCGCTTTGATATATGCCTTGGCCTCCGCAGGGTTGGCCAGGATCCAGTCTGTGAGCTCCGCGTGTGCGGTCGCAATCTTCTTCGCCACCTCTGGCCGGTCTTGCACCAGCTCAGCGCTGGCAGCCAGCAGGGTGACGTTGGTATCAGTATCTTGAAGGAAAATCTTGCCGCCCGCCTCGTCCTCAAGCCGGGTGACCCAGGGCTCCACCGTCCAGACCGCGTCAATGCCGCCGTTCTGGAAGAGAGCAAGCTGATCGGCGTTCTGGGTGGGCAGGATGTGGGCGTCCCCTCCTGTGAGGGTGACCTTGAGCCCCTGCTCCTGCAACCAGGCCCGGAGCTGGACGTCCTGGGTGTTCCCCAACTGGGGACTGGCGATCTTCTTGCCCCGGAAGTCAGCCGCCGTCTTGATGCCTGCCGCCGGGCGGACCACGAGCGCATTGCCCCCGTCTGCCCCGCCGCCGAGCACGCGGATCTCCTTGCCGCCGGACTTCGAATAGGCGTTCAGCGCCGGGCTGGGGCCGATGTAGGTGACATCCAGCGCCCCGGCAAAAATGGCCTCCGTGGCGGAGGGCCCGGCGTTGTAGGTGAACCACTGCACCTTGAGCCCGATGCGCTCCTCATACCAGCCCTTCCCCACCCGGGAGAGGTGGTGCGCCACCAGCCCCTGCACGTGGGTGACGTTGGGGAAGTGGCCAAATCTCACCACAGAAGGGTCCGCCTTTTTCCGGCAGCCGGGGAGTCCGGCAAGCCCGAGGGCGGAGAGGGTGAGAAACTGGCGGCGATGCATGGGGCGGCGAGACTAGCACGCCATGCCGGAAAAGGCCAGCAAGAGTGACACTTTGCAGGAAATGCGTTTGCCAAGCGCATGTGATGCAGAGGCTTGCGGCTCCTCTTCCGCCGGGTTTTTCGGTCGGGTGCCTCCCCGGGCCACCCTGCCTGTAGCGCGGGCCGTTACTCATCCAGGTATTTGAAATAGACCACGCGGTACTTGATGGCCGCCTGCGGGGGGTTGTAGGCATCTTCCAGCGAGCTGGAGGTGTACTCCACCTTCCCGAGCGCGGAGGCGGTGTAAACGTCCATGCCCACTGGCTCCGGCCCGTCGTACTTGGGGTAACGCCCGGCCGTGTCCAGATCGAGGCGGTCACCATCTCCTGAGCGCTTGAGCGGTGGCGAGCCGGGCAGCTGGAAGAGGGTGTCCGTCATGCCATCGGCGGTACTCAGGCGGGCGGTCTGCTGCGCGGTCCTGTCCCAGGTGCCCACATTGCTGAGGTGGCCGTTGCCGGGCACGCCATCGCGCCCGGTCCAGACGTAGCGCTCGATCAGTGCATAGAACCGCTTCTCACCGAGCACGCGGTCGCCCGCCTCATAGACATCATGCTGGATGTTCCTCGAACTCTTCTGAAGCACCTGGGCCACCCCCCAGAGGCCAAAGGTGTTGGAGCGGGTGGTGAGCACGCCGGCCATGTTCCGCAGGAGGGACTCCCTGGCCCATGCGGTGGAGTTGCCCCCATCATACCCGGGCACTTCCGCAAGCTCGCCCACATAGTCGAAGACCTGGCTGTCTGTCTGGTAGGCGGTGATGTTGTCCACCAGGCTGGTGACCTCTGAGTCAGAGCGCAGGTACTTGAATACCGCCTCCAGCGGGAGATGCCGATCCGGGATGTTGAAGTGGTCGTTCCGCGGGTAGATGCGGGAGTTGAGGTTCACCTGGCCCGCGGTGCTGCCCATGTAGGAGGCGGTGGAAAAGCTGTCCGGCAGCTTCTTGTCGATCTTCCACTGGTCATGCGCCATGGGATAAGTGGCTCCGAAGAGGTCCAGCAGCAGCCAGTCTGGCGGCCCCTGAGCAGGGTCGGCCTTGTCCAGACTCAGCGTCCTCCACGGGGTCTTGGACTGCATGCCGGTGTGCAGCAGGGACCAGTAGCCGGGCGAGGAAACACGGCTGGTGGTGACGTACTCATCCGGACGATCGTAGTTGTACCCGGAGATCTTGGCCCCGTCAGGAGCGCGCTGGATGGAGCGGAACTTGCTCTTCTCACTGGAGTCCTCGGCTGGCTCCCCTGCATTGATCTTGCCGGGCGTGCCGATCTTGTTCTCCTTGCCCGGGCCGGTCATGACCCACTGGGCGGCATCTGAGCTAAGGTTCGGATCCGCGATCTGCCAGGACACCACCTTGGGCGTGCTTAGGTCTTTGAGATCCACGGTGAGGTCCACCTTCAATGTGTCATCCGGGGTCAATCCCAGCGGGATCATCTGGCGCGGACGGTTCTCGTTGGCCAGTGTGCCCTGGCCGGGACGCCAGCGGATGGAGACCTTGGCCGTGCCCGCGTTCACGGAGCTGTCGAAGATGACGGGATCCCAGATGTTCACCAGCTGGCCCGCGCTCAGGTCGGTGATCTTGTCATCCTTGCGGGCCGGAGCGTCGCTCTTGTTGGTGGGCGGGTTGTCATTGTCCACCCGCTGGAACTTGCCGATGGCAAACAGGGGGCTCTTCACCACCACGCGGTTGGGCACCGCGGTGCCGTCGAGCTTGGCACCCTTGGGGCCGATCAGCGTGTTCGCCTCGGGATAGGTGGCGAGCAGGTTCATGAACTTGTTTTGCCACTGGCGGTCGTTGCGGGGATCCGTGGCGGAGGTGGGGCCAAACTGCTGGCTGGCATTCTTCCCGCCGCCCTTGGCGGTGATTTCGAAGTAATCCATGCGGGTGGGGAACTCCTTCAGATCCAAGATGGGGCCAAAGGGCTGCATGTAATACTCGACCTCGTACCAGTACTTGATGTAACGGGAGTTCTCTGTCGTGGCCGCGTTGTTCTTCGGCGCGGGATCGGGGTTCGTGGCCTGCACAAAGAGGCGCAGCTCCGTGATGTGCGGGCCGGGGGTCTGCGGCAGCATGAGCACGACCTTGCCGGTGTCAGGATCTTTGACGCGCCAGTAGAAGCGCTCTGGCGCTGCTCCCGCCAGCTCTCCGGAGTTGGGGAAGAAGTTCACGCTCGTGGAGCGGGCGGCATAGGTGGAGCTAAACTGCGCCACGTTGTCACCCAGCTGCGTGGTGGCCATGCGGGCCTGCTGGAGGATGTTGAGGGCGATCTGGCAAGAGCCGAGGTAGCCGTACTTTTCGAGGAAACTATGATCATAGCCCGGCCACTTCCGGCCGAAGTACTCCATGAGCATCCGGATCTGGTTGCGGTTCACCATGTTGGCCTTGTCCGCAAGATAGCCATCAGGTCCGGCGACGTCCGTCCCGTTCACGCCGAAGAAGCCCATCAGGGAGTTCAGGTTCAGGATCTGGTCGCTCTTCAACTGGCCAGAGGCCAGGGTCCCGTCTTCCAGCGCCCCTTCCACGCCTTTGGGGGTGATGGTGCCGTTGCTGGAGTGGGGGTCATAGATGAAGGGAAGCTGGTAGCTGGGACCCGCCTCCAGGGAGAGCGGGATGTAGCTGGTGAAAAGCCGGGAGCGGCCAAAGGCGTTGAACTCCGGGCTGCGGTTGTAGAAGGTGAGGTTGAATTTATTTTCCTCGTACCAGGCCTTGGGATCGGGCACATCCGCATAGTCCATGATGGCCTCGGGGAAGCGGGCAAAGCCGTTCAGGAACGTCTGCGCCAGGAGCTTGTCGTGCATCAGCTTCGTGGGATCGGTGAACAGCACGTCTAGATTCACCGACTGCGGCTTGCCCAGGCCCCAGGTGCGGTTGCCATCACCTGAGGTGGTGTCATTCCCGCCCCGCAGAAAGATGGGCGGCATGAACCCGGCTTCAAGCTGCTTGGTGAAACGATTGTCCGCACCGGGAGCGGGCTTGCCAATCGCGGTGTTGAAGTTGATGCGCGCGGTTTCATCATCCAGCCAGAAGGCATACCGAGCGCTCAACCGGTTCTCCGGCCCTGCGGCAGAGGAGGGATCGCGCAACAGGTTGACCCATTTCACCCGCATCTCAGGCGGCGTGGTGCTGCCGGGGGCGGCGGGCACGATGGCGGGCGTGGTGCTGCCTGGCAGAGGCTTGTTGAGGTTCACAGACTCCGCATCACGCAGCACCCCGGTGGGTGGCTGCACGGTCACCTCCCCGGTGTGAAGGGGAACGTACCGCACCGGCTGGCCGGGCCGGATAAGGGTAAGGCGGCCAGGATTGGTCACCCAGTTCTCCGCAGGGGCCTGCGCCGGCCCCTCACTGAGACGCGCGGGGTCGGGGATGTTGTTTCTTAGAAGCTCAATGGCATGGCTCACGGCCCCCTGGGCCACCAGCTTGGTGCGCTGGGAGCTCTCATAAGCACCGGCGGCCTGGCGCTCGGTCTGCATGGTGGAAAGGAAGCCCACCACCAGGATGGTAAGCACTCCGACGATGAACAGGGTCATGATCAGCGCGGCACCGGATTCACGGCGACGGGCCTTCTGACGTGCTGGTTTTTTAGTTTCCATTGATGAGCTTGGCGCGGGTGGTGAAGGTGCGTGCGTTGTAGATGTTGAGGGCCCGGAGGTCTTCCTCAAACCGGTTGACCGATTTCTCCACATTGAGCACGCGGGTTTCGTAAACATTGGTCTGGACGGGCAGGGTGAGGCCACGGTCGAGCGTGGCGCTGTCCAGAGTGACGACCGTGATGTCCACGGAAGCGGGCACACGGTTGCCCTTCATGGTCTGCTCGGTCTGGCTCAGGTAGCTGAAGCTTTTTCCGTTGTCGAACTTGGTCGTGGTGGCCACCTGGAAGTAGGCGGCGGAGTTGTAGAGCAGCTCGGACCCGGGGTGATTCGGATCATCCTTCACCGTGGGGATGGGATTGCCCAGCAGATCCAGCGGCTGGATCCAGAAGGCCACGACGCCGTCCGCAGCGGTGGAGACCACCACGTCCTGATTGGTGGGATCCTCCTCATCAAAGGCCTTGGCATCCCAGTTCTGGAGGAACCAGTCCGCATTGATCGGGCTGGTGCGCAGGGAGGGATCTCGGGGGTTGGCGAGGTTGACGGATTTCGGGAAATAAGGTGAAGGGTCCCCGACTGTGGCGCTGCCCTTGGGGGGCAGGGTGGGCGCGATGAAGATGCGCTTGAGCCGGTGGAACTTGCGCGCCTCATCGCGATAGAGGTAATAACCGACGCAGCGCATGTCCCCGTTCGCGCCCAGCGGGGCCATCCAGAGGACGGCGGGTGAATTGGGGGCCACGTTGAGAGCCCCTCGTGTGCTCAAAAGTGAACCCTGGGCAATGACGAACTGGGTGCGGGTGTCCACCACGGCGGGCGTGATCTCCCGGCTCATGAGCTCCAGCGTGGTGCGGGCGCTCTGGAAGGTCTCCGTGCGGTTTTGACCTTCCCGCCAGGCGCGGTGGGCGGCGTCCGTGAAGGACGTCAGCACGATGAGGAGGATGGCCAGCAGCGAGACGGAGAGCAGCAGCTCAATGAGCGAGAAGCCGGAGGGGATCCGCTGGGCCGAGAGGGAGAACCGGGGCGCAATCCGCCCTGCCTGGCCGCCGCCAGGATGAGGATATGGAGACATGGCAGGTGGGGCTTAGTGCTCGATCTTCGGCTGGAACTGGGGGTCGATGACCTGCCAGTCCTGCCCGGCCAGGGAGGTGACACCGAAGGTCACCTCCGCCTTGGGATTGTCCTGCCCCACCGGATCGCCGTTGCCGTCCAGGGGCCAGGAAAGTTTCACACGCACGGCGTGCAGCTTGCTGGTGTTGGCCGGGGCGGGATGCCAGTCCGTGATCAACACCTCGGCACGGTAAGTGCGGCGGGTGCGGTAGCGCTCAAGGGTCGCCGGATCTGCGCCGTCTTCCGGCGAGGGCAGATACACGCCCAGATCATCAAAGTACGCCGGGCTGAAGGTGGCGGCCCCCGACTGGAGGCGCTGGCCCTGCAGACGGTTATAGATGTCTTCCAACACCGTCGCCACGACCGTGTGGTTCACCGCCTTGCGGGATACATCCAGGCCCACTGGCAGGATGCCCACCACGGAGACGAGCACGGTGGAGATGATGGCCACGCAGAGGACAATCTCGGTCAGAGTGAATCCGCGGCGGGCCGTCGTAGGAGGGACTGACTTCGCATTCATGGGCGATAGAGTCGGACACGGCCGGTCAACGTGTCCACATTGACCTGGGCCCAGTTCGCGGCCTCCCGGCCCTGATGGTAGAGGAGACTGCCGTCAGGATTCACTGAAGCAGGTGCCAGGACGAAAAGAGCATTCCGGCCGGTGCCGCCGGGAACCCGGGCGGTGCCAGAGGGAAGAAACTCGACGTAGCGCATCCTGGCATCCCCATCCGGCGTGGCGAAGCCGGGGTCACCCGTTGCTTCAATGACGTAATCACCTCGAACTGAGGCTCCGTCGGCCTGGGCGTAGGAGGAGGAGCGGATGTACTCCGGCAGCCCGGGCTCCACGGCCACGCCTTCCGGCAGCTTCTGCCACGCGGTGATCTGCACGTACTTCTGGGACTCGTCATTCCACTCCCACAGGCTGGCCTTGCGCAGCTGGGTGCTGCTGCCGTCGTTCACCTCATTGGCAACGGCAAAACGAACGACCGTGTGGCGGGCGATCGCCTCACTGCGGGCCAGGCTGATCAGGTTCGAGAACTCACGGGCGCTGGTGCTGAGGGAGGCCGCTGCCGTGGGCGACTGCATGGCAGGGATGGAGATACCGGACAAAACGGCCACCACGGAGATCACGGCCAGCATCTCCACCATGGTGTAGCCCCCGGCAAGGCGGCAGCGCAGCGATTTCCGGCTGCGGGTGGAGGTGGTGTCGGCACGAGGGGGAAGTTTGGAGAACATTACAGGGTTTCAGGTCGGCTCGACTTCCTTCTCTATTTTGAGATCGGTCAGTCGGGATGTTGAAGTGCCTTCCGTTGTCTGGATGGGCCAAACCACAAAGATGTTCGCGACATCAATGTACACTCAGTTAGTGTGAATTGAAAGTACTCACGCGGCCGGAGTTGTCCACTAAAAATGTGGGGTATTTATCCTACTGAGTTGGTAGGGATTGAGAGTATAAACATCGAAGATGCCCCTCAAGGTGGAGATGACCGCGTCTGGCAGGGCCACGAGACTGACGCGCCGGGGATCGGCTTCCACCTGTTCAACCATCGGCGATCTCTCGGCCAGCTCGGGTGGCATCCTCGTCAGCCTGGGGCACAAGCTGGGACTCTACAAAGCCCTGGCAGGCGCAGGCCCGCTCACCTCGCAAGAGCTGGCGGACCGGGCCGACTGCGCAGAGCGGTATGCGCGTGAGTGGCTGAACGCCCAGGTGGCCGGGGACTACGTGCAATACCACGCGGTGAGCAGCACCTATGAACTGAGCCCCGAGCAGGCGATGGTGCTGGCGGATGAGGACAGCCCGGTCTTCATGCCGCACGCTTGGAGCGTGCAGGCCTCCATGTGGTTCGATGAAGAAAAGGCCGCGCACGCTTTCCGCAGCGGCAATGGGGTGGGCTGGGGGGGAACACCGGGTTCGAGGCGGCACGAGCGACGGACTACCCTGACCGGAAATACGGCCTGATCTGCTTCTTCGACTGTCTGCACGACATGGGCGATCCCGTGGCTGCCGCGCAGTATGCCGCCAAGGTGCTGGTTCCAGACGGCACAGTACTCCTGGTGGAGCCCTTTGCCAATGACCAAACGGAGGACAACATCTCCCCTGTCGCAAGGCTCTACTACACCGGCTCCACCATGCTGTGCTGCCCCCATGCCGTGACCGCGGGCGGGCACATGGTGCTGGGAGCCCAGGCGGGTGAAGCGCGACTGGCAGAGGTGTTTCGCAAGGCGGGGTTCAGCCACTTCCGCTGCGCAGTGAAGACACCGTTCAATCTGGTGTTGGAGGCAAGGAGGTAACAGAACCGGTCCGAGGTGCCGAAGCCAGTCGTCGAAGGAGCACGCCCTCGGGCTACTCCTGTCAGCCCGGCTTCAAGCTGCCACGGTGCCGGCACGCCGCGAGTCGTCTTCAACCGGGTCCGGTGTGGAACGCCTGTCCTGAAGGAACTTCCCACACGCCAGCCAGCGGCTGGCACTGTTTGCCAAATCCTGGCTGGGGATATCCACGTGCTTGGTCAAGCAGTCTGCCAGCCAAAGCGACAAGGCGGTGCAAGCCAGCATCCCTGTCACGATGGCGGGGAGATTCGGAAGTCCCGCTTTCACCAGCACAGAGATCATCCAAAAGCCAACGGAGTGCTGTACCAGCACATGCACCACATACAGAGCAAAGGAACGCTCTCCCAACCAAACGAGCAACCGATGAGAAAGGACGCGGCTGACCGGCCTGGAGAATGCAGCAAGGATGACAAAGCACGCTGCCGCAAGAGGTGAGAGCAGAGGGTGAAAAACAGGAGCGAACAGGGAATGCGGTTTCCAGCCCCACAAACTGAAGCTGCCAAGCACGATTCCCATCCCAAAGATAAGGACCGACTGCCAGGCCGCCAAACCTCCACTTAACGCGTGGGGCCGGGCCGTACGGTTGTTCCTCCGCACCATCATCTCTGCCAATAAGAGGCCCAGCAAAAAATCCACCAGGAAAATGTGTGCCGTGTAGAAAGCAAACACCACCAACAAAGCTGCCCAGACCAACAAACGATGCCGCAAGGTTGCGGTGCCGGCGAGGATGGCAAACAGT
Source organism: Verrucomicrobium spinosum DSM 4136 = JCM 18804 (assembly GCF_000172155.1). Classification (NCBI taxonomy): domain Bacteria; kingdom Pseudomonadati; phylum Verrucomicrobiota; class Verrucomicrobiia; order Verrucomicrobiales; family Verrucomicrobiaceae; genus Verrucomicrobium; species Verrucomicrobium spinosum. The sequence continues at coordinate 752,249 of NZ_ABIZ01000001.1, read as the reverse complement.
ACCAGAGAGCCCACCAGCTCAAGCGAGATCGTCCACAGGGGAGGATTATAGGAACTGCCCAGGAAAAGAGCCTCGACCACCCCTTTACCCAAGCCATGCTCACTGAGTGCGGTCGTCTCAGGAAGCGTGTCAAACTGCCCCAAGACGAAACGGTATTCCGGACCTGTGACTGTAAAATTCAGCGTGTGGAGGAGAAATCCAGCCAGCGTCGCGACGAACGCCAGCGGCATAAGGCGAAAGTAACGCTTCGTCATGGAGCGCCCCAGCTTTTCCGCCGAATACCGCGTGAGGTACGGAAGCGCCAGGACCAATCCACTCAGCACCCAGAAGATATGCACCATTAAAGGTCCGTCCAGCACCAAGGCCAGTGGCGTGTTGCGAAACAAAAACTCCAACGGAGTGCGATCCCATGTCCCCAACCGGGCTTCCCCTGACGTCCAGACGGGATCGAGAAAAACCTGTGCGTGACAGAGCAGCACCACGAATGCCGCCAGACCCCGCAATGAATCCAGCGCGAGAAGACGGCTCCCGCCAGGCACCACATCTTCGCCCGGACGGACCCGGGAAACAACATGCAGGATCCCCATCATCCCAAAGATCAACGCCAAACTGCCTGCGCTCCAGGCGATCCGTAACCAACGAGCGCCACTGTCCAAACCCAGCACCGTGCCATGGTCACCGGCGTTGAGAATCGCCATGGCCCTGGCATTGGCGTATAGCGAGGTTCCTTCTTTCAGGCAGAAAGCAGGTAGATGTGTGTTTGTCAGATGAGACAGATGATCCACCATGTGGACCCTTTCTCCATTGATCCATGCTGCAACTGGTAGATTCCATCTCGGAAGCAATGGTTGCTTCAACTTCGGCCGGGCAAAAAAATGCCCAGATGCCGGACTCAACCTGAAACTCTCCGCCTTGACACCCACCATGTCCTTCGGCTCTGCCAAGAGGGCGGCGCTCCAAGAAGCAAGACCGATCACGACAAATAAGGCGGTGCCGACAAGCCAGCATTTTACAGCAAGTCTCTGTTCCCTCCAGGAGAACGCCTTAAAAAAACGCCCCCAGGCAAGGACTCCCAGCTTCGCAGACCCAGTCGTTAAGACCGGGGGGGGAAACGGAGATCGGAGACTCTGGAAACATCACGCATCGAAGCACTATTCATGTCCACTGCAACATCGATCAACGCGACGAACTCGGAATCCCATTTTAATCCCCCCCCTACCCTGAACTCAGGCACTTCCCGCTGTGTTGCAACGATTTGAACAGGAAGACGTTATCACCTAATATTTCCATCGCGGAGCGATGGGAATTCATACATCGTGAAGCTCTTAGGCATTCTCACCGCAGTTTCATTTTCCTTTTTAGGACTTACCTGTAACCCGGTTCGAGGTGACGATGGTCACTTCTCACCCAAGACGTGTTTCTGATGCCCGAAATGGGTTCCAGGCGACTTGGCGGCCGCGCTGGAGGGCTTAGTGGAGAAGCTCAAGGCGGGCATCGAGGTGGCCGATGTGAGCTGCGGCCACGGCCACTCCACCCTGCTGATGGCCCGGGCGTTCCCCAAATCCCGCTTCCACGGCTATGATGTGCATGCCCCCTCCATCGAGGAGGCCCATGGCATGGCGGAAGCAGATGGCCTGGAAGGCAATGCACGGTTCGAGGCGGCACGAGCGACGGACTACCCTGACCGGAAATACGGCCTGATCTGCTTCTTCGACTGTCTGCACGACATGGGCGATCCCGTGGCTGCCGCGCAGTATGCCGCCAAGGTGCTGGCTCCAGACGGCACAGTACTCCTGGTGGAGCCCTTTGCCAATGACCGAACGGAGGACAACATCTCCCCTGTCGCAAGGCTCTACTACACCGGCTCCACCATGCTGTGCTGCCCCCATGCCGTGTCCGAGGGCGGGCACATCTGGTGTTGGAGGCAAGGAGGCAGGAGGGGCGGGCGGGGGCACGAGCCCCATGCACTTCATGACGTAGTCCGCGAGGCGGCAAGAGATACGAAGAGTCTCTTGCCGCCCGCTTACATCTGGCACCCTCTCCAAACACACCCGTGTCTTGGAGTGCGCGCGGCTCGACGCCGCTTTCGCGGCCCCGTTCAAGTTCCTCGAACCTTATAGAGCGAGCAGGGCGAGGAAACGCGATGGGACGCACGACTGATTTCGCCTAAAGGCGGTACTCCAACCCTGCTGACGCATGTTGCGAATACGAAACACATGCTGGAACCTGTGAACGAACTGAGTCTTGAGAAGTTCGATACCACACACCCAATGCAAAGCACTCCGCCCTCTGACGGCGCAGAACTCACCTTGCCCCTTGCTTCGGCATCTTCATCGGCTTCCCCACGGCGGCGTTGCAGACGGCGCATTCCTCCAGGCCGACGTAGGCGGGGGCTGCCTCGGCAACGCCAAAGTTGGGACCGTGCTCTTTGCGCTGGAAGGACTCCAGGGCCCTCATGCCCTCTTTGCGTTTCTCCTCCAGTTTCACCAGCAGGCTGGATCGCTCTTCATCCGTCAGGCGCAGCTTCTTCATCCTTGCCGCCATCCAGCGGTTCACGAGTTCATTGATGGCCTGCAGCCGTTGCACCGGGTCCTCGTCATGCAGCATCTCCTTTGACTGCTTGTCCAGCCCTAGCCCGAACGTGGAGATTGTCAGCTTCACGCCATAAAAGCGATCAGGCCGTGCCTGATAAGCCTGCAGCGCACAGACGGTGGCATTGCAGACCGGGCATGCATAGATGAAGTGGAAGTACGTCTGGCCTTCCTTCTTCATCAAGATCTGGGCCACATCCCCCTCAGAAAGCCCTGTTTCATAGAGCCCCTCCAGCACGCTGAAGAAGATGAACTGCGTCGTCTCATCCAGCAACTTCTCTGCGGGACTTTCGGCATGCGCTCGAACCGGTGCGAAAGCGAGGGCAAAAAGGCAGAGCAAGATCGGAAATAAGCCATTCATGCCGCCATCCTAGTCCTCCCGCCCGAGGTCGGGAACCCGTAAATTGTAAGGAAAATGTCTGCCCTGTGGCGGAAAAACGAAGACGCTCCAGGGGTTGCCACCTGGAGCGTCAGAAACCTTCGGAAAGGCCCTTACCATGCCAGATCAGTCTGCCTGCCCCCAGACACGCGGAGTCTTGAACCCCTTGGGGGCCGGGCCGCTCTTGGGCGCGATGGCTTCTGCGGCGAGCTTGTCATAGCGGGCGCGCAGTTCCTGCACCTTCTCCGGGTTGGCCTCGGCAAGGTTGTTCTTCTCACCCACGTCACTGGCCAGGTTGAAGAGCTCCACGCCTTGGGCGGGTTGTTCGCGCCCCTTCTTGCCTTTGCCCTTGGCAGCGTCGCCGGGGCCGTCTTCGTCATCGCGATTCGCACCGCCGATGACGAGCTTCCAGTCGCCGGAGCGGATGGCCCCGCCGCTGGGCGTGGTGTTGATGAGGATGGTGTCATGAGGAGACGCGGCCCCTTCCGCGACCGTGGCCCAGACATCCCTGCCATCCAGCGGCAGAGGTTGTTTCAAAGAGGCCCCGGCGAGGCCGAGCAGGGTCGGGAACCAGTCGGCAATGTGGATGGGCGCCTGAACGGAGGTGCCGGGTTTGATCTTGCCCGGCCAGGTGGCGAAGGCGCAGACGCGCACGCCGCCCTCATACACTGTGCCCTTGCCCGCACGCAGGGGACCGTTGCTGGTGAGCTGCTTCGGATTCGGCCCGCCGTTGTCGCTGGAGAAGATGAAAAGCGTGTTTTCCACGAGCTTCTCATCCCGCACCGCCTGCACAATCCTGCCCACCGCCGCGTCCAGCGCGGTCACCATGCCCGCGTAGGTCTTGCGTTTGCCCTCGAACTGCGTGTAGGGGGTCTCATACTCGACCGGCACCTGATGGGGGGAGTGCACGCCGTTGAAAGGCACGTAGAGGAAGAGCGGCCGGGACTTGTCGCGCTCGCGCACGCGGCGGGCGGCTTCCTTGCCAACGAGCTCGGTGGAGTAGCCTTCGTCGTGATTCTCCTGGTCATTGCGATGCCAGTCGAACCCGCCATGGCGGATGTGGGTGTAGTAGTCCAGCATGCCGTTGTAGTGGCCATACTGGTGATCAAAGCCCCTCTTGGTGGGCAGATAGGCGGGCTGGAAGTGGCCGAGGTGCCACTTGCCAGTGATGGCGGTTTCATAGCCTGCTTCTTTCAGCGCTTGAGGCAGGGTTCGCTCCTCCAACGGCAGACCATACTCCGCCCAGGGGCGCACCACGCCGGTCTGGAATCCGTAGCGGAAAGGGTAGCGGCCCGTCAGCAGAGCGGCGCGGGTGGGAGAGCACACGGGCTGCACATAGAACTGGTCCAGCGTGGCACCGGCACGGGCGAGCTCATCCAGATGTGGGGTCTTGATCTCACTGCCGCGCCAGCCCACGTCATGGGAGCCCAGATCATCGGCCAGGATGAAGACAATATTCGGGCGGGGAGCCTCGGCGGCAGAGACCTCGCTGGCGGCAATGGCCAGCAACAACAGGGAAACGATACGATGGAGCATGTTGCGCAATTGGGGAGTGGGAGGGAGAGGGAGACGTGGCTGGGAAACGAAGAAGAAGCGCGCTTCTTCACACAGAATCATGCCGGGGACGACGACGGCGCAGCACCAGCATGGACAAGGCGGCCACCAGCAGCACTCCACGCGAGGGCTCGGGAGCAAGCGTGACAAAGACCATTCCCTGACTGGAGAACAGGCTGGTGTCCCACGTGAGGGAGCTGTCTGAGAGCTGCGGCAGCACGAAGGTGGGTGTCGCAGAGGAAAATGCGGCGAGCCCGTTCCAGTCCACGAGGTTGAACACATCCCCCGCGGCAAACGTAGCGCCATCCGTGGGTACGATGACGATGGACTTGGTGCCGCTGGTGGTGGCGGCGAAAGTGCCCGTTATTTCCAAGTGATCGTGTTGAAAGCCGGACTGGTTGACCGGGCCTGACAGCTCAGCCGCGTAGTCAGTGGCCAGCCCTGACAAAGCTGTGGCATAGCCCTCCGATGTGGGATTCGCCAATGCCGCCACATGCACCGTGGCCGCCTGCACCTGGAAGGTGAGCGTGCCGCTCTCAAACAGCACGTCGCCATTCACCCAGAGCGTGCCCAGCTTGCCGCCAGCGTCAAAGGAGGACTCTGCACCGGCGAGCACGGGATCTCCCGGCCGCACTTCCCCACCCTTCAGGGCAAGCCCTGTCTTGATGACCCCGGTGCCACTGACCACGCCCCCGGTCGTGACGGTGGTGCGCCCAGTGCCGGTGGTGCCCGCAGTGAGAGCCTGGCCCAGGCTGCTGCCATTGCCGCCGGAGCCGACCTGGAGCACGCCCTGCTGCACGGTGGTGGTGCCGCGATAGGTGTTCTGCCCGGTGAGCCGCCAGGTGGCGGCGCCGGTCTTCAGCACATTCACCGTGGCCTGCACCGCGGGGTTGTCGGAAATCACTCCACTGACCTGATTCTGCACGGAGGCTGCCGCAGCGCCACCCAGGGTCAGTGTCTTGGTCCCGGTCTGCGAAATCATCACCTGCCCGGACCAGTCCAGCGCGCCCGTCTTCTCAGCCTGCAACACCCCGCCGCCGGATTCGCCGTTCAACAGCAGCTTGCGGTTCGAGGACACATCATCCGTTCCCTCGTAGCTGAAGGTGCCGGTCGTAGCGGCGGCCCCCAGCACGAGAGCATTCTCTTCACCGGAGGTGATGCCCAGAGCTTCGAGGTCGTTCAACACCAGCTTGCCATCCCAGATCTCCGTGCGGCCCGTGTAGCTGTTGTCGGACAGGAGCTTCAAAGTGCCAGCACCCGTCTTGGTCAACCGGGAGCCGCTCACGGTGCCATCCGTGAGGGTGGAGGTCGCCTCCAGCACGTTGGCAGCATCCGTCGCGGCGCTGAAGGCCACGTCCACCGTCCGGTTGCCGTTAAGGGCCACCGTGCCATTTTGAATCAGAGCAGCATCTTTCCCCTCGGCGAAAGCGGCGATGTTTCCATTCAGATTCAGGAGATTGCCCTCCCCCACATCGAGCAAGGTTTTAACGGCCGTCCCACCGAGGATCAATCCATTCACGCCATGCACCGCCCCCGTGCCGGTGAAGCGCAGGGTGCCTTCGGTGACACGTGTGATGCCCGTGTAATTCAGGGCGTTGGTGGTGGAGGACAGGTTCAGAACACCCGTGCCCATCTTGATAAAGCGACCGCTCCCACCGCCACCGATCGCGTTGGCAAATGTGACCATGAATGCCTGGGTGTCGAAGATCGCATCGCCCAGAAACAAGGTGCTGCGGGTGGAGGCATCGAATGCCGTTGCCGCGCTCGCGTACTTGAGTTTGCCGCCGTTGAAGATCAGCGAGCCGCCAACCCCCAAGGCATCCCCATGACTGATCAGGATCGTGCCTTCATTGAAGTAGGTGCTGCCAGTGTAGGTGTTCGCGACATTCAGTTCGACCGTACCCGCTCCGGCCTTCACCACGGAGACAACGCCGCCTGCTGCATTGTCGCCCACCACGGCCCCTACGCGGAGATTGGCCCCGGTGATTCTTACAAACAGTTCGGCCGCCGCCGCCGTGTTTCCCGCCGTCAATTTGCCGGTACCCGAGATGATGCTGATGCTGGAGCCTGTGCCATCCACCGTGCCGCCGGACTTGATCAAGCCGCCGCTGGCTGTGGCCAGGGTATTAGCTCCCAGATTCACGTCGATCCCCGCCACGAGGTTCAATGAGGCAACGTCATAGGAGGTGCTGAGCGTCTGGTCGGCTGAGGGCTTGGCGTGGACGGTGGAATTCCAGCCCGTGGCGGCGGTGGTGAGATAATCCGAGCCGCTCATGGCGATGATGCCGGTGCCGGTGACGTACTTCACAAATTCGTTACCGCTCGTGGCCCAGCCCCCCAGAAAGCCGTCAGCGACACCGCTGATGAAGACCACTTTGTTCTGGGTTGTGCCCAGGCTGCCGCCGCCGAAGTTTAACGTGGCACCAGCAGCGCGGGTGCCGAAGCTGGCAAAGGTGAACGTGGAGGTGTTGGCCGCATCCGCAGGCTGCGTGGTGAGCACGCTCGCTCCGGTGGTGAGATTCAAGGTGCCCACAGTTTCACTGTAGTTCAACCCGGCCGTATTGTTGGAAGCATACGTAAACGCACCGCCGGCCAAGGTGATCACCGCAGCATCGTTGACGCGGTTGCCACTGTTGTTGCTGGCATTGCCGTTGTTGATGCGGAAGGTGCCGCCCTGCTTCACCGTGATGGTGGTGGTGCCACTGAGGGTGCCGCCAGTGCTCGAATTTCCGGTCTGGTTCACATAGAGGATGCCCTCCTCCACGATCGTCTCTCCGGTGTAGGCGTTGGCACCTCCGAGGATCAAGGTTCCGCCCCCTTTTTTGGTCAACGCAAGCGCGCCGGTCGATCCGTTGTTGAGGTTGCCAGTGAAGGTGCCGCCGCCATTGACGGTAAGCGTGCTGGCAGTGGCGGCGTTGTTGTTGACCGTGCCGCCTCCATCCAACGAGGCGACGGTCGCATTGTAGCCATTCAGTCGAAGTGTGCCACCCAGCATGTTGAGCGAGTTGACTCCTGACTTGTTCAGGGCCTCGCTGGTCCTCAATTCCACCGTGCCGTTCATCACAGTCAATCCACCGGTGAAAGTGTTGTCTCCACCCAACGCGAGAATCTTGGTGCCGCTGCCGGTGCCGTTGTAGAGCACGCCGGAATCCCCGGCCAGAACGCTGCTGATGGTGGCGGTGAGGTTGCCGCCGCTCGCCAGATGCACGATGCCCTGAGTGTAGGAGGCGAGATCCACCACACCTGCCGTGAAGGCTCCATTGGCGGAGAAGAGCAGACCGCCGCTGTCAATGCCCAGGGTCACGCCTGTGCCCAGAGTGACCGCACCCGTGTTGTTCGCCGCCCAGGAGTTCACGCGCACTGAGTTCGACAGCGTCAAGGCACCGGCAGCGGATTTCACGGCATTCACCCCTGCCGTCAGGGAGGTGGCCGTGACCAGGGTGTACTCGCTGGAGTTCAGCAGACGCAGGCCGTTCGTGGAGTCATAGGTGAGGAATCCGGTGCCCGTTCCCGTGGTGGATGAATCTCCCACCAGCCAGGTCAAAATGCCGCCTGTAGTGCCGAAGAGATTGAGCGGTTCGCTGACATAAATTCTCACAGCCCCCGCCGTTCCCGCACTCTGCCCCAGGCCGTCTGCGCGGATCAACCCCAAGGCGTCCCCGCTCCGGGTGAGAGAGCCCAGTCTCAGTTCATACTCATCGCCAGCGCCCGCCTTTAGGGATACATATGAGCGGGCCTGGCCGGCAATGACCAGCCCACCGACGGTTTCCACCTGCACGGTCTGGGTCGCGAAATCGGAGCCATTGAAGTTGAGGTTGGTCACATCGTTGTTGCCTCCGGCCGTGAGTGTGATGATGGCTGCATCTCCCACGCGGTTCACCGCCACGGTGTCGGTATTGGAACCAAAGGTGAGTGTGGTGCCAGCCGCCACCGTCGCGGCAGAACTGGAGGCGATGGAACCACCGCCTGAAATCTGCAGCGTCCCGGCCGTCACGTTGGTGACCCCGGTGTAGGTGTTGCTGCCAGAGAGGAGGATCGTCCCTGCAGAAGTCTTGTTAACGCCGGAGGAAGCCGTGCCGTCCGCGATGACCGATCGAATCTCCAGATCGATCAGCGCGGCGATGTTCTGCGCGGAGAGGTTGCGCGTGCCATTGAGCGTGATGGTCCCGCCCTGAATGAGCGCTGTGAGGGGCGTGTTGGCATTCAGGAAATTAATCGCGCCTGCCAGATTATAGACGGTGCCCGTGCCCAGGGTGACGGTGGAGGACAGCCCTGCCACGCCACCCAGATTCAGCGTCGTCCCGCTGATGGACAGGCCGTCGCCAATCACCAGCGTGCCGGAGCTGACCAGATACGGACCGGAGGGAGCAGAGGCGTTGTTCAGATACAGCGTGCCTGCGCCAGACTTGGCGAGTCCCGCCGTGCCGGAGAGAGCGACGTTGGAGATCAAGGTGGCTCCCGGAGCGACATAAATCTGCGCCTGCACGGCACCGAAACCCAGGGCCGCATCCGTGCCCTGCGCCAGCGTGATGGGGCCGCCTTCTTCAATGGTGATGCCGGATAGCAGCAGCGCGCCATTTACCGTGATTTCATAGCTGCCAGTCGCGTCTGTCCCTGCGGAAAAGACGGCCGTATCGGCACCGGTGTTGGCCCACACGCCAGGCAGTGTGACATCTCCTGTAGCGGTGGCATTCCAGTTCTGCGTGGTCAGGTCCCACACGCCAGTGGGTGTCGCGGAGCCGCTGCCTGCGACATCTCCATTGAGATCCCAATACAAGGGGGCCGCAAAGGATCGGGAGGTCCCCGCCAGCAACAAAGCGAGCAGCAGGGGCATGATCAAGGGAGCTCCGGCACCAGCAGGTGGGCGTCGGGACTGAAGGATAGAGGATATGGGAAAGAACATTAAATTACTCGCAGAAGCAGGGTTGGTCCTGGCACAGAGGCATGCAGGCTCATCCGCACCGCCCCGCAGTGGGGCAGGCGTTCAAAAGGTGGTTGATGAGATGGGACGGCGATTCAGCGCAGACCGTCAGCAGCAGTCTCTGCCCCGCGGGACCGGTATGCGGATGGGGCGGGGTCTGTATGGATCAAGCAGGAGCACGGACATGGGAACGGGACCGTCACGAGACGGTGGAGACCTGACAGGCTTCCCAGGTGGGATCGGGCAGGAAGTTTGAAACGAGAACCTTCCTTCGTGCGGATCGGCCAAATGCTCCGAGATCGGATGCATTCACACTGGTTTAGTGTGGATTGAAGGTAGCCACCGAGGGGAATTTGTCCAATGGAAATTTTTCTGGGCGGGTGCGACGGTTTGCACAAGGGTCGAGGTCACGCTGGTTGTTCAACCGTTCACCCAGCCAAAACAGCAAGGGACCGGGTGGTTGGCTCAGAGGGGAGGTTACAGTTCGTCGATTTCGTTCTTTTCGTGCATTTCGTACTTCGTTAAGAGAAGATCCGCTCCTGCGGTGCCCGGAATGCCCGCCTCATTCCGAAGTTGCCCCCTCCTCGGGAAGCAGATGTCTGGAGTGTTTGGTTCTGTCGCGCCTCGCGGCCATAGAGCAGCCCTTGGGCACTTGGCAGCACTCCATGGGGAAACACCGCATACCGGGGAGTTAGCGCCTCCTCACGTCGTCAACTACGACCGACGTTGTTGGCCACACGGCAGAGGGTTTCCTCAAAGACCTTCTGCCTCCGCACACACCCCGATGGCCCACGCCTCTGCTCTCACCCACTGGTGTTTGCTCGCTCACCACCCAGCGCCCCTGTAGTTGTCAACGTGAGGGGGCACTAGCTGATGCGTCTGCAAGCCTCGCCTGCTGGCCGAGGTCACCCAGTTTCGACAGACTCTGGTCCGCCACACGCGCGCGCGCAGGATGCGGAGTTTGTCGAGAGGCACCCTCTCCGACCAGGACGCCGCCAGCGGGTCGGTCTGTTGTCCTCGACTTCTCCCATCATCCCCCTTCGCTCCCGCGCCGACGGGGACCCTCGGACTACGCCCGCTGCGTCGCCTCGGGTGTAGGCCGGATGTGCCATCCGGCTCAGTCGCCGCAGGAACGCACGCGTCCAAATCACCAATCTCCTTCGCCTCAGGGGCCTCGCTGCCCAGGTCGCGTCGGTTCGTCGATTTCGTTCTTTTCGTGCATTTCGTACTTCGTTAAGAGAAGATCCGCTCCTGCGGTGCCTGGAATGCCCGCCTCATTCCGAAGTTGCACCCTCCTCGGGAAGCAGATGTCTGGAGTGTTTGGTTCTGTCGCGCCTCGCGGCCATAGAGCAGCCCTTGGGCACTTGGCAGCACTCCATGGGGAAACACCGCATACCGGGGAGTTAGCGCCTCCTCACGTCGTCAACTACGACCGACGTTGTTGGCCACACGGCAGAGGGTTTCCTCAAAGACCTTCTGCCTCCGCACACACCCCGATGGCCCACGCCTCTGCTCTCACCCACTGGTGTTTGCTCGCTCACCACCCAGCGCCCCTGTAGTTGTCAACGTGAGGGGGCACTAGCTGATGCGTCTGCAAGCCTCGCCTGCTGGCCGAGGTCACCCAGTTTCGACAGACTCTGGTCCGCCACACGCGCGCGCGCAGGATGCGGAGTTTGTCGAGAGGCACCCTCTCCGACCAGGACGCCGCCAGCGGGTCGGTCTGTTGTCCTCGACTTCTCCCATCATCCCCCTTCGCTCCCGCGCCGACGGGGACCCTCGGACTACGCCCGCTGCGTCGCCTCGGGTGTAGGCCGGATGTGCCATCCGGCTCAGTCGCCGCAGGAACGCACGCGTCCAAATCACCAATCTCCTTCGCCTCAGGGGCCTCGCTGCCCAGGTCGCGTCGGTTCGTCGATTTCGTTCTTTTCGTGCATTTCGTACTTCGTTAAGAGAAGATCCGCTCCTGCGGTGCCTGGAATGCCCGCCTCATTCCGAAGTTGCACCCTCCTCGGGAAGCAGATGTCTGGAGTGTTTGGTTCTGTCGCGCCTCGCGGCCATAGAGCAGCCCTTGGGCACTTGGCAGCACTCCATGGGGAAACACCGCATACCGGGGAGTTAGCGCCTCCTCACGTCGTCAACTACGACCGACGTTGTTGGCCACACGGCAGAGGGTTTCCTCAAAGACCTTCTGCCTCCGCACACACCCCGATGGCCCACGCCTCTGCTCTCACCCACTGCAGCGCCCCTGTAGTTGTCAACGTGAGGGGGCACTAGCTGATGCGTCTGCAAGCCTCGCCTGCTGGCCGAGGTCACCCAGTTTCGACAGACTCTGGTCCGCCACACGCGCGCGCAGGATGCGGAGTTTGTCGAGAGGCACCCTCTCCGACCAGGACGCCGCCAGCGGGTCGGTCTGTTGTCCTCGACTTCTCCCATCATCCCCCTTCGCTCCCGCGCCGACGGGGACCCTCGGACTACGCCCGCTGCGTCGCCTCGGGTGTAGGCCGGATGTGCCATCCCACCAGCTACCAGAGGCTGCCCAGGATAGACTACTGGACAGCTTCCCTCCTCTCCAATTCGTCTCTCTACGAGAGAGCGAGAGAGAGAGGAGAGAGAGAGCCAGGGAGAAAACGCGTGCGTTTCTCCCCTACCGCGTTTTTTCTCCATACAATATCACACACCATCATCCTGGACACTCCACTGGCCAGCCTTGCGGACCATGCTCAGGCCGGGCCCGTTGGCCGACCCGCCTCCGTAAATCACTTTACGAAGTACGAAATGCACGAAAAGAACGAAATGGACCAGCAGCCCTGCGGCGCTGAATATCGCCGTACGAAGTACGAAAAGCACGAAATGCACGAAATCGACGAACCGCCCCCACGTTGACCCCACGCAAACAGCGTCTTTTCACCTGCCATGAGAACTTCACGAGGTGCAGGCCGCCATCACTCGCGAGCATGCCCAGCTTCATCTACGCCGGTCTGACGCCGGAGGATCCCCGCGTGCAGGAGGCGCTGCAATGGCTGGGGGAGTACTACTCGGTGGAGGAGAACCCCGGCATGGGCGCGGAGGGGTTGTTCTACTACTACCACACCCTTGGAGTTCCGCACCATCGTATCGCCACCCCGGGCTGTTATGTATCACGCCGTTGGCGTGGGCTTCCGCCATGAAGACAAGGACTCACCCTCACCGCTCAGACATTGCCCGTCAACCTGACGTGCATGCGCAAGGCGGGTGAATGCTGCCCATGGCAACATGGCGAACCCTCCGGCTTCAGGAAACCCACACGCCTCCCGTCAGCCCCCGCAAGCCCGTCAACCCGGCTGGTTGAGGAACACCTCCTGCTTCGAGGAGCGCAGGTGAATGGTCTTCGCCTCCAGGTCGTGGTGCGTTTCAATGAACCGCACGGTGTGGTTCTTCGCCCGCATGAGCACGCTGTGCGTGGTGGCCGTGTGGCCCTGCACGCGCACGCCGCGGAGCAGCGGGCTGTCGCTGATGCCGGTGGCGCAGAAGATGATCTCATCGGCAAAGGCCAGGTCGCGGGAGCGGAACACCTCGTCCAGCCGGTGGCCCCAGCCCGCATCAATGAGCGACTGCTTCTCGCGGTCATTGGCAGGCCAGATCTTGCCCTGCATGCCGCCACCCAGGCAGCGCAGTGCGGCCGCTGCCAGCACGCCCTCTGGCGCACCGCCGATGCCGCAGTACAGGTCAATGCCCGAGCCCGGCAGAGCCGGGGCCAGACAGGCCGTGATGTCACCCTCTGCGATCATGCGCAGAGAGGCGCCCATGCTCCGGACGTCATCCACCAGATCCTGGTTTCTCGGGCGGTCCAGCACCATCACCGTGACGTCACGCACGGACTTGCCGAGCAGCTTCGCCACCACCGGGAGCACTTCCTTGATGGGAGCGTCCACACTGATGGGCAGGGAGGGATCGGCCATCCACGCACGCCGCACCACCTGGGGATAGGCCAGCTTCCGCATGTAAAACGCCGGAATGTCCAGCAGGTGGGCCTCTTCGCCGTCGTCCACCTTCACCGCCGCGATGCAGGAGATGGAGTTGGGCATGCCCTTGCTGCAGTTCGTGGTGCCGTCCACGGGGTCCAGCGCCACGTGGAACTTGGGCGTGCCTGCCAGCCAGGTGCCCACCTTCTCCCCTTTGAAGATGCCCGGAGCCTCGTCCTTGATGCCCTCACCGATCACCACCTCGCCGCGGATGTTCATGAGGTCGAACATCCCGCGAATGGCGTCGCAAGCCGCTTCATCGGCAGCCTCCTTGTTCCCCTTCCCCACCCATTTCATCACGTTGAGGGCGGCCACTTCCGTGGCGCGGAGGAAGTCAAGCTGGATCAGGCGCTCGATGTCGCGGTTGGACGTCAGTTCAGTCATCATTTTGCCTAGTTGTATCGCCATGCGACCTTTGTGCATTAAAATTTGATGCCCATTTGCAGGCCCAGTACAAATGCGTCGCCGATTTGCCCGGTCCCGCCGGGTCGGATGACGTACTGCACCCCCGGCTGTACATAAGCGAACTTGGTGAGCTCATACCGGTACGCCGCCTCCAGCACGATCTCATGCTTGGGCCGGCCGTCCCCGCGGGCCTCCACCACATCTGCATAGTCATCGCTGAACTTGCCGTAGGCAAAACCCAGGATGGTCGCGTCGCGATCACGCCCAGGGATGAGCCCGCGGTACACCGCACCCACGTTCACCTGAAACGGCACAATGGCGATGTCCTCATTCGGGTCATGCGTCACGGCGCTCCAGAGCACCAGGCCCTGGTCGCTGCCTGCCGCTTCCCGATACACCATCTGGTCCCCATGCACATAGAAGCCGTACGAGTCCCCCACCTTTTCCCCGGTGCGGAACTGCGTGTACCCTTCCCACGGCGAATAGTACGCGCCAAACCAGTAGTGCCCCGGCAGCCCCGTCTTCTCATCGCCGCCGAAGGTGGGCGTCCAGCCGAGCTGGGTGATCATCCACACGCCGTCACCGGATTCCACGCCGAAGTCCAGGCCATGCAGGTCACGGTCAAACACATCGTCCTGCGCCTGAAAGATGCCGAACTGGAGGTTCGACTCCGGCGTGGGGTCAAACCGGACCCGCGCCCCCCAGGTGGCGAAGGGATAGGCGGAGAATTGCGTATTGAACAACACCGCACGCAGGTTCCCGTCGAACGCATTGCTCATGTAGTAACCGTAGAGCGAGGACGTGTTGAAGTCGTCCGAGGCGCTGAAGCGGCCGATCTTCAGCGAGGCCCGGTCATCCGCCCACTTCTGCTCAAAGAGCACCTGGTAGAGGAAGATCGTCTGGCCTCCCACCACCTGCATGGAGTCATACTGGCTGCCCACGTAGTTCGCCGTGATGCTGTCGCCCGAGCGGTTGATGCCGCTGACGAGGAAGCTCGCACCATCCCAGCCCCAGATCTTTTCCAGGTCAAACAGCAGACCGAGATACGCGTTGTCCGCATACTCTGAGCCCTGGTCAAAACCTCCCGAGACATTGCCCGCGAAGTTGTTGACGTAATACGCATCGACCGTGAGGCCCCAGGCGGCGAGATCAGTGCGCAGACCGCCCCAGTCTCCGGTGAAGTAGTCGCCATCCACCCAGCGGGTGGAGGAAGGCGCAGCGGGAGTGACGGCATCGGCCGGAGTTCCCGCCAGGAGCGCGGGCGCAGGCAGGGCAGCGAACGCTGCAACCAGGAGTGACAGGGAGGTGTGTTTCATATTCAGTAGAGGCAGTTGTGGTTTAGTTTGAGCTGAACGAGTCGAGTTGGGGGAAAGCTGGTTGGCGCAGGACGCAGGCGTGAGATCTCCCGCCACGGCAGGCCGCCGTGTATGCTTTGCTTGGAGCGTTGTGGGGTTGGGTGGGAAATGCCTCCGCTTGGGGAATGCGGAGGACGTGGGTTGACTTAGGTGATGGTCACGCTGGCGAGCAGCGCATCAAAATTCACATCAGAGGGCAGGCCCGGTTCAGGGCGGGACAGGACATCCATGGAGCAGGCCGTGGCCAGGCGCGCCACCTCTGGCAGCGGCAGTCCACGCAACAAGCCGGAGACCGTGCCCGCCACCATGGCGTCACCCGCTCCCACGGTGCTGCGCACCTCCATGTGCGGGGGGCAAGCGGTGACGACCGAGTCAGCGGTGACAAACACCGCCCCCTTTGCTCCCATGGAGACGACCACCAGACTCACGCCCTGTTGCACCAGCTCCCGGGCCGCGGCCACCACCTCGTCATGCGAGTCCAGAGACCGGCCCAGCATGGCCCCCAGTTCATCCGCATTGGGCTTGATCGCATCCGGACCCGCAGCCAGCGCTTCTAGCAATGGAGCACCGCTGGTGTCCAGCATGACGCGCCCGCCCCGCCCGTGGATCGTCTGCACCAGACGGTAGTACTCTTTGGCATCAAGTCCCGCAGGCAGGCTCCCTGCCAGCACGTACCAAGGAGCCGTCAGGGTCTCGATGCGCTCACGCAGGGCTGCTACATCCTCCCGCGTCGGGGCCAGGCCGGGGAAGTTGATGTCCGTGGTCTGGCGCTTGACCGGGTCCAGGATCTTGATGCCCACCCGCGTGGAACCAGGCAGCCGGACAAAGGCATCCTCGATGTTCTTCTGCGTGAAGAGCTCCTCAAAGGGGCCGCAGTTCTCCCGCCCGAGCAACCCCGTGGCCACCACCCGGTGACCGAGGTCCGCCAGGGAGGAGGCCACGTTGACTCCTTTACCCCCGGGATTGTCCCGCACATGCTCCACCCGGTTCACCTCCCCGGCAGTGAATTGCGGGATGGTGAGGGTCCGGTCGATCGCCGGATTGAGGGTGACGGTGATGATCTCTGCTGGGTTCATGAAATAGAGTGTCTTTATTTGCCGCAGTCCTCAGCTCACGGCCAGGGCCCGCACCTCTGTGGCACTGGCACAAGCCAGAGCACGCCGCGCCAGTTTCTGGGCCGCAGGCAGGGAGAGCTCCCTCAGCCGCGCCTTCACCGCCGCCACACTCGGCACGGCCATGCTCAGCTCCGCCACACCCAGCCCGGTGAGGATGGCCGCCCCCAGGGGATCGCCCGCCACGCCGCCGCACACGCCCACCCACTTGCCGCACTTCTGCGCAGCTTTCACCGTGAGGTCCACCATGCGCAGCACCGCCGGGTGCAGGCCGTCCACCTGCTTCGCCAGCGCGGGGTGCATGCGGTCCATGGCCAGGACATACTGCGTGAGGTCGTTGGTGCCGATGGAGAAGAAGTCCGTCTCACGCGCCAGTTCATGCGCCATCATCACTGCCGAGGGCACCTCGATCATGATGCCGATCTCCACCGGCGCAACGCCCAGCTCCTGGCGCACCTGTTCCGCCATCTCCCGCGCCGCGCGCAGGTCTTCCAGCGTGGCGATCATGGGGAACATGATCTTTACCGGCCCATGCACCGACGCCCGGTAGATGGCACGCAGTTGCGGGATGAAGATCTCCGGCTTGCGCAGACAGAGCCGGATGCCCCGCACTCCCAGGAAGGGATTCTCCTCCTCCGCCAGTGGCAGGTAGGGCAACACTTTGTCACCACCAATGTCCAGCGTGCGAATGATGAGCGGCAGCCCGTTGAGTGCCTCGATCATCGTCCGATAGGCCTCATACTGCTCCTGTTCAGAGGGCGGCGCATCGCGATCCAGGAAGAAGAACTCCGTGCGCAGCAGGCCCACGCCTTCCGCCCCGGCCTCCACCGCCGCCGCCGCTTCGGACACCTTGCCAATATTGGCCACCACCTCCACGCGGTGACCATCCGTCAGCATCGCGGGCTGATAACGGGCTGCGGCTTCGTCTTCACGACGGGAATGCAGATCCTGCTGATACTGGCGGGCGGACTCGATGTCCTGGGCGCTGGGTTCGATGTACAACTGACCCGTGGCCCCGTCCAGGATGCAGAGGATGCCGTTGGTCTGCTCCAGCACGGCCTGCCCGG
Source organism: Verrucomicrobium spinosum DSM 4136 = JCM 18804 (assembly GCF_000172155.1). Classification (NCBI taxonomy): domain Bacteria; kingdom Pseudomonadati; phylum Verrucomicrobiota; class Verrucomicrobiia; order Verrucomicrobiales; family Verrucomicrobiaceae; genus Verrucomicrobium; species Verrucomicrobium spinosum. Next base: position 734,864 of record NZ_ABIZ01000001.1, on the reverse strand, counting down.
CACCTACCACCGCCGGGATGTCCAGCGAGCGGGCGATGATGGCCGTGTGGGAGGTCGGGCCACCGGAGGCAGTACAGAGGCCAAGCACACGACTGGGATCGAGCTTGGCCGTATCCGACGGCGTGAGATCATCCGCCACCAGGATCACCGGCTCGCCTTCCGGCAGAGACGTCTCGTGATCCGCACCCGCCAGCAGGCGCAGCACCCGCTGCCCCACATCATGCAGATCCACGGCGCGGGCGGCGATCCGTTCGTCCGCGATCTGGCGCATCTCCACCACGCGGTTCTCAATGCTGTGCTGCCAGGACCACGCGGCGCTGCGACCGGAGTCGATGCGCACCTGCACCTCGTGAAGAAGGTCTTCATCATCCAGCAAAGCTTGATGCGCCTTGAAGATGGCCGCCTTGCTCTTGCCACAGCGGGCCATCACGGCGTCGTGGATCTCGTCGAGCTGAATGCGGGCCGCTTCGAGCGCCCCGATCAGAGAGCGTTTTTCCAGCTCCAGATTCTGTGCCGAGTCGCTGAAGAACAACCGCGTGGGCTGGAAGATGTGGAGCCGCCCAATCGCCAGGCCTGGCGAGGCGGAGACCCCGGTGATCGCCCGGCCATAGGAATGCGCCGTCCAGGCGGCCATCGCTCCCGCTGCGGGGACCAGGTCCTCCTCCTCTTCATCGCCCAGGCCCGCGGCCACCGCTTCCGCCAGCGCCTTGAGCGCCGCGTCGGCATCGGCTCCCGCCGCCTGAATGCGCACGCTGGCACCTCCGGGAACACCCAGCTTCAGCAGCGAGGCCATGGCCTTGCCGTTGGCGGTTTTTTCCCCGAACTTCACCGCGATGTCCGAGGAGAACTTCGACGCCACCTCCACGAAGAACGTGGCCGGCCGGGCATGCAATCCCGCACTGCAGGCCATGATGACCTCCACCTCCTTCGCTCCCGCGAGATCCGCGCCCGCCCCGCCCGTCTCCTGTCTTCTGGAGAGGGCGGCGATGATGTCCTGAGGGTTCGAGGTATGCGCAAGGCGGGCGGCGGCACCGGCATCATCCAGCACATCCGTCAGTGCCGCCAGGATGCCCAGATGCTCGTCTGACTTCGCCGCGATACCCACGATCAGCCGCACCGTCTGGCCGTCGTTCCAGATCACGCCCTCCGGCACCTGCACCACAGAGATGGCCGTGCGATGGATCAGCTCCCGGTCCTGCGGCATGCCGTGGGGGATGGCGATGCCGTGGCTCAGGTAGGTGTTGGCCTGGCGCTCGCGGCCCATCATGCTGTCCACATACCCGGGGGCGATGGCCCCGCAGTCCACCAGCACCTGGCCAGCGGCCCGGATGGCCTCCTCCTTGGTTCGGGCTCTGGCCTGCAGGCGGATGTTTTGCGGCGCGAGGGTGATCATGGTGTGCGTAGGTTCGGTGAGGACGGCAGTTCCGGTCGGTGGTTTCGGGAAAGAACGGGAGCTCATGCGGACACAACAGGACGTTTAAGGAAGAACAGGGCGGTGGTGGTGACGACCGTGCCGGCCACGATGGCGATGAGGTAGGGCACGAGATTGGTCACTGCCCCGGGGATCATCGCGGCGAAGATCCCGCCATGCGGCACCAGGAGCTGCACATTGCTGGCCATGGAGATGGCCCCTGCCACCGCCGAGCCCAGCACCAGCGCCGGGATGACGCGAAGCGGATCCTTGGCCGCGAAGGGGATGGCCCCCTCTGTGATGAAGGAAAAGCCCAGCACCAGGGCGGGGGTGCCCGCCGTGCGCTCCTCAGCATCAAACCGGTTCTTAAAGAGGAAACACGCCAGCGCCAGACCCAGCGGCGGCGTCATGCCCGCCGCCATCGTCGCCGCCATGGGCGTGTACACCTTGCTCGCCAGCAGCCCCACAGAGAACGTGTAGGCCGCCTTGTTGATGGGGCCGCCCATGTCGAAGGCCATCATGGCACCGAGGATGATGCCCAGCAGCGCCGCATTCGTGCCGCGCATGCTGTTGAGCCACTCCGTCATCGCATTCAGCGCCCCCTGCACCGGAGGCGCGATCACAAAGATCATGAGCAGGCCCACGATGATGGTCGAAAGGAACGGCAGGATGAGCACCGGCTTCAGCCCCTCCAGCGTGTTGGGCAGCTTGATCTTGTCCGCCAGGAAGCGCGTGAGATACCCCGCCAGGAAACCGGAGACGATGCCGCCCAGGAAACCCGCGCCCAGATTCTGCGCCAACAGGCCCCCCACCATGCCGGGCGCGATGCCAGGCCGGTCGGCGATGGAGTAGGCAATGAAGCCGGAGAGCACCGCGACGAAGAGACTGAAGGCCGCGCCCCCGCCGATCTGGCTCAACGCTGCGGCCAGCGTGCCCTTTTGATCTCCCGCGTAAATCCCACCGAAAGCAAACGCAAGCGCGATGGCCAGACCACCCGCAATCACGATGGGCAGCATATAGGAAACTCCCGTCATCAGGTGTTTGTAGGGTCCCGTGCGGGACTTGGAGCGCTCCGCCTTCGCTTGCTCCATCGCGCTCACCAGATCGCCTCCGGTGCTGACGGGTTGTTTGAGCGCCGTCTCGATGACTTCCTTGCCCTTGTGCATCGCATGCTTGGTGCCCGTCATGAAGAGCGGCTTCCCGGCAAAGCGGGAGGTGTCCACCTTGGCATCGGCCGCGATGACCACCGCATCCGCAGCGGCGATATCCTCAGGAGTCAGCTGGTTCTTAGCGCCCACAGAGCCCTGTGTCTCCACCTTGATCTCATGCCCCAGAGCCTTGGCGGCCTTCTGCAACGCCTCGGCAGCCATAAAGGTGTGCGCGATCCCCGTGGGGCAGGAGGTGATGCCGACGAGTTTCTTGCCGCCAGTCACCGCCGGGGCCAGGACGGCCGGAGCCGCAGAGTCAACCGACGCAGTGACCTCCTGGCGAGCAGGCACAATGGCCATACTTCGTTCGATCACCTCGCGAGTATGACGGATGGCCTCGCTTGTGGAAGTCTCCAAGGTCGGCTTGCCCGCGAAGCGCCCTACATCGGCCCGGACGTCGGTGGCGAGAATCACCACGTCGGCCTCCGCGATCTCCGCTTCCGTCAGAGCGTCCCGGGTGCCTTGCGCCCCCTGGGTCTCCACCCGGATGGTATGCCCCAGGATGGCAGCGGCCTTTTTCAACGCCTCCGCCGCCATGAAGGTATGGGCGACGCCAGTGGGACAAGATGTGAGTGCGGCAATTTTCATCGGCTATTTTCGTGAATTAACGAAAGTTTGCGAAAGTTTTCGCAAAATGTCGAGCCTAAAATTGCAAAAGTCGGCAACTCACAGGGGATTTCCCTTGCGAATTCTTGTAAACGCCTTCGAATACTTGTGATGGGAACCCCTTCCAAAAATACGGCGAAAGCGTCCACTCCCCCGTCAGATGCCACATTGATGACGGCGCAACGCCGCGGACAGATCACGGCGCTGGTGCGCGAGGAGGGCGCGGTGCGCGTCACGGAGCTGGCCAAACGCTTCGGTGTCTCGGAGGTGACCATCCGGACGGACCTCGATCACCTGGAGCGCGAAGGCAAACTGGTGCGGGATCGCGGGGGGGCGCTCCCTGTGGTGATGACTCGTACGGTCACCGCCCTGCCAGATCTGGATCACCGCATGAGCCTGCACATTGAGGTGAAGCGCCGCATTGCCGCGGCCGCCGCAAGGCGCATTCACGCCGGGCAGTCCCTGATCCTGGACGCCGGCACCACAGCCATCGAGATGATCCCCCATCTGGCGCAGCTGGAGGGGCTCACCATCGTCACGAATGCGCTGAACGTCGCCCTGGCCGCCACGGCCCACACCTCCGCCAACGTCATCCTGCTGGGTGGCACGGTGGGCAGGGATTCAGGAAGCACGCTGGGTTCGAGGACAGAAGAGATGCTCAAGGAGCTGCTCGTGGACCATCTCTTCATGGGCGTGCAGGCTATGGACCTTCATCACGGCGTGACAGACACGAACCTCGACATCGCCCAGATCAAGCGCGCCATGATCCGCTCCGCGCGGCGGGTCACCCTGCTGGCAGACTCCAGCAAGTGGTCCACCTCCGGCATGGTACGCGTGGCCCCGCTCACAGCCGCACAGGTGCTCATCACAGACCACGGGCTGCCCACCACGGCACGACGGGAGATCGAAAGCCTGGGGATGGAGGTCGAGGTGGTGTAGTGCGCCTACAGCACCACCTCCGCCGGCAGTCCGAGGAAATCACCATACCGTCCTGCTTCCCGGGCGAATGCCCTGCTCTGCGTCTGGCCCAGCGGGCTGAAGGGCTGCAGTTGCACCTCTACGGACTTCTTCTTGATCGTCCTCTTCCAGATCCCCGTAACGCGTCCGTCCACCAGCATGACGGGATGGAACATGCCATTGCCACCGGGGACGATCTTCGCGGCATGGGCCGGATCCGTGATGGAAGGGCTGCGGTCCTTGTAGCCGAGGATCATTTCATCAAACCCGGCGACCAGCCGTACCTGCGGCTTCTGCGCAGCAGGCGGCGCGACATCCGGCGCATGCCAGACCTCCTTCCCCTCCAGCGTGTCTTTCGCCAGCTTCGGCTTCACCGCCTCCAGTCCGGCGCGGGCGTCCGGCATGGTCAGCCCCGACCAGGCGGCAAAGTCCGCCACCGAGGCCGGCCCCCGGCTCAGGAAATAACGCTCCGCCAGCAGGGCGATCGACGACACCCGGTCCAGCTTGCGGGGAGCCGTCACCCATTCATCCAGCAGCACGAAGGTCTGCGACTTGCCCATGCGCGGCCCCACGCAGAGGAGGCGCTCGGAGCTCAGCCGCCAGAGGATGTGGTAGCCCCGCTGTCCGGCCGTGGAGATGCCCGCCTTGTCCAGCGTCGCCTGCATGTCCTCCCGGCTCAGCATGCCGCCACCGCGCAGCGCTTTGAGAAGCACCTTCTCCGCCTTGGCAAAAACACTGGCATCCAGCTCGAGTTGTTTCTGCCGGGTGCCGGTGCCTGCGATGACCCGCGGCGTGAGCAGCTCCAGCATCCAGTGCACATCCGCCGGCGGGACAAAGTGCAACGTCCCACGCATGGGCCAGGTGCGGACGAGTTCCCGGCGGGCGATGGCCTCCTCCACCCGAATCTCCGTCGTGCCCTCCGGCAGGCGCGAGCCCAGCGCCCACAGAGCCTGAAGGAAATCCTGCGCCTGCATCCCCCCCAAGTGCTCCACCACTTCCCCGGCCGATTTGAAGGGCGGACCTCCGGCAGCCAGGCCTTGGGAAACGGATCGAGTGCGGGCAGCTTCAGCAGGCGTCATGGCGTGGCCCGATACCTGCACCACCTGGGCAGACTCCGCAAGCAGGGTGCCGATGGAGCTTTTTCGACACTTCCCCCCCCTGCATCTCCCTGCGCCGATCAGTCGTTACCCGTTCATGATCCGCCGGTTCCCGCTCATTACCCGCATGAAAACCTTTCATTGCCCCGCCTTGCAGGGGGCTCGCTCCGTGGTTGCGCGGCGGTTTTTCGCGGCGTAGTCTCCCCACCCTGATGGCCTCCGGGCCTCAGGCGATTCCAATCTCCCTCTCCCCTCTGCCACAGCACATGTCCGAAGACTTCGAGAATCCCTTCCAGGAAACGCTCATTCAACGCCACAGCGCCGAGCCCTGCACCGTGGTGATCTTTGGTGCCACTGGGGACCTGACCCATCGCAAACTGATCCCCGCCCTCTACAATCTGGCCGTGGGCGGCGACCTGCCCCCGCAGTTCAAGGTGGTGGGTTTTGCCCGGCGCGACAAGTCTGACGACGAGTTCCGCACCGAGCTGGAGGCGGCCAACAAGAAGCACTCCCGCCAGGGCCACGACGACACGGTCTGGGCAAACTTCGGCAGCAGCATCCATTACCACAAGAGCGAATTCCAGGACCTGGAAGGCTACAAAGAACTCAAGACCCTGCTGGAAAAGTTCGATGCGGAGCGCGGCGCCCCCGCCAACCGACTCTTCTACCTCGCCTCGGCCCCTGAGTTTTTTGACCAGATCATGCTCATGCTCCGCGAGAGCGGCCTGAACGAAGGCGCGGGCGGCAAGTGGGCCCGTGTGGTCTGTGAAAAACCGTTCGGCAAGGATCTCAAGACCGCCCGTCACCTCAACGAAGTGGTGAACGCCACCTTCCACGAGAGCGACACCTACCGCATCGACCACTATCTGGGCAAGGAAACCGCCCAGAACATCATGGTGATGCGCTTTGCCAACCACATCTTTGAGCCGCTCTGGAACAGCCGATTCATCGACCACGTGGAGATCACCTGCGCCGAGAACCTCGGCATGGAAGGCGGCCGCGGCGGCTACTACGACACCGCCGGAGCCCTGCGTGACATGGTGCAGAACCACCTCTTCCAGCTTCTGAGCCTGGTGGCCATGGAGCCGCCGACCGGCCTGAGCGCCGACGCCGTCCGCGATGAAAAGGTCAAGGTCATCCGCTCCCTGCGCCGCTGGCGTGGGACGGACGAGATCGCCCGCAACGTGATCCGCGCCCAGTACACCAAGGGCAGCGTGGACGGTGTGGAGCGCGTGGGCTACCGCCAGGAAGACCGAGTGAACCCGCAGTCCAACACGGAAACCTACGTGGCCCTGCGCCTCTTCATCGACACCTGGCGCTGGCAGGGTGTGCCCTTCTACATGCGCGTGGGCAAGCAGCTTCCCAAGAAAGCGACGGAGATCTCCGTGCACTTCAACCACCCGCCGCAGGTCCCCTTCGCCACCAAAGGTCAGGGCGGCACCCGCAACGTGCTGGTGTTCCGCATCCAGCCGGATGAGGGCATCTCCCTGCGCATGATGTCCAAGCTCCCCGGCGTGCAGCTCCTCATGCAGCCGGTGAAGATGGACTTCCGCTACAGCACCAGCTTCGGCAAGGCCAGCCCGGAGGCGTATGAGCGCCTGCTCCTGGACGCGATGGCCGGTGACGCCACCCTCTTCGCGCGTCGCGACGAAGTGGAGAACGCATGGGCCTTCATCGACGAGATCGAGCACGCCTGGCACAATGACGGCCCACAGCCGCCCATGTGCGAGTACCCCGCCGGCTCCTGGGGCCCGAAGGAAGCGGACGAGCTCCTCCAGAGCGATGGCCGCGTCTGGCGTCGTCTTTAGTCGCCTCTTCCCCTGTCTGCCAAGCCCAAGCTAAGCTACCCCTGCTGACTGAGCACATGAGCACCCTTACGGAAGATTCGCTAGCCATCCTGGGCCAGGAAGTCCCCCTCGGCCGCGTGGACAAGGCGCTAAAGGAACTCTGGGGCGCGGACAACGCGCGCACCAAGGCCTCCCTGATGAACTTTGCCATCTACAGCGAGGAGTCATCCTCCCTGGAGAAGAACACCACCCTCCTGGCCGAGATCACCCAGGAACACGCCTGCCGTGGCCTGCTCATCCTGGCTCAGCCAGGCAAGACCGCCACCACCCCGCGCGCCTGGATCACCGCCCACTGCCAGCTCCATGAAGGACACAAGTCCGTCTGCAGTGAGCAGATTTCCTTCTTGCTACAGGGCGGCAATCTGGACGAAGTCCGGAACATCGTCTTCGCCCACCTGGACTCCGACCTCCCGTTGGTCTGCTGGTGGCAGGGCGATCTCACCCAGAGCTTCAGCGAGCGCCTCTACAGCGTCTTTGACCTGCTCTTTGTGGACAGCTCCACCTGGACCGACCCCGCGAAGGCGTTCTCCACCCTGGAAGAAGCCCAGAGCCAGAAGACCGCCCGTTTCCGCAGCTACGATCTGAGCTGGCTGCGCTCCCACCTCTTCCGCACTGCGCTGGCCTCCTGCTTCCAGTCCACCGCCGCCATTGCGGAGCTGCGGCAACTCCAGAGCATCGAGGTGGCCCACGCCCCAGGCCAGCGCATCGCCGGCCTGCTGCTCGTCGCCTGGATGACAGTCCGCATGAAATGCGAATTGAAACGCGAAGGCGACCGCTTCGCACTGGTCCTGCCCGACGGCCAAACGGTCACGGTCAATGTGCATGAAGGCACTGGCACCGAGCCGCTCCAGGAAATGACGCTGGTCACCGCTGGCGGCAAGTTCACCGTGAATCGCACCTGCGGCGGCAACCGCATCTGCACGCGCGTGGAACTGGGTGAGCACATCAACGAAGAGAGCCTGCCCGCCGACCTCCCAGACGATCCAGCCCTCATCACCGACCAGCTCAGCCGCCTCGGCGGTCAGAGTCTGTATGTGCAGATGGTGCCCGTACTCCGCCAGATGCTGGGGTAGGCCCTGCCCTTCCCCACCCATTGGTGCCCAATCATCAAGGCCGCAGTCTTCGGACTGCGGCCTTTTGTTTGCAGACTACCACAGGAACGCTCCCCCCCGGCGGGATTGATTCGACTGAATCAAGTCGCCTCCATGTCGAATGCTCTTGTCAAAGTGCATGCAAAATGCTCTCTGGGCGGAGAACATCGGTGCTAAACACACGGCAAAAATACCAGCCAAAGGCGCTCCGCACGGGCCACAAGAGCCACGAGCGCTCCACCCAGTTCCATGAAATTTCCGTTCGTCAAAGCCAAGACCGCCAGCTCCCTGCGTCAGAAACTCGACGACACACGCCAGAAGCTTGAAGCGGCGCAGAAGGAACTGGGCACTTTGAAAAAGGAGGTGCATGCTGCGCGGAAACGCCTGGGCAAGAACAAGGGCGTCGGGCCCATGATCGATGAAGGACGCGCCTTCATGAGCATCCGTTTCCTGCGGGGGAAGGGATTGGAGATCGGTGCCCTGCATCGCCCCACCCCCACCGCCGATGGCGTGGTGACCAAGTACTACGACTACTTGAGCGCAGAAGACAACAAGGCCCGCTGCCCGGAACTGGCGGCCGAGGGCAACGAACTCGTGCATGTGGACTATGTGGGCGACGGCGAAAAGCTGGAACTGATCCCTGACGACAGCCTGGATCATCTCATAGCGAACCACATGCTGGAACATTGCCAGGATGTGATCGGCACGCTGCAGGTCTTCATGAGCAAGTTGAAGCTGGGTGGCCACCTCTTCATCACCCTCCCTGACAAACGCTACACATTCGACTTCAACCGGCCCATCACCCCCTACGAACACCTGGTGAAGGACCACCAGGAAGGCCCCGCGCAAAGCTTGTACGATCACTATCTGGATGTGCATCGTCACAACGCCATCAAAGGGGTGGGCTCCAACACGATGACCAAGGAACTCCTCACTCGCGAGGAAGTCCACGCCCTGCCCCACCTCGACATCCACTTCCACGTGTGGACCCAGTTCGACATGCTGGAAATGTTCATGAGACTGAAGGCGGACTTCGGGTTCCCCTGGGAGTTTGAGGGATTGCTGCGCAATGGCCACGAGGTCATCATGGTACTGAAGAAAGAGGAAGTGGAAGTCTGGGACCGGGCCGAGCCGGGCTCGAGGCCGGGACAGTAGGAACGGTCGGGCGGGCTCGGACTACCCCTTCAGCGAGGCCACAGGAGTCGTCCGACGGTCCCCATCGGCTCAGTTCGCCAAAGGGACGGAACAACCGCCTGCCAGCCAACACCCTGAGCATCCTGCCACCGCCATCCCTTTCGCCTCCGCCTTCGGCACACCCCGATCCCTAAAACAACAAAGGACCGGCCTAAGCCGGTCCTTCGTTGCTTGAAATCAATATCGCGAATCGCGAGAGCGCCGATCAAAACGGGATGTCATCGTCTTCCAGGCCGTCCGTGATCGGACCGTCGCCGAAGTCTTCGCTGTTTGCGGGAGCCGGACGATTGCCGCCCTGCGGCGGGCGGGCACCATAGCTGCCGCCACCACCACCGCCGCCGTAACCACCACCACCACCACCACGGGCTTGCTGCGGGGGACGCTGCTGGTAGCCACCGCCACCGCCGCCGCCGCTGGGACCGCTGCTGCTTGCGCCGCCACCCTGGCCGGCGTCATCCATGCCGCCTTCGCGCTTGCTGTCGAGGAACTGCATCACCTCGCCCACCACGCGCAGTCGGCTGCGCTTCTGGCCAGTCTGCTTGTCTTCCCACTGGTCCATCTGAAGACGGCCTTCAATGAAGACCGGACGGCCTTTGTGCAGGTACTGACCGGCCAACTCCGCCAATCGGGCCCACAGTACCACGTCCACGTAGGTCACTTCCTCACGCTTTTCGCCATTCTCGGCCGTGTACACACGGTTCACCGCGATCGCCAAATCAGCCACAGCGCTGCCTTTGGGGGTGTACCGGACTTCGGGATCTCGCGTGAGATTCCCCATGAGCATCACTTTGTTGTACGAAGCCATAGCGCGGTGAAGTTAGCGGGCGCCGCCTAGTTTGGCGACAGGTTTTTGGAGTTTACGACCCGTGTCTCCAAGACACGACCAGCCCGGGCACAGCAGAAAACTGGCTGGAGGGCGGGGCGGATCATGAATCCGCCCGCTGGAGGAACTGCAAAACAGACAGCAGCGAGCACCTCACTTCCCGGCCCTGGATCCGAGGACCCACGGGGCGGAGGAGCACGCAGCCCAGATCACCGCAATTAGCGGCGCTGGAAGTACTGCTGATAGATGTTCTCGTTGAGCTTGAGCTTCGTCTGGAGGCCGTTGATGGCTTCAGGAGCGGCTTCAAAGTGGAAGTTGATGTAGTAGCCGGACTCCACGTGACGCGGGGCATAGGGGAACTTCTTCTTCCCGAGGTTGTCCACCTGCTCGAGCTTGGCACCGTTTTGTTCGAACTCGCGGCCCAGCTGGCTGACCAGGGTCTCGACGTTTTCCTCTTTGCCCTTCATGTCGAGGACAATCATCGCTTCGTATTTGCGGCTCATGGTTTTGGCGTAGTTTGGTTCGTGGTTGATTCTTTGCGGTTGTAGAGATTCATCGCGTTTTCCAGGCCGGTGTTGAGCGCGGAGCGCACGGCCTCCACGGCCCGGCTCACGGCGGTCTGCACCAGGGGCTGCTCAGCCTCGCTGAAGCGACCCAGCACATGGCCCACCATGCGGTCACCCGCGGGACGGCCCTGCTCCCCGGCAATCCCCACCTTCAACCGGGGAAACTCCTCCGTGCCGAGATGGGAAATCAGAGATCTGACACCGTTGTGACCGGCTGGTCGGCCGTTCATCCGGAAACGCATCGAGCCGAGGGACAGATCCACGTCGTCATAGACGGCGAGCACCTCCTCCGGCTGAATCTTGTAAAAGCGGCAGACGGATGACACCGCCTCGCCGCTGGCATTCATATAAGTGAATGGCTTGAGCAGCCACCCACCCGAAAACTTGGCGAGGGCACAATCCCAGCGCTTCTCGTGCCCCCAAGAGGCGGAGAATTGACCGGCGAGCGCGTCCACGACCATGAATCCAATGTTGTGGCGCGTATCGGCGTACTCGCGTCCGGGGTTGCCTAAGCCGACAATCAATCTCGGCCGTATCAACAATTTTTGGCCACCCCCGGACACATCCAGTCAAAAGAAGATGATTACTTCTTGCCGGCGGGCTTTGCAGCCGGAGCGGCGGCCTTGGCTGCCGGGGCACCCTTGCCTTTGGCAGGAGCCTTGGCGTCAGCGGCAGGAGCGGGAGCTTCTTCAGCCACGAGAGGCTCTTTCAAGATGGCCACGACCACGTCGCCTTCCAGCTTGGAGGAGACGCCTTCAGGAAGAGCGAGCTCGCTAACGTGAGTGGCTTCGCCGACGTTCAGATAGGACACGTCAAGAGCGATGGACTCAGGAAGATCCTTGGGAAGGCAATGCACTTCGAGGCTGTGAAGCACGAACTCGAGCTTGCCGCCTTTTTTCTCAGCAGCTTCAATACCGCTAAGCACCACCGGCACGGCGGCGTGAATGTCTTCATCAGCGGCCACCGCGTGGAAATCAACGTGAAGGATGCCACCACGAAGGTAGTCGTGCTGCACTTCCTGAACCAGGGCGAGAGCGTCATTGGCTTCACCGTCGATCTTCAGGTTGACGAGGATGTTGTCGGAGGCGCTGTGCTCGATGATGGCGGTGAACGTCTTGCTGTTCACTTCGACCTTGGCGTTCGAGTGCTTCTTGCCATAGATGACGGCAGGGATGCTGCCGGCCTTGCGCAGGCGCTTGACGGCACTGGTGCCTTCGGCGGTGCGCACCTTGGCTTGCAAATCGAGAATTTTGGCCATGATCGAGGTCTCCTGAGGTATATCGGTTTTGGGAAAAGGGCGGGGAAGCTACCCGCTTTCCGAAAACTGTCAACCCCTGATGTCAAAGAGTGACGTCACCGACTCATCCGAATGGATGCGTTTAATCGCCTCGCCCAGCAGAGGTGCCACACTCAATACGGTGACTTTATTGCCATGTGCCTGCGGAACGGAATCCGTGGAAAAGAGCTCGATAATCGGTGAATTTTTCAGGCGCTCGTGCCCTTTTTCACTCAGGACGCCGTGGGAAACGCCCGCGTAGATGTTCTTGGCCCCTTTCTCCGCCAGCAACCGGGCCGCCGCAGTGAGGGTGCCGGCGGATTCCGTAAGGTCATCCACGAGCAGAACATTGCGATCCTTCACATCGCCGATCACGCTCAGAGCCTCCACTTCTTCAGCGCTGATGCGATTCTTGGCGACAATGGCAAACGGAGCGCCCAGGGCCTTCGCATAAGCGTGGGACATCTTCAAACCGCCAACGTCGGGTGATACGACGACGATGTCCTCCAAGCCCCGCTCGCGGATGGCCTTGATGAGCACAGGGGAAGCGTACAGATGATCCACCGGGATGTCGAAGAAGCCCTGAATCTGGCCAGCGTGCAGGTCCATGGTGAGCACGCGGTTCACCCCGGCAGCCACCAGCAGGTTGGCCACCAGCTTGGCGGTGATGGGCACACGGGGGCGGTCCTTGCGGTCCTGACGGGCATAGCCGAAGAACGGCAGCACGGCGGTGATGCGGTGCGCACTGGCGCGGCGGACGGCATCCACCATGATGAGCAGCTCCATCAGGTTCTGGTTGGCCGGTGGGCAGGTCGGCTGCACGATGAAGACGTCACGCCCACGAATGTTCTCGTTGATCTGCACGAAGGTCTCGCCGTCCGGGAAGGTCTCAACCACTGCTGAACCCAAGGGCACCCCCAGGTTGTCCGCGATGGCTTGGGACAAGGCAGGATGGGCAGTACCGCTGAGGATTCGGAGCTTGTTGTTCATGAACGAAGGCAGTGAACAAAGATTCCCTGACAAATCAACCCGGCGATGCAGGGAAACGAAAAAGGCCGGGCAACGCCCCGGCCCCATTTGGGTGTGATGTTGAAGACCTTGAAGCGACCGCTACGGGGCTGCGGCAGCGTCCTTGAGCATCCTCAAGTAAAACGGGTGCGCCTCCCCTGTCCGTCCGGCTGCCGCCTGATCCGCCCAGAAGTAGGCCTCCTCCGCCTCTGCCCAGCGCCGCTGGCGGTGCAGATGAAGGGCATAGGCCAGCCGGGGCATCTCATACAGCGGCGCGACGCGGAGCGCATCATCAATGGCCTGCACTGCCCGCGTGGGTTCATCAAGGGCGTCGTACGCGTCGGCCAGCGCCAGGGAAGGGTACATGCTATAGGGATTGAGGCGGTGCGCACGATCCAGGTCCTCTGCCCCTCTTTTCAACAGACTCTTCGCCAGGGTCTCGGGCTGGCCAGCCGCAGTCTCAAGCCGCACCAGACCGCGCTGGTACCAGTAGTCTCCGTTCTCAGGATCGAGCTCTGCCGCACGGGTCAGCCAGTCGAGCCGCTCCATCGTCACCTCCGGGCTCTTGTCCTTCTCAAGCAGCGAGGCCTTTTCCGCGTAGAATTCGGCACGGCCATATTTCCATGAACCGAAGAGCATGACCGCTCCGGCGGCGAAGAGCGCGAACTTCAACAACGGCCGGCACCCGGGCACGCGCAACGGCTTCCACCCCTCGGGAGAGAATCCCGGATTGGCCAGCACCCCCAGCAGATAGGCAGCAAGCAGGGCCGGTGCCGCCACGTGAAAGTGAAACTCAAACCCTGCATGCGCCATGGTGGCCACAATGGCAGCCGCGGCACCGACGGCGAGTCCGAGCCCGTTGCTCATGACCGTGGCGGTGCGGTCGAACTTGTCTGTGACGAACCACCGGAGGAATCCGGCCACATTGCGCAGGTGAATGCCTAGAACCGCGATCACCAGCCCCAGCCCCACCCAGCCGTAGTCCGCCAGTGTCTGCAGCCATTCATTGTGTACAAACTCCGCCTCCTGGAGCCAGAGGGGCGCGATGGCCTGGCGGTAGGTCACGCACCCTTCATAGAACATGCGGGCTCCCGCGCCGATCAGGGGATGCGTCTGATGCTGCTCCAGCGCCGCCTTCCAGATCTGCATGCGGGGCTCCCCCTCAGAAAACGCCGACATGCCAAAGCGACGCTGCAACTGCTCTGAGAACACGCCAAAGAGCACCATGCCCCCCATGGCCAGCACCACCGCCGTCGCGACCAGCAGCTTCCCGACCAGATGCGGGTAGGTCTTCCACAAGATGAAAAGGCTCAACGCCGCCAGCACCACCCCGCCGGCGGCCAGTCCCACCAGGGCACCCCGGCTGACCGTCAGCGCCACGCCAATCGCGGCCGACAGGGCGACAAATCCCAGGAGCAGCTTCCTGGCCGCCCCTCCACGGCCGAACAACGCCATCCCGGCCAGCACCAGGGACATCATCGTCAGGAAGGCCGCAAGGTGGTTGGGGTTGTTGTAAAATCCGCCGATGCGTTGCTCCTCGCCGAAGGCACGCATGTAGCTGGGCACCACGTGAAACGACCACCGGCCCGAGAAATGAATGAAGCCCACCACCAGATTTCCCAGCGTGGTGAAAAGCAATACTCCTAGAACCCACAGCCTCGCTCCAGGATGGCTCAACACCGTGGCCGAGAGCGTGTAGGTGACCAGACAGCCCAGCAGGATGAAGAGATCCTCCCGCGCATGAGTCACCACGGGCGATGTCAGCTGCCGACCGACAAAATAGACCGCCAGCACCAGCACTGACGCCAGGCAGACGTCCGCGGGCGCAAACTTCAGCCGCCAGCGCCATCTTAGTGACGCCCCCACGGCCGCAAGCCCCAGTGCCACGCAGGCAGGCCAGTAGAAGAGCAACCGCGTCTCTGTGCCCAGCACGCCCGTCAGCAGCAGGCCCAGCAGGAAGAGCCCGACGATGACGGCAGTGATGAATCGTGCGGCCATGGTTCCTTTGTCGCCTCAGGGCTGCAGCGCCCGCTCATAGGCCGCCAGCAACTGCTCGACGGACTTCTCCCAGCTCAGCTCCCGGGTCAGACGGTCGTAGCCGATGCGCCCCAGTTGTGCGCTCTCAACAGGATCGTCCAGCATCTCCAGGATCGCATCCCCCAGACGCTCCGCGGAGTTCTCCATCACGTAGCGGGCCGCCCCTCCGGCGGAATAACGCCCCTCCCGCGTGCCGAACATGACCTGCGCCTTGCCAAACGCCATGTACTCCAGCGTCTTGTTCATGGTGCAATGGTCGTTGTAGTCGTTGATGGGATCACACGCCACGCCCAGGTCCATCGTCTTCAGCCCGGTGAAAAGGAACTCGTTGCTGACCCGCCCCGGCATGTCCACATGATCCTGCAGGCCCAGCGCGTCGCGTTGTTTCACCAAATCCGCATGCTCGGGGCCAGACCCCATCAGCAGGAACTGCACGTCATTCCGCCTGCGGTCCTGCACGATGTAGCGGGCGGCATCCACCAGATAGTTCACGCCATCGGCATTGCCCATCACCCCGATGTATCCGACCAGATGCTTGCGCCCCTTCCTGAGGCCCTCGTCAGCGGGAAGCGAGGTGTTGAGACGGTTCGGCGCGGTGCGGACCACAAAGACCTCGTCGTCCTTTTTCCCGCCACGCCGCTTCACTGCCGCCAGCACGCTCTGGTTCGTGGCCATGACCACATCCGCGACAGCCAGAGTACAGCGCTCCGCCATTCGGACCGCCCAGTAGAGCAGCCCCCGCCGGCCAAACTTGGCCTCGAACATCTCAGGCCAAAGGTCATGCACATCGAAGATGACCTTCACGCCTCCGATCAACTTGAAGGGCAGGGCTACCAGAAACAGCAGATCAGGCGGATTGCACAGATGCACCACATCGAACCCTTTGCGACGCCAGGCCTTGAGCGCGCAGCCCAGCTCACCCCACAACGCACTGGCGTACTCTCCCAGGAACCCCTTGATGCCCTTGGCCTCCTCGGTGATCCAGTGCCGGTAGATCTGGATGCCATCCAGGATCTCCTCCGGCGTGGTGTAGCCCCGCATCTGCGGACAGATCACCGTGACATCGTGCCCGGCATCCCGCAACGCGCAGGCCTCCTGCCACACCCGTCGATCCAGAGGCACCGGCAGGTTCTCGACAATGATGAGGATGCGCAGGGGCTTCGACATGGGCTCTACCAGCAGCTGCCCTCGTACTTCCAGGACAGCGTATCGAGCTCCCGCCATCCGTTGACATCGATGACCCAATGGTCCGCCGTCACTGCCGTGGCCAGCTCCTCCAGCGGCGCACACTTCTGCGCGGCGATCACCACCTCGCTCTGCGCCACCACCTCGGCTGCGGTGGCCCGCAGCAGTTGTGCCAGGTGCGGCATGCGGCGCTGCATCTCCGCCTCGTTCGCCCCCATCAGACGGGAGAGGTTGAGCTGTGGGTCGTACACGCTCAACTGGTAGCCCCGGCCGAGCAGCGTCTCCGCCACCGCCACCATCGGACTGCCCCGCAGGTCATCCGTATCCGACTTGAAGGCCAGACCCAGGATGCCCACTTTCCGGGAACCCTTGCTGGTGATGAGCTTCAACAGCGCATCCAGGTGAGATTGGTTGCTGCTCAGCACACTGTCCAGCACCGGCAGGCTCACCCCCTCCATGCGGGCGAAGGAGCTCAACGCGCTGACGTCCTTCGGCAGACAGGAGCCGCCAAAGGGGTTGCCGGGCTTCATGTAATAACGGGAGATGTTCAGCTTCTCATCCCGGCAGACCACATCCATGATGCGGGCACCGTCCACGGCCAGGTGCTTGCTGATGCGGCCAATCTCATTGGCAAACCCCACCTTGAGCGCGTGGAAGTAGTTGCAGGCGTACTTGATGGTCTCCGCCCCTTCCCATGCGAGGATCTCGGCATTCTCGCCGAGAAGCTCAAACGGCTCCGTGCCAGTGGGAGGACCGCCGTCATGAGTCCCCACCACGCAGAGGGAGGGTTCACGGAAATCCCGCACCGCCGTGCCTTCCCGCAGGAACTCCGGGCAGTAGTAGATGGTCACCAGCCCGGCATCGAGCAGCGGCTGGAAGAAGTCGTGCACCATCGTGCGGGTGCTCCCGGGCAGCATGGTGCTGCGGAAGATGATGGTGTGCGCCCCGTCCTTTTCCTTGACGGCGTCCACCAGTTGCTGGGAGACCTTCCGCACGAAGTCCAGATTCAGCCGCCCGGACTCCAGCGAAGGCGTGCCCACACAGACAATCGAGACCTCCGATTCCGAGACGGCCTCCGCCACATCCGTGGTGGCCCGCAGCCGCCCGCCCTGCCGGGCAGCCTGCATCAGCGCATCCAGACCGGGTTCGACAATCGGCGATTCCCCGGCATTAAAGGCATCCACCTTGGCCTGTTGCACATCGGCTCCGATGACTCCATGACCTTTGTCCGCAAGACAGGCTGCGGTGACGGCGCCGACATATCCGAGTCCAAAGATGCTAACCTGCATAGTGCTGTGAAGTGCTCGCGCCCACCATCACGAGATCACTCCCGCGTCCAAACACTTTTTATGTTCAATTCTCCGACCACCTCGATCACCTGGCAGTCCTCAAAGCTGCCATAACGACGGGACGCCATCCCGGTCATCAAAGTGCAGGAGGTGGCGTCTTCAAAGGATACCCGCCAGCGCCTGCCCTGCCGCCGTAGCAGGAATTCAGCCTCACCAGCAGGAGTCACCTCCACCTCAGGAGCCAGATGCCAGCGGGTCCGCAGGTCAAAAGCGGAGCCTCCCGTCACGGCATCCTCTATGCAGATCCGGCCCCCTCCGACGATCATCACGGACCGTTTCCAATCCCTGCCCTCGTGCTGGAGACTCGCAGTCAGCCTGCCGCTTTCATCCTCCAATCGGGGAGCCACATGGTGGTCCAGAAGGAGAAATGTGCCCAGGCGGCGCGGGGTTTGGAAGCCTCCCACGGGCTGCGGGCCATTGTGGGCCTCCCAGGCGGCCAGAGCTGCGCGCTGCTCTTTCATGCCGTAGTAGCCACCGGTCCCCGGATCAATGATGAGCGCGAGTTCGCCGTCCCATACGGAGACGTGCAACGCGTCCCCATGCCCATGGGCGGCCATGGCCCCAAACCCGAGCAGCGAGGCATCCACCCGCAGCTTCCACCCGTGGTTTTCATAGGTCGCCATCCCGCTGTCCGGAGCCACCCACCATCCTGAAGTGGTCGCCGAGGCCTTGGGCGGGGTCCCCAGCCAAAAACGCAGGGATTCACCAGTTGGTTGCCCCATGAGCCAGGCCTGCCACTCGCCCTCCGCCAGATGCCGGTCCAGGCACAGAGGCACTACTTCGGCGTCGTCAGAGTCTCCGTAGTGCCAGGGTTCCGTAGGCTGCACCGCGTGGGCAAAGAATGAGGCCGCCCGCAGCAGCCGGTTCCAGGGCTCACCCCGCTCCACCTTCATGAGGCGGGCGCAGTGCCACGCCATCTCCCACGCAAAGAGGTGGTAGTGCAGCGCCTGTTCACGGTTGCCCCCGTCCGGCGCGAATTGTTCGAGGACACAACGCTCCACCTCGGACCACAGCCGGCCGGCCGGGCAGACCACCGCCTCAAGATCCGGCCAGCGTTTCACCGCGTGCAGCAGTCCCGCCAGCTCGCCCAGCAAGTGGTTGTTGGCAGAGGAACCAAAGGACAGGTAGCGCCAGACCCACAGCGCGTGAGGCACCACCACCTGCTGGACCAGCCGGGACTGACGCTCCAGCAGGGCCGAGTCGCCACCTGCGTGCACCAGGGCATCGAACCAGGTGAAATTGATAAGCCGCAGCCCCGCCTCCAGCGGGCTCGTCCAGTGGATGCCGTAGCCCACCGGATTTTCCTGAACCCAGTCCTCCAGCCAGTCCTGGGCGGTCGAGATGGCGGCGGCATCTTGGTTCAGCCAGCCGTGCATGGCCAGACGCACCATCTCTGACCACCGGCTGATCTCCCAGAGGGTGCGTACATCCACTCCGGCGGGCAGCGACCGGTGATTCAATCGATGTGCCAGCCTGTCCTTGGGCGTCACAAGATCGCCCAAGGGATCCCGATGCCATGAAGGCGGACAGGCAAGTTGCACCTCCCGCCAGCCAAAGAGATGCCATCTCCCTGCCCGCAGGTTGATGGCATCTTTAGCGAGCCGTTGTTTCAACGATGGAGGAGCATCGCCTGCCTCTGGCAAATGAGGGACACCCGGCACACACTCACCGGTTTTCACAGGGCGCACACGCGCTGCAAAACCCGCGTCAGACCGGTGTTTCCAGCGCTCCGTCACCCGGTGCCAAAGCTCCGGGGGGCTCATCGCCCGGAGGCGATGCAGATACCATCCTATCGACATGAATTGAAACCGGACCTACAGCTTGACCGGCGCATTCTGCTGGAGGCTCTCCAGCACACCAAAGGTCAGCAACATGCTCTGGCGCGAGTCCACATAAGGCAGCGGATGAGGAGCGCCGCCGCTCAGGAAAGCAGCCCACTGCTGCATCTCCTCCGCGTGGCCCTTGGAGCCGTACTTATGCGTCACGGCCTTGCGACCCTTGTACAGCGTCAGCTTCTGGAAGTTCTCACACTCCGCCACCAGACCCGGGGCAAAGACGCGGAACGTCTCCTTGGGGAACGCGTAGTCGCCTTCTGCCGTGTAGATGATCTGCGCGCAGGATCCGTCTTCGAACGCGATCTGTGCCGTGACAGAGTCCGGGAAGCTGTGGCTTCCTCGCACCGGCCAGACCGTCTGTGCCGTGACCTGAACGGGACGCCCCAAGAGGTGGCAGGCAAAGTCAAAGAAGTGGCAGGCCTCCCCCAACACCCGACCGCCGCTTTCATCCAAGTTCGCATACCAATGGTCAGGGGCCAGCTTGCCGGCAAAGACATGGAAGGACAGCGTCTTTGGCCCGGGAATACCAAAGAGCGCCTTCTTCACTTCCGCTGTGGCCGGGGCAAAACGACGGTTGAAACCCACCAGGACGCTGCCGGAAGAAGAGGCCATGGCCGCATCGATCTCGGCAAGCTCCTGACGAGTGAGGCACAACGGCTTCTCCACAAAGACGTGCGCCTGCTTTGCCAGCGCTTGCAGGACCAGGGGCGCATGCAAGTGATGTCGGGTGGCAATGACCACGCCTGCTCTTTCCGGCGAGGCGGCCAGCACGGAGGCCGCATCAGTCGCCGCCTCAGCAAAGCCGAACTTCTCCTTCACATGCCGGGCACTCAGACTGGTCTGGTTGACGATGGTTCCAAAAGGCACCCGCCCTTTCAGATGCGGCAGCAGCATGGTGCGGGCAAAGTTGCCCGCCCCGATGACGTGAAGCGCGGGCACGGGCCCCGTCAGTTTCTTCTCTCCTCGAACCTCCGGTGCCGGGCGGGTGTTGATGGTTGGCACAATCTCGCCCGATCCCGAGGAAGACGCTGCGTACTCCAGGACCACGCCAATGTCTGCGTTGTCTGAAGCCATCAGATCGTTATACACCGAGACGGCATCATGAAAGGCGGCCCGCCGCGTCGTCACCGGTGACAGATTCAATCCGCCGGACTTCATCAAGTGCAACGCCGCTTCAAAGTTGCGGTTCTCCGTCCACCGCACATAACCCACCGGGTAATCCCGACCGCCCCATTCATACTGGGGATCGTAGCGCCCCGGACCATAGCTGCGGGAGTAGCGCACCTGGATGTCCTTCATGTAAGCGGTCTTCCACTCCAGCGTGGCGTCATAGATACCGACGATCACCATGGTGCCGCGATCCCGCAGGCACGTGATCGCCTGCTCGGCTGGAGCCGGAGACTTGCCCCCCACGCAGAGCAGCACTGCATCTACTCCCAGGCCTTCCGTCCATTCGCGCACCGCATCTTCGACCTTCGTCTGACCGGGATGCACCACGCGCTCCGCGCCCATCTGCCGGGCCACCTCCAGACGTGACGAGACGAGGTCCACACCCATGACGCGCGCGCCGCTGGCAGCGAGGAGCGACGTGGCCAACTGCCCCACCAGCCCCTGGCCCACGACCAGCACGCGATCTCCCAGCTTCACATCGGCCTGCCGGACGGCTTGCATGGAAATGGAGGCCAGCGTGGTGTAAGCCGCCTGCCAGCCCGCGACGCCATCCGGCACCGGAGAAGCCAAGAGATCCGGCACCGCCACGAGCTCGGCGTGAAACGCGCACTCCGCCCCCCCACACGCCACCTTATCCCCCACGCGGAACCGGGTGTTGCCTTCGTCCACCGCGATGATTTCCCCCGCCGCGCTGTAACCGAGTGGCGAAGGCGATTCGAGGCGGTTCTTCACCTTCTCCATCGCCGCCCTCCAACCCAGGGTGCGGGCCGTGTCCAGCACCTTCTTCACCTGGTCCGGCCGCGCCTTCGCCTTTTGCAGCAGCGACATACGGGCCTGCTCCACCTTCATCTTTTCCGTACCCGGGCTGATCACCGAGTGCGTGACCCGGACGAGGATGCCCCCCGGAGGAGGCGTCGGTGCAGGCACCTCCTGAAGTTCAAGCCGGCCGTCCTGATATTGCGCGAGTTGTTTCAAAGTGGGGAGAGAGTGTGAAAGGGTGGGGTGGGCGAATTTTCAGACAGGATTAACAAGATTTCTAAAGATTAACAGGATTGGGATGGCGGCGGGCGGGCGGGCTATGAGGAAGACGAATCCCAAGGCGCGTTCTGGATCCGACATTAGGCACGAAGCGCCTCCATCGTCAGCTCAGCACCGAACCATGTAATGCAGCGCAACTCGAACCCGGAGGGTTCACCATGAATAGCCATAGGTCGGCCGAGCGGAGCGAGGACTACCTATGGTTGGCGTGCCGAGGATTGAACCGCGGAGCGGTTCGCCCATCGCCTTGCCCGCCCCTGACGCCATATCCTCAATACTCATACGCCGGATTCAAGACCAAGCCCGCTTTCTTCAACATGGCCTCATACTCCTCCCGGAAGGACACCACCTTGTGATGCTCCTCCTGGCTCTTGATGTATTCAATCAAGTCGTCCTTCTCCGCCAGGGAGTGCGTAAACGCCCCATATCCCGGCTGCCAACTTGTGAAATGGGGGAACGTGCCGGTGCCCTTGATCCATTTGGATGAGGCGGTTTTCACCTCCTTCACAAGATCCGCCAGCGCAATAGATGGATGCAACGTGATCAGCATATGCACATGATCTTCCACGCCACCGATCCGATAGAGATGCGATTCGCGCTCTTTGAGCGTGCCCCAGATGAAACGGTAGAGATCATCGCGTCCGGCTTTGGCAAGGACCCGCTCTCGATCCTTGGTCGAGAACACCACGTGGTAGAGGATCTGGGTGTAGGTGGACATCAGGGGCGGTTGGCTGCGATGGGCGAACCGCTTCGCGGTTCAAGTTGCTCTGCCTCTACCATGGGTAGTCCTCGCTATGCTCGGCCGACCCATGGCTACGGTTGGCGAACCCTCCGGGTTCAGGCTGCGTACACTCCAAAACAGATAAGTTCACCACAAGTGCCGTGCGAGAGAATGGGTGATGCCTGACACAAATTGGGCTCTTGTAGGCAGCAATAGCTTCGGGGCTCGCCCCCCGCTTTCGTAATCCTAAAAAGGAAAATGAAACTACAGTGAAGATGCCCAAGGCCTTCACGATGTATGAATTCCCATCGCTCCGCGATGAAACTTTTAAATGATAACGTCCTCCGGTTCAAATCGTTGCAACACAGCGGGAAGCGCTGTTTTCACCACTTCCATCTTCCTTTTTAGGGTAATGCAAACGACCGGAATTCGAAGGACTCATTTTGCACGACAAACCTTGGAATGCTTCGAAACTCGAACCCGGAGGGTTCACCATGAATAGCCATAGGTCGGCCGAGCGGAGCGAGGACTACCTATGGTACACAGGGCCAGATCTGAACCGCGGAGCGGTTCGCCCATCGCTTTGCCCGCCCCTGACGCCATATCCCAAAGCTCATACGCCGGATTCAAGACCAAGCCCGCTTTCTTCCACAAGGCCTCATCTTCCGCATTCCGCTACTTCTTCACCAGCCACTTGTGCTTCCCTGCGGCGGTCTTTTCCACTTCCTGAACCTCACGCATCACCAGCTCAAAATCATCGCCCAACTTCCGGCTCAAACCTTCCTGGATGCCGCGGGTGGCCCCAGTCCATCCCAGGCCGGTTTGATACCGCAACTCCACCTTGCCGGGTTCTGCCTGATAGAACTGCACGGCGCACAAGCCATCGAAAATCCGGTCGTGCATGTTAATGGCCGTAAACGAAATCTGCCGACCCGTGGCGCTGACAAGAAACTCATACTCCCGGCCGGCCACGGCTTCCACGGCGGGCCACGGCCACTCGCCTGCGCCTTGGGACGCCAGCTTCACGTAGTCTCCCGTGCGGTAGCGCACCAAGGGCATCACATGGTTGTGAAACGTGGTGCCAATGACCTCCTGAAATCCTTCATCATTGGGCGCTCCGAACTCCACGTAACCATAGCCCGGCCAGAAATGGAGCAGATTGGACTGTCGGCCCTGCCCCGCCAGCACTGCCCGCTCACTGTGCCCATACCAATGGAACACGGGAGCACCGAACACGCCCTCCAGATACTGCTGAGCTTCCAGCGTCAACTTTTCGGAACCGCAGAGCAGCGACACCGGCTTGAACTCCAGCTTGCGACCAGATTGCTCCAGCAACCTCGCCAGGATCAGTGCCGCCGAAGGATACATGTGAAGATGGCGCGGCTGAAACCTGTTCAGCGCAGTCACATACTCATCCATGCGCTCCGGAGTCAGGTGGTACGATGAAAGCACCAGCCAGTTCCGCGTGGCGTCAAAGTAGCTGATGCCGCCGCGGGCCTTGGATGAGGTCACCATCCCCCGGACCACCGCCACCTTGTCCCCCACCCGGTAGCCACGCCGAGACCATTGCGCCTCCAGATAGGCCTGCTCCTTGGGGCGGCTCACGCCTTTCTGAAGGTAAAAGCCGACAGGGACGCCGCTGCTTCCGCCGGTGGTGATGTAGAGCCGGTCTGCCGCACCAAAGCGCGGATTCACCATCTCTTCGCGACTCGCGATCAAATTCTGCTTGGTGAGTAGAGGATAGTCCTTCAACTGTTCCAGCGACTCCAGTTTCCTGGGATCCACCCCTGCATCCTGAAATCGCTCCCGATAGAAGGAAGACTCACCGGCCGCGAGCAATGTCTCCCGCAACTCCTTCACCTGATACTTCGCGATCTCTTCCGGAGACCAGCCTTCCGAGGCCGCAGCCTCGCGCTGGAAGCGCTCATATTCCTTGCCATGGCGCAGCCTGGCCGGAATGGCCCGGTAGGCCCGTCCCACCAGCGATTTCACCGGCTGGGGGGCTGCCTCGTAAACCCGCAGGAGCGGGTAGAGCTTGTCTTCCAGGGACATGAATCAGGCAGGAGTGCTACGACTTCCGCTCCACATGGTTTACCCAGCCGAAGTGCGGCTTGAAATGATACGTATCCGCCGTCTCGAACCGGCTCAGGGCACGGCTCCAGCGCGGATCATTGGACCGCACCGTGATGTCATCGAACTTGAATCCGGACACTGGCTTGCGATTCACCGCAAACGCTCCGGTCAGCATGCGCACCTTTTGCCAGTCGAAACCCATCAGGCCAGCGCACACGGTATCCACGGCCAGCGGATTCTGCCCGGCCACGATCACGCCGCAGGCTTTGGGATCAGGAGCCATCGGGCCATTCCCCTCCCCGCCCACAATGCCATCCACCACCGCGAGATAGCGGCGGGGGGTCGTGCGTGGCGCGCCAGAACCGTCGAAGTAGAAGAGACACTTGTTGAGGTCCACCACCATGCGCCAGCAAGTGTCGTTGCCATGCCAGTTGCCGGATCGAACCACTTTCTGCGTGTCGCCGAAGATGAGTCGCCCCACCTTCTTCAACGGGACAAAGAGCTTGCTCAGGATGTGCTTGCCAAAGAGCACCTTCTTGATCTTGCCCATGAGGGAGTGTTCCAGCTTCGCCTTCACCGTCGCCGTCGGAAACTGGTCGCCGCCCTGATCGGGAGTACCCTCAGTATGGTGGGGCAGCCAGTTTTTGTTGGCGTTGATGCCCACCAGGTTCTTCAGCGCACAGGTGAGCCCCACCTTCTTGTGGCACTTGAGCTTTGGGATGTTGATGAGCACGTCCGCATCCATCGGCGTGCGGCAGAGCATGTACTCATGCGTCTCCTCCTGATGGCGCTCATTGGTCTCCGCCATATTGTAGGAGGCCCCGTAGAGTTTTCCAAGCCCGTGGAAGCGGACGAACTCACTGTCCGCATTCAACCGCACATGGGTGGAGCCCAGCGGGTCACCGGGAAGCTCCGTCTTGCTGACCGTCACACCGTCCACCGCATGCCACTCCTCGGGTCGCAGATCGAGCAGGGCAATCTTCACCCCCGGAAAGTCCTGCTGGCAACGGGCCACCATCTCATCCAGGCGGCAATACTTGCGCAGAGTCGCGAAGGATGAGTCCGTCTGGGGAGCATCGCAGATGATGATGGAGCCGCTCTCATGCAACAACGGTGCCACCCAGCGGATGACTCCTTCGATCACGGCGGGATGGGTCACCACATGCTCCCATTGATCCGGGCCAGGATGACGTTCATCATGCTCCTTCACCCAGTTGGGTTTAAGCACGACCTTCTCGCCGGGCCGGATGAAGTCCGACGCCAGATCAAGCGCATCCAGCGCCCTTCGCGTCATCGCGACCACTTCTGGTCCGTCTCCATAGGTGGCAGCGCCCTGCTCCACCGAGACCAGAGGAACACCAAAGCCAGGAATCAAGTCAGTGGGAGTTCCCATGTCAGTGTTTGTGACCATGCGCCCCTTCATGAACCGACCGTGCTGCCGCCTCGGCCGCGACATACACATCGCGCAGGGGCACCCCGGCCTTGCGGGCCAGAATGCGACATTCCTCGAACTCCGGCGCATACTTGTGCGCCCCTCCGGGAAGATGGGAGACTTTGACAATGGCCTCGCCGAACTGGGTCCTCACCCGGATGCAGTCCCGCGGCAGCGTGCTGCGCTGCATGTTCTGCTCACGCACCCCCAGGGAGCTCGTCTCCGTGAGAATCAGTTCCCGCATGGCCGGCTGATCCTCCGGCTTGGCGATCACATTCAAGATCACGCCTGGGCGGTTCTTCTTCATGTGCGTGGGCGTCATGGTCACATCCAGGGCTCCAGCCTCCAGCAGCCGCTCCATGACGTGGCCATGTTCTTCCGCCGTCTGATCATCGATGTTGGTCTCCAGCACCGCCACGGTGTCTGTGTCGAACTTCAAATCACCAGCACCTTCGCCAATGAACACACGGCAGAGATTCGGGATGGTAAGATCCCATGTGCCCGCTCCATAGCCCACCGCATCCAGACGCATGGCCGGCAACTCACCAAAATGCGAAGACAAATGTTTCAGCAAGGCCGCTCCCGTAGGAGTCACCAGTTCCGCCTGGATGGGCGATCCCACAATGGGCACGCCTTTCAAGATGCCCACCGTGGCCGGTGAGGGCAGCGGAATGGAGCCATGCGCCCCCTGGATGAAGCCACGCCCCAAAGGCAGCGGACTGCAATGAACACGATCAATTCCCAGCAGTTCAATCCCGGCGATGGTGCCCACGATGTCGATGATGGCGTCTTCACCGCTCACCTCATGCAGATGCACCTCCTCCACAAGCATGCCATGGATGCGGGCCTCCTCTGCGGCGATGATGCGAATCACTTGCAAGGCCTGCTGTTTGACCGCGTCGCTCAGCGTGCTCTCCCGCACCACCCTTTCAATCTCGGGCAGGGGCCGCGAATGCGGCTGGGGACTCACGAGCACATCCACCTTGGTGGCGGTAAAGCAGTTCTTGTCCACGCGGCGGACGCGAATGTCCCAACCGCTGATGGGGAGCTTGGCCAGTTCCGCCCGCAGGTCGGCTTCTTGCAAGCCAGCATCCAGCAGCGCGCCCAGGAGCATGTCGCCACTGGCTCCGGCAATGCAGTCAAAGTAGGCGGTTTTCATGAAATAATTCGAGATCTGGCAGGTCTGGGGGTCAGTCTCAATCCCCTTGTACGATACGCAGCGCCAGCATCGCCGCACCAAAGCCATTGTCCACATTCACCACACCGATGCCGGTGGAGCAGGAGGTGAGCATGGCCATGAGCGCAGTGAGTCCGCCGAGGTTGGTGCCATAACCCACGCTCGTCGGCACCGCGATGACTGGGGGCCGGACCAGCCCCGCCAGCACACTGGGCAGGGCACCCTCCATCCCTGCAACAGCAATGATGACCCGGGCTGATTTCAAATCGTCCAGCCGGGCCAGCAGGCGATGCAATCCCGCCACGCCCACGTCGTGAACCCGCAGAGCGTGATGCCCCGCAAACTCCACCGTGCGCGCCGCCTCCTCCGCCACGGAAAGATCCGACGTGCCAGCACACACGACGGCCACCGTCTTCACTGCGGCAGGCACCGGCATGCGACCTATTTGAAATAACCTCGATGTCGAATCGTAGGCTCCCTCCGGAAAGGTCTTCAAGAGACTGCTCGAGTGCGCCTGGGAAACCCAGGTGGCCAGAGCACAGCCATGCGCCGCCACCAGGCCCTCCAGGGCCGCCCGGATCTGCGCTTCGCTCTTGTGCCGGCCATAGACCACCTCAGGCAGGCCCAGCCGCAGCACACGGTGCGTGTCGAGCGTCAAGCCAGGTGACTCACTGAAGGGCAACGAGCGGAGACGCTCCGTTGCCTCCTCAATCCCAACCCGCCCCGCAGCGACCCCCTGCAAGAGCTCTTCAATGTTCCAGCCGTTGCTCATGAGTCGGATTTCCTCACATGGGCCACCAGCAGCCAGCCGATCCGGGACTTCAACCACTGGCGAAGTCCTTCAGGCACAAACGGGATCATGCGGGAGCTCATGTGCGTGACCGCAGTGCGCTCCGTCACCAACCCCGCCTGATGCAGGGATTCGGCACACTGGCTGGCGGAATAGTGCTTGTGATAATACCCGTCCGTGTAGAAGCGCTGGACACTCGGGAACGAATGTCCCTGCAGGACCTTCCCCTTGACCACCAGCCAGTACAGCCCCTTCAACCAGTAACGCATGCTGTTGCGATGGTACACCATGATGAGACCGGTGCCCCCGGGTTTCATCACCCGGGCCACCTGCTGGTAGCACCGCTCAGGGTTGCTGCTGTGATGCAGCACCCCCCAGGAGTACACAAAATCAAAACGCCCATCTGCAAGCCCGTCCAGCTTCTCCGCATCCATCCGCAGCACCTCCAGGTTGGTGATGCCTTTGAGCTCGGCATTTCTCCGGGTGAGCTTTACCGCCTGTTCTGTGATGTCCACCGCGGTGACATGGGCTCCCGCCCGGGCAAAGGCACAGGCGGCAGAACCCGCGCCGCAGCCAATTTCCAGCACCTGCTTGCCCGCAAGGGAAGTGAAATCAACCTGTTCACGGATGTAAGGATTGGTGCCAAAATAGAACCCGTCCGTCCGGTCAAAGTCCTCTGCGGTCACCGGTTCACGCTGTTGTGATTCCCAATCCGCATAGGTCATGGGAAGATTCTCCCACCAGACCCGGTTCTTTTCGTTCACCGCCAGATCCGACGCTTCGATCTCGTGATTGAGATTCGTCGTCCGCTGCGTGCCCCATTTTTCAATAGCCCGGGCCTGATCGTCTGATTCAGGCGACGGTTGGGGAGGTGGGTTTAGCGAGCTCATAAGGAGACAACTTTAAGGATGGGTGTGGAACCGAGCCGTCAGGGATCTTGCATCGGGGCACCACGGCCCGTCTTCAACACTTTGTTCATGCTGCCCATGGAAAGTCCGTCCAGATCCAGGGTGACGTACACCCATCCCAGCGCCTTAAGTCCACCGACCAATTCAGCCTGACGTTCCAAAGCCTGGGCGAAGCTTGATGAGGGCACTTCCAGACGGGCAATGTCGCCATGATGACGGACGCGGAGTTCGCGGAAACCAAGGGACCTGACAAACATCTCCGCGGCCTCGATCCTCGCCAGAAGGCTGCTGGTGACCGCAGTGCCATACGGGATGCGGGAGGAGAGGCAGGCAGCGGCAGGTTTGTCCCAGTTTGGCAGACCAAGATGCCGTGCGGCCTCCCGGACTTCCGCCTTGCTGAAGCCCAGTTCATGCAGGGGACTGGACACACCGTGCTTCTTCGCCGCAGCCCGCCCCGGTCTCAAATCAAGCGTGTCCTCGGCGTTCATGCCATCCAGGATGTGGGGTATGCCCTGCCCCCGGGCGTAGTTCAGCAGGGCGGCATAGACATGATCCTTGCAGTGAAAACAACGGTTGGGAGCATTCGCCGCATAGGCAGGATCATCCAGCTCCTGGGTCTCAAGGAACACCAGCCTGGCTCCCATGAACCTCGCCAGTTCAGAAGCATCGTCGCGCTCCTTTCTGGGCAGGCTGGCAGACACCGCCACGACTCCCACAGCATCATCCCCCAGCACATCCACAGCCACCTTGAGCAACAGGGAGCTGTCCACCCCGCCCGAGAAAGCGACTGCCGCCTGCTTCATCTCCGCCAGATGGCGGTGCAACGCGTCCAGCTTCCCCATGAGGATCCCGGTTTCGTTATTTCCCATGACTCACGGCCGCATGGCCCTTGTCAGGGCTGTCCGGCATCAATCCCTTCTGAAACTTCGGAGCCAGCTGCCGGATCAGGTCCGCCAGCATCGCCACCGTCTCATCACTGTTCCGACGTCGCTGCCCCACCTCTTCCGGGGTGAAGTCCTCCGTCACGATGGCCATCACCGACGGATAGGCCCAGCGGTGATTGATATTGCGGGCCACGTTGTCCCAGAGGGTCAGCCAGATGCGTTCACTGTTGCTGGGGGTGGTGACATCCGTGCCTACGAACCAGTAGAGATAGTGCCCGCGCAACTGGCGTTTGCTGCCGTCTGACATCGTGATGGGCTTCGCAATGTACAGGTCCTTCACCCGGAGCCTCTTCCCTTCGCCCAGCTCCACCTGAATGATGCGGCTCTCCATCAGGTTCCAGCCCTGTCCCTGGAGGCACACTTCCGGACGGTGGATGCTCTTGCGTTCCGCGCCGCTGAGCACAATGGAGCAGTGGGCAATGTCGCGTCGATTCAGGTCCAATGTCGGCGTGTAATACTTCGCCTTGGCGAACTCCGTATCTTCCGGCAAAAGAGCCTTTTCCACCGGATCAGGCTCCTCCATCTCCGCCACAAACTTGGTCAGATCCTCAGGCAGCGTCATGATCACTCCGGACTCCTGCCCACCCCGGATCTCGGGGGAATAGATACACACCACCACGGTGGCGGTGAGGAACAGGCTGATGATGAGGGCGCGGTAGATCATGACATCAGGCTTCTCAATCTTTCCAGTAGGAGCGGGGTTTCTCCGGTCCGAGCACCCGATTGAGCAGAGTTTCCACCCCCATCAGGCCGGCGATGGCGAGAATGAAGACAGCCACTCCAGTGATGAGGTGAAAGTTTGAGGTGTACTCCTCCCCTTTGCCCAAGGCGAACTCCTGCCCGAAGAGCATCGTCGCACCGATCAGGGCCAGGATCCGGATCATGTTCGCCACAATCGCCAGAGGGATGCTCATGGCAAAAAGCACCACCTGACGCCAGAACGTCCGCTGGCGAAAGTAGGCAAACAATGCCGAGACCATGATGAGCGCGAAGAGTGACCGCAGACCGCTGCAGGGCCCGTCCACATTCAGGCGAAACCAGCTTCCCTCCAGCCGGGTGGGCGTCGCCGCCGAGATGAGACGGGTGCCATCCTGCACCGTGTCCACCGAGAAGAAGTTCAGCACCTTGGCCGTCACCGTGACCATCAGGTACCGGAGCTTGAAGGCCAGCGTGTCTTCCAGAAACAGATAGGGCCACGCAAACCCCAGGATGAACCAGGCAAACACGAGAACGCGAAATTGCCGCCATCCCCAGAGCCACAGGATGATGGCCGCCACGAAGAGCTGAATGCTGGCGTAGCCAAAGTAGTAGAAGTTCCCCCGATAGCCCGCCCAGTACATCGCCATGGCCAGAAAAGCCACCACCAGCCCCCAGACAGACGGCTGCTCGGGCAGCGACTCAAGTTCCTTTCTCCGCCGCCAGCCCAGAAAGACCGCCATGGGCAGCGCGAGCGCACCATGCTGCCAGGTGGGGTCAGACCAGGAGTTCAACAGCATCTTGAAAATAGTGCGACGGAAATCTCCGTAGCCCGCCGCATACGGCAGGATGAAGACCAGCCAGAAGAGCGGAAGCATCACCAGCCCTAATGGGATCCACCGCTTCCATGATCCATCCGACTCAACCTGGGAGGCTGAGGGCGCGGCGGCAGAAGTGTCCGAGAGGGTGCTCATGCTTTGGCAGCGATCTCTTCGTAAACGGATACCAGCTTCTTCACATGAGCCTCCCAGGTAAAGCCCTGGATGTTTTTTTCCCCTTCATCGCAAAGCCTTTCACGAACGGGTGCATCCGTCATTACTTTTTCCAGAAATTGTGAAAGTTGCACTGGGTTTTTTGGCTCATGGTACAGGGCTCCAGCGCCCCCCACCTCCTTCATGCAGGAGGCATCTGCCAGCACGGCGGGCAGACGACAGGCCTGGGCTTCAAGAGTAGGTCTCCCAAATCCTTCATACGTACTGGGAAAGGACAGCGCGTGACAAAGCTGGCAGACCAGCGCCACATCTGCGGGCGGGATCACTCCCAAATCAATGATCGCCTCCGAAATTCCCAGTTCATCGATCATCGGCCCAAAGCCATCTCCCCGCAGGTTGGGACCCACCTTCACGAGCTGGACCGGCAAGCCCCTTTCCTTCCGAAGATGGGCCACCGCTTTCAGCAGCGTCGGCAGATTCTTCCGCTCGATGTTGTTCCCAATGTTCAGCACCAGCAGATTCCCCTCCGCCAGTGCCGCCAGTTCCGGGAACCTTGCCGCGGCAAGCTCGCGCGGCAGGGGGCGAAACACCTCCGTATCGATGCCATTGTAAGCCACCACGACTTTCTCATCGGGCAGATCCAGATGGTGACGCACCTCCCTGGCGAGAGTCTCGCTCACAGTAAAGATGCGCTCGGCGCGCTTCATCATGCTGACCCGCAGCCTCCAGGCATGCAGGGCGGGTCCCGTGAGGGTCGGCGCCGTGAAATGGTTCAGGTCGTGGCAGGTCACCACACTGGGCTGCCACGCCGCACAGAGATGTCCGTAACTGTGGTCAATGACATGGAGGATCGGCCGGGTTCCGCTCTGGTTGTATTGCGCCCCCATACGACGGGCACGCCAGGGATAAAGGAAATCACGAATGATCCGCTTGCCAAACGGGAGGCTGGCCAGCCCTTCCTCCGGGGCGATATCCACGACCCGCCAGTCCGGCGCAGAGCGGGCGTACTGCTCCAGCGTGTTCGCCTTGTGCAGGTCGATGCTGGTCCACTTCTCCGCACGGAGCACAGGAGCCAGCAGGATGATGGGATGATTCACAGCCATGTTGTCCTAGAGTCCGGCCTCCTGGGTGACGTGGCGCTCCAGCGTCACTTCCCCGTGCCGCGTGGTGACCAGGGCATGATCCACCATCCATTCCCAGAGGGCGGCACCCCGGGCATGCGCGCTGTGGGCCTCGCCCACTTCGCGGGAGATCTTCCGCATCGGCTCCCTCACCCGGGCGGGCATGAGCGACTGCATCTTCGCGGCAAAAGAGGCGGTGTCCTCAGGCTCAAAAATGTATCCGTTCCGCCCGGGCTTCACGAGCGCCTCCGCCGCCCCCGCGTGCTTGCTGATGAGCAAGGGCAGACCAAGGCAGGCGGCCTCGTGCACCACGGCAGCGTAAGTGTCCTGACGAGTGGGCAGCACAAAGACATCGGCACTGGCCAGCGCTTCGCGGATGGCCGCGCCGCTCAGAAACCCGGTAAACTCCACCTGCTCCCACAGGCCCAGGGCGTGGGCGAGTTCATGGAGCCAACCCGCATCCCCTCCTCCAATGAGCCGGATCCGGAAGCGGTTCTCTCCGTTCTCCTTCATGCGGGCGGCGGCCTGCAGAAGCAGGTCCAAGCCCTTGCGGCGAATCAACTGGCCCAGGTAGGCAAAGGTCACCACCTGGCTTGGAGCGTGGTCAACCGGCACATAGAGGCGGCTGTCCACCGCATGATAAGTCGAGACCGTCGGCAACTGTTTCCGGCTCAGCGGATGATGCGCGGCTGGGCAACACGCCACCACACCATCTACGAGCCTGCCCCAGAGCGCATGCCACCAGCGCGTACGACGCCCGAAGAACGGTGCATTCCCCCGCCCCACCTCGGTGGAGACGCAGACAGGAATCCGGTGCCATCGGGCGTACAGAAGAGCCTGCAACGTGAAGGGCGAGAACTCGTGGATCAAGATGCCCCGCACATCGCGCTCCGCGAGCCGGGCCCACATCTCCCGGGCTGGCAACTGTGTCTGGTATCGCGTGGCCCGTCCTTCCAAAGCGGCATCATTGGCCTTCAGATCGTGACTCGTCGAATGCAACGGCACGATATCGAGATTGTCAGCACGCGGTGTCACCAGTTCCTCAGGATGTTCGCTGCCGTGCTCCGCAGGCCAGAGCAGCATCGTGCGCCAGCCCTCCGGCTGAGCCTGGGCGAAGGCCTCGTACAGCGGCTTGAAAAAGGTACCGCGAGCCTTGGTCACGATGGCCACCGTCGGTTCAGACATCCTGCACCTCACTCCTCGGTTTGGCGGCCGCCGTCATCACCAGTTCGTCCGCCAGACGGCGGGCATACGTCTCGCTGTCCATGGCCGCATGCACATGCAGATCTCCCGGCTGCCATGCCCCTGTCACAAAGGGCTCAATCACTTCCGCCATCTGCACCGGGTCAAACTCCATGAACCGGCCGTTGCGTCCGTCATCCAGGATCATCTCAGAGCCATGATGACGGGTGAGAAAGAGCGGCAGCCCCGATGCTGCGGCCTCGACCTCCACCAGGGCAAAAGCCTCTGAGTACGAAGGAAACAGAAAGGCATCCCCCGCGGCATAGTAGCGCTCCACATCAGAGACCATGCCGGAGAACACCATCCACTCCCGCCAGTCGGGATGCGACTTGTCCAGAGAATCCTGCAGGGCCTGGAGTCTTGCCGGCGTGCCGCCGACCACGAGCAGTTTCACCTGCGGGTGCCGCTGGCGCACGATCCTGAGCGCCTCCACCGCCAGGAAGAAGCCCTTGCGACGGTAGTGACCGGCGCTGGCGAACACAAACACCCGGTCACCCGGCAGCAGGTTGAGTTGTTTCCTTGTCGCCTCACGATGCAGCGCCCGCACCCCTTCATGGAAGCGCGCGGCGTCGTAGGAGTTTGGCAGCACCTGGATGCGGGTCTCCAGCCCCTCCTCACGCAGATCATTCGCCACCGCATCCGACGCCGGGATGAAGAGGCGCGCCGTGGTGGTCTTCAAGAAATGCCGGGCCATCACCAGCGTCACGAGGTTCACCACCCGCTCGTACACATCCCGCAGGGACTTGATGCCCAGCACCCGCTGGCGCAGTTCCCAGTCAAAGGGGGAGAACTGCACATGGCACACGTCACAGTCCGGCAGATACCACGCGATGGTGTACACGAGATCGGGACGCGGCTGACGCTTCTTTTGGAACAACCACCAGGAGCGCAGACGTGCCCAGAGGGCAAAGACATAACCACCAATGGTATGCAGACGCCCCAGAGCGGGAAGTTTCACGATCCGGTCAATCGGCAACCCCTCGTCGCAATACCAGCACCAGACCTCAATCTCGAAGCCCTGCTCCTTGAAGCGCGGCAGGGACCGCACCACGCCCTTCATGGAGGGGCTGGTCAGACTGACGTTTGGATCGACGATGAGCAGCTTCATGCCTTCTTGAACAGGCCCAGAATCCCAAAGGGAAGGTCAGCGCGGCGGTCTTCCGGCCCCAGGGAGGTCTCCGCGTCAATGAGCGCCACCGGGACAAAGGCCCCGTGCACCGGCAGCTTGTCCGCCTTCATGAACCGGTTCACCGTGCCCCGGGTGAGGAAATAATCTGTATGAAGCAGGGTCATGCCCAGCGGCTCAAACAGCGCACGCAGATCCTCCTCGGTGTAGCCCTCCCGCACATGCCCGTCATTCGGGAAGGGCTCCGGCGGATGCGGCACGGTGATGATGGCGTGGCCGCCCGGCTTGAGCACCCGGATGAGCTCCGAAGCCGCCTTCTGGTGATCTTCGATGTGCTCCAGCACCTGGGTGGACATCACCACGTCCGCCGTGTGATCCGGCAGCGGCACCTCCAGCAGAGAGCCCTGGATGAGCGTCGCATCCGGACGCCGTCCCAGGTTGGCGCGCATCACCTGAAAAGTTGGCTCATCAAACTCCAGGGCGATTCCCTTCTCCGCATAGCCGCCCACCAGCGCCTTGCGCATGAACTCGCCCGAACCGGCACCACCGTCAAACAACACCCCCGCCCGGGGAATCTTTTCGAAAGCATCACGCAGCCGGGGCCATTCCACCCGGTAGCGGATGGTGTTCTGGGTGTAGCAGAATCTTCGGAAGAGGGATCGCAACATGGGGAAAACTCAGTGGGGGGATGATGGGGAGCCCGCGAACAGAGCGGGGAAACTCACGCGCAAATCCGGCGGCAGAACGCCGGACACAACCTTCAAATAGCCGCGGGCCACCTCGCCGGCGCGGTAGGGCTCCAGGTGCAACTCACGCCCCTGCAAACGCTCCGCGCGTTCTGCCGGAGAGAGCGCCAGCGCCGCTTTTAGTGCCTGAATCAGCCCCGGCACATTGCGATTGGGAAAAGTGAATCCATAGGGCCCGATGGTCTCCGCCAGCCCGCCGCCCTCAGAGCCCACCACCACACAGCCGGAGGCGATGCCTTCCAGCGCCACGATACCCACCGGCTCCTGGTACCGGGATGGCACCACCAAGATGCGATGGCGGCGCATTTCCCGTACCACGCCTTCGCCATCCGTGGGTCCGGTGAAGGTCACCCAACGGGCAATTCCCAAACTGGCCGCACGAGCGATCAGCACTTCTCGCAGTTCGCCATCCCCCACCAGAGTGAGCCGGGGTGAGTCGTCCGCCGGTGCTGGCCCTAGAATCTGCGCAAAAGCTTCGATCAACTCTTCGCATCCTTTTGACCAGGTGATCCGCCCGGCAAACAGCACATCACCCGGACGGGCTCCTTCCACAGGATGCAGTGTGAACCGTTCTTCGTCATAGGGATTGCGCACGATCGTGGATTCCACCGGCAACAGATCCCGGCACCAGGCATTGCACGCAATCACGGCGTGCGCCCGAAACAGTAATGCCAGCATCAGTCTGCCCATCCAGCGGTGCTTCCAGTGCTCCACCTGCGCAGGCGGCGTGTATCCAGAGATGGACAGCACCGCGGGCTTGGACGGCATCCAGAACAAGGGCAGGGCAACCTTCAAATAGAAGTGGTTGAAGAACACCGCATCCGCCCACTGGTAGTGGCTGTGAAGTTGCATCAGTGAGGGCTGACGGTGCACGGTGACGCCGGGCAAATGTGGATCCCACTCACCTGCTGTGGGTGTCACAATGCGGATCTCCACCTCCGCGAGCCGTACAAACTCACGGGCGATCAACCTGACCATGGTCTCCAGCCCGCCCACTTGCGGCAGAGTGAAGGACACCAGGAGCAGTCTGACGGGACGATTCATTGGCGAAGGTTCACGTGCCATCACCGCCGGTTCGGACGCATGCGGATGCGCGCCCGCTCCTCTCTTGACACGCCTGCCAACGGCAGACCTCTGGGCAGCGGGGCGGCCACTGGCTCCAGCGCAGCTTCTTCTGCCTCTGCTTCCTGACCACGACGGTACACCACGGCGGCCAGGCCCACGAGCGTGGCCAGCACCAGGTTGATGGGAACGGTGTGGGTATTGTTCCCCGACATGAGCGTGCCGATGCCGTTCACGCCCACCACCGCCACCACAAAGATGATCACATCCCGGTTCACTGGATCACGAATGCGGAACGTGAAGGTGTGCACCGTCTTGGCCATCCAGATGAGGAAGCCCATGCTGATCGTCAGCCCCACGATGCCATAGTCGATCAAGATACGGTTGATGACGTCGTGACTGTAGTCATCGCTGTCGAAGGCCACGATCGCGTTGCCCTTCCCAAACAGGCTGTACGACTTGGCTTTTTTCAACCGGGTCCAGCCCTTGAGGCGATCGGCAAAGGTTCCCACCTGCACCACCTTGGACGCCCAGCCGCCCCCTTCAATGCGCATGCTGTCATTGGCATCGCCGAGCCGTGCCAGGAGAAAGTCTGAAGCCAGAATGCCTGACAGCAGGGCCACGGCCGTCGCACCGTAGAAGAACTTCGTCCCAGCCGGGGTGCGGAACAACAGGTACGCACCAAAGGTGATGAACGGCAAAATCAGAATCGTCCGCTGCGTGGACACAACCAGTCCGATGAAATAAATGATGGAGCCAAGCCAGAACAGCGCCCGCATCTTCTCATAGCGGATGGCATGCCACACGCCGAACATGAAGAGGTAGGTGATGACGCCAAATGCGGAGGAACTCCCGGCAAAACCATAAGGCCGGGCCTCCTCCCCCGCCCCCAGCATCTGACCGGACAGCACCGGGGAAAAGCCCTTCCGGGCGTAGAACCACTCCATCTCCGTGAAGCCCCAGATGTACTGGCGCACGGCCCAGAGGACCCAGGGCACGCCCAGCCAAAACTGCAACCGGCACAGCCTCATGGCCGCCTCCTTGTCGGGCAGCAAATAGCACATGACCGCAGACAGCCCCAGATAGAGTCCGCCGTTGACCGCATACTGCACCCGCCCGCTCATGCCCCCGCTGGAATCGGAGAAGAACAGCATCGCCGTCATGACGGCAGAAGCGAGGGAGATGATGATCGACGTCCGGTCCGGCACGGGTCCGCGCAACAGAGACTGGGCCGTCGTGCCCAGCAGAATGGCCCCCACCATGGCCATGGAGAGCGCCAGCACCTCCATCACCGTCATCATGCTGGAGGTGCCGTAGTACACGGCCAGTTTCTTGTAATAATCTGCGTAGAAATTGACCCAGCAGAGAAGTACCAGCCCCGTTTTCGGTGTCAGGAAACTGATCAACACCAGCGGCACCGCCACGTACTTGAGCAGGCCCGCCAGCCCCCCGGTGGGGTTGAAGATGATCTGCAGAATCACGAAGACGCTGCAGATCAGTCCCAGGACCATGACAAAGACTGTGATGAGCCGGTTGTTCATGTGATGTCGGTTTACCTCCTCCCCGGGCTTACATTTCCACCTTCCGGTACATGCTGGTGTCAAAGAAGGGGTTCCCTCCCATCGCCAGATACCGGCCCTTCAGCCAGCGGCGCATGACCGCACCCCATCGCCCGCCAGCCAGGCTTGCCAACGAGGAGCTGGCAGATCCCGCCATCGTCGGCGCTTGGGCGCCAGCACCCGCAGAACTCGTCTCCCAAGCGGCGACATAGTCCGACTGCTGCGCCCGCAAGCGATCAGGCACGGGCCCGACCCGCCGCGCCACGACCGCGAGAGACGCCGGTCGCAGGGAGGCAAACTTGTGCCGCTCATGCCCCGGTCCAGGAGGCAGCACCTCATAGATTGCCGCGTCCTCCCGATCCTCAAACATCATCAACGCCGTGAGTTCACAGCCGTTGCCTGCGGTGAAGATCTGCTGGAAAAGTTCTGCGCTGAACTGGTAGAACCCGTGCCCGAACCATCCACTGGCCGGAGTCACAGAAATGTAGTGCCCGCCAGGTTCGAGGAGTTGAAGCGCCCCCTGAAGCGCCCTGGGGAAGTCAAACACATGCTCCAGCGTCCCTCCGTCAAACACC
Source organism: Verrucomicrobium spinosum DSM 4136 = JCM 18804 (assembly GCF_000172155.1). Lineage (NCBI taxonomy): Bacteria > Pseudomonadati > Verrucomicrobiota > Verrucomicrobiia > Verrucomicrobiales > Verrucomicrobiaceae > Verrucomicrobium > Verrucomicrobium spinosum. Next base: position 696,002 of record NZ_ABIZ01000001.1, on the reverse strand, counting down.
ACGGAATAGGCCCCCAGCGACGCCGCAGGTGGCGCTTCATTGAGGTCCCAAAGATGGGTGGCGTTCTCGTAGCTGCTGAAGTCGTAGCTATGAATGGTTTCCGCTTTCAATGCCTTGAAGAGCGGCTCGCAATACTGCCGGGGATCCGTCAGAATCTCCACCCCGGGCCGGGCACCCTCCGGTGCTGCCGACTGCCACCTGGCAAGCTGGGACGGCCTCACCCCCATGAACCCCTGGCGTCCCAGCATGGCCGTTTTGCGGAACGACACTCCCCGGCTCTTGGTCCAGGTGAGAAAGCGCACCGTATTGAGATCAATGCCCATAGATCAGGTCCTGTTTTCCTTTGGAATGATCGCCTGCAGGTCCGGTATCGGCCACAAAAGCGCCCGCCATTGGGTCGCCGCCAGCCAGCGCGTCCGACCATGGAGAAGCGGCAGCGCCGTCCCAATCAACACGGCCGCCAAGGGTGTCGCGATCGCCGCCCCGATGGCACCGGCCACAGGTATCAAAGTCAAATCAATGGCCACTGTGAGCAGCAGGCCTGCCACCGAATAGATGGCCGCCAGCCACCCCAGGTTCTCCTTCACCATCCACGCCACACAGGGTGGGGCGAGGAACGCCGGGACCAGATACCACCCCAGGATCCGGATCATGGGAGCCACGGCATCAAACTTGGGTCCATAAATCAAATGGGCCAGAAAAGGCCCTGCCACGGAAATGGACAGCGCGCTGAGCAGCCCCAGCGCCGCGCTGAGCCGCAGATACTGCACCAGCCTTGCCTGCCCGAGTTCATGATCCGCAGCATAGGATCGCACCACACTGGGAAAGAGCGATGACATCATGAACCCGGGGATGACCAGGAAAGGCTGCACCAGCTCACTGGCTGCACTGTACTGCCCACCAGCAGCCGTACCCTTCATCCCGGTCAGGAAAAACAGTTCACACCGCAACTGGGCATGATTTACCACTCCGAGCCCCGCCCACGCCAGCGACGCTGTGAGCATGTCCCGGGCTGCCGTCCGGTCCCACTGCAAGTGAGCGGGGCGGTCCTTGCGCCGCCGATAAGCCAGCACGACGAGCGCCGACATCATCACCATGCCCAAGGGCTGCGAGAACGCAAAAGTCACGACCCCCACGCCCAAAACTGAACAGCCGATCTCCCACACCCGAGTCAGGGCCAGCCCCGCCATGTTCGACACCGCCAGGACGCGCCCGGCCATGCGGGACTCAAACCAGGCAGCCATGGGCACCATGAAGAGCACCACAAAGTACGAGGTCGCCGCCATGACCACCAACCGACCACTCGTCCCTTCGAAACTCCAGGGCACCAAAGCCCCCACGAGCATCGCCACCAGCCCCCCTACGCCCACCAGCACCATGGCCGAGCCCAGGTAGCTGCTTTCACGGTCGGGATGCGTCAGCATGCGGTGGATCAGCACCTGCTGGGATACCACCCCTCCCACGGAGGCCAGAAGACCCGCCACCGCCTGCCCGTTCCGGTAGAGCCCCATGCCTTCCGGACCCAAGGCTCTTGCCACGAATCCCGCCGCGGCCAATGCCAGCAGGGTGGTGACCACCTTGGTCGCAAACTGCCAGCCGATGTTTCTCACCACCGTCGTCCCGCGGCTCTTGCGGAACCAGGCGAGAAATGACTGCGGTTTGGCGGGCGTTGGAGCGGATTCTTCCATGGGGCGGAGATGTCGGCGCGGCGTCGCCTCAGGCGACCCGTTTCAACCAGCCCAGAGGATGATGTGTTACCACGAACCGCTCGCACAGTGCATGATCCACCTGAAACTCCGGATGGGCGGCCACGTACTCCTTGATCGCTGGCAGCGGACCTGGTCGCGCCTTGCGGTACATGAATTCGGTATCGATGCAGCCGTCCTGAACGAAGCAGTAGCTCCCCACCGTCGCCAGGGGCGCGTAGCGCTCCAGTTCCCCGGCGACATGCTTCTGAGAGTGGTCACTGTCCAGCATGACCAGGATCGGCCCCGTCACTCCATCAGCCATCGCCTTGATCTGGTTGTAGATCTCATCCGAGGTGGAACTGCCCAGCAGGTACGTGATGCGTGGATGGCTCATGTCGTGCAGCTTCTCAACATCAACCGTGACGATCTTCCCCTCCGTCCCCATCAGGTCAAAGAGGGTCGCAAAGAAGAAGGAGGAGCCCCCGCGATTCGTCCCGCACTCGATGATGAGCGAGGGTTTGATCCGGCAGATTACCTCCTGGAGCGTCCACAGGTCCTGCACGTTCTGCCATACCGGCCTTCCCAGCCAGGTCACATCACCAAAAGTCTGGGTCTTGCGGATGAGGGTGTCATAGTAAATCCGGGCCGCCACCTTGCGGATGACCCGCAGGAGGGGATTGGACATCAACCAGTGTTTTTCAAGCGGGTTCTCAGCCATAGGATATGACAGTTGATCTTGTTTTGAAGCGGCGGCCGCGATGATGGTGCCCTCAATTTCCCGCCGGCTCGACCGGGGCCGCAGGCGGGGTCTTGGATTTGGCACCCACCCACGCATCCCAGCGCCGGCGGAGGTTCTGGAGGGGCTTTTCCAGGAGATAGTAGCTCAGAGCCCCCGCCACAATGCACATGGGCACATTGAGAGGAAAATGGGCAAACCAGGGTGTGCCATGGAGCCAGCTCTTGGCCGGGGCGCTCACGAGTTGCTGCCAGAGATAGGTGCTGTAGGAGATCGCCCCCAGCCAGACCGCCACCCGGGTGTTCAGGATGGCATACGTCACCCCCTCCCGCACACTCACGAGGCGGAGGATCCACCAAGACACAAACACCGCCACGAAGGTGGGCTGGATCGGCGCAAAGAAGCGGGACAGATTCGTGGCACAGGCGCGGCTGAGGATCAGCATCCCCATCAGTCCCACAAAATGCCAGATGATGCCGCTGCGCTTGAGCGGCTTAATCACCTCGAACCCTTTCTCCTGGAGCCAGATGGCGGCCAGCGCCCCGGCCATAAGGCAGTCCGCATGATATATCAGCCACCGCCACTCCGTGCCACCAAGCGCATTCGTGGCCGTCCGTGCTACCAGTGAGATCGCCATCACCGTCAGCGCCACCATACGCAGGTGCTTCACCTGCAGGAAGGCCACGCAGAACGGCCAGGCCAGGTAAAACTGTTCCTCCACAGACAGGGACCAGCAGTGGGCATTGAGACCGTCCACCTCCGGAAGATGATTCCGGAAGAAGAAGAGACTGCCCACCTGGGAGAGCGTCGTGACGGAGACCGCCCCCTGAGCCTTCAACAAGGACAAACAGAGCAGGTACACCGCCAGCGGGGGGATGATCCGGAGAAACCGCCGTGACCAGAAGCGCGGGAGAGATACCGCTCCGGCATCTAGTTTTTCCAACAGCAGCAGGCGGGTGATGATGAAGCCGCTGATCACGAAGAACACCTGCACTCCCAGGAATCCCGAGGCGGTTTTGATGGCTTCATTGAGGATCCGCCAGTCCGGCCAGCCCTGGGTGGCCTGACAATGGGCGAAGACCACCATCATCGCCGCGACCGCCCGCAGACCATCCAGGGAAGGCAGTCTTCTTGCATCATGTGTGACCGGGTTCATGAAATAGAACGTTCAGAGCCGTGACCGCAACGCCTTTGGCAAAACAATGCGCAAGGAAAGGAGGAGCCACTTTTTAAGCCACGGTCCCAGCGGGATCAGCACCCCCGCCGGCCCCCAGAAGCGGCGGTGCAATCGCAGTTCCGGCAGCAGACCGGCCCGGGGATTCCACTGGAGCAGCCACCTGGCGACAAATCCCACCGGTTGATCGCCCCGCAGGATGGACTGCCGGGCCCATCCCATGTCAGGATGAACGTCCTCGGCCTCCACCCCGCCCACCAGTTCACGCGGAAAACCATGCCGGCCAGCCTCCAGAGTGTAGTAGTGATCCGCGCAGAGATGAGGAAACACCACCGCATCCGGCAGCCCAGTGGCGGCCACCACCTTTCCGGGCCAGGCGACAAAGTTTCCCACCAGCGAATCCACCGGCAGCACCTCCCCCGGCTTCAAGGCGGAGACATCCAACGGCCGCAGACCGAAAGAAGTCTTTCGCATGCCCGCATACGCCCCCAGCGGGGATCGCGTCACGCCACCGCAGACATGGCCCGTCGTGTGAGCCCGATCCACCAGCGCCTCCACACTGCCCGCCGTGGGGCGGCAGTCGTCATTGAGCCAGACATACATGTCGGCACCCTGGTTTTGCGCGTGCTCCATACCTGCACGGATCCCCTCCATCCACCACCACCGGCCTTCCAGCACCGTCACTTCGGGGAAGCGGGTCCGAATGGCCTGCACGGTCCCGTCTGAGGAGCCCCCATCCGCCACCACCACCTGGCACCACCCCATGACGCCGATGGCATGAAGGTGCTCCAGGCAGCCCAAGGTGATCTCCCGGCGGTTGAACACCGGGATCACCATCCAGACAGATTGGCTCGGGGATTTCAGATCAGATGAAAACTCGAAATCCTGGGCAAAACGCCCGTTCATCGAGATCAGTTGCCACGCTCTTGCGCCAGCAGATGCTCTTCAATGAGATCGCACAAAATGTGGCCCACCAGCAGGTGGCACTCCTGGGCGCGGGCCGTGGTGGGTGACGGGGCCTTGAACGCCAGATCCGCCACTTCCGCGCACCGTCCGCCTCCCAAGGCGGTGAATGCCACGGTGAAACACTTTTGCTTCCTGGCTTCCTCCAGCCCGGCCAGCACGTTTGCACTGTTGCCTGAGGTGGAGAGGCCGATCACCACATCCCCCGGTCGGGCCAGCGCCTCCACTTGACGGGCATAAATGCTCTCAAAACCAAAGTCATTCCCGCCTGCCGTCAGGATGCTGGTATCCGTCGTCAGGGCGATGCCGGCCAGCGCCCGGCGGTTCTGCCGGAAACGCACCACAAACTCCGCAGCCAGATGCTGGGCGTCTGCGGCGCTGCCGCCATTGCCAAAGAAGAGGACTTTCCCGCCGACCTCCAGACTTTCGACGATGCGACGGTACAGGGTGTCGATGAGCGGCGTGAACGACTTAAGCGCCGCGACCACGGCAAGATGATCCTCTAGGTGGTTCAGGATCAGAGATTCAGATTCAACGGAAGGGTCAGCAACTTTCATGAAATGGGATGGGATGGCAGGCCGGAATCTACGCCTTGGGAGCCGTCTGGGAAGCTTTCAATTCTTTCTCCAGCCGCCGCAGGGAGAGCCAGCTAGACCCGACGTACCACGCGTACAGACCGCTCAGTCCCAGGCCTACCATGCCGTCTTTGTAACCGCGACGTCGGATGACCGACCACGCGAAGGAATAGCCTGTGTCCCAAATGGTCTTCCACCACGAGAACTTGTCCCCGGCGTGCTTGCGGCGGGGTCCCTCGAGCTTGATGTAGCGGAGGTGCTTCTCCACGAACTTGGCGTAGCTGGTCATCCAGTAGTGATGCAAGACATTGTCCCCCTCCCACGGAATGACACGGGACTCGAACCCCTCATTTGCGGTGGGCCGATGGTGGACATGATGCACATGGGTGACGCGGTGGCGGTGGTACATCGTGCCCCGCTTGTAGTTCTCCCCGCCCCAGTAGGGGCCCTTCAGGGCGTGGTCTTTGAAGTAGAATAGCCAGGGCAGCTCCACCCGGGCGAGGCGGGGCTCTTCAGGACCCGCCACCAGCTCGGTGATCTGACGCCCCAGCTTGGGGTCCACCACTTCATCGGGGTCGATGCTCAGGATCCAGTCATTCCGAGCCTGGGTGGAGGCCCACTCCAGCACCAGCTCTACGGTGGGCACACGATGGTGCTCCACCATCCGGGCTCCGTGCCGGGCGGTCACCTCCGGTGTGGCATCCGTGCACTCCATGTTCACCACCAGCACCTCATCACAGAAGGAGAGCGAGGGCAGGCAGCGTTCCAGAAGATCCGCCTCGTTGAAGCTCACCACCACACCTGTCACAGGCGCCTTGGGGACCGCCGGCTGGGCTTCATCCGTCAAACCTTTCATCCGTTTTTGGGGTTGGAGGGTAGCACGCTTTCCGCCAGCACACGGGACACTCCCGCAGGCCGGAGTGCGAGGGAACTCCAGCGTGGGCGGCTCTGCAGATACGCAGCAAACCATCGATCGCCCGCAGGAACAAGAAACAACATTTTCGTGTGGGCGGCTGCCACCTCAGAGGCGGACAGTTTCTTGAACTCGTATGCACAGCGAAAGGGCCCGGCCTCCGTCCTGACGATGGCCAGGAGCTCATAGCCCACCTCCGCCAAAAAAGTTCCGAGGCGTTCATGGGAATTGGGCCGCTCGTCTTCCAGGTTGAACTCCACCAGAAACACGGGCCGGTGCCGACGGGCCGTCAGACGCGCACCTTCCAGGGCGAGAATGTCGAAGCCCTCGATGTCCACCTTCACCGCCAGGGGCCGAAGTTGGCGCTCTTCCACAAATCGATCCAGCGTCACCGCCTCCACCCACTGCTGGGCGTCTTCCGCCTTGTCGGCGAGATGGCTGACTGAGGAGGCCTCTCCTTCGCAGAAACCCACCTGGCCGTCCTGGTCGGCCACTGCCCTTTCCACCACCTCCACGTTGGCCGCACGGGCGGCCGTACGGGCCATGGCCTCACGGTTTCTCGGATCAGGCTCAAAGGCATACACCCGTCGCACGAGCGGAGCCAGGAGCAGTGCGTAATATCCAATGTGCGAGCCCACATCGAGGAAATCACCCTGCCTGCTACCGGGATGCTCCATCAGGTACCGCGCCAGAATGTGCTCGGCATGCCAGTCCACCGAGGCCTGGGTGACGAAGACATCCGAGGCAAAATAATTCCCCTTGGGCAGGGGAAGCCGGAGGCCGGTGGGAAGCAGGTAGTCCGTAGGACGCCCCCCCAGAGATTGCAGCAGCCGCCAGAGGCAGCGCCTCCAGACATAGCGGACCGGGCCCACCTCCTTGGCAAACACGTAGTTCATGATCCGGATTGGTTTCAGGAAGCGACGTCCTGATACGCGCGGCAGCGCTACGAATCGTACGCCGCCCGCAACTCCTCAGGCGTGACACAGGCGGTGCCCAGCTTGCCAACGACGATGCCACTGGCATGGTTGGCCACGTCTGCGGCCTGCACCGGGTCCAGCCCGCTGGCCAGCGCCATGGTCAGCACGGCGATGGCGGTGTCCCCCGCGCCGCTCACGTCATAGACCTCACGAGCCCGGGTGGGAATGTGATGCGGTGCCTCATGGCGGCGGAAGAGCATCATGCCCTGCTCACCCAGAGTCACGAGCACCATGGGTGTGTCCCAGCGCTCCAGGAGGGTGTGCCCCACGCGCAGCAGTTCTTCGTTCTGCTCCGCCGGCACTGGCAGATGATGATCCTCCAGTCCGGCAGCCGCAAAGGCTTCAAGCCGATTGGGCTTGACCAGGTTCACTCCGCTCCAGGGCAACGGATTGCGAGGCGATGGATCTACGGTGACCAAAATGTTGGAAGCCCGGGCGATGCGAGTCACGGAGCGCATCAATGGCTCCGTGATAAATCCCTTGCCATAGTCCTCCAGGATGATGGCGTCCAGTTCGCCAGCGGCTGCGCTGAGCTTCTGTTCCACCTCTTCCAGCTCCTCAGCAGTCAGGGCCACGAGCTTCTCGCGGTCCACCCGCACAATCTGTTGCTGTCGGGCCACCACGCGCGCCTTGGAGATCGTCGGGATCGTATTGCTCACCAGCATGGACTGGGTGCCCACGCCTTCGCTCTGGAGCAGGCGCCCCAGATGATCCGCAGCATGGTCTCGTCCGATCCGTCCCATCAAAGACACCTGGTTGGAAAAGCCAGCGATGTTGCAGGCCACATTGGCCGCACCACCCGGGTTGAAGGTCTCCTCTGTCACCTCCACGACAGGCACTGGGGCCTCTGGGGAGATGCGGCGCACGTTGCCGCGGACAAAGTGGTCGAGCATCACATCCCCAATAACGAGGATGCGGGTCTGGCGGAAGCGGGCGAGGTCGGCTGAGGTCACGCGGTGGCGGGAGTCTGGATCACGGTCTGGGCGGGCCGGGGCGCGGTCCCTTTATGCCTTCGCTGCAAGGGCACGCCGTGCCCGGACTGCCGCGGCGAGGTCGTCGAACATCTCCAGCGTGGTTTCCCAGGAGACGCAGGCGTCTGTGATGCTCTGACCATAGGTAAGCTCCTGGCCCGGCTTCACATCCTGGCGCCCGCCGCAGAGGTGGCTTTCGATCATCACCCCTGCCACCCCGGTGCTGCCAGAGGCGATCTGGGACGCAACATCCTTGGCCACCAGCGGCTGGCGGCTGTAGTCCTTCAGGCTGTTGCCGTGGCTGCAATCCACCATCAGGTGCGGGGGCAGACCGCGGGAACGAAGCTGCTCCACCGCATTGCTCACGCTGGCGGCATCGTAGTTCGGGGAGGCTTTGCCCCCGCGCAGGATCACATGGCAGGCGTTGTTTCCTTTGGTCTGGACGATCGCTGCGGTGCCGTGCTTGGTCACAGAGAGAAATACATGCGAACCCTGGGCCGCCGCAATGGCGTCCAGCGCGATCTGGATATTGCCATCCGTGCCGTTCTTGAAGCCCACAGGCATGGACAAGCCGGAGGCGAGCTGGCGATGCACCTGGCTCTCCGTGGTGCGGGCACCAATGGCCCCCCAACTCACCACGTCCGCAATGTACTGCGGCGTGATCACATCCAGAAACTCCGTGCCAGCGGGCACGCCCATCTCCGCGATCTTCACGAGCAGCTTGCGGCCTTCCCGCAGACCGGTGTTGATGTCGAAGCTCTCGTCCAATCCAGGATCATTGATGAAGCCCTTCCAGCCGACGGTGGTCCGCGGCTTCTCAAAATAGACACGCATCACCAGTTCCAGCTCCTCCGCATACTTCTCACGGGCCCCCTTCAGCAGCTCGGCATATTCCAGGGCAGACTTGGGATCGTGAATGGAGCACGGGCCTGCCACCACCAGCAAGCGGTCGCCGCGTCCCATGAGAATGTCTTCGGCTGAAACACGAGACGCCGTCACAAAGTCTTCGTGGGCCTCTCCCAAGGGAATCTGGTCCATGAAGATGCTCGGCGACACGAGGTCGCGAATATGCTCAATGCGAAGGTCGTCTGTACGGTGCTTGTCACTCATGATCGGGTCCCCTGTGGAAAGGGGGATGGCCAAAGTCCGCGGGTGGGGCCGACGCGCAAGTGATTCGTCAGAATCTCAGCATGCCATCGGTCGGATTCAAAGAGGGCTCTCCCCTCCTGATCAAGCTGCCGCCCCCGGTCAACTGGGCCAAGCCAGAACCGTTATCGTCAACACATCGTTCGTTTTCAATGGCAAGACGCACCGTAAAAGTGGGACTCGCGGCTAATCTCCCCTTGTGAGGATGTGGACATTGGCAGCGCCCGCAGACTCTCAATATCGGAAATCATTACAATTATGGTAATTTTATAACGGCCAGGCGCTTTGCAAAGTTAAAAAGTCGGCGAAAATAAAAAATCCCCCTCCTGCTTTGCAAGCGGTACTTTCAACTCCGGATGGCGAAATGATCCGCAGGGGGCTCACGGGCCTTTTTTGGCTGCCATCACATCCCGAGGGGCTTTTTCGCTCAGCAATTTGGAAGCCTGCACCTCCACGAGACTTTGGCGGCCTAGAAACTCAAGAAGAAGCTTCACGCGCTGCTCCCCGCTGGCCAGGCTTTCCACGACCCCTTTCAGCCCACGCATGGGACCTTCCGCCACTTCCACGGTGTCACCCACCTCCACACCGTATTTCACCTCACGGAGTTCCGCCCCCTGCATCTCCTCCCGAAGGTTCTCGATCGTTAAGTCTGGGATCGGAGCCGGATCCCCCCCGAATCCCACGATTCGGATGACGTTATGGGTATGCTTGACCGCGCGATGCGCTTCCGAGTACACAAAGCGTGCAAAGAAATAGCTGGGAAAGAGGGCCTCCACAAACCAGACCTTCCCCCGCGGCGTGCTGCGCTGGAAGCGGATGCGAGGGCAGAAGGTCTCCACATGCTCCAACTGCCGCATGGAGGCTGCCGCGATGTGTTCACACTTCGGTTTAGTATGAACGCAATACCAATGGGCTGTCTCAGTCTCGGGCATCGTGGGTGATCTGCTGCGGTGCATCATCCCGTCCGCAGGGGGATGCAAGAGCTATCTTGCTGTCGGCCAGATCAGGGGCCCTTGCGAGTAGGGCTGCCGGTGGCGCGACCACTCCGGGCAGGCGGTCCGACGGGGATGGCCCTGGGCACCGATCCGGCAGCAGCTTCCACATCCGGGGCTTCACCGGGTTTGCGAAATTTCTCCTTCTCCTGGGTGGTGCTGAAGTATCGCGGACGCCACATGGGCTCCCCCACGCTGCCTTCTCCCACGTACTCAAAAATCTCGCTGACTGGGAAAAGCACCAGCCCTGGCAGACCGCGGAATTTTACCTGCGCTTCAAACTTGATGCGATCCTCCAGAAAGTCCACCTGCCCCTTGGAAACCAGCCTGAACACTCCCGTGAGAGCCTCCAGATCGTCCGTGCGCACAAATCCGTCGGCCACCTGGAAGGTGCAATCCGCCTCCTTGGCAAGGTTGTAACCGCTCATGGGTCGGGGCAGCAGCGCTCCGATCAGGGGAGTGAGCGGCCCGAGGATGGGCACCGCATAGAGGTTGCCATTGAGAATGATGAGTGCCCCGCGCCCCTTCAGCGTCCGCCAGTCCCCCAGTTTGCCAGAAAAGATAAAATGGCCTGTCAGGTCCCCCTCGGTGTCATTGGAGGGTGAATACACGCGGGCGAAGCGCTTGAAACTCAGGCCATTCATACGCAGTTCGCCCTCGTAGGCGGGCTGGCGGATCGCGTCGTTGATCTTACCCTTCAGCGTGAAGCTGCCGTTGAAGAGCCGCGCCCCGGCATTGAACGTCACTACGCCCTTTTTGCACACCACCTCCGCTGTGACCCGCTCAAAGGGCAACGGCTTGCCAAAAACGCCGTAAGGAAAGCTGCCCGACTGGAAGGACACCGTGTAGTCATGCACATCCGGAGTGAGATCCGCAGCGCCACGGCAGGTCATGTCCTGACCGAAGACTTTGCCCGTCACGGCATAGCCCAGCTGACGCCCCTTGAACTTCAGTTCCCCGGCGGGCAGGTGGATCGTGTAATCCTCATCCCACAGCACATAGTGCGCGGTGCCCGCGGACTTGAACTTCACCTTGAAGTCGCTGTTGCCATACTTGTAGCCAATCAGCCCGTCCAGCTCCACACGGGGATGTTTGTCAAAACGGTAGCCCTTGATCACCGCCGCCGTCTGCTCGTTGAAGCAACTGGTCAGCGCCACAGGGTCCAGATCCGACAGCACTCCCGACAGCAATGCTGTCTTGGCGGCATCATCGACTTTGACCTCTCTGGCGGAGGCCCGCCCCTCCTTACGCTCAATTTCAACCCTGCTGTAAGTGGCCCGGGGTCCGGTGAACTCGAAGTCGGCGCTCAGTCGCTCGAAGTCCTGCCCACGGTACGCAAAATTGTGGACCTCCGCACGGCCCTGATTGGTGCAGTTGGCGATGTTGGGGTCCGGTCCGGCACCCTCCACTTCGGCAAAGATGCTTGATTCGTGCCGGAACTTGAACCGCTTGATGATCTCCTGCGTCTGGGGACGGTTCGTGAAAGGCAGGAACACATGCGGATCCATCTGGAGCAGCGCCCGATACTTGAAACCCTCCCCCTGACGCCACATGGCCTGCAGCCCGAGGCTGCCCGTGGAGTGCCTCAACCGCACATCTCGTACATACCACCCCTCCGGAGCAAGCCCAAAGCTGCCTGACAACCCCTCCAGCATCTCTCCCCGGGTGGCAAAACGTCCTGCATCCACACTCCCCACGCAGTTCACGGGCAGGCCGCGCCCTTCCGCCGTGGGCTGGTTGAGGTGGTAGATCCCCTCTGCCCGCACACTCACGGGCTCATAGAAGACCACTTCGCGAAACGCCTCCTTTTCAAAGACCGCCGCGCACAAGCCGGGAAGATCTGCGGTGGAGCGGAAGTGGAAATCCACATCCTGCCCCCCCAAGGTCCATGCCGCCGCCAGCTCCAACTGCCCCAAACGATCCCGCACCCGCAGGTGGGAAAGGTCCACAGTCTCCCCAGAGTAGCTGGCCAGCACATCCAGATCCTCACACACATAGGTGCCATGCCGGAGGTTGCTCGCCCGGAGGTGCATGGTGGCATTCATCTCCTCCGGCTTGGCCAGATCCCCGGTGATCTCCACATCCAGGTTGGGTGCCACCGCCGTCTCGAAGTGCTTGAGCACGCGGGCCGTGTCCAGGATCAAGCCCCGCCGGGCCTTGAGCAGCGCCATGCGCCGACGCTTGCGCTCCTCCGCCGCGGCGGGATCCTCACGCTGGCCGGTGAACTTGGGCTTCAACACCGATCCCCGGAGGTGCAGCGCCAGGCCAAAGAGCTTCGCCTCCGCTTTTCGCACCTCGATGCGATCGCCGATCATGTAGAGGCGGGCGCTGATGTCTTCCAGCTTGATGACCTCCGAATCCGCCTCGTCGGGATCCACGGCAAAAGACAAATTTGCTTCCCGCAAGTCCACGCCTTCGAGAAAGAGCTCGTTGCGCAGCATCTTCCCGTAGTCCAGATCCAGGTGGAGCCGGTCCACCTCGGCGACGACGCTTTTGCGATCAGCGTCCTGAAACACGGTGATGCCACGCGCCACCACCCCTTCAAACGGATCCAGCGTCAGGCGGTCCAGCGTCAAGTACACCCCACGGTGCTTGAACTGCTCGATCACGAACTCGCGCCATTTGCGGGAGAACCCATCGCTACGCACATACCCAGCCGCCGAGATGCCGGTGCCCAGCAGCACCAGCAAGATCAGTCGGCGGATCCACACATACATTCCCGGCATGATAGCCTGCCCTTTCTACGGGTGCAAAGAATCTGCTTCGGACCTGTAGAGAACGGATCAAACTGTCGCGCTCCCCGTGGCCACCTCCCGAAGTTGATCCCCAACGGCGATCTAAGAGCCCTAAGCGAGCCAACGTGGGGCACGGTCAGAGAGGCCCTCAACGCTGAAGGCATTGTGTAGATGCTCCGTCGCCAGAAGGCGTTCCCTCGCAGGCATTTCTGCTTTTCACCACGGCCATCTCCCGCTAAGCTCGGCCATGCTTTCCCTCACGGTGCTCGGCAGCGGCAGTTCAGGCAATTGTGCAGTGCTCCGCACAGAGCGCACCTGCCTGCTCGTGGATGCCGGGCTGAGCGCGCGCCGCATCACTCAGCGGCTGGAACAGGTGGGCTTGAGCGTCGGCCAGCTCGATGGCATTCTGCTCACTCACGAGCATGGCGACCACACTGCCGGGCTGGAGGTCCTTTGTCGGAAACATGAGGTACCCCTCTTCTGCACCCCGCTCACCCAGGAAACCCTGATGAGCAGCTTTGAGAAAGCCAGGCCCCGGTGGCGGATCATGCAAACCGGCGCGGCCTTCCAGTTTCAAGATCTCCGCATCGAGTGTTTCCCGGTCCCGCACGATGCGGTCGATCCTGTCGGCTTCCTCATTCAGGATGAAGATTCCCGCCTGGGAGTGCTCAGCGATGTGGGCTTCATCACCAACCTCATCCGTGACCGGTTGAAGGGGGTGCACACCCTCTTCATGGAGGCCAACTACGATGGCCCTCTGCTGGAAGCTGATACCAAACGCCCTTGGGCTACGAAACAGCGCATCAGCGGCCGGCACGGCCACCTTTCCAATGAACAGGCCGCCGAGCTCGTGCAGCATCTCGCGCACGAGCATCTCCAGCACGTGATCCTGGGTCACCTCAGCGAAGACTGCAACTGCCCCAACGTGGCCCGCCAGAAGATCACCGCAGCATTGCACTCCGCCGGAGTCACCTCAGCCCAGGTGCATTGCGCGAACCGCCACGAGCCCCTCCCCTGGCTGGAGGTCGCCCGACGGACCCATGCCGTCCTGGCCCCACCGGTCGCAGCCCCGTTCCCAGAAGTCGCTCCAGTAGAGGAGGCACTGGAACCAGCGCCAACCCCACCCCCTGCCCCCGCTCCGACACCTGTCCCCATCCCTTCCGTGCCCGTGCCACTGCGTGAGGAGGAAGACTCGGGGTACCAAGTCATGGAACAGCTCGGTCTCTGGTCGTCCATGCGAGCGGCGGGATGAACCGCCAGCTTGATCTCCGCGAGACTTGAGCATACCCTTGGACGAGGGAGCATTCGAATGGGTATCGCCAGCATGGCACGAAGAGATCGAAGAGAAATCAAGGCCGTCCGGCCTTACCTTTGAGACCACCGGCACGACCTGGGGTTTTTTCCTCGCCCTTTTTGCCTGCTCCTTGGGACGGCATTTGCGCGAGCGCCCAAGCTGCGGCACCTGGCTGAACCGCACGGCAGGCGCCTTGTTCGTGCTTCTCGGCATGGGACTTGCGACCAGCAAGTGGAGCCAGGGATTGGAAAGGCACTTGCAAGCGCCGACCGCCAGTCCTGTCAGCGTGCCTCAAGCAAAACACCAGGTGCCAGCACTCACCTTCCGTCGATCCACCTTCAACACCGGCCGTAGCTCAATCTGAAGCTCATCTTCGAAGGGGATTAGAAGCCTCCCCGGCCCTGTTGGAGGAGATGCAGCGGCTTGGTGCGCCCGATGGAGATTGCGGGCCACAGGGCGGCAAGGCTGGACAGCAGGAGGACAGCGGCCAAGCTGCTGAGCACCTCCGGCCAGGGCACGACAAGATCGGTGTTCATCCCTCCAAAGAAGCTGATATAGCGTGACATGCCAGCGCCGCACCATCCAGAAAGGGTGCCAAATACCAGGCTTAGGCCGCCTGCGACGACACCGATCAAAACACCCTCCGCCACCACCAGACGCACCAACAGGCTGCGGGTGTAGCCGACGGAGCGTAGAATGCCAAAGTCCCAGCGCCGCGCATGCACCGAGGCGAGCAGAGTGTTGAACACTCCCACCGAGGTGATGAGAAGCACCACCACTGGCAGCCGGCTCAGGACCCAGAGCCACTGCCGGGAGTGGGCATTCACGATGTCACGAATGTCCTCGATGCTGTGCAACTTGATGTAGGGCTGCTCACTCCCAGCGGTCGGATCGCCCACCACAGCGGGTTTTCCGGAGGAGATTTCCAACAACCTTCTGGCGGCCTCCTCCACCGCCTCTCTGCGGGTCTGGTCAAGGTCCCAGTTGAGCCACACGTACGGGACGGCCTGAAACTGGAAGTCCTGCGCCACCGTGGCGTAGTCCGCGAAGACCAGGGCAGCCGCCCGGTGGGTGCGGGTGCGCATGCCGGTGGGTTTCGTCTGCCAATGCCAGCCGGGCATCTTCACGGTGGCCGCGATGACGTAGGCGACCGGCTGCCCGGGACGTTCCGGCGGCACCAGCTCAAAGGAATCCCCCAGCTTCAATCCGGACTCCCTCAGAAAGTGATCGGGCACGATGCAACCGCGCCCCTGCCGGAGCAGCGCCACGGCCTGCTCCGCATGACCTTGAACCCACTGAAACTTGAACAGCGGCGAGCTCCCGCCAAAGGCACGCTGGGCATCCACCCCCACGATGACAACGCTGTCCTGCCGCACCACGGTGGCGCGCACCGCACTGTGGGTGAGATCCTCCTTGAGCCGGGGTTGTTCCACGACCACCGGCAGGGCTTCCGTGATGCCTTTCCACGAACTCATCTGGGCGGCCGCGGCGGGATCGATGCCGCCCGGGCGGAAGGCGATCATCGCGTCCGGCGCCCAGCGACCGGGAAGGAACCCGCCCAGCATGGTATGCCCCCAGACGTGAATGCCGATGAGCAGGCCGAGCCCGACGCTGAGGGCGACAGACGTGGCGAGGGTGCGGGACAAGTTCGATGAAATCTGACTCAACAGCAGCCGCGGCGGGATGCCCAGGGCGCGGGCCAGCAGCGGACTCAGGCCGCGATCCACCAGATGCACGAGCGCCGGGCTGCACAGCACGACACCCGCCGCCAGACAGCACTGCCCCACCACCAGGTAGGCAACAAAGGGCGCCTCATCCCCATGCGGCAGCACGCGGGCCACCAGGGGATACACCGTGAGCAGGACCAGTCCCAGTGCCAGCCAGCCGGGCCGGAGCCCTCCAGAAGGCGGCTCAGCGAGCTTGCCCATCACATCCAGCGGGCGCACCCGCATGGCCCGCCACGTCGGCCAGAAAGAGGCCAGCAACGCCCCGCCAAAGGCACACACCGCAGCGAGCATCAGACTGAACGAGCCCACCACCGCCCCGTCTTCCAGCAGGTCAGGAGCCCTGGCCACCGCCAGCTTCATGAGAAGCCAGCCGCTGGTGCAACCGACCACGTAACCCACCGCCCCGAGCAACAGCGCCTCCAGCACCACCAGCAGGGCCGTCTGCATCCGGGTGAGCGCCACCGCTCGCAGGATGGCGAGCTGCCGGATGCGTTCCGTCACCCCCATGTTCAGCGTGCTCAGGATGATGAAGAACGCGGCCAGCATGGCGACGACTGCGGCCATGTGCCCTTGGAATTCGAGATTCTCCGCAGAGGCGCTTTCATCCAGCGCCTCCTCGATGTCATGGGCCTCCTGGAACTGGCAAGGCGTGGCCAGAGCACTCAGCCGGGGAGACCACTGGAAGCGGAACCGGGTGAGGTCGGCTCCCTCTCTCAAACCCACCCCTATGAAACTGATGCGGCGGGCCTCACCTGTGGCCCGTTCCAACAGGTTCGTGGAGACAAACACCCCTCCCACTGCGGGGGTCATCGTCTGCGTCTTCGCCACGGAGGCACTCCAGCCGGACACGTCCGGGCTGCGGACCAGCCCCACGACACGGAGACGCTGCCGTCGTTTCCCTGAACCGACGACCAGCTCATCCCCCACCCGCACTCCCGCAGCCTCCGCTGCGGCGAGGCTCAGTACGCCCTCGGCCTCCGCTCCGTCGGCCAATCGTATCCACCGGCCGTCCACCAGCTCAAAGGGCGGAGCTTCCGCATCCGTTCCCACCACCGTGCCCGGCAGCTCACCGCGCCGACCTGCGGCGCCGGAAGGCTCCGCCCGGTCCACGGTGGTCTGCGCAGCCCACATGGGATCCACCACCCGCACCGCGGGATCGGCGCGCAACAGCGCCACGGACTCCACCGGCACGTCCTTCTGCGCGGGAGCCGGGATGACGCCGGGTGCCACCTGGCTGAAGTGGCTGATGGGGGCCACGGAGAGCTCATAGCGGCCGAGCGCGAGGTTCGCGTACTCATCGAACGTCTTGAGCAGCGCATCATAGCCGCTCACCACCCAGATCACCATGGCCGCGGCCGCCGCAGTGGCCAGCGAGGTGAGGGTGAGGCGCAGGGGATGTTCCCGCACATGGGCCCAGGACAGCCTTAGAAGCGTCTTCATACAGCTGATTGCAGCGCGTGTTCATAAGCCAGGGCGACCGCTTCCGCCCCAGCCCCGGGGGTTACAGGAAACTCCGAGAGGCACCGGCCGTCCTTGAACACCACCACCCGGTCCGCCCACATCGCCACACGGGGCTCATGGGTCACCATCACCGTGGTGCGCCCCTCTCGTGTCACGAGGTCACTCAGCACCTGGCAAAGCTCCTGCCCGGTGCGGGAGTCGAGACTTCCCGTGGGCTCATCTGCCAGCAGTATGGCGGGCTCCATCATGAGAGCCCGGCCAATGGCCACGCGTTGCTGCTCCCCTCCGGAGAGGGCATCGGGCCGGTGGTGCCGGCGGTCCAGCAGACCCATGCGCGTCATGATCGCCTCCGCCCGCTGTTTCACATCCGGCAGCTCCATGGCAGGGAGCTGGATGTTCTCCTCCGCCGTAAGGCTGGGGATCAGGTTAAAGGCTTGAAACACCATGCCCACCTGTTTCCGTCGAAATCGGGTCAATGCTGCGTCTGAGAAGGCGGCGAGGTCCTGGCCCGCCACGATCACTTTGCCCTCATTCACATCCGTCAAGCCGGCAATGGCATGCAGGAGCGTGCTCTTGCCCGAGCCAGAAGCTCCCATGATGGCGACGAACTCACCGGACTTTACCGTGAGATCGACCTGCTGGAGCGCATGGATCTGTCGCAGGCCCTGGGCATAGATTTTGACCAGGCGTTCCAGCCTGACGGGATGATCACCGAATGAGTTCATGATGGATTTGCCTGGCAGGAAAATGGTTCGGGTATTGACTGCGTTAAGCCTGTCCTCGGCCAGATTGTCATCGTTCAGCTGGAGCCGCTCACAGCAAGGGGCGGGGAACATCTGGTCCAGGTGACCATCCGGCCCCTCCCAGAAGATTGAGAGAGGTCAATGCCAGCAGCGGTCTCCAGGAGACGACCGGCAGATGAAACAACGAGGCGAGGACCTTCAAAACGGTTTGAGGAGAGAAATGGAATCTACAACGACCGGGGTGCCAAAAGCGGCATCGCGGAATTCGATTGGCAGACAAACTACCAAGGGTTCTGCCGCGGCTTCAATGCTGCGGAGTCCGGCACCGTGAAAAAGATTCTCCCACCCATTTCATAGGTAAAAATATGGGCACTTCGCATCCAGCGCGTCTCAAAGCCGGAATAGGTTTTATCCACACATCACCAGCATGTCGAGGTCATAACCAAGTCGATCACATCTTGTCGCCTTGCCGTTCCAGCTTCCTCGCCTGCCAAACGGCCTACAACAAATCCAGCACATTTTCTCATGTTGACAGAGCTAATGAATCTCAATATCAGATAATCGATTCGAAAAACTGCCACCCGCAATCGAAGCGATCGATCTGCGGTGGCGCCGCAAGAACCACCAAACATAAAAAAAGGAGATTTCGTAGATGAGAGTTTGTGTTGTTGGAGCAGGTCCGTGTGGACTGACTACGGTCAAACAGTTGCGCGATGAGGGACACGAGGTCGTCTGCTACGACAAGAACTCCGGCGTCGGCGGGATCTGGCTCCGTGACGGGGACGACGGCACGAAGACGAAGGCGTTCGACCACCTGAAGCTGACCATCTCCATGCGGTTGATGGCCTTCTCAGATTTTCCCTTCAAGGGTGGCCGCAAATTCTATTCCCGGCAGGAGTACTTCGACTACCTGACCGAGTACGCCACCCGCTTCAACCTTTTGGGCTGCATTCGCTCCGACACGGAGGTTACCGATGTCAGGAAGACCAGTCAGGGTTATGTCGTCACATCCTGCTGCCGCGGAGTCGAGGTCAGTGAGAACTTCGACGCGGTGGCGATGTGCTCCGGCCCTTTCAAGACGCCCCAACGTCAGTTCCCCGAGCTGGCCGGCTTCACCGGCGAGATCGTGCATTCCGCGGGGTATCGCAACGCCGAGCGCTTCCGCGGCAAGCGCGTGCTGATCGTCGGCCTGGCTGAGTCCGGGGCCGACATTGTGCGGGAGATCAGCGAGACCGCCTCCAAGACCACCCTGGCCATTCGCTCCTACACTTTCCTGCTGGCGCGGATCGTGGATGACCACCGTAGCACCGACAGCCGCACCGTGCGGGCGCACCATCACGAGATGTACGATCGCGCCACCAAGCGCCCCGTGCCTTACAAAACGTTCTGGGGCAGCAGTCGGCTGGCCAAGACGGCATTCGGTGCCATGTCAGTCGGCCTGGGGCTGATTTCGTCCCTTGGTGGCATCGTGCAGGCCCTGCGTGAGCGGATCAAGCCGCGGACCTACGCAGACGTCAACCTGCTCGGCGAGCCCATGGTGCCCTACAAGATGGACGTGGGCTGCGAGGAGGAGAAGGAAAACTGGGACTTGATCAAAAAGTGGAACGAGAAGTCCCACCCGGAAGGCAGCTGGAGCCCTCGCGGCATCTTCTGCAAGAACGTCAGCTTCATCCCGAGCATAGTGAACGGCAAAGTGGTGGTGAACGACACCGGGCTGGCACGTGCCGAGGGCAACACCGTCCACTTCAAAGATGGTGTGCACGCCGAGTACGACGCGGTGGTGCTTTGCACCGGCTACGAGCGCGATCTGACGCTGGGGGATCTGAGCATCGAAGACGGCAACGTCCGCAACCTCTACCGGCACTTTCTGCATCCCGGTCACGATGGCAGGGTCGCCTTCATCGGCTTCCTGCGTCCCTTCTCCGGCGGTATCCCGATCTGCGCGGAGATGCAGGCCCGTTACTTCGCACGGGTGCTCAGCGGGAAGTTGCAGCCGCCTCCCAACCTCGCCGAGGTCATCGCCGAGGAGAAGAGCTGGGAGGAGTACTGGACCGGGCTGAGCCCCCGGCACACCGAATCCCACCCCTCCCAGGTTCTATACCTTGACGCTCTCGCGCGGGAGATCGGCTGCCTCCTGCCGCTTCGCATGTTGTTCCTCAACCCGAAGCTGTTCATCCAGGTCTGGTTCGGCAGCTTCAACCCCTCAGCCTACCGCATCGTGGGGCCGCACAGCTTCCGCGAGGCCGCCCTGGCCGACCTGTACTCCGAGCCCGTCGAGGACCGTGGCAACATGTGCTACCACATGTCAGTGCTGCGGATGATGCCCACGTCGGTGCACCCGAAACATATGATGCCCTAGTAGCAAACACAGGAAATTACCCATGACCACTCTCACACGCAGCGGCACGGCCGAAGTCCAAAACGGCCGACGCTATATCAACATTCTCTGCAAGCATTGGGCGCGCAAATTCGACGTCCAGCTTGATGACGAGGGGGCCAAAGTCGTTTTTCCAAAAGAAGAAGACGACCCCGACTATCCCGAGGATGCGACGGCCCTCTTCCGCTCGACGGAGTCCCGGCTCGATGTCCATCTCACTGCGTTCACAATGACACAGCTCGACGCCTACTGGGGCGCGATTGATGACCACCTCGACCGCTTCGCGGCACGCGAGGGCGGCCTGCGCCTGATTTGGGAAACACCCTAGCACCTACCCGGCCGGGGGCGGGGCGCAGGGGTGGCATTCGAGGGGCAGTGCGCAAGGCCACCTTCAAGCCAGTCTTGGCGGCAAAGTAGTGACAGGTTCTAACCTGTCCACCGCGCCACCCACGTCGGACTGAGACAAGCTAAAGCATGTCACTCCTTTGATGCCCGCGCCGCCTCTGCTCTTGCTTGGGCAACCACTGAGTCGGATCAAGGCAACTCAGAAAACTGCGCTCTCATTTGATGATCTCGCCTTCGAGCAACTTCTGGACCGCGGGGAAAAGTTCTATTTCGTCGTGGTCCGCACTGGGGACGATGTCCGTGGTGACCGGGATGCCGTGCTGCCCATAGTTTTTCTGGGTGGCGAGACGCTCGATGCGGTTCTTCCCTGCCGTGTTGTAATCGGCTCCTTTCACGCCATCTCCGAATCCTCGCTCCAGCGGATTGGCAATCGGTACATAAACGGCGAGTTCGCATTCGGACTCGATTTCGTCGCGGTCCTCAATGCGGGTGAGGAGGTTCGCCTTGCAAGGCAGGGAGTCGCTTTGCAGAAGGATGTCGATGAGGGCGGCACCGGGGCCTTCCATGGCGGCGCGTACAGCGTCGAGTTTGGCTTCGATGTGGCTAAGGAGGACCTGCTCGTCAATCAATCCATCAGCGCCGAAGCGATGGACGATGGCGAAGAGGTGGTTGAAGACAAGATAATAGCCGAGACCGTTGCGAACGATGTCATCGGGCTCGAATACTTTTGGAAGGTCGGCAAGCTCAGGCACAAGTGCGACGAGGGTCCCGCGATGACTTTCGGCCAGGGCGATGCCCTGAATGTCGCGGTAGTAGGAGGCCTCGGGTATTCCGTCGCCAGCAAAGCCGATGACGACATTCTGCTGGTGCGCCTCAAGGGCGATGCCGTGCTGGTCATACACACCGAGGACGGGGGCGATGGCCACGATCCAGTAGGCATCGAACCAGCGTTGCGCGGCTTCGGACAGGGAGATGCTGCGCCGCTCAGCCAGACGCCACACAAGGTCGAAGAGACGTGAGTGGTCCGCGTCAGTAAGAGGATCCTCGGTGAGGGCGGCAATGGAGTGGACGGCTGGGTGACGAGTTGAGTCGCGAAAGGGATTGGCGCGAAAAATGGCCTCAAATCCTGTTTCCTCGATCCCAGGCAGGTCGAGGCCCAGATAGGCGGGGTCTTCAAGGACGAAGAAGCCGGGAAACTCGTCCTCCACGCGACATTCTCGCAGGAGTTGGGTGATCCAGACACTGTCGCCGAGCTCGCTCTTGAGATTGAGCCGGAGGGAGTTCGTGAGTTTCACCGGAATGGAGAGTTTGAGCATCCAGTCGAGATCTTCCGAATAAACAGTGCGCACCGAGGATGTGGGGGTGAAACAGGGCCCCAGCTCGCCGAGGGCGATCAGCGACTTTGCGGCCAGGAGTTCCCGCACGTGAGGCTGGTGATGAAGCCAGTGGGCCTGCAGCGGATGGACGGGCAGCAGAGCGTAGCCAGAGGCAGCGAGATCGGCGAGACGTTGGCGAGCGGTTTCGTCGAGTCCGTGGCACGCGATCTCAAAGCTTAGGGTCTCAGCAGACATGTCCAGGAGGGAATCCTGGATGACAAGCTCGTGGCGGGCAGCGAAGAATTGCAGCCGGAACCGCCCGTGGAGCTCGGGAGTGTAAACGGGGTGCTGCCAGGCGTGCATGCCCTGGCGCGACTTGGGCGTGGGATGGAGCCAGTGGCCCGTGACGACGGCCTGTTCGGATTCGATGAACGAGGTCTCGCGTTCTGGATTTCCTAGATCCCTCCTCGCGCGGCGGTGGGCGAGATAGCGCTCCATCACCTGATGGCTCTCGACAACCCGCGACAGCAGTTCGAGGCGTTGTGGGCTGCCGGGATGTTTCGCGTAGATTTCGTCGATGAGCCGGAGCTGAGCCGTCAGTGCATCGAGCTTCTGCCAGGCTGATGCACCGGCGGAGCGTTCGTGGACTTCGGCGATTGTATGACGTCCCACCAGGGATCGGTAGCGAATGAAGAGGGCGAGGGTCGTGCGGACCTGCGGAAGTGAAAGCTCCACGACATCGCGGACCCCGGTCCCGGCGGCGAGGCCGAAGTGGGCGAAGAAATGTCCGGGCTCGTGCCAGAACCCTTCGTTGACTTCGCGGAGGTAACAGTTGCAAAAAGCCTGGAGCGAGGCGTCGGCAGCGGTGAGTTGCATGGGGGGGAAAATCAGTCCTCGACGGGTTGAATCGGGAATGCAGGTTCGAATCGGTCGGGGCGATGGCGGTAGCAAAAGGCGATGGCGACGGCGAAGGTGATCCATTCGGCGAGCGGTAAAGCCCAGAGGAAGGACCATTGTGAAGAGCTGTCCCGGAGGGCTGCCTGGTCGAAAAGGTGGGCGAGGCCAAGGAGGAAGCAGGCAGGCAGGATGAGACCGCGCAGAATCGCCACGATGGCCGATGGGGTTGGCCTGTGGATGGCGGTGAGGTAGCAACTCAGAATGACGTTGACGCCGTTGACGAGGAAGAGCGGCCAGATGGCAAAGGCAAGGCGGCTTGCCTCTTCGACGATGGCGGCATCCTCACCGCTCAGGAACCAACCGGTGAGCTGGTCGCCGAAAAGCAGCAGAGAGACGGCGAGACTGAGGCCGATGCCACTCGATCCAATGAGCGCAGTGGAGAGGAACTGCCGGATGCGCTGGTGGTTCCCCGCGCCGAAGTTCTGACTGACAAGGAGATGGAGGGCGTCAGCTACCCCGTAGGTCAGCATCAAGCTGAGGTAGATGTAATAACTCACGACGCTGAAAGCGGCGACGCCGTCCACGCCCAGGCGGCCGATGAGGAGGAAGTTCAGCAGCCAGATGATGATGCCAGCGGAGATCTCGTTGATGAATTCTGACACCCCGTTGTAGCAGGCCTTGAAAAGATGGGACCAACGGGTCTGCCGCCAGATGAAATGCAGCGTCCGCCTCCGGCTGAAGAAGTAGATGCAGAGCACCGCGGCCTGCGCCACCTGGGCGATGGCGGTGGACCACGCGGCACCGGCGAGGCCCCACCCCCATTGGCAGACGAAGAACACGTCGAGACCAATGTTCCCCAGCGAGCCGACGAGAAGCGAGATCGTGGCAAGAATCGGATGGCCGTCGGCCCGCACGAAGTAGTAGAGAACCATCGTCGTGAGCTGGATGATGAGGGTCCAGCGCAGGATGCCGAAATATTCGCCGACCATGGGCACCAACTCGGTCGGGATATTGAGCAGCCGGAACAGCCAGGGCTCGAAGACAATGCTCGCGAGGGTGAAGAGAGTCGTGGTAGCGACCGTGGCGATGAGGGTCTGGCTAAAGACCGAGGATGCCGTGCCTGGATCCTTCGCACCCATGTGCGTGCCCGCGCCCACCGATCCACCGATAGCAAACATCAGCGCGAGGGCGTAGAGCACAGTGAGGAGCGGGACGAGGAGGGTGACCGCGGCGAGAGCGTCTGCACCGACATAGTTTCCCACGAAGATGCCATCAACGAGGCTCGTCGTGGTGAGCGCGATCAACCCCACCATGGACGGGACCGCGTAGTAAAAGAAGGTGGGCAGCACCGCGCCGTTCAGCGCGGGATTTTTCTCGGGAGTCATCGGTTCGAGGAAAAGGTCAGGCGCAGATCAGTTCGCCGGGCTCAGGCGCATCCGCCTCCGTGCCCTTGCGGATCGCCATCGAAAGTCCGAGGTGCGAAAGCAGTTTCAGGAATGGGAGCGGGGGCAGTTCCTCGACGTTGGCCATGCCCTTCACGTCCCAGTCGCCCTGGGCCAGGAGCATGGCGGCGGCAACGGGCGGGACGCCGGCAGTGAAGGCGATGGCCTGGGAGCCCACATCGGCAAAAGTCTCCTCGTGGCTGCAGATGTTGTAGATGAAGATTTCCTTGTGCTCGCCCTTGCTGTGGCCCTTGATGAGGGTGCCGATGCAGGTCTTGCCCGTGTAGTCTGGCGCGAGGCTGGCGGGGTTGGGCAGGCAGGCCTTGAGCACACGGAGCGGGACAACACTCTGGCCGCAGGAGGTGGTGACTTTCTCGTGGTTGAGCAGGCCGGTCTTTTCGAAGACCTCCAGGCAGCGCAGGTAGTGGTCGTCGAATCCCATCCAGAAGCGCACAGTCTCGACACCCTGGATGTGCTTCGAGAGGGAGTGAACCTCATCGTGCCCCATCAGATACAGCTTCTTCTCGCCCACCTCAGGGAAGTCGTAATCAGTGGTGCGGGAGTGGTGGGGAAACGTGCGCCATTCGCCGTCCTCCAGGCAACCGGCGTCCTCGATGATCTCACGCAGGTTGATTTCGGGGTCGAAGTTCGTGGAAAAAAAGCGACCGTGACTGCCGTCGTTCACATCCATGATGTCGATGGAAGTGATCGAGTCGAATTCGTAGCGTGCGGCATAGGCGCAGTAGGCGTTGACGACGCCGGGGTCAAAACCGACCCCGAGAATGGCTGTGACGCCTTTTTGGGCGAATTGCTCCCGTTTCTTCCACTCGAAGTTCGCATACCAGGGATAGGGCGCATTCATCACCGCAGAGTCCTCGTGGACGGCAGTGTCGATGTAAGCCGCGCCGGTCTCCAGGCAGGCATCCATGACCGACATGTTGACGAAGGCCGTGCAGACATTGATGACGATGTGGGATTCCGTCTCGCGAATGAGGCCCGCGACCTGGGCGGAATCGGAGGCATCCACGGTGCGGGCGAAGATTTGAAAAGACTCTTCGCGGCGGTAGTTCCTGGCCTCGATGGACCGGATCACCGTCTGGCAATTTTCAAAGTTTCGCGAACTCAGGCAGATCGAGCCAAACACCTGGTTGTTTTGGGCGCACTTGTGTGCCACGACTGCGCCCACGGCGCCTGCTCCAATGATGAGGACATTCTTTTTCATGATGGTTGGCTGCGAATAAAAAGGCTGGATGAGCTAGACGAGGTGCGTGTTTGTCAGGGCTTCACGGAAATCCTCGTAAGTCGGCTGTTGGACGAGGCGGAGTTCGCCGGAGAGGTTCCGGTGGTAGATGGCCGGCATGCGGATGCCATTGAAGTAGTTCTTCTTCACCATCGAGTAACCCCCCACATTGGGGAAACGGAGCTCGTCGCCGAGGGCGACGGGACGGGGGAAAACGTAGTTGCCGAAGTGGTCGCCGGCGAGGCAGGTGCGCCCGCAAATACGATAGACGTGTCCGGCGCGTCCGCCCAGGTCCTTCGCGTCCCTGGCCAGGGGTTCAGCACCATCGACTTCCGGCGTGTATCCATAGGTCAGCACGTCGAGCAGGTGCGTCTCCACCCCTGCATCGACGACGAGGGTGGGCACCTCGTTTTCGACGACGTCGAGCACCTTGACCACCAGGCTGGTCGAGTGGGTGACAGCGGCCTCACCGGGTTCTAGGTAAATTTCCAGGGAATGACGCTGGGAGAATTCACGAAGGCGGCGGCAGAAGTCGTCAATCGGATAGGCTTCGTCAGTGAACGCGATTCCTCCACCGAAGCTCAACCACTGAAGGTGGGGCAGGAGCTTGCCGAAGCGCTCCTCGATGACATCAAGCTGCGAGCAGAAGCTGGCCAGGTCGTCGTTGTCACAATTGACGTGAATCATCGCCCCCTGAATGCGCGAGCCGATGTCCTCTGGCAGCTCCTCAGCGCGCACGCCAAGCCGGGAATACTGGCAGACGGGATTGCTCAGTTCGGAGCAAGAATGGCCAATGCCCGGATTGAGGCGCAAGCCCATTGAGATTCCTGCAGCATGGTGGCCCAGGCGATTGAGTTGGCCGAGCGAGTTGAAGATGATCTTGTCGCAATATCCCGCGACTTCCGCGATCTCGTCGTCCGCGTAGGCGACCGAGTAGCCGTGTGTCTCCCCCCCGAACTTCTCGTGGCCCAGCCGCGTCTCCCAAAGGCTGCTGCTGGTGGTGCCGACGAGATACTGGCGCATGAAGTCGAAGGCGCACCAGCTTGAGAAACATTTCAGCGCGAGCACACACTTGGCCCCGGAGCGCTCCTGGACCAGGCGGATGCGCTCCATGGCGGGGAGCATCCGCGCCTCGTCGATCAGGTAATAGGGAGTGGAAAGCCGCATGCGTGTGCCAGTGGTTAAAGCGCAGCGGTGGTCAGGGCCTGGAGGCCGAGCGTTTCTGCCTCCAGCAGGGAAAGCTGCTCAGCGTCCCGCTCCAGTGTGCCAAGAACGTTGGGGCCAAACCATTCGAGCGAGGCGTCGAGCGTGGGCCAGAGCGCTGTTTCGTTCATGACATGGGCGAGGAACTTACGGTAGTCGAAGGCCCCGTTGAAAAGGCTCACCATGCCGGCACGGCTGCCTGCGGGGGCATAAACATTGCCGGGCAGGAACTCCTGGAGGAAGGAGCGGGAGCGCACATTCTTGAGGTGCACGTGGGCGACGAGCGGCTCAAACTCGCCGATGACTTCGAAGGGGTCGGCTCCTGATTCCCACACGTGAAGGACGTCGAAGTTGAGCCGCAGCGCGGGGTGGTTGATTTCCTCGATGAGCTGCCGCGTCGATTCCCTCGTGTCGGCAAGGGTGTGAGGATGCATCTCCACGACAAGCTTCATGCCGTGCCCTTCGGCGGTGTGGCAGAGCTCGCGCATGCGCAGAGTCCAGTCGCGGCGATCCTCGGCGGAGACTTCCTGGCTGGCCTTGTTGCCGGCAAAGGTGCGGAGCTTGCTTGCCCCCCAACTTTGCGCGAGGCGGCAGAGGTCAACGGTCTTGTCAATCACGGCCTGGCGATCTCCCTGCACGGGCAGGTAATCGCTTAGCATGGGGACGCAGAGTCCGTGGGACCGGAGCCAGTCGAGGTCGTAGCCCGGCCGGTCGCGCAGGTTGATGGCATGCACGCCCCAGAGCTCGATGCCTGAGAACCCGCGTGGTGCGGCCCATTCCACCACTTGCTTCAGTGAGATCAGGTGGTGACGGAAGGAGATGGTGCAGAGGGAAAGTTTCATCGAACGGACTCCAGTTCGGCGATGGCAGTTGTTTCCCGGGAGAAGTTTTGCTCGCACCACATCTCGAAAACCTCCTGCATCCGCGCCTTGATGCGGTTCTCGCGCTCAACTTGTTTGTCGAGCAGGTCGAAAATCTTGTCGCCGAGTCGGCGGTCGCCGGTGGTGGCCAGCTTGATGGCGTGGAACTGGATGAGGGTGTAAGTCTTCGCCAGTTCGTCGATGACCTCGCACCAGTGGTCGAACTCCGCCTCCTCCAGTTCCAGCTCGCGCCAGAAGAAAGCGAAGCCATGCTCGTAGGAGTACTTGCGGATGGAAAGGATGGGCACGTCGTCGAGGGCGTGCCGCAAGGCCGCAAGCGGCAGTTCGTCGCCGTTCTTGTCACAGCCTCCGAGATGGGCCTCGATGACCTGGCGCACCGCCTCGGTCATGAGATGGCGGCCGAGGAGCATGCAGTGCTCGTAATAAGCGCGGATCTGGGTCGGGTGCGGTTCGTGCGCGGATTTGTCGGAGAAGACGTAGCCGCCACCCACGGCGGGGTGCCGAGCCGCATGGAGGAGCCGCTCCTTGGTCGTCACTCCCTCCCACCGGTAGTCGGGGTCGTACACGAACCATGTCTCCGGCTTCTCCGTCGGACCGAGCATCAGATAGTGCGGGAAGGGGTCCTTGTTGAACTCGTTCACGCGTTCGGGAAGGCGGTGCATGTCGAGCATCACCATGATGTGCTGGTCGGGCGTACGGTTCTCCACGAGGGAGACCAGACGTCGGACATTTTCCTCGCGGCTTATGTCATGGTCGAACCAGGGCTCGACCTTGATGCCGAAGAGCCTTTCATACCAGTCGAGGAAAAACTGATGACTGATCCGCTCGCTGTGGTAGGAAATCTGGCACTTCTCGGTGACGACGATCTCTGAATCCCAGACGCCAAAGTAGAGGGTGCGCTGGTCGAAGTTGAAGCGCTTGATCACTTCGCTGAGGCAGCTTACGAAGCAGTGGAGTTTGATGTCCTCCTCGTACTCCAGCAGTTTCTCAGGATTGGGGCGTGGCTGGGCGTCGTAAAAGAGCTTGGCCACGGCACGCACCGTGGAGAAGTCCTTGTCCATGATGGCGGAGTCAGGCAGGGAGAGGTTGTATTTCACCTCCAGGCTGACGAGGAGTTCGAGCGTGTCGGCCGAGTCGAGTCCGAGGTCCTCTTTCAGCCGCGCGTCGCTGTGGAAGCCGCTCAGATCGAGGTGCGGCATGTTGCTCGCGAGCGATTGATAGATGCTCTCGACGATTTGTTCTCTCGTTTTCATGTCAGAATGTCAGGGAGGGTGCGGGAGGGGCCTCTGCGAGGGCCTTGCGGCTGATTTTTCCGTTGGGCAGGCGGGGGATGGCTTCCACGCGCGCGATGTTCATGGGGATCTGGTGCGTGGCGAGGCGTCCGGCGCAGAATTCGCGCACGACTTCCGCGGGGATGGTTTCTTCCGAGACGAAGTGAAGACAAACCTGCTCGCCCCCAAACCCGCGGCTCCTTTTGAAAACCACCGCGTCCCGAATGCCGGGCATCGCGAGGACGACCTCCTCGACTTCGCCGGGATAGACGTTGAATCCCGCGACATTGATCATTTCATCGATCCGCGAGACAAAGTGCAGCCGGTCACCGATGAAATAACCCAGGTCGCGCGTCTCCACGGTCCGGCCATCGGGCAGGGTCACGACGATGTCAGCAGGTTCCCCGGCGTTGGTTCCTGCGGCAATGGCGATGTGTGGCAGAGGTTTGCCCTGGTCATTCGCTGCGAGAAGCCCGGTGCCGAGGGACAGGCAGCCCGCCTCGGAACAGCCGTACTGCTGGTAGAGATGGCGCACCTTTTTCGCAAGCTTTTCGAAGGTCGCCTTCTGGAGCACCGTGCCTGAGGTCATCACCGCCCACAGTGGTTCCCCCTCCTTCACCAGCATGGCCAGCGTGGTGATCATGGCCGGGGACGAGTAGAGAATGGAGGATGGCGCCTCGCGTAATTTCCGGAGAATAAACTTCGGATTGAAGTTCCGGATGATGACCGGCTGCAGGCCCCGCCGTAGCGCGACGAGAATCCCGCAGATCAGCCCATACGAGTGGGTGGCCGGGCAGGCCACAATGGGCGCCCAGTCGTTCGCCTCAGGAAAATGGCTCACATAGCTTTCGATTTCCGTGTTGATGCTGGCCCAGCTCCGTTCGATGAACTTGGGTTCGCCGGTGGTTCCGGAACTCGTCTGGATGAGCCCGGCCGGGGCGTCGGGAAGAGCATTTCCCGCATCGATCGCGACGACTCCAAGCTCCTCGTCGTGAGAGGTGACAAGCAGGACCTCGCAGCCGCTGCGCTCGGCGCGGCGGCGTGCGCCCTCCAGCGGTGTGTCGATGGGTAGAGGAAATACGGCGCCGCCTTTTTCCTTGATGTAGAGGCAGAGGGCAACCCACAGGGCGGTGTCTTGCAGGCACACCGCGAGGCGGCGCCCGGCGCATCCGGAGAGCACGGGGTGGGAGTCAAACTGGGCGAACCGGTTTTTGAAATATCCCTTGTCGTAGGACTGGTCGTCAACGTGGATCATGGCGCTTCGCGGCTCAGAGTGTTCCGGACTTCGTGCTCGTAGTAGTCGAGCGTTCCGCCGCGGTGGATGGTTTTGGTCAAAAGTGACTCCACAATGATGCCGGCTTTGTCCGCTTCGAGGCTCGCGATGCGCGAGGCTTCAGTGACTCCGGATGCGGCATAGGCGTCCAGCTTCGCTCTTACAAGGCCCCAGAATTCCTTTTCGGCGAGGCCATGAAAGCGCTCCAGCAGGAACGACACATCCGCGAGGTTGAAGACGTAAACCGTGTCCACATAGAGCTGTCGCAGGGACTCGACCAAGTCCATGCGATAGCCGTCGTCGAGCGGGATGGTTTCGAAGAAGGGATCAACAGAGGCGAAGTCCGGTTCGGTTTCGGGACGACCGAGGAACTCGGGAACGAATTCGGTGTCTTCGTGGAAGTCGCGCAGTACGATCCGTTTCGGCCAACCGTTCTGTTGGACGAGAATGAGGTTCTGTGCGTGCGCCTCGAAGGCGATGCCGTGATGGACGAGCATGTGCCAGATAGGCATCACCACGACCTCGATGAGTCGTTCGGCCCAGCGTTCGGCACCGTAGGTTTCGATCCAGTCAGCAATGAAGGGGCGCCCATCAGATTCAACCAATGTCAGGGAGGTAAAGGGGATCGCCACCTCCCCCTCTCCCAGTCGGCCGACGATGCTCTCTCGGAAAATGACCCCGAGCAGCCCCGCCGTGTCCTCGTCTTCCTCTGGCTCGTAAGAGACCGCGGCGTACTCGCTGAGCAGTTGCAGGCGGTTGCCCTCCTGGAGGAAGGGATCCTCCGCGACGAGGGAAACCAGCCACTGGGAAAGGAGAGGAGCCGTGCAGACGAAGTGCGGCTCAAGATTGCGGCGTGACGAGGTGCAAACGATGTCGAGCGGCAGCTTGATATTCGCCTTCTCGGGATGAGAGGCATTGACCAGCGTGCGCAGCGACTGGGAAGCATGATAATAATCGCCCGCCGGGCCGAGCGGAATCAAGGCCCCTGAGTCGAGAGCCTCTCCGAAGCCACGTTCCCGCAGATCCTTGGCCTGCCAGGGGTGGGTGGGAACGATGAAATAATGCTCGAAGTCGCCGCCGAGCTCTTCAAGCCGCCCGGCGAGCCAGTCGCAGGTGGCGGCACCCAGTTCCGCCTTCCAGAAGTCGGCTTCGTTCCCGGGCAATGCGGTCCGCAGAAGGTCACGGCTCACGGCCACGAAATGCAACTGGAAGGTGCTGCCCGCTTCCGAGCCATAGGCTTGATGATCAGCAAGGGAAAACCCCGTCCGAGTCTTGAAGCTCGGGTGGTACTGGTGTCCTTCGACGATGGCCGATTCCAACGCCTGAAAACCAAGTTCCCGGCGAGGGTTCCGGTGGTGATCGAGGTGGGCGCGGTTCCACCGGTGGAGTTCAATCGTCTGCGTCAGTTCCTCAAGCAGGCGTTGTTTCCCCGCCGGTGGCACCTCCATCGCCCGGAGGAGATCTGCCAGGCGGAAGGCTGTGGGTTTGTCCCCGACAATCTGGACCACGGTTCCATGCGCGATCCGCACGCGGTCGAAGGACGAAAAAGCTGCCAGACACCGGAAATGCAGTTCTCCCACCGGAAAGTCCACCTGCATGTCGTAGATGGGCGCTGCATCGTGCGCTCCGGGAGAGGACGCGGTACGAGGCGCAACGTGGTATTTCACCAACCGCTCAAACAACAAGGCTTCAACGAACTGACGGATGACGCGGCTGTCTGCCTCGTCCGGAGTGTATCCAACGCCTTCTTGCAGTTTCTCAGCACGAATGGGGTTTTGTGGATCCAAGGAATTCAATGGTTACAACTGTTGAAAGATGCGACTGAGACTGCGTCGCAGTCACATTGTTTGCTGTGATGCCATTAGTGCAACCTAAATTTTTAAGCCGTTACGGCATTAGGGATTATCCTAATTTGAAAATAACCCGGGGATGCTTTTTGGGCACAAATCTGGAAGGCCAGTTCCAGATGCTCCGACCTTTTTCTTTTTTTTCGGTCATCACTTCTTGTATCTCTTGCATCCGGTGCCCGCTCAGGCTGCAGCGTCCAGGCAAGCCACAGTGAGGCGTCGGCAGTTAGAAACTAACGGCCAGTTTGAGACTGACCAACCAGCTGTGGCCCTGTCCATTCTCAGCCGTCGTGGTGCGGCCGAAATCGTAGTAAAGGCATTCCGCGGTGAAGGTCCAGTTTCCGGCCGTGGGATCGATGAAACCAAGGGGGATGGATAGCTGCGGGCCGATGACGAAGTAACCGTAGTCCACACCATAGTATCCGCGCCCCAGTCCTGCCATGACCAGCAGGGCAGCGTTGAAGGGCGTGTCGCTTTCGGGAAACAACGTCACATTGGGGCGGATGCCGGGCTCTAAACAAAGACCAGGCGCGAGGTCGCTGCCAAACTCGTGTGCGATCTGGAAAAAGGGCTCCAGGGAGAAAGACCCTGGGAAGAGACCATGGTCATCAAACTCAAGCGTCGCGCTGATCCAGTGGCCGTCGCCATAGGCTCCTGCGGGGCTTGTCCAGCGGTTGTAGAAGCTGGAGATCGTCCAGCGTTCGGCGAAGGTGATGGAGGCACCTAATCCGTAGTCGAATTCTGTGAACCGGCCGCCATCTTTGCCAAGACCTTCGTAGGGAGTCGATCCAATGGCCCCCCACATGCCAGTGAAGGCCGAGGCCGAGTTGATGAAGCCGTTGCCTTGGTACAAGGTGACGCTCAGATCGAGATGGGGCTGAAAAGAGGTCCCCTCATCTTGCACGACGAATCCGCGGGTGATGTACTGATTCGCCACCGCAATGCCAATTTCCCCACTGAACATGGATCCGGCTTCGGGCTCAGCAACAGCTTGCCCCCCCGCGCGAAGGCAGGTCGCGGAGGCAGCGAGAATCACGAGGCAAGCAAGGTGATGGGCAGACATGATCAATAGACTGGGATCACAACATCGAAAGGATGCGCCCTCTCAGCGGCGTCAGATCACAGATCGAGGAAATCATTGATAGCCATTGAGCGGCATCAGGGACCGCCATGCCCTTTCCTTGAGGGAAATGCGTTCTGATAACAAGCCGCGGCACCTGGAACTTTCCGGGTGCCGCAGCCATGGCGGCGGAGGTGAGCCTCCGTTACGAGTTAAAAGTCCACCTGAATGGAAAACACCGCGGAGATCGGTGATCCGTGAGCCAGATAGCCAGCGTCTCCGGGGTAGAACTCGCCGGACTCGTAGTAGCGCTCATCCAGCAGGTTGCGAATGCCCACGCGGAACGTCCAGTCCGCATCGGCAATTTTGCGCCGGTAGGTGGCTCCCACATCCACCACAACGTAGGAATCCGTGGCGAACTGCTCCGTCTGATCAAGATACTGCTTGTCCACAAAACGGGCGTTCGCGTTCAGCGAGAGGCCAGGCACTTGCGGGATGTCCAGAATGGCCCAAAGATTTGCCTGATACTCCGGAACATACTGCGGTGTCCGCCCGTCGAGCTCGGCGTAGCCGGTGTCCTTTTGCTCGGCATCCAGAAGCATGAAGGCGAAACCCGTCTGCAGGGAGTCTGTGATTTTGCCCCGAAGGGTAACCTCAATGCCCCGATGACGTTGGACGCCTGAGAACGATTCGATGCCAGTGGCCGGATTCATGGCGGCGAGATCCTGATCGATTTGGAACAGGGCAAGCTCGCCTGCAAGCCGGCCTTCCAACAATTCAGTCTTCACGCCGAGTTCGAATTGTTCGGATCTCTGTACACCGAGCGGCGCAAAGGCGTTCGTTGCCGCGCGGCTGGCGGTTCCACCATCCTGCACACCCTGAGTGTAGGTGAAGTAGGTGTGCACATTCTCGGTCGGCGAGAACATCAATGCTGCCGTCGGGGTCCATGCATCAACCGTGTCATCGGCGGCGGGATCCGTCGGATAGGTGTTCTCAAAGCGGCCAAAGCGCCCGCCCAACAAGATCGACCAGTACTCGTTGAATTCGATGATGTCGGTCGCGAAAACGCCGATCTCATTGTATTCGAAATCGAGCGCCGTCCAACCAGCCGCAGCCGGGATGGGAAGTGAACTCAAGTTATAGGCGTTGTTGGGCCCCACGTCAGGAAAGCTGCGCTCGCCAGAGGTGTCGTAGGCGCGCCACTGGGTGCCAACCACGGTTTTGTGTTTCAGGCTGCCGGTGTTGAAGTTGCCTTCCACGTGAGCATGAATGCCCCAGGATTCCCACTCGAAGGGGCCATTGGTGAGCAAGGCACCGTCTGTGAAATCACCGTTCTCCAGTACCGAGTAGGGATAGCTCAAACGGGAATCCCTCTGGGCATCCTGGTAGTTCACGGCGAGACGCAACTTCCAGTCCTCACTGAGCTCAGCGTCGATGCCGACCGCGGCGTCGAAGGTCTGCTGCTCGTTGCGCGCCCAATCCTGCATGATGTTGGTCTTCACGCCAGTGTCCAGCACGCGCCCGTTGGCCGTGATCATAGGACCGTAGTAGCCGCTGCGCTCAAGATCCTGGCCACCGATCGCGCTCCAAATGGTCACCCCATCGGTCGGCTTCCACTCGGTGTACAACGAGCCCATGAAGCGGTTGCCGTCAGCGTTGTCGTAGAAGCTGTCAAACTCGTCGGCCGCAAGCACCAGACGGTAGCCAAACTTTCCTCCGGCCACGATGTCGCTGGTATCAATCTGGCCATACACACTCCCGAAGGTGTCGACGTCAAATTGCAGGCTGGTCGAGAAGTCCTGGGGATGTTTACGCACAAGATTGATGGCACCGCCGGGGGGCATGAAACCGAATTGAAGTGCGGAGGGGCCTTTAAGCAGTTCTACCCGTGACTTGTCGTCAAGGGTGGGGGCAACGGTGTTGATGATCGGCACCCCGTCCATGCGGTAGCCGTTGAAGTTGTCCACCCGGAAGCCGCGCAGGCCGAAGTTTTGCGTGCCGTAGTAGCCGCCAGGCATCTGAATCGCGATGCTCGGGTCGTGTTGCAGGACATCCTTGAGGGTGAAGGCACGCCGATCCTCGATCAACTCCTCGTTGTACACGCTGACGCTGAAAGGCGTCTCAATCAGCGGAATGTCCGAGAACAGCGCGGCTGTGGTGGAAGTTTCCAGATAGCGAATTGGGAACTCTGAGGTCACCACAACCTCGGCCATCGTTTCGGTGTCCTCAGGCTTTGGCGTCGCTGGGGGCGGAGAGCTTTGGCCAAGGAGGCTGGAGGCTGCCAGACCACAGCAAACGGCGATGGCGGCGGGAGTGCTTGTTAGGTTGTTGTGTTTTCGTTTCATGATGAGAGAGGCAGGAAGAAATGGCTCACGCGGCCTGGGTACGGGCTCTGCGAAAAAACCGGTGCCAGCTCAGCGCAAAGCCGGTCCACACGAGGACGAGCAGTGCTGCAGTGGCCAGGGAGGCGATGATCTTGCCCGGCAGTCCGAACGCCCCACCGGTGTGCAGGAAGCGGATCCACACGCGCGCCTGAAGCCCAACGCTGCGGTCCTGGAAGGGCACTTGCTGGAGAATCTCTCCGGTGAACGGATGAGACTTCACCGGGATGTAGGCCCGGCTAGGCATGTGGTCCGGCACCGTGACGCCGAATTCCAGAGGCTCCAACGGGCTGCCGGCGGGATCGGGCATCGATTCCAGGGTGATGGACTCCCAGTTCGGGAATGCCGCGGCGATGTGCGCGAAGCAAGTATCAAGGGGGACGGGAGTTGTCCCTGGGGCTGGGGCAGGCACCGAGGGCGGCGGTACGGCCATCATCCCGTAGTTGCGAGATTTCGGAGGTTCCTCGCCAGCCAGGATGAAAACCAGGCGGTGACCCCACTCGAACGAAATGGCCACCGCTGTGAGCGCCAGGACGAGGACCACGGGCTGCGCCCAGAAGCCGCAGACGTTGTGCCAATTGAAGTCCCGAGCCCTGCCCTTGAAGCCCGTTTTGAGCAGCAGCAGGGGGGGGGGCGCCCTCCAGGTCCACTGGCGGGGAAACCACAAATACAGGCCCGTCACGCAAAGGGCCACAAGCGCGAGGTTCGAGACGCCCGTAACGATGCGCGCCATGGAGGTCTGCCCCTCGTCGGCTCCCAACCATCGGTGCCACTCCTCCAGCTTGTGGATGATTTCATGAGCGCGGTGGGCACGTGATGCTCGCGTGTCACCGGTGAACGGATCCAGATAAAACGGCCCGTCATCACCCAGATGCACCTCCCAAGCGCGCCCGGGATCGCTGAACATCGCGATGGAGGAGACCTTTCCCCCCGCGTGGTCCGCTTCGATCTTCCGGGTGAGTTCTGCGATGGGCAAAGGAACCCTTTCTTTTCCGGGAATGCCTTCCAGGCGGCTCTCCCGCCGGTCATGCCATCGCAAAATCTCTTCCTCGAAGGCGATCGCAATCCCGGTCACCGACATGATCGCGATGATCGGGCCGGCAATGAGGCCGGCGACGAGATGGCACCAGAAGAAGCTTTTGCGAAGAGTCATGCAATTCCAACAGAAATGCCTAATGAGAACGCTACTGAGACGCAGTTTCAATGTCAATGCAAGCGCAGTATTAACAAAAGTGACAACCCAAAGCAGTCAGACCCAGCAGCCTGCTTTCGCAAATCAAGGGACTAGTACAAGCCGCCCAAAGGACTGGTGTTGACCCAATGAACTGGCTGACGATGCCACCTTGCCAGAAACAAAAAGGCCCGCTCCAACCATCAAGCGATGGCGAAGCGGGCCGGGTGGGACAACTTCAACGTTGTTATTTCATCGGATGCTGCTTCAGCAACTCCTCGACCGTGTAGAACATCATCCGTCCCGGGTTGGCATCGCGGATGGCCTTCACGTCCTTCGCGGTCACCGGCTCGGCCTTGTTGCCGAAATGGTTGCGCACGAATGTGACCACCGCCGCCACTTCCTCGTCCTTCAGCATGCCGCCAAAGGGGGTCATGGGCACCTGGCCGTTGTACTTCTTGCCGTCCACTTCAATGGGTCCGATCAATCCGTAGAGCACCAGCTTGATCAAGCGATCCTGATCGCCCGTGACCCAGGGACTCTTTTGGAGTGAGGGGAAGGCAGGATCCAGACCACCGCCGTGGGGCTGGTGGCAGGTGGTGCAGTGTCCTTCGCGGAAGTAAACTTCCTGACCCAGCATGAACTGCTTCTTCGCCTCGGGCGAGAGATAGGCCGGGGCCGGAATCACCGGGTTCTCCGGTGCGGCCACCTCCGCCACCCCGGCAAGCCGGTCGGCGGCCGTCTTTGCGGCGTTCTTGCTCCACTCATCAAGCGGTTGTTTGGAACCGATGGCGACGATGTTCTTGGCAGCGGTCGTGTTTGGCAGCCAGGAGGCAGCGACGATGGCTTCCAGACGCACGCGGCCGTGCTCATCGGCAGCGGCCTTTTCCAGCAGGGCCACATGATCCGCCACGCGATGGGTGTTGTACCTCAGCACCCGCACCGCGCCGGCGCGGGCGTGGAAGTCTTTGGCATCAAGCATCTGGCGCAGCAGGGTTTCGTCCACCTCGTTCATGCCCCAGGTCACCCAAAGGGCCTCCAGCACGTTGTGCTCGTACTGGGCGTCGTTCTTGTCGAGCCCGGCAACCCAAGCCTTCACCGCGGGCAGCACCTCGCTGGTGGAATGACCACGCAGCGCGCGGCGCGAGCGGTAGCGGGTGCGCAGTTCAGGCTCCTTGAGGTTGTTGAGCAAGGTCTGCACAGACGCTCCCGCCACCTGGGCCGGCTTCACCAGTGGCCGCGAGGGATAGGTGATGCGGTAGATGCGGCCATGCACATGGTCACGAAGCGGATCACGCGCATTGTGCTGCATGTGGCCGATGAGGACGTTGTGCCAGTCCAGCACATACAATGAACCGTCCGGGGCAAACTCCAGATCCGCCGGACGGAAGTTCCCGTCCGTGCTCTTCAGCAGGTCATGGCGGAAGGTGGTCTTCCAACCGGTGCCTTCGTCCTGGATCTGGTGCTGTTTGATGCCCAGAAAGCCGATGGCATTGCAGAGGATGAGATCGCCCTGCACTTCATCCGGGAAGTGGCGGGAGGAAACAACCTCAAGCCCGGTCGTGGGACGCACGGACTGCCCCTTGGGGATGAGGTCCGGGGTGGAGGGCGTCTTGCTGCCAAAGGTGGGCTTTACCGAGACAGGCAGCATCCAGTTCATGCTGGGGCCTGAGGTGTGCAGGAAGAAATCCTGGCCCCACTTGTCGAAGACCACTCCCCAGGGATTGGGGATGGAAAGCTGCGCGGTGCGCTCCAGGTGGCCCCGCTGCGGGCTGTAGCGCAGGAACCCGCCGTCCACGCAACGCACCGGCCCATAGGGGGTCTCGACATTGGAGTGAAGGAACACCCCTTCGCAAAGCATGAAGGCACCGCTGGGATCCGCCGCGTAGGCGCTGATGGCATGGTGAGTATCATGGGAGTCAAACCCGCCCAGAACAATCTCCGTGCTGTCCGCCTTGTCGTCACCGTTGGTGTCGCGCAGCAGCACAAGATTCGGCTCCTGGGAGACATAGACGCCTTCAGGGGCGAACTCGAACCCGATGGGCAGATGCAGGTGGTCTGCAAAGACCGTCTCCTTGTCCGCCTTGCCGTCGCCGTTGGTGTCCTCATAGATGAGGAGCTTGTCGTTCGGCATCGCATCGCCAGGGCGGTAGTGCGGATAGGTCGGCATCACGGCCACCCAGAGACGCCCCTTGTCATCGAAGGAGACCTGCATGGGGTTGGCCAGATTGGGGAATTCCTTCTCACTGGCAAAAAGCTCCACCTTGTACCCCTCGGGCACAGACAGGGTTTTTACAGCCTCTTCGCCATAGAGGTACTTCTCGCTGCCGTTCTTGGCACTCGGCTGATAGTTGGAGGGAACCGGAGGCAGCACATGCGTCTTGGAGTCATCCACCACGAGATCATTCTTCTTGCCGCTGGCCAGGTCATGGATGAGCTGATCACGCAGAGCGGTCATCTCACGGGACTTCTTCACCTCGTCCGGATAGTTCTGCGGGCCATAGGGTTTGTACCGTTGACCGTGGGTGTGCACCCCGTTGAGGATGTTGTAGTCCGTGTTCCAGAACCACTGCTTCTGCTGCACCGCAGCATGCACTTTCTCCGGGTCTGCCTTGGAGACGCGGGACTGGTGGCCATAGAGGCCTGTGGCCAGCACTTCAGCGATGGTCTTGTAGCCTTCACTGGTGGGGATGAATCCGCCTGTGGTAAAGGCCGGTCCCCCCTTGGCGTAGATCTCCTTGGTGGGCGTGAAAAGGTCGATGTAGGTCACCCCATGCTTCTTGGCCACCTTCTCCATGGCGGCAGCGTAGAGCAGCAGGTTGGCATTCTCCGTATGACCGTCCGGCAGATCGCGCTTGGCGCTCTGGTCTTCATAGGCGATCGGAGACACCAGCACCACACGGGGGGCTTCTTTGCCATTGTAGGCCTTGCTCAGGGTGTGGGCCACCCACGCATCAAGCTCCGCTTCAAAGTTGCCCACTTTGCTGGCACCGTCGAAGGACTCATTGTAACCAAAGAACCCGACAATGGTGTCCGCCTTCAGGTGGGTGAGCCACTGGTCCGGTGTGGGGAAGAAACCCTTGCCATGGTGCACATTCTTGTCTGGGTGAAACTTCTCCGCCCCGGGGAAGGCCCACTGCG
Source organism: Verrucomicrobium spinosum DSM 4136 = JCM 18804 (assembly GCF_000172155.1). Classification (NCBI taxonomy): domain Bacteria; kingdom Pseudomonadati; phylum Verrucomicrobiota; class Verrucomicrobiia; order Verrucomicrobiales; family Verrucomicrobiaceae; genus Verrucomicrobium; species Verrucomicrobium spinosum. Next base: position 656,062 of record NZ_ABIZ01000001.1, on the reverse strand, counting down.
AAACACGCGCAGGGTGCGGGCGAAATCCGGGGGTGTCCCCCACATGGCCCATATTGCGGAAGAAGAGCTCCTTCTCAGGATAGCGCAGGTTCAGTTCCGTCTCGATCCGACCGTAGTAAACGTCGCGCTCGGCCAGACCGTTGCCAACCAGTACAATGCGCTCGCCTTTGGCAGGGGCGGCCACGGATTGATCGCGCCTGGTCTTGGCGGGGGCGGGCTCGACATTGAAGGCGTGCGGAGGCACCTCATCTTTCTTTTCCGCCGCAGGCTTCGCATCCGCGGGCTTGGACGCTGCTTTGCCTGTGGCCGGGCTCTTGCCCAGGGCGTAGTCACCCGGCTTCCGGTTCAGGGTCTTGTAGAAGGCGCTGTTGTTCGTGCCGTAGAAGGTCGGCTCAAAGGCATCCACATAGGCCACATCAGCCTTGTCCGGCACCTTCAGCCCGAGCAAGGCGTGAGACACATTGACCACGAGACGACGCAGATCTTCATCGGCAAAGTCCGAAGAAGCCCCAAGCGTCGTGCAGAACGCGCGCCCTTTGGCCGTGCCATTGGGACCAGCGTACTCCCTCAGCCAGGCCAGCGGCATCATGGGATTGTTTTTGGGGCCATCGATCGCCTTGGAAGCGGGGTCGAGCGACTCCGTCACTGCGCCACGAAGCAGGATGGTGGCCGCCTTCTGGTCCAGATTGGCAATGCCGTACACATCCGTGGGGGCAAAGATCTCGCCCACCCCCCGCAGGACCTCATTGGAGGCGTTGGCCGACTCCACGACGGACCGGGTGCCCTGCTTGCCATGGGCACCGTGATGGTTCACCCATTTTTCCCCCAACACCTTGAGCCCAAACTCCGCCCACTTGAAGTCGCCGGTCATCGCGCTGCCTGTAAATGCGTGCGTCGCGGTGCGTACTCCGATCACGGGCTTTCCAGCGTTCAAATACGCCGCAAAACGGGCAAGTTGATCGTCTGGCAGCTGGCGGAACCGGGTGCCAATGATCATAAGGTCTGCATTGTCCAGAACCGCCGTGCCAGGAATGTTCTTCTGGAAGTTGGGGTCAATGTATCCCCCATCCGGGTTGACGGCGAAGAGCACGGTGCAGTCAAACCCATGCTTCTGACTGAGGATCTTCGCCAGCATGGGGAAGCTCTCCTCGGTACGATATTCTTCGTCGCCCGAGACGAGGACGACACGTTTGCCGTTGCCCGCACCCACGCCAGATTTGGCAGGGAAGTGCAACGTCTCCTGAGCGCCCGCCATCGCCGCCAAAGCGACGAAAACGGTGAAGGGAATGAGTTTTCGGATCATGGAAGGATTGAGTAAGGGGGGCTTGGGAGGGGCAATGGCGGATGCTGAACGGGTTGAGACATCAAAAACAAGAATTTTTTGCAGCTTCCCGCATTCAAAAGTCGTGTTCGGTTCAAAAAAACCTCCCTGCGACCGTTTGATTCCCTTTCCCTTATGGCACTCCCCTTCTCGTCTCTACTCGCCTCCATCCTCGCACTCGTCACGCTCACTACGGCGACGCTCGCAAGCGGGGAGCCCGTGAAGGACTCCGCCAAACAGCTCGCCCTACAGGCCGAGGAAGCGTGGACCATCGCCTGGCAGCGCTTTTTTAGTCCCAAGACGGAACTCTTTTACGACTACCTGAGCAGCTACGAACCTGGCAAGGAACTCGCTCATCTGCCGACTGGGGAGGAAGTGAAACGCCAGTACCCCAACCCCTGCGGCTACAGCACGGGCATGGAAGACTGCATGATCCTGGGCGGGGCGATGCTCAGCGTGCTGAGTGACCGCTATGACGTCACCCAGGAGTCTTCACTGAAAGCCGAGGCGCGTCGCGTTTTCAACGGCATCAAGGCATGCGTCACAGTGCATGGCAAAGAAGGCTTCGTCGCCCGGGGCATCAGCCCGAACTACCCCGGCGGCGTGTACATCAACTCCTCCCGGGACCAGGTCACCCACTGCGTCCATGGCCTTTGGCGCTACTATCACAGCCCGCTCTGCGACGAGCCGACCAAGCTGGAGATCAGGGCCATCATGACCGCGATCGCCCACCGGATGATCAAGAACGTCACTCCGGAAAACGGCTACGACTTCCTCCGCGCCGATGACAAGCCATGCGGGCTGGGCATCTGCAAGATGTGGGAGGTGCAGGCTCATGAAGCAGCCCGTCTGCCCATGATCTATGCCGTGGCCTGGGACGTCACCGGCAACGAAACATTTCATCAACAATACCGCCGCTACCTGGTGCCCGCTGTGGAGCAGTCAGCTCATCCCGATGAGAAGAAACCCGCCTACGCCATGCTCCAGATGCAGTGCTCCCTTGAGGTGCTCTACCACTTGGAGTCCGATCCCGCCCTCAAGATCCGCATCCGCGAGACCATGGTGCATGTGGGTGACATCGCCATGAAACGGACCGCCGAAACAGGCGCACGTCTCGCGCAGATGAGCCCGGAAATGCTGGCCATGGTCGGCCCCGACTGGCGCTACGTTCCGGAATGGAAGAACCAGAAGGGCTACATGAACCCGCAGTGGGGCGAGTACCGCAAGGTCTGGCACAACATCCGCGAGGCGGGAGAGTCTGCACTGGTGCCGATGATGGTGAACGACCCCAAAATCCCCGCCTCCCAGCAGGAGTGGATGCGGAAGTTCCTGGTTCAGTCTGACTACGCCCACATGTCCAGCTGCGGGATCGTCTATCACATCGCCATGTACTGGAAGGCCCGCCGGGAAGGCCTTCTCTGATCCGCACCTTCGGTTGCTGAGCTGAGGATTTTTGTACTTTCCGGCCATGATTTTCTGTATGGTCGGCGATTCCGGGCCCCTGACGCCCAACCACTGTTCTCTCCTCACCATGCTCTCACCCTCCCTCTCTCGACGCGGATCCCTGGCGCTGCTGGCGCTGGCGGGTCTCCTGCCCGCCTTCATGCATGCAGCGGTCAAGCTGCCGCATATTTTCACGGATCACATGGTGCTCCAGCGGGACGTGAAGATCCCCGTCTGGGGCTGGGCGGATCCGGGCGAAAAGGTCTCGGTCAAACTAGGCCTGTCAGCTCCGGTGGAAACCACTGCGGGCAAGGACGGCAAGTGGCGGGTGGAATTGCCCGCCCTGGCTGCCGGTGGCGGACCTCTGGAGCTGAATGTGACCGCCTCCAACACCCTCGCGGTGCGCGACATCCTGGTGGGTGAGGTCTGGCTCTGCTCCGGCCAGTCCAACATGGAGTGGGTGGTGCAGAACAGTTTGAACAGCGCCCAGGAGATTGCCTCGGCCAATGATCCCACCATCCGCCACATCAAAGTGCCGCTGGTGCCCAAGCCCGTGCCGCAGGATGATTTCAACGGTTCCTGGCAGACTGCCAGCCCTGCCACGGTGGGCGGGTTCACCGCCGCCGGTTATTTCATGGCCCGGGAACTGCAGAAGCACCTGAAGGTGCCGGTGGGCTTGATCAACGCCTCCTGGGGCGGCACCCGGATTGAACCCTGGGTTCCTGCGGCAGGCTTCGAGGGACTGGAGCGGCTCCGTGACATTGCCACCCTCGTGAAGCTGAAACAACCCGGCAATCCCCAGTACCGCGAGCGCGTCTTGAAGCATGCAGCGGACCTTGAAGCCTGGACCAAAGCCGTCCCCGGCGCGCTGGATTCTGGCAACGGTGTCCCGCCCAGCCCAGCCTTCCCCGGCGAGCTGACTCCCTTTGCCACGCATGGTGATCCGACCACGCTCTACAATGCAATGATTCATCCCTATGTGGGCTTTCCCATCCGTGGTGCCATCTGGTACCAGGGTGAATCCAACCATGGCGAGGGCACTCTCTACACCGAGAAGATGAAGGCCCTCGTGGGCGGCTGGCGCAAGGCCTGGGGACTGGGGGACTTCCCGTTCTACTATGTGCAGATCGCCCCGTTCCAGTATGGTGAATCCCCGCCGGATATCCTGCCTTCCTTCTGGGAGGCACAGTACGCGGCGCTCTCCATCCCCTACACCGGCATCGTGCCCACCACGGATATTGCTGAGCTCAACGACATCCACCCCAAGAACAAACAAGAGGTGGGCCGCCGTCTGGCCCAGCAGGCGCTCAAGCACACTTATGGCAGGAAGGACGTGGTTGCCTCCGGCCCCATCGTCAAATCCGTGCAGCCAGAAGAAGGACGCCTGCGGGTCACCTTTGAACACGCCGATGGCGGCCTGAAGTCCCGCAATGGCCAGCCGCTCGACTGGTTCGAGGTGATCGGCGAGGACACGGGCTACGTGAAGGCACAGGCGACCATTGAAGGCAACACCGTGGTGCTCGCTGCGCCAGGTGTGGCCAAGCCCACAGCGGTCCGGTTTGGTTGGAGCAAGCTCGCTGAGCCCAATCTTGTGAACGGGGCGGGATGGCCTGCCTATCCCTTCCAGGCGGGCAAGGTACAGTGGCCTGATCTGTTGGAGAAGAAGCTGCCGGAAACCGCCGGCTTCCAGGTGCTCTATGATCTGGACCTCGCCAAACTGAGCAACACCCTTGCTTATGAGGTCAACAACGCCGGCACCCTGAAGGGCACGGTGGAAAAGGTGGCGTGGCTCCTCGAGCTCAAGGAACCCTCCAGCCCCGCCAAGTACTGCTTTGTCTCCGTGGACGCCTTCACCAATGACCTGAAAAAGCTGGGGGTGCCCACCTCCGCCTCGGGTGCCAAGTTCCAGATCCCTGTGAAAAACGGCGTGATCCTGAGCAACGTCCCCGGCGTTCCCACCGGCCCGGCAGGTGACGCCTTGAACCTCGAGTTCTGGCCCGACAACTACGGTCCCGCCAACACCGCCGCAGTGCCCGGTGCCTCCGACGCCGAGTACGACACCGGCGACCAGATCAGCGAACTGGTCGATGGCTATGGCTCCATGCAGGTGAACCACCATGGGAGCAACACCACCCTGATCGCCATCAACCACTGGGTGGTCGGCCCCCAGGCGGACATCGGGATCGGCAACAGCCCCGGCCAGACCAAGGACTGGACCTTCACGCAGAACGCCTCAGGTTATCTGTACAAGCGCCTGCGTGTGCTGGTGAAGATGAAATAACTCACCCCGGCCAGGAGGCGCGCGACCCAGAAAAGGAGCTGGGGATTCCATCTCCCCTTCCCTCGCGCGTCCCCTGACCAGGCACCGACCCGCTGGCGCTTACTTGGGGTGACCGACAAGGAACCGGCGGCATCCATCTCAGTTCGAAGCTGATCCCCAGCGGGGATCTCTCACACAGCCCAACGTTGGACGAGCCTTAAGCGAGTCAACGTTGGGGGCCTCCGCAGAGATTGATCAGGTGGGAAGGCCGACGACATCCGTTTCCTCCCCACCGCCGTCAACACCTCCACGACAGTCGGACGTCATGTCGCGCGCTGACTGACGATCGCGGCAAGATGCCGCGAACTGCACACAGGATGCGTGCGCTCCCCCGAGCTTCCCAGAAGCGTGGGATGTGTCGACTGACCAAACAGCAACATCATGGGACGTTTGGATCGAACCGGGACAGGAATGTCCCTCGCTCCCTTTGCTGACAGCTTCGTCGGAGTTGCTCTACTGACGTGCGCAGGCTGGAGCCGTGGCCCCCTTGGAGCATCGGTTTCAACGCCTTGACGCACTGCCCACTGACGTACTGACGCACTGGCTCTGGTGCGCCAGCTCAAGTCTTGGGTCTTGTGTCTTCGAATCTGGAGCCTTCTTGCACCACCTCCAGCCAGCGCCTCGCGGCTGGCGACAGATCCCCGCCCCGTCTCCAGATCAGGCCCAGCCGCCAGCGCAAATCTTCATCGCGCAGCGGCACCACGGTACAGACCCGTTGTTCCCTCGAATTCACGATCAAACGGGGCAGCAGGGCCACGCCCAGCCCCGCCGCGACCAGGGCAATGATGAAATCCACGTGCCCACTTCGCGCAGCTTCCACAGGGGAAAAGCCCCGCTGACGACAGGCATCGAGAATGACCGCATTCAGGGAAAAGCCGGGCTCAAAGAGCACGAACGGCGTGTCCTTCAGATCCGCCAGTTCCAAGCTGGTCTCCCGCTCCAGTGGATGCCCCGCAGGCAGCAGCGCCACCAGCGGCTCATCACTCACCGGCTGCCAGTCGAACTCCTCTGGCACGGGGCCCAGGGACACTCCCACCTCAATCTCCCCGGCGCGCACCCGCTCCTGGAGATGCAGGCTGCCCTGCTCATGGAGCTCAATCTCGATCCCCGGATGCTGGCGGCGAAAGCTGGCCACATGAGGCGCAAAGAGCAGGCTGCTGCCCAAAGACGGCAGCCCCAACCGAAGCCGGCCACGCTCCAGCCCGTGGATGCCCGCCAGTTCGTCCCGCAGGCGCTCGTGTTCCTTGAGGATGACCTGGGCACGCTGGTACACCACCTCACCAGCGGCAGTCAGCCTGAACTTCTTCCCCTGTCGGTCAAAGAGGAGGCACCCACAATCGTGTTCCAGCTGCTGCACCGCCTTGCTGATCGTGGGCTGGGTCAACCCCAAGATCTTGCCCGCCGCAGAGAAGCTCTTCTGCCGCACGACTTCCGCAAAGACGGCCAAAGCTCGTGATTCCATAGCGCCCTGTATTCTAAACTGGAATCCAAAGTATTCCATGGATTCATTTCATCTATTCAAGTAGGTGAGGGATGCTCCGCGATGCGCCAGTCCCTCGTCCTCCTCCAATGTCTGGTCCTCGTGGCCTTCTGGCTGGCTGGCGAGATGATCGTCAAGGCGCTCCACCTTCCCGTACCCGGTAGCGTGCTCGGATTCTTCGGCCTCCTGAGCTGCCTGCTTTTCCGCTGGATTCCCGTTTCCTGGGTGCAGTATGGATCCACCGGCATGCTGAAGCACCTCTCGCTGTTCTTCGTTCCTGCCATGCTCGCCGTGGTGAAGTACAAAGAGCTCGTGAGCCTTGATGGCGTGAAGCTGGTGCTCGCCACCATCGCGGGCACGCTGACGGTGATGATCGGAACCGCACTGGTGGTGGAAGCCAGCTTGCGATGGAGGGTGCGCCATGGCGATGGAAATTGACCTGTCTCCGGGCCTCTGGGCCGGTGTGACCCTGGGCCTCTACGCCGGTGGACGTCAGCTCTACCAGCGTCTCCCGCGCTGGTGGACCTCTCCCATGGTGATCGCCTGGGTGGGCTGCGGTGCCTTGTTGTTGCTCACTGGCATTCCCTATGGCGAATACCTGCGCGGCACTTGGTGGCTGGGCAGCATGCTCGGTCCCGCCACTGTGGCCTTTGCCGTGGTGGTGCATGAGCACCGGCAGTTGATCCGCAAGCACTGGGGCACACTCGCGGTCGGCGTGGTTTTCGGCAGTCTGCTCGCCCTGGCCAGTGCATGGATCCTGGCCAAGGTCCTGCACTTTTCCCCCGAATGGCAGGCCAGCCTGCTGCCACACTCAGTTACCACACCGTTTGCCCAAGCCGTATCCCGGGAGATCGGCGGTCTGCCAGAACTCACCGCGTGTCTGGTGGCAGTGACGGGCCTCTTCGGAGCGGCGATGGGCGAGGCACTCATCTCCTGGCTCCCCCTTCGCACCGCATTTGCCCGGGGTGCCATGCTCGGCATGGGCGCCCATGGGGCGGGCACGGCCAAGGCCTACGAACTGGGCCGGGAGGAAGGTGCCGTGGCAGGCGTGATCATGATCATGGCAGGACTGCTCAATGTGGTGGGCATCACCCTCCTGCTGGCAATCTTCCCCCGCATCACCTGATCTCAGTCGTATTGGTTTCACTCCCCCTTCTTCAGCCTGATGACTCCTCTCAAGATCTTCACCGACATCAAAGCCCCAGTGGAGCTGCTGGCCTGGTTCCAGGAACAAATCCAGCCCCATCAACTCCTCCTCCCCACCCAACCCGGGACCTCAGTGTTGGCAGAAGCTCCGGTTGATCCTCTCATGGCGGAGGCCGACATCCTTCTGGGGCAACCACGAACTGAGGGTGTCCTGAGCTCCCCCAGAGTTCGCTGGCTCCAGGTCAGCTCCGCGGGATTCACCCGCTATGACACTCCCGAGTTCCGGCTCGCAGCACAGTCCCGGGGCCTCACCGTGACCAATAGCTCTGGCGTCTATGACCAGGCCTGTGCAGAGCACGTCTTTTCGTTCATGCTGGCCCAGGCCCGACTCCTCCCGCAATCGCTGGGCTCCCATCTCCCCAACGGCAGCGAGGCGTGGATGGCCCTGCGCCACGGGTGCCGAAGTCTCCAGGGGCAATCCATTCTCATCGCCGGGTACGGAGCCATCGCGGCCAGGCTCGTGAAGCTGCTGGCCCCGTTTGACATGAACATCACCGCCATGCGCCGCACCGCCCGGGGCGACGAAGGCATCCGCATCATCCCTCCCGAATCCCTTCTGCCTGAGTTGCCTGCGGCAGATCACGTCATCAACATTCTGCCGGAAAATGCCGAATCCCGCGGGCTTTTTGGGACTGCCCACTTCTCGGCCATGAAGCCAGGGGCCATTTTTTACAATATCGGGCGGGGAACGACCGTGGATCAAACGGCTCTCGCCAGCGCCTTGCCATCCGGCAAGCCCGCCGCCGCCTGGCTGGATGTGACCGACCCAGAACCGCTTCCTGAAGGTCACCCGCTCCGCGAGCTGCCAAACTGCTTCATCACGCCACATATCGCCGGAGGCCACCACGATGAACTGGACACCGTATTCCGGCATTTTCTGGACAACTTCGATCGCCACCTCGCTGGCAAACCCCTGAACAACAGGGTGATGTAATCCCTTGAGATGACGCAATGCCTGCGTGACCTCCGATTGGTTTTGCCATGCAGGCAGGGATCGTGTTGAAATGGGGTACCCCAAACCCCATAAAAAAACCCCATGCGCCTCATCATTCGTATCGCCGTCGTTGTTGCTGTCCTCGTACTGGGCTGGCTGGCCTGGCCCTATCTCCAGTCTGCCGAAAAACAGGCCAAGGCCCGCCACAGGGAACTCTTCAAGCTGGCCTCCAAACGTGACTGGAAAACGGCGGGGACCTTCCTCTCCCCCAACTACGAGGATCAGTGGGGCAGCCGCCCCTCTGAAGCCCTGGATCTGGCCCGTGACCTGATGGCGGGCTTCATCATCCTGGAGATCAAGTGGGAGGACACAGAAATCTCGGCCAATGAGACCATCGTCAAAGTCCGGGGTCACGCACGGATGGAAGGCAACGGCATGGGCGTGAGCCAGATGGTCATGACCAAGGTCAACCAGATGCAGGAGCCCTGGGTCTTCACCTGGAAGAAGGAAGGCTGGAAGCCGTCTGACTGGAAACTGATGTCTGTGACGAACAAGGAACTCGAAGGAGTAGGCCTTCCGTCGGATCTGTAATTTCCAGGAAATACCGAAAAATCTGGTAAAAAGTGGACATTTTCGGTCTTAAATTGCACTATCACGTGGCTCAAAATGGACAATTTTTGTCCATTGTTCGCTAGAAAATTAATTCCATTGCCCGATCGAGGCCAGAAATTTTCCCCTAGAAATATAAGGGTTTGAGCGTCAAGCGAATTTTTTTCACCCAGTCGCATTGTTCGCAAGCGACACGGATGATTGCTTTTTCCATAATTTCTAAATAATTTATGGCGTGCTGCAAATAATCTAACGCCATGAAAATCCATCACCTCCACAAAACCCGTCGTTTCAATCGTGCTGCTGGCTTCACATTGATTGAAGTTAGCTTGGTCATCGCCCTTCTCCTTGGCCTCATCGCCGTGGTCTTCCTCGGTCTCGGTGCCTATCGTAAAGGAGCAGATCAGGCCAAGTGCCGGATGCAGCTCGCCACGATCCAGAAAGCGGTGCGTTCCTACGCCAACTACAACAACCTGGCTGTGGGTGACGCGGTGCCCGCTGCTGCTCCTGGCAGCTACATGGACGCTCTTCCCCCATGCCCCAGCGACGGGTCCACCCCTGCGGTCACCGGTCTGGTGCCCGCGATTGGCTCCGCCTTCGCGACTTGCGCCGTGACGGGACCTCCCTCCCACGCCTTGGTCGCCAGCACCATCGCCGACTGGTAAGCCTCCCTTGGAAGTCTCTCCCAGAGTTCTCCCACCCCAGTTGTTGTGGCTGTTACCACCATCTCGGACCCCTATGATCTCAAGCCTGCCGATGTCTATCGTCAGGCACGGATGGTGGCGTCCAAGACGAGCCGGGCATCTGACAGCAACTGGTACAAGGAACCTGGGGAGATCGCCTTCCAATGGCACCTTTGGTTCGACGGGGGGAGGGAGGTGTGTTCCGCCACCTTCTCCCGCTCTGAAGGACGCTGGCGGCAGGGACCATCCCTGCCGCTGGCCAGCCTGACCACGGCCGAGGGCATGCCCGAAATGCTTGGGAACCTGCTCTCGGCCGAGTACTTTGGCACACGGCCCAAGGCACTGGGCGTAGTCCTCCACGTTGCTGATGACTTCTCCCTGGCGGAAGTGGCTGCCTTCACGGATTCCGCCGGGGACTCTGCGGATGAATTTGGATTGATCCGGTATAACTTGGTGGACTCTCCCAAGGAAACGCTCGCGGACCGCGAAGTTTCAGTGGATACAATGTCCTGGAGACTCCTCCCCTTCTGGGGTGCGGCGGCAGGCCAGCAACGTTCCGCGGCCATCGCCCTGACCCGCCAGCGTGAAGCCTTTCTCAACCGGCTTGTGGAAAGCGGTGAGCAACTCCGCCTTCCGGTTCGCGTCTCTGTCACCAGCGCCCCTGCCGAGGCGTTTGCCGCCATGGCCGTGGCCATGCCTGAACTTTCTGGCGGCTGCTTGATCGTGCTGCCTTACTTGAAATTCACCGCCGTTTTCGCGCTCACGCACTCAGGTGAACTCCGGTCCGCCCGAAGCCTTTCGCATCGCGGCAACAACACCGTGCCCGCAAGTTTCGGCGATCTGCTCTGGAACATCGCCGTGGGGGCAGAGCTGGTCGCCTCTGGTGAGTCAGGCCCCGTTCCGCCCAAGATCATCCTTGTTTCATCAAACCCCGCCTCCCTGGAGGAAGCCATGCGGGATCTGGAGATCTACTCCCTCTCACGCCAGAAGCTGGACTGCAGGAAAGTCGAGCTGGCCAGCCTGGCGGCCACGGAGTCACTCCCAGGCCACCGCCCTGAATTCCTGCTTTACGACCCCAAGATGGCCCAGGCTGTCGCCGCCCGTCAAACGCCGCTGGCAAAGGCGGAGACGTTCAGGAATCTTTGGGACGGCTGGGCTTCGCAAAATTTTTTCCACACGGCGAAGCTGGACGCCCTCTACCCTTCACTGGCGGACCTCCGGCTGCTGAAGCTTTCCACCTGGTTTGTTTATTTCCTCGGGTTCCTTCTCATCGGACTCGGAGGGTACACCACCTTCTCGCTGTTCGCCGCGATGAACCACCCCTCCTGGCATCTGACTCCTGAGCAGGTGAAGCTGACTGAGGCCAACCACGCCAAGCTGATCACCGAGGAGCGGCAGATTAATGTGACCGAGCGTCTGCTTCTGCCCCGCTCCAAGGGGTGGACGAATGTGGAGCTTCTGCTGCAGCTCTTTCCGGAGGAATCCGGCGTACGGCTGGAGTCCTTCAGTTACACTTTAAACAGTGCTGTGCCATCGGGGCCTCAACCAGGTGGTGCCGCAGCAACGAAAGATGCGGTTGGCCTTGAGCGGGAGTGGACCTTCAAGGGCCTGGCCAAAGCCAAGGGCCTGGAGCTTCTCAACAACTTGAACAGCCAGCGCGGACTCACAGCCTTCTTTGCCAGCCTCGCCGACGTCACCCAAGACACCAGCTTCGCGCCCAGCGCCGAACGCCAGTTCCGGATCACCCTCACCCAGAACCGGAACCCCCGCTACACCACCGCTGCCAGCGCGGCCGATGTGGCCCGCGATCCTTCGCTCTCTTTTTCGTACACCTTCGAGACCACCATCGTCCAGACCCTCTCGGAAAAGGACCCCCTCGCGGTGCCGATCGCCAAACCGTTCTAGAACATGAGTGCCTACACCAAGCCCATCATCCGATTCGGTCTGGTCACTCCGGCCATCTTCAACTGTGTCCTGCTGGCCGGCGTCGCAGCAGGCACCGCCAAGCTTGCCTCCGTACGGGCGGAAAAGGAACTGCGCTATGATGAAGAGACCAGGCGGCTCGCCGGCATGAAGGTGCTGGAAGCCCGCATCGCCCCGCGGCGCAAAGCCTTTGAAGACCAGAAAAAGATGCTAGGGGCGGATCCTGGCCAGCTCTACACCAAGATCCTCGACACCGCTCTGCCGCGGTACAAGGACATCGAACTGGAACGCAGCAGCCTCATCTTCCCGCAGGACCGCGGCAAGGTTGGGAAAAGCGTGAAGTGCGACGTCACCCGCGTGAAGGCCAGCTACCAGGGCGGGATCGGCCCCATGCAGGAATCCCTCCTCCAGGTTGAAAGCTTGATGCCCCAGGCCATGCTGGAGGAACTGAAGATTACCCGGAAGTCCGACCTGCTCATGAAGCGGCCAGACTACCTCGTGATCGACACCACCCACGCGTGCTGGAAAGCAGGGGAGGCCCGGCCATGAAGTTCCCCCGCCTCCTCACCGCAGTGGCCCTCGCCACAGCAGCCACCACTCTGGGTGCCCCCGCCCCGAAGGCCCCTGTCTCAAAGCCCGCAGAAAAAGCCAAACCCCTCTTCTTTGGCATCGACACCGCCCCCTGGCTGCCCAAGGCCCCCAGTTTGCCCAAGGCCGGAGACGTGGAAGTCCTCGCCCAGCGCCTCAGCTCCCGTGTGAGAAACCTGGACCCCTTCGGTGTGCCGACCTTTCCCCGGGAAGACACCCTTCCCCTCATTGTGGAGGAGGACCCCGCCCGGCCCACACCCAAGCTTACCTTGAACCAGGCGCTGCAAACGCTGAAGCTCAACGCCGTCAACCTGGACACCAGGGAGTTCATCATCGGCGCACGCAGCGTTTTCGAGGGTGATGTCATCGAACTCTCCTTCCGCGGAGAACTCTTCCGTGCCCTGGTAGTCGAAGTGGGCGCCACGGCAGTGGTCTTCCGGGACATTGACAGGGCCGAAACCGGATTGATGCCCCACTCCATGGTCCGCAACCTCCGGCTGGAACCGATGCAGACGACTGCCTCCCGGCTGGACGCGCATCTTGCCCCCCTCGAACCCCCGAGCCCCCCCAATCCATGACCGTCTGGAAGGCTATCATCACCCTGGCATCCCTCGCAGGCCCGGTCCTGCTGCTGGGTGATCCCCTGCATCTAAAACCCGCCTCAGCCCCGGCCGCGCCAGAGGCTCCGGCACCTGCGGCTCCAGCACCGTCCGCTGCACCCGTTTCTCCCACGCCTTCCGCTTCCCCGTCCCCGGCTCCGATGGTGGACATTCCCGCCGCCGCCCTGGTGGTGCCGGCCAGCCCGGAGGATGCTCCTGCTCCCTCCGCCCCGGTCTCCGAACCTCTTCCCCAACTGGGACTGCCCGCCCCCCTCCCGCAGGTGTCCAGCCCCTCTGCAGCAGGAGTTTCCTCGACCGCCTCACTCCCCTCTGTGGATGCCACCGGCTACTGGGTGGACAACGCTCCCCTCAACGAAGTCTTCCAGTACCTCGCCCGCAAGGCTAGGCTGCAATATTTCTACAACACTGAGATCAACGGGCCGCAGTTCATCCTCACCGGTCATCTGGAGCTGGACAACCCGCTCCGCCAGATGGAGGAGATCGCCGTGGCCTACGGGCTGAGTCTCTACCAGCAGGGCTCCACGGTCTATATGATGAACGAGATGCAGCTCGCAAGGCTGCCCGTGGAAATCATGAGCTACCCGCTCAAGTACCTGCGCGGTTCACCGCTCAGCCGCAACTCGGCCAGCGCGGGCAGCGAGGCGGCCGCCTCCTCCGGAACTGAACAGCAGGACTTTGAGAAGCTCAAATCCATCATGCGCCCCCTGCTCACGAAAAACGTGGGCCAGATCGAGTTTGAGGAAAAAACCAACACCCTGCTCATCACGGACAACACGGTGAAGCTCCGGCGCGTGCGGGAGCTCCTGGAAAAGCTGGACCGTCCGAAGCAGCAGATCGCCGTGAATGTGCGCGTGCTGCGCGTCACCAACACACGGGGCAAAAAGCTGGGGGTGGACTGGAGAACCTCCCTGGGAGACGGCATCACCATCTCAGCCGAACAGAGCCTGAACGCCATGTTCAACCTCCCAGACACCAGCACGCTGACGAAGGCGAGCAGCGTGGCTCGGGAGATGACCGACTCCTTTACGAATATCACCACGGCAGCGGGAGTGGTGGGAGTCCCCGGGACCTCCAACTACGACAATGCCAGCACCTCTGAGGGGTTCAAAACGACCGCCAGCAGCTCAGAACACAACAGCCTCTACCAGGATGGCCCGGGCCTCGTCTTCGATGCCATGCAAGTGCAGGCCATCGTGCACGCCCTGGAGCAGAACGGCATCGTCTCCCAGGAGTCCTGCCCCACCATCATCACAGAGGACAATGAACAGGGCATCATCTCCATCGTGGACCGCTTCCCCATCGTCACCACCAACGTCTCCCAGACCGACGCCGGGCAGACCATCACGGACGAGGTGCGTTACAAGGTGGACAAGGACGACCCGGATGCCATGGAGGAGCCGGACAAGAGCCGCGAAATCGGCGTCACCCTGACCGTCACCCCCACCATGCTGCCCGATGGGACCGTGCGCATGAAGCTCCGCCCCCGTGTGGCCAAGATCGTGGAGCTGGTTCAGGGCAACAACGGCAATGTCTATCCCCGGGTCAGCGAATCCACCGCCGACGCCATCAGCCGCATCCCCGCCGGGCAGTCGCTCATTCTCGGCGGATTCTACGACTACAGCAGCAGCAACAACAAGAACAAGGTGCCGGTGCTGGGCAACGTTCCCGTGCTCAAACACCTCTTCCGGTACAAGGAAAAAACCATGGAGAAGGTCAGCCTGGTGTTCATCATCACGCCCAGTGCGTATGATGCTGGCAGCGTCCCCAGCATCCAGCGCGTGAACGAAGAAGTCCGTGCCTATTCCGGCATGGAACGGCCCCAGCTGGAAGAAATGAGCCGGAGGCTTGAACCCTCATGGCTCGTGCCCATGGGCGGCGGCCCTTCCGGAAAATCCCCCGGCCCATCCCGCGCTCTGCCTGTTGAAGGCGGCGAAAGTTCACCGCCCCCCCAGGGGAATCCGCCGTCCCGCCCCTGGCTCAAGCGCATTTTCTCCCGCGAAGAACAACCCCCGATCACCGGCTCCGCCCACCGTCCATGAACTCTGCAAGGATCACTGCCAACATCAGTGGCCTGGCGTACCTCCCCCAGGAGGCCTCGCGGCAGCTGAGCGCGGGCATGGGTGCTCTGGAGAAAATCGCATCTTGCACCGCCAGCCACCTGCAGCAGGGGGGCTATATGACGGACGACGAGGCCCGGGAGATCCTGGCCAACTATCGCGCGCACCTCCGTTCAGGAAGCGCTCAAGACTCGCCTACTATCACCGATTTCCTGTCTTTCGCCGCGCGCACGCAATCGAAGATCCACGAGCTGACGTCCGAAGGAGAAGTGGCCCGGATGCAGAAAGTGCTGCGCCACCGCCTGCATGATCATGTGCACTACTGGAGCGTGGGTCCGCTGCCAGGAAGGCCGAAGTCCCTTTATGAGCACAGCCCCGCCCTCCGGGTCGCCTGCTCCCTGCTGGGCTGCCCCGCCGTCCTGGCCGGTGAGACCAGCATCGTGCACATTGCCTCCTTGAACCCCATGTCCGCTGTGGTCGCCGCAGACTGGATCCGTCATGAGATGACCGCAGGTGGGCAGGCAGACGCGCCCTTCATTTTTTCCTTCATCGTGGATCTCCCGCTCTGGGAAGGTCTGGTCCAACGCCACTTTGCCGCATGAACTTGAACCTTGGCGTCGAATTCAACGACACCATCCGGTCGCTGATCGTGGAGCAGCTCCGGGAGAACAACTCGCAAGACGAGTTTCTCTCGGACGAAGCCATCGTGCGCAAGAGCTCCAAGGTGCGGATTCTGGGTGCGGTGGGCAAGGCGTCAGGCCTGCCAGCCTTCCCCCAGGTGCGCGACCTCGCCGACTCCGAACTGGTCGGCTATTGTGATCCCTCCGCCCTCTCGCGTGGGCTCTTTGTCCCGCTGCGTCGCAGCAACGAGCAGATCCTGCTCGCCGTCGCCAATCCCTGGGACTACAGGGCGGACGACTACTGCGCCACCCGCTTCCCTGACGAGGAAATACTGAAGGTCGTGACCCTGGCCTCCGAGGTCTCCACGGTGATCGAAGGCTCCGCCGCAAGCTCCGGGCCCAGCCGTGCTGACCTGGAAGCGCTTGAGGTGGACGAGTTCAGCCTGGAGATCCCAGACTTCGACGTCACCCGCCAGTACGAGGAACCCATCGCCCAGCTGGTGGCCAGCATGGTGTCGGATGCGATCAAACTCCACGCTTCCGACATTCACATCAAGACGGAAAAAACTTCAATCGCCTACAGTTACCGCATCGATGGAGACCTGGGTTCCAAAGTGGAGATGCCAGTCAAACTTCGCGACCGCATTGATGCGTTCTTGCTCAACCTCATGCGTCTGCCTCCCGAGGAACGCAACAAACGTCCGGGCATATCTGGGCGTTTTACCGCCACCTATTACGGACGTGCGGTCGGGGTGCGCTACGAGCGACACCGCACCTACCGTGGTTATCACGTGACGATGCGCCTGCTGGACAAGACCCATCTTGAAGCCCGGCTTGGCATGGGGACGCTGGCCTTCGACGAGGAAACGCTGTTCGAGCTGGAGAAGGCCATGGCTGTGCCGACAGGCATCATCGTCATGTCGGGGCCTACGGGTTCTGGGAAATCGACAACCCTCAACGCCATGCTGCGGGAGCTCAACCGGCCAGAGGACAACATCCTGACCCTGGAAAACCCGGTGGAGGACGAAATTCCTGGTGTGACTCACTGCGATTTGCGCGACTCCTCGGAGTTCAAGCCCATGATCACCAGCTTCATGCGGTCGGATCCGGACATCATCCTCATGGGGGAGGTCCGGGACCGCGAGTCCGCCGAGCTGGCCATCGAGGCCGCCATCACCGGTCACAAGGTGCTGACCACCATCCACACCCCGCGCGCCTCCCAGATCATTGAGCGGTTCGAGCAGCTCGGCATGGAGCGTTGGAAGATTGCCCAGACTCTGAAGGCCGCCTGCGCTCAGCGTCTGGTCAAGCTGCTCTGCCCAGCCTGTCGCGAGAAGCAAACGGGGCTGAGCGAGCGCGAAGTGCGTCTGTTCCAGCTGGATCCGGCGTGGCTCCAGCGCACGGTTTACACCCATCGCAAAGAAGGCTGCCCGGAGTGCAAAGGCCGCGGCTACGCCGGCCGCACCGCCATTTTGGAAATCCTGCCCATCAGCCCGCGCATTGGCGATGCCCTTGCCAAGGGCCAGATCACCCCGTTCGAGCTGGAGCAGGCGATCCGGAAAGAGAGCAATCTGCCCTCCCTGCGGGACAACGGTCTCAAACTGCTGGAAGCCGGGCGCACGGACATGGATGCCCTGCGCAAGGTGCTGGACCTCACCTATGAATCCTAGCCAGTCATGAACGGTTTCCAAGTCACCCTCCGGAACATCAAGAAGCCTGAGGTCTCCAAGGTGATCTCTGTTGAAGCGCTCAACCGGGACCAGGCCTCCCTGCTCGCCGCCCGTGAAGGATTCCGGGTGGCGCTGGTGAAACCCCTGCCCAGCAGTCACCAGCGCACCCAGACCAATCGTCCCATCTCCACCAAGGACGCGATCAAGCTCTTCCGGGGCCTCGCCTCCATGTTGAGGGCCAACATCAGCACGGCAGACGCACTCCTCTACTACGCCCAGGGCCTGCCGGATCCGGCACTGCAGGGCTCGCTCATCAGCATCCGCAACCGGCTTGAAGCAGGTCTGCCGGTTCACATCGCCTTTGCCAAGGAACGCAAGTTTGATGCGACCATCATCACCATGATCGAGGCCGGTGCCGACGCGGGCCAATTGCACGAAGCCTTCAGCTCCATGGCCCGGAAGCTGAAGGTGGAGATGATGTTTGCCAGCAAGCTGCGCAACGCTCTCATGGTGCCCTGCCTCGTCATCCTCTTCCAGATTGTCCTCTTCATCTGGTCCCAGGTCAGCGTCGTCAGCCAGGTGGAGGGCACGCTCAAAAGCATCCGCCAGGAACCCGATCCCCTTTCCAAGGTGATCTTTTCCTTCAGTCACGTCGTCCAGATGACCTGGCCGTTCTTCATCATCGCCCTGACGGCCTTCATCGTCGGCATGTTCCGCTCCAAGGAGCTCCGCGCCCGCCTCCTGCAATTCTTCATGGGCCGCTGGCGGCTTCTCACCAAGCTGGTCATGGGCCTGCGGCAGACCGCCTATGTGGGCACCCTCCAGATGCTCTATGCCAACGGCATCAACCTGGCACGAGCCGCCACCCTGGCCGCCAAGGTGGTTCAGGAAACACCCATCTACACCCCGCTGCTCACATCAGCGCAGATCTACGAATCCTCCGGCCTCCCGTTCGCGGAGGCGCTCAAGAAAAACGCCGTGCTCGACCCCCAGGTCATCCACATGATCGGCATCGGGGAAAAGTCCGCCTCCCTTCCCGAACAGCTCGAAATGCTCCGGGACATCTACGAGGAGGACACCGCCCAGACCATGTCGGACTTCACGCAGATCATCAACTTCATCACCCTGGCCATGGCCATGTGCCTCATCGCTCTCGTCTTTGCCGGAGCCATGCTGCCCATCTTCCTCATGGGTCCCCGCATGATGGCCTCCGGGGCCATGTAAGCACCCGTCCTCCCCATGAAATTGCGGCTTTCACCCCTCCAGTTTCACCTTGGCTCCCTGACGCTGGCGATGGCGTTTGCACCCCTCGCAGGTGCGTCTGCCGACCCTCCGAAACCGGAGATTTTTGTGGTGAAACCCAAGCTTGCCCCCCGCCCCCTTCCCGGCACGACAACGGCACAGGACAAAGGGACGGAGGTGCAGCCACCTGTTATTCCCTTTATCCCCGCGCCGGAGCCTTCACCGGCCGCCGACCTCGCGAGGGCAGCTCCAATCCCCCTCGACATGGACCGGGCCCGCATCCTGGTCGTCCGTCGTAGCGGCACATTCAAGATTCCTCCCCGTGCCGTTCCAGAGGCAGGTGAACCGGCCACTGGCGACACGGCTGAAGCTTCAGTCCCCATCACTCTCCAGGAACCGCTGGCCGAAGGAAAAATCCGGATCATTCCCCGAGCGTTGGTGCCCCCCACCAGCCCGGCCCCGCCCACCAAACCGTGATTGCCATGAAAACCATCCGTGTCACTCCCCACCGTCAGAACCACCGCGCCGTGGCTGGCTTTACGCTGCTGGAGATCAGTCTCGTGATCTCTCTGATTCTCGGTCTCGGCATGCTCACTGGCTTCAGCATCAATGCTGTTCAAGACTGGAAGAAGGCAAAGAGTGCCGCGATCTCCCTCCAGGCAGTGCATGCCGCCCAGAGAAGCTATCTCGCCGACCACCCCACCACCGACATCCAGGGCGTCTCCGCCGCCGATCTTCTGCCTTACCTGCCAGAGGGATGGGCAACCATCCCCACCGCCACCGGACTCAAGGGTGAGCCCCTGACCGTGGTCCATTCCGTCATGCCTCCCTATTTCGCCGTCGGCACGACCCGCTACGATCCCTCGACCACCCAGACAGACGGGCTCTGGGATGCGGGACAGTGACTCCTTGAACCGCGATGTTTTCATCATGAAAGCCATCCCCTCTCCCAGCCTCAGCATCGCCCCCGGCACGCGTTTTGGCTACCATGTCGGCCCGTTCTGGCACCGCCAGCCCCGGACGCTTGTCGAGGCCAGTGAGCCCGTCCATATTGGCACCGGGCTCCACCTGTTCGTAGCACCCAATGGGGCCGGTAAAACCACCCTCCTGCGTTCCCTGGCCGGTCTGAGCCCCACCCTGGGCGGCAGACTGAAAGTGGACGGGCGCGTGCTCTATCTCTCAGATGAACTGAAGATGGACGAGGAGCTCAAACCGATGGCCCTCTTCCGCTCCCTGTTCAAAGGCCGGGCGCTCCATGAAGCCGAACGGCTGGCGGAGATCCTCAATCTCAATCTCTCCTGCCCTATCGGCAGGCTCTCTCGCGGCAACCGCCAGAAGGTGCTTCTCATTATCGCAGAGACGCGCCTCCATCAAACAGGCCACAGCGTGCTCCTCATGGACGAACCGCTCTCCGGCCTGGATGCAGAGACCCGGGAAGTCGTCACCGCGCTTTGGGCAGAAGCCAGCAAAGATGCGCTGCGTCTCGTTATCCTCCATGAACTGGAAAGCGTCCGCCGGGCCGACTCTCTGTTCACCATCCGGTCCGGCCGGCTGCACCACACGGGATCCCGCCAAGGAGACTCCTGGTTCGACACCTATCAAGCCCTTCACCAATGAGATCCGAACGTACCTGGCCGTTGTTTCATGTATGCACCTCGAGCTTCACTGTGAGGGGAAGCTGTTGGCTGCTTCTGGGGGGAGCTCTCCTGTTTGCCTGGCTCGCCCCGTTGGTCACACCCTGGGAGGAGAAGCCAGTGATCCTACAGCCCGCCCGGGCCCAGGCGGCCTGGCTCTATGCCTGGCTGGCACTCTTCACCTGGCTGCCGTTTCAAGGCGCTGCCCTGGGCCATCGTCTGCG
Source organism: Verrucomicrobium spinosum DSM 4136 = JCM 18804 (assembly GCF_000172155.1). Taxonomy (NCBI): domain Bacteria; kingdom Pseudomonadati; phylum Verrucomicrobiota; class Verrucomicrobiia; order Verrucomicrobiales; family Verrucomicrobiaceae; genus Verrucomicrobium; species Verrucomicrobium spinosum. The sequence goes on along the minus strand of NZ_ABIZ01000001.1, from coordinate 635,488 downwards.
GCGGGAGGGCATTCTGGAGCATCTGCGCGCCGGCGGCCTGAAGCCCGCCCAGCTCTTCATGCAGATCAATGCCTCCGTACTCATCTGGGCGGCCGCCCTGGCGGTCATCGCGTCCGGTATATGCGTCGTCTTCTGCAGCCCTTCCAATCCCACGGAGGCCGCCCGCTGGTTTGGGCTCGTCGTCCAGTACGCGGTGCTCTATGGCGCGGTGGCCGTGCCGCTGCTCATGCTCAGTGTGGCCCTGGGCACCCGTACCTCGGAGGTGATCGCCTTCCTGGTACCGGTGGCTTTGCTCTTCCTGGGACTCTTCGGCAGTGGTTGGCTCGAACCCATGCTCACCTCCGGTGACAATGGGGTGTTCAAGACGGTGTGGATGCTCATCCCCCACTATCATCTGGCGGACCTCACCCCGCGCCTGGTTTTCAAGATGGGGCCGCTACCCATGGCCTCGTTCCTCCAAACCGTCATCTGCCTGGGTCTTGAAGGCCTGGCGTTCTTCCTTCTCGGCATATGCGCATTTCGTACCCGCTCCTGATTGGTGCCGCGGCCGCAGTGTGGGGCGCCGGCCGTTTTGCCGCCCCTGTCCCCGCCATGCCGCACGCGGCCCCGCCGGCGTTTGGCATGGCAGGCAGCGCCTATGGCAGCCTGGTCGCCAGGCTCATGCGAGACTCCCTGTATGCCTACTGGCATGGCGGAGAGCAAACGCGCAATCACCAGCCCGCAGCCGTCGCACCGGGCGCAACCAGCCAAACGCCACCACCACCCGCCATGCCGGGCCGGCTGGCGCGTCGGGGCCAGCCTCCCATGCCTCCGCCCCCCTCAGCCCCTGCATCGGTCGTGGAGACTCCAGAGGAAGCCAGCGGCTCCGTTCTGGATCGAGGAGTCAAACTCATCGCCCGCCTCGATGCCGCCCGCACCCGCAGGGATGGCCCGCTGGCTCTCTCCGCAGCTCACAGCCGCTACCTCAACGCCGCCGCCGACTGGCGCCTGCGTCTGGCCTGCCAGCTGGACCCCGGCGACGCGGTGCTCTACGAGATCCTTCACTTCCAGATTCAATCCAGGGCGGGCTCTCCCGAAGCTGCTCTGAAGGCCTCTGAAGAACTGGCCCAACGGGCCTTGCAACACGCGCTCTCCGACGACAGCGGGCTGGGCGACTGCCTGACAGGGGCCGGTGCCGCAATCAATCTGCTGAACGCCAGCCTCCAGCCCGGCCAGACCGATCTCGCCGCCGCCTCCCGGACCTGGCAGAATCTTGACACCTGCCTGGACCGCTACCGCCAGTTGCGCTCCCATGCCCAAAATGAGGGCTGGTGGGCGGCCATTCCAGAAATACGCCGGGAGGAGCTCGAAAACCACGCCCGGTTCCTGGAAACACTGGCCGGGAGAATCCGCAGGCAGCTCTCCCGGACCGGCGTCCTCAGCCAAGCAGGTTCGCGTTGAAGATGTTCTCCGAGATGGCCCCGCCGCGATAGAGCTGCAGAAGGCTCTGGTCCCAGCGCAGATTGCCCTTGTAACGGAGAGCGTCTGCCAGGGACGTGGCGTTGCCGTCATACGCCCGGATGCCGGCGGCCACCGACTCGCTGGTGTTCTGCAGATACTCCGTAACGAGCACACGCCCGTTGAAACCCGTCAGCAGGCCTTGAGAAAGCACAAACGTGAGTGTCTCCCCCAGGCGATGCAGGATGGCCGGCTGCTGCTCCTTGGGGAAAAACTCCAGAATACGGTCAATGGTCTTCACCGCTCCGCGCGTGTGCAGCGTGGAAAGAACGAAGTGGCCCGTCTGGGCGGCCTCAATGCACGTCTCCATGGTTTCCCGATCCCGGATTTCGCCAATCAGAATGATGTTGGGCGTTTTGCGCAGCACTTCCTTCAGCCCAGACTGGTAGGAGTTGGTGTGCTTGCCCACCTCCTGCTGGGTCACCAGGGAGGGGCAGGGGATCTGCACGCCCGGCTGGTTCGGGTCCTCCATGGTGGCGGAGTAGCGGTATTCAATGGGATCCTCCACCGTGACGATGTGCTTGGGGAAGTTCCTGCGCACCCAGTCCAGCACCGCTGCGAGGGTGGTGGATTTCCCTGAACCGGTGGGGCCGGTGATCAGGCCGAGACCAAACCGACGCTGCATGAGCTCACGCAGGCTGTCCGAAATCATGGGCTCAAGCCCCAGTGTCTCCAGTTGCGAGATGGTGCCGCGCAGCCAGCGGCAGGTCAGGCCCATGCCGCCCTCGCTGAGGTGCATCTGCACACGCATGCGGACAGGAGCCCCCAGCGCTCCGGCGTCACAGCTGAAATCGATCACCCGCCGGGTCTTGACGAGCTCCCACATCTTGTCCACTGACCCGGCCTCGCTCACATCCGTCCATATCTCCAGGGTCTGATTGAGATACAAGGCTTCTGCCACCTGGTGGACCATGGCATCGGTCTGAATGCCGAAGGACTCTGCGATCTCGATCCCCCGGTTGGTGTGCACATAGATCAGCCCGTTCGACCGCAGTTGCACGTCCGAGATTTCACGACCCGGGTAGGCGTCTGCGAGCCGCCCAAGCAGGTTTTGCACCGGGGAGTCAGGAATGCCTGTCATGTCTGCGCTGAGGAGGAGTCCAGTATCCAGTTAGTTTTGGGGGATTTCTTCAACCACCACCAGCCAGTTCATCTGGTACACTGGAGGAAGTTCTGCCGGGCTGCGGAGCGGTGAAAGGTCCGCCAGAATGCCCTCACTGTGCACCGCCTCTTCTGTGCCAGATTTCATGTCAAGCGGTCGCCAGGTCGAGCTGGCCCCTGAAAGGAGCGAGCCCATCTGCCCATGATGTTCAAAGGGCCTGATGAAGGGGGTGGTGCCCACCCGCATCTCCGCCGCAAAGATGGACATGGGCGGGTAGTACAGAGATCCCTCTGGAAGCCCTGAGCCAGCGGGAGGTGCCGGGGCGGGCACAGCGTTAAGGTCATCGCCGATGTAAACTCGCAGCGGAGCCATGATCGAAAGGCCCTGGGTGAAGGGTCTGAGATCCTGCCCTTTTCTCACAATCACACACATGTCCACGGATGCGGGCGGCGACGAGAGGGGCCGCACCGTCAAAGGATCGGCTTCTGGGACGGTGGAAAAATGGTAGCTGTTGTT